>NZ_JBSGJA010000030.1:0-115133 GCF_053605345.1 Amycolatopsis sp. NPDC003865 | reverse complement strand
AGAAGTTCTGCCGCGGCTTAGAAGCAAAAGACTGTCCTCGCCGGACGGGCAGGCTCCGGGATGACCCCTAGTCCCGCTGTTCCCTCACCTTCTCGAGGTGGGTCGCTGGGTGGTCATCCCGTCGCCTGATTGAGGCCTATCACTTTGAGCCGGGCCCGCAAGCCTGGCCTGCCCCCTCGCGCTGGTCTCTGTGTTGCGGGCCCGGCTCAAAGTGATTTTGACAGCCTCAGGCGACGGGATGACCACCCAGCTACTTTTTTCTTTCGGGCTAGCGCCCGCTCGTGCTCTCCCTTACCTCCAGGGCGAACGGCGTCTGGATGTCCTGCGGTGGCAAGCCCTTGTCCCCTGTGATGCGGCGGTGGACCAGATCGATCGCCGCCTCCGCCAGCGCCGTCTTGTCCGGGGCTATCGTTGTCAACGACGGCAGCGAAAACGCGCTCTCCTCGTTGTTGTCGAACCCCACGATCGCCACGTCCTCCGGCACCCGCAGCCCCAGCTCCGCGACCGCCCGCAACGCGCCGATCGCCAGCAGGTCGTTGAAGCAGAACACCGCGTCGGGCGGTGCGTCCGACGCCAGCAGGGACTTCATCGCCGCCGCACCCACCGAGCGGTGCCACTTCTCCGCCGGTGCCACCAAAGCGTCCGAATAGGACAGGCCAGCCGCGGCCAGACCCGACCGGTAGCCGGCCAGACGCTGCGAAGACGTCCCACGAGCGGGATTGCGCCCGATGGCCGCGATGCGCGTGCGCCCCAGGGAGGCCAGGTGCGTCACCGCCGTCTGCGCCGCCAGGACGTTGTCGATCGCCACGTGGTCGATCGGCACGTCGACCGCGTGCTCGCCCAGCATCACCAGCGGGATCTCCCCCGGCGAGGGGAAATCCGCGGCCTCCAGGGCTTCCGGGTGCACCAGCGCCCCGTCGACCAGGTGCGGCCCCAGCGACGACAGCGTCTCGCGCTCCCGGGAGCGCGTCCCCTGCGTCTGCTCGATCAGGACGCTCCACCCGCGCTTCTGCGCCGCCGTGATGACCAGGCCGGCCAGCTCGCCGAAGTACGGGATCGACAGCTCCGGCACCATCAGCGCCAGGAACCCCGTGCGCCCGCGGCGCAGGTTCCGCGCGCCGACGTTGGGCCGGTAACCCGTCGCCGCCAGCGCCTCCTCGACCCGCCGGCGGTTCTCCGGCTTGACGAAGGCATAGCCGTTCACCACGTTCGACACGGTCTTCACCGACACTCCGGCGAGCGTGGCGACGTCCTTGAGCGTCACGGTCACGGGCGGCTCCTTCGAGATAGTGAGCACGAAGTGTAGCGAGGATTTGCCGGTTTACAACGTTGTTCCAACGATGTAAAAAGTACTCCAAGGCTCCCGCGGTGACTCCGATCACCCCGGTGAGCGGGTCACCACCGTCGCTGCCCGAGGAGTCACCGTGCCGCTGCCCACCCGTCCCCTCCTGGTCCTGGCCACCGCGGCCGCCGCCGCGCTCACCATGACCTCCTGCACCAGCAGGGAAGAAACCCCCGCGGCCCCGTCGAGCGGTGGCGGCCCCGCCGCCAGCGCCCAGTCCGTCGCCCCGTCCGCCGACGGCTGCACCATCGACAAGACCGGTTACCCCAAGGTCGACCTCAAGACCGCGGTGGTCGGTTTCTCACAGTCCGAAAAGGAAGCCAACCCCTTCCGGATCGCCGAGACGCAGTCCATCAAGGACGAAGCCGCCAAGCTCGGCATCGCGAGCGACAAGCTGCTCGTCACCAACGCCCAGAGCGACCTCAACAAGCAGATCAGCGACATCAAGTCGATGCTCGACCGCGGCGCGCAGCTGCTCGTCGTCGCGCCGCTGAACTCCGACGGCCTCCAGCCGGCGCTCGACGCCGCGAAGGCCAAGAAGGTCCCGGTCGTCACCATCGACCGCAAGGTGACCTCGCAGCCCTGCACCGACTACCTGACCTTCATCGGCTCCAACTTCGTCGAGCAGGGCAAGCGCGCCGCGCAGGAGATGGCGCGGGTCACCGGTGGCACCGGCAAGGTCGCGATCCTGCTGGGCGCGTCCGGCAACAACGTCACCACCGACCGCACCTCCGGCTTCAAGGACGAGCTGGCGAAGACGCCCGGCCTGTCCGTGGTCGCCGAGCAGACCGGTGAGTTCGACCGCTCCAAGGGCCAGGCCGTGATGGAGCAGCTCATCCAGAGCCACCCGGACATCACCGCCGTCTACGCCGAAAACGACGAAATGGGCGTCGGCGCGGTCAACGCGCTCAAGACCGCGGGCAAGACGCCGGGCAAGGACGTCAAGGTCGTCTCGATCGACGGCACCCGCAACGCCGTCCAGCTGATCGCCGACGGCAGCTACAACGCCGTGATCGAGTCCAACCCGCGCTTCGGCCCGCTGGCCTTCCAGACGATGCAGAAGTTCGAGTCCGGCGAAGCCATCCCGGCGAGCATCGTGATCACCGACGACCAGTACGACGAGACCAACGCCTCCCAGAAGGTCGGGAACGCGTACTGATGACGGCAGCCACCGAAGAGGACGTCGCCATGACGACCGCACCGGTGCTCGAGGTGGCCGGGGTGACCAAGCGGTTCCCCGGCACCCTCGCGCTCGACGACGTCAGCTTCGCGCTGCGCCCCGGCGAAGTGCACGCGCTGGTCGGCGAGAACGGCGCGGGCAAGTCCACGCTGATCAAGGTGCTCACCGGCGTCTACCAGCCCGACGAGGGCGAGGTGCGCCACCTCGGCGCCCCCGTCACCTTCAAGCGCCCGATCGACGCGCAGCGGGCCGGGATCTCCACGATCTACCAGGAGGTCAACCTCGTCCCGCTGATGAGCATCGCCGGCAACGTCTTCCTGGGCCGCGAGCCGCGCACGAAGGCCGGTCTCGTCGACTGGTCCAAGATGTACGCCGACGCCCGCGAGCTGCTCAAGGGCTACGGCATCGAGGACGACGTCAAGCGCCCGCTGCACACCCTCGGTGTCGGCGCGCAGCAGATGGTCGCGCTCGCCCGCGCGGTCTCGACCGACGCGAAGGTCGTCATCATGGACGAACCGACGTCGTCGCTCGAGCCGCGCGAGGTCGAGACGCTCTTCGAGGTGCTCAACCGCCTGCACGGCGAAGGCATCGCGATCATCTACGTCAGCCACCGCATGGACGAGCTGTACCGGGTCTGCGAGAGCGTCACCGTGCTGCGCGACGGCCGGGTCGTCCACAGTGGACCGTTGAAGGACCTGCCGCGCATCGAGCTGGTGAGCAAGATGCTCGGCCGGGAGATCAAGCAGATCCGCGAGGAAGGCGTCACGGCGTTCGGCGAGGAACACGACGTCGAGCGCGAACCGCTGCTCAAGGCCGAAGGCCTGTCGGGCATGCGGAGGCTGCACGACGTCTCGGTGAGCATCCGGCCCGGCGAGGTCGTCGGCCTCGCCGGGCTGCTCGGCTCCGGCCGCAGCGAAACGGCCCGGGCCATCGTCGGCGCGTTCCCCCTCGACGGCGGAAGCGTGCTGCTGGCCGGGAAACCGCTCAAGAAGGGCCGGATCAAGGCCGCCATGCGGGCCGGGATCGCGCTGCTGGCCGAGGACCGCAAGACCGACGGGATCATCCCGAACCTGTCGGTCCGCGAGAACATCGTGCTCGCCGCGCTGCCGACGCTCTCGCCGTTCGGCCTGGTCAGCAAGGCCAAGCAGGACAAGATCGTGCAGATCTTCATGGAGCGCCTGCGGATCAAGGCCGCCAGTCCCGAACAGAAGGTGTCGGAGCTGTCCGGCGGCAACCAGCAGAAGGTGCTGCTCGCCCGCTGGCTCGCCACCGGCCCGAAGATCCTGCTGCTGGACGAACCGACGCGCGGGATCGACGTCGGCGCCAAAGCCGAGGTCCAGGCGCTGATCGACGAACTCGCGCAGGAAGGGCTCGGCGTGCTGCTCATTTCGTCCGAACTGGAAGAGCTGATCGACGGCTCCGACCGCGTGGTCGTGCTGCGCGACGGTTCGGTGGTCGGCGAGCTGACCGGCGACCGGATCACCGAAGAAAACGTCCTGACCGCCATCGCAGCCGAGGGTGACAACGATGTCTAGCGCCACCCTGACCAGAAGCCCGGACCGCGCGAAAGTCACGGCGTGGTTGCAGAACTACGGCGTCTACCTGGCCGTCGTCGTGCTGCTGCTGTTCAACGTCGTGTTCACCGAGAACTTCCTGTCCGCGGCCAACTTCCGCACCCAGCTGGTGCAGGCGGCGCCGGTCTGCATCGTCGCGCTCGGCATGGCGCTGGTGATCGGCACCGAGGGCATCGACCTTTCGGTCGGCTCGGTGATGTCGATCGCCGCCGCGCTCATCCCGCTCTACCTGGGCGCGGGTCCGCTGATGGCGATCATCGTCGCCGTGATCGCCGGTGTGGTCTCCGGTCTGTTCAGCGGCTACCTGGTGGCGTACTTGGGCATCCAGCCGATCATCGCCACGCTCGCGTTGCTGGTCGGCGGCCGGGGGCTGGCGCTGGTCATCGCCCACGGCCAGCTCGTCCAGCTGCGCAACCAGGACTTCCTGGCGCTGGGCACCGGGGACCTGCTCGGCGTCCCGGTCATGGTGATCGTGGCGGGCGTGCTGGCGGTGCTGACCGGGCTGGTCGTGCAGCGCACGACGTTCGGGCGGCACCTGGTCGCGGTCGGCGGCAACCGCGCCGCCAGCACCCTGGCCGGCCTGCCGGTGAAGCGCGTGCTCATCAGCGTCTACGTCATCTCGGGTGCACTGGCCGCGATCGCCGGCGTGCTGGCGACTTCGCGGCTGGGCGCCAGCGACCCGAGCGACGTCGGCCTGCTCATGGAGCTGTCCGCGATCACCGCCGTCGTCGTCGGCGGCACCCCGCTGACCGGCGGCCGGGTCCGCGTCCTCGGCACCGTGTTCGGCGCGCTGCTCATGCAGCTCGTCCAGGCCACCCTGATCAAGCACAACCTGCCGGACTCCACCGCGCAGATGGTCCAGGCGGCCATCATCGTCGTCGCGGTCTACGTCGCGCGTGAGCGGAGCAGCAAATGACGGCGACCCAGACCCAGGCCCGCAACGCGGCGTTCGCGGGTGTCCTGCAGCGCCAGGGCGCGGCCGTCGTGCTCGTCCTCGGCATCGCCGCGTCGTGGTTCGCGTTCCCGCACTTCGGCACCGCGGACAACCTCCGCAACCTGGTGCTGCAGGGGTCGTTCCTCGCGGTGATCGCGCTCGGCATGACGTTCGTGATCATCTCCGGTGGCATCGACCTGTCGGTCGGCTCCAACTACGCGCTCGGCGGCATCCTCGCCGCCTGGGGCGCGCAGTACGGGATCGTCGTCGCGATCCTGCTGCCCCTGGCGGTGTGTTCGCTGATCGGGTTCGTCAACGGCCTGCTCATCGCCCGCACCGGGATGGCGCCGTTCATCGTGACCCTCGCGTCGCTGCTGTTCGCCAGGGGACTCCTGCTGGCGCTGACGTCCGAAGGCTCGACGACGTACAAAGTGGACCCGGGCTCGGCGTTCCTCTGGCTCGGCCAGGGCACGATCTTCGGCATCGGCGTCCCGGTCTACCTGACGCTGGTCCTGTTCGCGCTCGGCGGGCTCCTGCTGCGCCGCACGCGGTTCGGCCAGTCGGTGTTCGCCATCGGCGGCGCCGAGAACTCCGCGCTGCTGATGGGCCTTCCGGTGGCCCGCACCAAGATCAGCCTCTACACGCTGAGCGGCGCGCTCGCCGGGTTCGCCGGCGTGCTCACCGCCGCGTACCTGCAGTCCGGCGTCACGGTCATCGGTGTCGGCACCGAGCTGGACGCGATCTCGGTCGTCGTCATCGGCGGCACGCTGCTCACCGGCGGCGCCGGCACGATCGTCGGCACGCTCGTCGGTGTGCTGCTGCGCACGCTGATCCAGAACGTCATCAACCAGATCGGCACCCTCGACTCCAACTACCAGACGGTGGTGAGCGGGGCCTTCCTGCTCGTCGTCGTGGTGATCCAGCGCGCCCTCGCGCGCTCCCGAACCCGCTGACCCCTGTCCCCTACCAGGAGGTTCAACGATGTTCCGCCCTGCCCGAAAATCCCGGAGATGGCTGACCGCGGCCGCCGCGTTCGCGGTCGCGGTGGCCGGACTCGGCACCGTCCCCGCCGCCGCGGCGGCCGACACCCCGCAGTGGCAGCGGCTGACCCCGCCGCTGTCCACGCCCTGGACGAAGGACGTCTCCCCCACCAACGCCCTGCCCGACTACCCCCGCCCGCAGCTGACCCGCGGGAACTGGCAGAACCTCAACGGCGTCTGGGAGTTCGCGAAGGCGGCCCCGGGTGAGGCCGCGCCGGTCGGGAAGACGCTCGGCGAGCGCATTCTCGTGCCGTACCCGGTCGAGTCCGCGCTGTCCGGGATCATGCGCCACGAGACGAACATGTGGTACCGCCGCACGTTCGAGGTCCCGAAGACCTGGCAGGTCGGCCGCGGCCAGCGCCTGCTCCTGCACTTCCAGGCCGTCGACTACGACGCCACGGTGATCGTCAACGGCAAGACCGTCGCCCGGCACACGGGCGGCTACGACGCGTGGTCCGTCGACGTCACCGACGCGCTGACCACCGCCAAGGCCCAGGAGCTCGTCGTCGGCGTCGCCGACCCGAACGACCAGGGCGGGCAGCCGATCGGCAAGCAGCGCCAGCCCGGCGACGGCATCTTCTACACGCCCACCTCCGGCATCTGGCAGACCGTGTGGATGGAGCCGGTGGCACCCGCGCACATCGACCGCCTGGACGTGACGCCCGACGTCGCGAGCGGGTCGGTCACGGTGAACGCCGTGGTCGGCGGCCCGGTGCGCCAGCGCGTCGAAGCCGTCGCCTACGACCACGGCCGTCCCGTCGGGCGCGTGTCCGGCGACGCGAACAAGCCGTTGCGGCTCAAGGTGGACCGGCCGCACCTGTGGTCGCCGGACGACCCGTTCCTCTACGACCTGCGCGTGCGGCTCGTGCCCTCGGGTGACGAAGTCGGTTCGTACTTCGGCATCCGGTCGATCGGCGTCGGCAAGACCGCCGACGGCAAGCAGCGGATGCTGCTCAACGGCAAGTTCGTCATGCAGGTCGGCCCGCTCGACCAGGGCTTCTGGCCGGACGGCATCTACACCGCGCCGACCGACGCGGCGCTGAAGTTCGACCTGGAGCAGGAGAAGGCGCTCGGCTTCAACATGGTGCGCAAGCACATCAAGGTCGAGCCGGACCGCTGGTACTACTACGCCGACAAGCTGGGCCTCATGGTCTGGCAGGACATGCCGGCGATGAAGGACGACGTCGAGCCGTCCGCGGCTTCGCGCGTCAACTACGAGTCCGAGATGAAGCGGATGATCGACCAGCACCGCAGCTTCCCGTCGATCGTCACGTGGGTGCCGTTCAACGAGGGCTGGGGTGACTACGAAGTCGGCCGCATCGCCGACGAGGTCAAGTCCTGGGATCCCTCGCGCCTGGTCAACGCCGAGTCCGGCGTCAACTGCTGCCGGTCCGAACCGGACAGCGGCAAGGGCGACATCTACGACGACCACACCTACACCGGCCCGGGAACCCCGATCCAGACCGGGACGCGCGCGGCGGTCGACGGCGAGTACGGCGGCCTCGGCCTGAAGGTCGCCGGCCACGAGTTCGACGCGGCGGGCAGCTTCGCCTACGAGATGGAGCCCGACAGCGCGACGCTGACCCGGCGCTACGGCGAACTGCAGCAGCGCCTGCTGCTGGTCGCCCAGCGGTGCGGCGTCTCGGCCGGCGTCTACACGCAGACCACCGACGTCGAGAAGGAGGTCAACGGCTTCTTCACCTACGACCGGCAGGTGAAGAAGATGGACTTCGCGGCGGTCCGCGCGGCGAACCTCGCGGTCATCAAGGGCGCGACCGGCGCTCCCGTGTCCGGGCCTTCGGTTCCGCAGGGCACGCCGGGCATCGACGGCATCGCGGCGTACCCGTTCGACGAGAACACCGGCACGGTGGCCGCGGACAGCGTGGGCGACCACGACGCCACGCTCGTCGGCGGCGCGTCCTGGACGGCGGGCAAGAGCGGCTCGGCGCTGGCGGTCAACGGGTCGGGCCAGTACGCCGACACGGGTGCCGCGCTGGTGGACACCGAAGGCAGCTACAGCGCGGCGGCGTGGGTGAAGTTCAACGCCGTGGGCGACGGCTTCCAGACGATCGTCAGCCAGGACGGGCCGAGCAACAGCGCGTTCTTCCTGCAGTACTCGGGGCAGGACCACCGGCTGGCGATGAGCTTCGTCGGCACGCGGGCCCTGGCGCCCACGGCCCCGGAAGCGAACCGCTGGTACCACGTGGTCGGCGTCCGGGACGCGGCTTCGGGCACGCTGAAGCTCTACGTGGACGGCCAGCTCGCCGCGACGAAGAGCGTCTGCCTCGGTGACGCGTCCACCGGGAACACCGTGATCGGCCGCGGCAAGTACGGCGGCAACCCGGTCGACTACCTCAACGGCGCGGTCGACCAGGTCCACGTCTACGACCGGGCGCTGTCCGACGCGGACGTGAGCGCGTTGTACGCCAGCGGAAAGTAAGCGTTTGTCCGGAATGGCCGCATCGGGAGCTCCCCGGTGCGGCCATTCCGCGTTTCGGCGCCGAAACCGGCGTAACGACAACGAAAGGAGCGTCGATACGGGACTGAACCGAACTTCTTGGGGGAGGCCCGATGGGCTCGAAGGTCCGGGCGGCGGCCGTGTGCGCCGCCGTCTCCGCACTGGTCGCCACCGGCGCGACCGTGCTCACCGCGGCGCCCGCCGCCGCGTCGACGATCACCGAAAGCACCGCCGGCTCGTGGGCGTACGTCGACTCGGCCGCGCCGCGCACCAGCTTCACGAACCCCGCGGGTGACCTCCCCGTGGGCGCGCACACCTACGCGAACGGCGTCAGCCACGTCTCCAAGGCCTACGTGACGTTCGACCTCTCGGCCCTGCGCGGCAACCGGCTGGAGCGGGCGGGGGTGTCCATCGACGAGACCGCCGTCGCCGACTGCTCGGTCACCCGGGCCACCCAGCTGTGGCTGACCGAGCCGGCGAAGAAGCCGACGTGGAACAGCCAGCCGGCCGAGCTGGTCCAGGCGGGCGGGCCGGTCGTCGACACGTCCTGCCCGGCCCGCGGGGTGTTCTGGAACGCCACCGCGGCCCTGCAGAGCGCGCTCGACGCCGGGCAGAAGACGGCGACCCTGGCCATCCGGCTGCCGGACGACCAGCAGAACGACCCGAAGTTCGGCCGGGCCTACGACCCGCACGCCACGCTCAGCATCACCTACAACCGGGCGCCCTCGAAGCCGGCCCAGCTCACCGTGAACACCCGCGCCTGCGGGACCAAGCCGCTCGTCGTCGGGGCCGGCTCGACCACCCTCGGCGCCGCGGTCACCGACCCCGACGGCGACTTCGGCACGGCCGAGTGGGCGCTGTGGCCGGTCGACCACCCCGAGCAGCGCGTGACGATCCAGAACTCCTTCACCGGCGACGGCGTCTCGCTCGACGTGCAGGGCCGGCTGGCCGACGCCACGACGTACGCGTGGCAGGTCCGCGCGCTCGACCGCACCGACGCGGGACCGTGGAGCGCCGTCTGCAAGCTGACCACCGACTTCGTCCGGCCGGACAAGGCGCCGGTGGTGACCTCCGCGGACTACTACGACGTCGGGCTCGGCACGGGCGGAACCGGCATCCCCGGCTCGTTCACCTTCACCGCCAACGGCGTCGCGGACGTCGTCGGCTACTACTACGGCCTCTTCGACACCCCCGGTTCGTACGTCCCGGCCACGCGCAAGGGCGGCCCGGCCACGGTGACCGTGGTGCCCCAGCAGAGCGGCCCGCAGTACCTGTCGGTGTGGAGCGTCGACGCCGCGGGCGCCCGCTCCGACCGCACCGACTACCGGTTCTGGGTGGCGTCCAACGAGCCCGGCGTCACCTGCACACCGTGGGACGCGTACGTCGGCGAAGCGCGCCAGTGCACGTTCACCCCGAACGGGCCGTCCCCGGCGACCGCGTACGTCTACCACCTCGGCCAGGACGACGACCGGACCGTGCCCGCCGGGCCGGACGGCACCGCGACGGTCACCGTCGTGCCGACCGATTACCAGCAGCCGTACCCGGAGCTCACGGTGCGGGCCAAGCTGGCGAACGGCTACGTGACGGGCCCGTCGACCACGTCGTTCTCGGTCGAGGCCGGCGAACCCGAGATCACCCCGCTCACCGCGAACCCCGTGCAGGGGCGGCCCGCGCAGTTCCTGGTGCACGCCACGCTGCCGGGGGCGGCATCGGTGACCTACCGCTGGCAGGACCAGGAGTGGGCCACCGCGCCGGTTGACGAGAACGGCGACGCGACCGTGACCGTCACGCCGGCGACCGCGTCCTGGGGCGCGTTCATCGCGCACAACACCACCGCGGCGGGGATCCGCTCCGGCGACAGCTGGGTGAACCTGAACGTGGCCCCGAACCAGCCCGTCGTCACGAGCGCCGAGTACCCCGCGAACGACGCGGGCGGCGCGGTGGGCACGCCGGGGACGTTCGTGTTCTCCTCGCCGGTGGCGGGCGCGGTGAGCTACGGCTACGAGTTCGACGGCGGGCCGTCCGGCACCGTCGCGGCGGGCCCGGACGGCACCGCTTCCGTGGTGTTCACCCCGACCCGGCGGTACCCGAACTCGGTCCGGGTGACCACGACGTTCGCCGACGGCGTGGTGTCGGAGGCGACCGTGTACACGTTCACCGCCAAGTCCGCGGCGCCTGCCGTGACCTGCGACACCGGCGTCGACTCGGTCCAGCCCGGGCAGCACGTCCAGTGCTCCGCGCACCCGCTGCAGGCGAACCCGGTGAGCTACGGCTACGCGATCGGGTCCGGCGCCGAGACGGCGGTGCCCGCGTCCGCGGACGGCACCGCGTCGTTCGGCTTCGACGTGCCGGCCGATCAGCCGAACGCCGCGTACTTGACGCTGCGGACGTGGAGCGTGAACGCGGCGGGCGTCCGGTCGGACGAGACCACCACGCTGTTCTACGTGTGGACCGTGCCGGGGTCCGCGCGCGCGGTTTGACCTGGAGCCCGCTCCAGCCGCTACCTTCGAAGCCATGACCGATGATCGTTTCGAACGCGGCAAGCGGGCCCTGGTCGACCTCAACGGGGAAGAGACCGCCCAGCGCGTGCTGGACAGTCTCGAGGACATCTCGCCGAAGCTCGCCGACAGTGTCGTGTCGTGGGGCTTCGGCGAGATCTACACGCGGCCGGCGCTCGTGCCGCGCGACCGGCAGCTCGTCACGCTCGGCATGCTGACCGCGCTCGGCGGGTGCGAGCCGCAGCTGGAGGTGCACGTCAACGCGTCGCTCAACGTCGGCCTGAAGCCGGCGGAGATCGTCGAAGCATTGCTGCAGTCGGCCGCCTACTGCGGCTTCCCCCGTGCGCTCAACGCGACCGCCGTCGCGAAGAAGGTCTTCGCCGAGCGCGGGCTGCTGCCGGTGGCGGACGCGTGAGGGTCGTCCTCTTCGGCGCGACCGGCATGGTCGGCCAGGGCGCGCTGCGCGAGTGCCTGCTCGACGAGCGCGTCGAGGCGGTGCTGGCGGTCGGCCGGTCCCCGCTCGGCGAGACGCACCCGAAGCTCACCGAACGCGTCGAGGAGGATTTGTTCGCCCTCGAGCCGATCACCGGCTACGACGTGTGCCTCTACTGCCTCGGTGTGTCGTCGGTCGGCATGGCGCCGGCGGAGTACGAGCGGATCACCTACGAACTGACCCTTTCGGTGGCCCGGAAGCTGCCCGCAGGCACCACTTTCGTGTACGTCTCGGGCCAGGGCACCGACAGCACCGAACGCGGCCGGGTGCGCTGGGCGCGCGTCAAGGGCGCCACCGAGAACGCGCTCGCGAAGCTGCCGCTGCGGACGTTCGCCGTGCGGCCGGGCTACATCCAGCCGCTGTACGGGATCACGTCGAAGACGACGCTGTACCGGACGCTCTACCGCGTCGCGATGCCGCTGTACCCGCTGCTGCGCCGGCTGTTCCCGGGCTTCGTCACGACCAACCGGGAACTCGCCCTGGCGATGCTGGAAACCGCCGAGAACGGCTACGAGAAGCCCGTGCTCGAGAACGCCGACATCGTCACCGCCGCCGCGCGACGAGCCCGGCCAGCAGGTTCGTGAGGTTCTCCGCCACCACCGCCGCGAACCCCGGCGCACCGCCGGCCTCGGCCGTCGCGAGCGCGACCGCTTCCGTCGGGTTCGCGTAGGGCCACGCCCCCGACACCACGACCACGACGGCCCGGGCGAACACCCGGGCCGCTTCCGCGGACAGCTCCGGAACCTCGACGCGGACGAGCGACGCCAGCCGTTCGAGGTTCGCGGCCGCGCGGAGCTTGAAGCCGCGCGCGAACTCCAGGGAGATGTTGCGCTCCAGCACCGGTGCCATCGCGCTGATCAGCTCGCACAGCAGCGGCCGCTCGGCCAGCGTCGACGCGATCGTTCCGGCGATCCGCTCCTCCCTCGCGAAGGGCGCGGCCGGCAACTCCCCGAACGCCAGCTCGTCGAGCCAGGCCGTCCACGCCGTGTCGAGGACTTCGAGGAAGACCGCCTCGCGGCTGTCGAAGTAGCGGAGCACATTGGACTTCGCGAGCCCGACGCGGCAGGCCAGCTCGCGCAGGCTGATGTCGGCGACCGGACGCTCGGCCAGCAGCTCCCGCGCGGCGGCGAGGATCGCGGTGCGGCGCGCCTCGATCTGCTCCGGCCGCCGGGCACGCTGGAATCCGGCGCTCATGGCGCCGACAGTATCCCCTCAGCCGCGGCTGGCGGCTTCGCGCCGGTTCTTGACCCGGCGGTAGCTCCAGATCAGCAGCGCGAACAGGATCGCCGACGACAGGATCAGGCTCGACCCGGTGCTCCAGCCGGCGAACGGCAGCGACTTCACCGTGCCCCAGACGATCCCCGCCGCCAGCAGCGCCAGCCCGGCGAGCACCGAGCCGGCGATCCGCAGCGGCGAGGAGACGCTCTCCTCGGCCGCCTTCATCGCGCGGTCGCGCACCGGGTCGACGTACCGCTCGAGCGCCGGGAACTCCGACGCCAGCAGCAGGAGCCCGGCGAGCACGAGCAGCAGCCCGGGGCCGGGCAGGACGAGCAGCAGCACCCCGACCACCAGCAGGACGGCACCCGCCACCGTGATCAGGATCCGCTTCGCCTGTTTGCCGATGCCCACTGGGCGTCTCCCCTCGTTTCGCCCGATTCTTCCTGGTCGCGGCCCCGAGTGCCACTCACGAGGGCCCGTGCCCTCGCCGCGGCGACGGTCAGGCCCGCGAGTGCGACCACGCCGAGCACGACCACGAGCCCCGGCCAGACGTAGAGCACCTGGGCGTAGGTACCCCGCCGCCCGGCGAATACCCACCCGAGCAGCCGCGGCAGGAAAACCAGGGTGACGAGCGGCAGCAACGGCGGGACGAGCCGCCACCACCGCGGCTTCCGCCGGGCGCGCCGGACACCGAGGACCGCCAGCGCCACCGCGATCACCGCCGCCGCGGCCAGGACCCGGTCGGCGACCACCCCGGCCGGGAGCGCGGGCTCCGGTGTCCCACCCGCCAGCAGGCTCGCGAGTTGCTGGGCCAGCAGCTCCGCCTCGTTGTCCAGCGCCATCCCGGTGTTCGCCACCACGGCGACGCCGTACCCACCGGGCAGCAGCACCTGGGCGGCGGTGTGGGAGAACCAGTCGCCGGTGTGCGCGGTCCGGCCGTCCCGGACGCTCCAGCCCAGCGCGTAGTCCCGCCCGGGCGCGGGCGTGTGCGCCAGCCGGGCCGACTCCGGGGTCAGGGCGCCGCCGCCGTCCCGCTGCGCCACCAGCCACTTCGCCAGGTCGGTCGCCGTGCTCAGCACGCCGTGGCTGCCGCCGGTGAACCAGTCCGGTTCGGACACCGAGACCTCGAAGCCGAAGGCACGCACGTACCCGGCGGTCCTCTCGGGCGGGGCGTCCACAGTGGTGGTCGCGGTCATGCCGAGCGGCGCGAACAGCCTCGTCTTCAGGTACTCCGCGAACGGCTGCCCGGCCACGACTTCGACGATCCGCGCGGCCACCTGGTAGTTCGGGTTGTGGTAGTGGAACTCGGTGCCGGGCTCGCTCGCGAGCGGCGCGTCCTTCAGCCGCGCGACGGCCTCGGCGAGCGTGTGCGGCTGCGCCAGCGCCAGATCGGGGAAGGCGGAGTCGGCCATCCCGGACGTCTGGTCCAGCAGCATCCGCACGGTGATCCGCGCGCCGCGGTCGTCGGCGAGCCGGAAGTCCGGCAGGTAGCGCGTGACGGGTTCGTCCAGCTCGAGCTGGTGGCGTTCGACGAGCTGGAGCACGGCGAAGGCGGTCATGGACTTGCTCAGCGACGCGATCGGCAGCGGCGTCGACGCGGTGAGCGGCGCGCCGGCGGAGTCGTGGCCGTAGCCGGCGACGCGGAGCACGTCACCGCCGTGGGTGACGGCGACGGCGGCGCCGGGCAGGCCGGTGTGGTCGAGGTAGGCCCGGACGCAGGAGTCGATGTCGGGCTCCCGCGCGGCGGCCGCGGCGGGCGTCGCGGTGGTGAGCAGAAGCGCCGCGAGCAGGAGGAAAAGCCTGGTCATGGGAGGGAAGGTAGAGCGTTCGCCGGGCGGCGGGCCGCTGCCGGACGACGTCGGCCACCCCCGACTTTCGGCAGGGTCTTGACGCCGGACCTATAGTCAACACATCAGTTGATAAACAGATTGGTTGATAAAGATGGCGGTTGACGAGGAGGCGCTGGACCGGGCGTTCACCGCGCTCGGCGACCCGGTCCGCCGGGCCCTGATCGCCCGGCTGTCGCGCGGCGAAGCGACGGTCAACGAGCTGGCCGAGCCCTTCTCGATCACGAAGCAGGCGGTGTCCCGGCACCTCCAGGTGCTGGAGCAGGCCGGCCTGATCACGCGCAGCCGCGACGGCCAGCGCCGTCCGTGCCACCTGGTGCCGTCCGCCCTCGAAGCCCTGACCGGCTGGATCGACGAGTACCGGCTGGCGACCGAACGCAGCTACCGGCGGCTCGACGCCGTCCTGGAGACCCTGGAGGACAAGTGAGCACGACGATCACCGCCCAGCCCGGAACGCCGTTCATCGAGATCACGCGCGAGTTCGCGGCCCCACCGTCGGCGGTCCTGCGCGCCCACACGGATCCCGAGCTGATCGTCCGCTGGCTGGGCCCGCACGGGATGGAGATGGAGGTGGTGGAGCTCGACGCGAGGCCGGGGGGTGCCTACGACTACATCCACCGCGATGCCCGCGGCGAATACCGTTTCCGCGGCGTGTACCACACGGTGAGCTCCGACCGGATCATCCAGACGTTCGAGTACCTGGGCGCCCCGGGCGAGGTGACGCTGGATTCGATGGTGCTGACGGACCTGGGCAACGGCCGCACGCGCCTGGTGACGCAGTCGGTGTTCCCGTCGGTTGCGGCGCGCGACAAGGCGTTGGAGAGCGGGATGATCCGCGGGATCACGGAGTCGTACGAGCGGCTCGACAACGTGCTGGTGGACTGAGATGGCCGAGGTGGTCGCGAGCTTCTGCATGTCTCTGGACGGGTTCGTGGCCCGCCCGGACGATTCGGTCGGCCCGCTGTTCGACTGGTACACGGCCGGCGAGGTCGAGGTCCCGATGGTGGGCTACCCGACGACGTTCCGGGTGTCCCCGGCGAGCGCGTCGTACCTGAAGTCCTTCCTGGACAAGGTCCGCGGCAGCGCGTTCGTCTGCGGACGGCGGGTTTTCGACTACACCCGGGGGTGGGGCGGGAATCCACCCGGCGGGGGGTCGGCGTTCGTCGTCACCCATCGGCCTCCGCCGGCTTGGTCCTCGTCCGTTCTGGCGCCTTTCACGTTCGTTTCGGACGTTGCCGAAGCCATCGAACTGGCTGCGGCGGCCGGGGACGGGACCGTCGGGGTCTCGGGGCCTTCCCTTGCCCGGCAATGCTTGGAGCTCGGGCTTCTCGACGAGGTTCGGGTCGATCTTGTTCCGGTGTTTCTCGGTTCCGGGGTTTCGTACTTCTCCGGTCTCTCGGCTTCTTGTGGTTCGCTCGAACAGGTCGAGGTTGTGGTCGGTTCCGGTGTGACGCATCTGGTTTA
Source organism: Amycolatopsis sp. NPDC003865 (assembly GCF_053605345.1). NCBI lineage: Bacteria > Bacillati > Actinomycetota > Actinomycetes > Pseudonocardiales > Pseudonocardiaceae > Amycolatopsis > Amycolatopsis sp. NPDC003865. The sequence goes on along the minus strand of NZ_JBSGJA010000030.1, from coordinate 99,085 downwards.
TCGGGTCCACTACGACGGCTCGGCTTGACCACTCGAAAGCCGGCCGAAGAACCCGGCCGGCCACCACCCCAGGGAACTACTCCCCCACCTCGGCCAACAGCTGAGCAAAGGGAACGAACCCCGCCCCCGCACCACCGGCAGCCCGGCCACCAACCGCCGCGGCCAACTCGGCGCCGGCCTTCTCGATCCGCCGTTGCAAGGCCCCCTCCCCGCTCCCCCAATCCGAAGAAGCGGCGTAAACCCCGGTAGCCACCGGATCCGCCTTCAAGTACCCGAACAACGGCCGCAACTGGTAATCCAGCACCAGCGAGTGCCGCTCGGTGCCGCCCGTCGCGCCCAGCAGCACCGGCTTGCCCACCAGTGAATCCGCGTCCAGCACGTCGAAGAACGACTTGAACAACCCGCTGTACCCGGCCGTGAACACCGGCGTCACCACGATCAGCCCGTCCGCCGAGACCACCGTGGAGATCGCCGACCGCAACGCCGGGCTCGGGAACCCCGTCAGCAGGTTCTTCGTGATGTCCAAGGCGACATCCCGCAGCTCCACCACCGACACCGACGCGTCACCGTCAGCGGCAGCGACAGTCGCCGCGGCCAGGCGATCCGCCAGCAACCGTGAAGACGACGGTACCGACAGCCCCGCCGTCACCACCGCGAGCTTCATTCCGACACCTCCGAAGAAGACGCAGCCGAAGCAGCCTCGACCAGCGATTCGTGCGTGGGCGCCTCGGGCACGTGCACCGGCCGCATCGAGTCCAGTTCCTTGCGCAGCACCGGAACCACTTCCGAACCCAGCAGGTCCAGCTGCTCCAGCACGGTCTTCAACGGCAGCCCCGCGTGGTCCATCAAGAACAACTGGCGCTGGTAGTCACCGAAGTGCTCGCGGAACGTCAGCGTCTTGTCGATGACCTCCTGCGGGCTGCCCACCGTCAACGGCGTCTGGTCGGTGAACTCCTCCAGCGTCGGGCCGTGGCCGTACACCGGCGCGTTGTCGAAGTACGGGCGGAACTCCTGCCACGCGTCCTGGGACCGCGGCCGGATGAACGCCTGCCCGCCCAGGCCGACGATCGCCTGGTCCGCCTTCCCGTGGCCGTAGTGCTCGAAGCGCTGGCGATAGAACTGGATCAGCTGCTGGAAGTGCGACGTCGGCCAGAAGATGTGGTTGGCGAAGAAGCCGTCTCCGTAGAACGCCGCCTGCTCGGCGATCTCCGGGCTGCGGATCGACCCGTGCCACACGAACGGCGGAACTCCGTCCAGCGGCCGGGGCGTCGACGTGAAGCCCTGTAGCGGCGTGCGGAACTTGCCGGACCAGTCGACGACGTCTTCGCGCCACAGCCGGCGCAGCAGCGCGTACTTCTCGATGGCAAGGGGGATGCCCTGGCGGATGTCCTCGCCGAACCACGGGTACACCGGGCCGGTGTTGCCCCGGCCCATCATGAGGTCCACGCGGCCGTCGGCCAGGTGCTGGAGCATCGCGAAGTCCTCGGCGATCTTCACCGGGTCGTTCGTGGTGATCAGCGTCGTCGACGTCGACAGGATGATCTTGGACGTCTGCGCCGCGATGTACCCCAGCATCGTCGTCGGCGACGACGGCACGAACGGGGGGTTGTGGTGCTCGCCCGTCGCGAAGACGTCGAGACCGACCTCCTCCGCCTTCAGCGCGATGCGGACCATCGCCTTGATCCGCTCGTGCTCCGTCGGCGTGGTGCCGTTCGTGGGATCGGTCGTGACGTCGCCCACCGAGAAGATTCCGAACTGCATGACCTGACTCCCTTCGCGAGCCCCATCTTACATGCGCGTTCAACTACTTCCAAGCAAGAGATATTCCGGCCGTCAAAGCCGTAGGGGGCACCAAGTAAGGTCAGAGCCATGGACGCGGAGCTCGGTCGGCTGGGTCTGGCAGAACGTTCGGTACGACTACTCACGGGCCGCGACATCTGGGGTTCGATCACCCCGCTGCTCGCGCCCCGCCGGAACCTGGTGGCGGCTTTCGGCCACGTCGGCCCCGGCGCGGCCGCGCTGCTGCCGCTGGAACCCGGCGACACGGTGATCACGGACGCGAGCCTGGACATGGTGCTGTCCGGCGCGACGAGCCCGCACGCCCTGCTGCACTGGGTGAAAGCCGGCGTGATCGTGCACTCGCTGCGCGGGCTGAACGCGAAGCTGGTGATCGCCGAGGACGACCCGTCGTTCGTGGTCGTCGGCTCGGCCGACGTCACCGCTGCCGGCCCGCGGCAGCTGTTCGAGGCCGTCACGGTCTCCCACGAGAAGCACACCGTCGAAGAGGCCCAGGAGGCCTGGCTCGAGTGGTGCGACCTCGCCGGGCCCGCGCTGACCGCGGGCGACCTGGAGCCGCTCCTGGAGCAGTACGGCGCCGGCAAGCCGGTCACCGCGTCACGCCCCACGACCCCCACGCGCCCCGCCGCTCCCGCCCGGCCGGTCGTCACCAGCCGCCCGGCCACGCCGGTCCGGCCTGCCGCCCAGACACCGCCGCCCTCACCGGTCCGGCCCGCGGCCCCGACACCGCCGCCCTCACCGGTCCGGCCCGCCGCGCCGCCGGCCGCCGCTACCCCGGACCGTCCCGCCGCACCTCCGGCCGCCGCTACCCCGGTGCGACCGGCGACACCAGGCACCCCAGCGGCATCCGGCAGCCCAGCCGAACCGGCGCCGCAAAGCCCGGCAGCGGCCGCCGAGACCGCCGCCCCGGAAGCCGCCACCGCGGAACCGGTTGCGGCACCGGCCGAAACCGGACCGGCCGCCGAAACCACCGAAGCCCCCGAAACCACCGACGTCCCCCGGCCCGCGTGGCCGCGCCCGGCCGAGCTGTACCTCGTCAGCCTCGTCGAAGGCGGCGAGCCGTCGGCCGAGGCCGAGTACCGCCTCGAAGAGCTGTCCCGCGAGTACACCCACCCCGGCGAGAACGGCGAACAGCCGTTCCGCGTCGAGCTGTTCTGGGCCGACGACGGCCAGGGCCAGGACCCGCCGCGCACCCTGCGCCCAGGCGTGCACGTGATCCGCGTCTACAGCCAGAAGCAGGGCCGTGCCCTGGTCGGGTCGCGGATCGAGGCCCCCGGGCTCGTGCTGGCGGCCTACGCCGACGAGTTCGCCTACCCGCGCCGCACGTACTGCTACATCCTGACCCGCGAGTCGGCCGCCCGGCCGGCGTTCGGCGACCTGCGCAAGGGCCTCGCCGCGATCGGCGAGAAGCCGAACTTCCGCAACTCCTTCCAGGTCCCGCGGAAGATCGAAGCCCTGCTGGGCCTGTGGCCCGACCTGGGGTACGACCCCAAGTAACGAGCGGCGCGCGCCACTCCGGAGACGGGAGCGCGCGAAAGTTGTCGGGGTGGGCGGATATCCTGCAGTACGGTGCAGGCCAAGTCCGCACCACCACCAGCACTTTCGCGAGCCACGATCCGGGAGAACGACCCTGTGACTGCCGAGACCTTGTACGGGGCCGACGACCTGACGCATCTCGAGGGTCTCGAGGCCGTCCGCAAACGCCCCGGGATGTACATCGGCTCCACCGACAGCCGCGGCATCAACCACCTCTTCTCCGAGGTGGTGGACAACTCGACGGACGAGGGTGTCGCGGGCCACGCGACGAAGATCGTCGTCACGCTGCACGCCGACGGCAGCGTCCAGGTGGACGACGACGGCCGCGGCATCCCCACCGGCACCCACGCCAAGTCCGGTTTGTCCGGCGTCGAACTGGTGCTGACGCGGCTGCACGCCGGCGGCAAGTTCGGCGGCTCGGGCTACAAGACCTCCGGCGGCCTGCACGGCGTCGGCGCTTCGGCGGTCAACGCGCTGTCGCACCGCTTCGACGTCACGGTGAAGCAGGACGGCAAGGTCCACCAGATGTCGTTCAAGCACGGCGTCCCCGGCACCTTCGACGCGCCCGGCCCGAAGGCGAAGTTCACCCGCCGGTCCGGGCTGAACCTCGTCGGCAAGATGAAGCGCGGCGAGCGCAGCGGCACGTCGATCCGCTACTGGTACGACTCGCGCTACTTCGAGTCCGGCGCGGCGCTGGACGTCGAAGGCGTGCGGGCGAAGCTGCGCAACACCGCGTTCCTCGTCCCGGGCGTCACGTACGTGCTGCGCACCGCGATCGAAGACACGATCAACGAAGAGACCTTCCACTTCCCGCACGGCCTGGCCGACATGGTCGACTTCCTGACCCCGTCGGGCGAGAAGCCGGTCTGCGGCACGTTGCTGATCACCGGTGAGGGCACGTACAAGGAGAACGCGGCCGACGCCGCCGGCGTCATGCAGTCCAATGTGGAGCGCCACGCCGAGGTCGAGGTGGCGCTGCGCTGGGGCACCGGTTACGAGCGCACGATCGAGTGCTTCACCAACACGATCCGCAACGTCCACGGCGGCACCCACCGGCGCGGCTTCGACCGCGCGGTCACGAAGGCGTTGCAGGAGGCCATCTCCAAGACCCGCGGGCTGCTCAAGCCCAAGGAGGACATGCCGACGATCGAGGACGTCCTCGAAGGCATGACCGCCGTGATCCACGTCCGGCTGCCGGAACCGCAGTTCACGTCGCAGACGAAGGACGAGCTGTCCACCGCCGGGATCACCCGCGTGCTGCAGGGCATCGTCGACAAGCACGTCAAGGCCTGGACCGAAGACCGCAAGACGAAGTCCGAGGCCAAGGTCGTGCTGCAGAAGGTGGTCGACGCCGCGCGCGTGCGGCTCACGCAGAAGCAGCAGAAGGACGCCGCCCGGCGCAAGACCGCGCTCGAAGGCGCGGCGATGCCGCCGAAGCTGGTCGACTGCCGCACCACCGGCGTCTCCCGCAGCGAGCTGTTCCTGGTCGAGGGTGACAGCGCGCTGGGGTCGGCGCGGATGGCGCGCGTGTCGGAGTACCAGGCGCTGCTGCCGCTGCGGGGCAAGATCCTGAACGTGCAGAAGGCGTCCCTGGGCGACACGCTGAAGAACGCCGAGATCGCGTCGATCGTGCAGGTCCTCGGCGCGGGCACCGGCCGCACGTTCGACCTCACGACCATGCGCTACGGCCGCGTGATCCTGATGGCGGACGCGGATGTCGACGGTTCGCACATCCGGACCCTGCTGATCACGCTGTTCGCGAAGTACATGCGCCCGGTGATCGAGGACGGCCGGCTGTACGCGGCGATGCCCCCGTTGCACAAGCTCGTCACGAAGGGCCGCAACCCGGAGACGCACTTCACGTACACGCAGCAGGAGATGGAAACCAAGTACGCCGAGCTGGAGCGGGCGGGCAAGAGCATCGTCACCCCGGTGCCGCGGTTCAAGGGTCTCGGCGAGATGGACGCCGACGAGCTGTGGGAGACCACGATGAACCCGGCCACCCGCTCGGTCCGCCGCATCACCATGGACGACGTCGAAGCCGCCGAAGGCGCGCTGGAGCTGCTGATGGGCGAGAAGGTCGAGCCCCGGCGGAACTGGCTGGTCGCCTCTTCGGACCGGATCGACCGCGAAGCCATCGACGCTTAAATTTCGTAGCTACCAAGGAGTTCTGCCGTGGCACGCCGCAAGGGCACCACCACCAAGGTCGATCCCAGCGCGTTCGACTCCCCCGGGGCGCACGTCTTCGACAACTCGCTGAAGACCGAGATCGAAGACTCCTACCTGGAGTACGCGTATTCGGTCATCCACTCGCGCGCCCTGCCGGACGCGCGGGACGGGTTGAAGCCGGTGCACCGCCGGATCCTGTATTCGATGAACGAGAACGGCTACCGCCCGACGCACGCGTACGTGAAGTCCTCGCGCGTGGTCGGCGACGTGATGGGCAAGTACCACCCGCACGGCGACGTCGCGATCTACGACGCGATGGTGCGGCTGGCGCAGGACTTCTCGCTGAACGTCCCGCTGATCGACGGCCACGGCAACTTCGGCTCGCCCGACGACGGCCCGGCCGCCTCGCGGTACACCGAAGCCCGCATGTCGCCGGAGGCGATGCAGCTGGTCGGCGAGCTGGGCGAGGACACCGTCGACTTCCGGCCGAACTACGACGGTTCGCTCGAGGAGCCGTCCGTGCTGCCCGCGGCGTTCCCGAACCTGCTGGTCAACGGCACGTCCGGGATCGCGGTCGGGATGGCGACCAACATGATCCCGCACAACCTCGGCGAGGTCGTCGCCGCGGCGCGGTGGCTGATCACGCACCCGTCGGCGACGCTCGACAAGCTGATGGAGTTCGTGCCGGGCCCCGACCTCCCGACCGGCGGCAGCCTGCTGGGCCTCGACGAGGTGCGCCGCGCGTACGAGACCGGCCGCGGCGTGGTCCGGATGCGCGCGAACTGCGAGACCGGCCCGCTCGAAGGCAGCCGCGGGCGGCAGGCGATCACCGTCACCGAGCTGCCCTACGGCGTCGGCCCGGAGAAGGTGATCGAGAAGATCACCGACGAGGTCAACAAGTCCAAGCGGCTCACCGGCATCGCCGACGTCAAGGACCTCACCGACCGCGAGAACGGCACGCGGCTGGTCATCGAGTGCAAGGTCGGCGTCAACCCGCAGGCCCTGCTGGCCGACCTTTACCGGCTCACGCCGCTGGAGCAGTCGTTCGGCATCAACAACCTGGTCCTCGTCGACGGCCAGCCGCAGACGCTGGGGCTGAAGGAGCTGCTCGAGGTCTTCCTGCGGCACCGCTACGACGTCGTCACGCGGCGCACGAAGTACCGGCGCCGCAAGCGCGAAGAGCGGCTGCACCTGGTCGACGGCCTGCTGATCGCGCTGCTGAACATCGACAAGGTCATCAAGCTCATCCGCGAGAGCGAGAACGCGCAGGCCGCGAAGGACGGCTTGATGACGCGCTTCAAGCTGTCGGAGATCCAGGCGACGTACATCCTCGACACGCCGCTGCGCCGGCTGACCAAGTACGACCGGCTGGAGCTGGAGTCGGAGCAGGAGCGGCTGCGCGAGGAGATCGCCGAGCTGACCAAGATCCTCGACGACGAGTCGGTGCTGAAGAAGCTCGTCTCGTCGGAGCTGGCGAAGATCGCGAAAGACTTCTCGACCGAGCGCCGCACCTCCCTGATCGACGGTGACCTCAAAGAGGTCTTGGCCGCGTCGAAGCCGTCCGGCCCGCTGGAGGTCGAAGACGACCCGTGCCAGGTGATCCTGTCGGCGACCGGCCTGGTGGCCCGCACGGCGGCCGAGTCCGAGGAGTCGACGGAGACGCGTCGCCGCAACGGCCGCGTGAAGCACGACGCGGTCTCGGCGGTGGTCCACACGACGGCACGCGGCCAGGTCCTGCTGGTGACGAGCCGCGGCCGCGCGTTCAAGACCGACGTGCTCCCGTTGCCGGTACTCCCGGAGCAGGCGGGCACGGTCTCCCTGCGCGGCGGCATGGCGGCGCGCGAGCTGGTGCCCTTGGAGAAGGGCGAGACGGTCGTCGGCATCGCGCCGCTGGGCGAGCAGGCGGCGGGCTCCCCGGGCCTGGCCCTGGGCACCAAGGCGGGCGTGGTGAAGGTGTGTTCGCCGGAGTGGCCGGTCCGCTCGGACGAGTTCGAAGTGATCTCGCTGAAAGACGGCGACGAGGTCGTCGGCGCGACGTGGCTGACGGACGGCTCGGAGACGCTGGCGTTCGTGTCGTCGGAGGCGTCCCTGCTGAAGTACGCGGCTTCGCTGGTCCGCCCCCAGGGCCTCAAGGGCGGCGGCATGGCCGGCATCAACCTGGGCGCGGGCGCGTCGGCGGTGTTCTTCGGCGCGGTCCGCACGGACGACGACGAACACGGCGAGCCCCTGGTCATCACGTCGACCGGGCAAAGTGTGAAGGTCACGCCGTTCAGCGAGTACCCGGCGAAGGGCCGCGCGACGGGCGGCGTCCGGGCCCAGCGGTTCCTCAAGGGCGAGACTTCGCTGCGAGTGGCGTGGATCGGCCCGCGCCCGGCGGGCGCGGCGAAGAACGGCGACCCGGTGGAACTCCCGGAGATCGACGTCCGCAGGGACGGCTCGGGCCACGCCCACCCCGGCCCGGACGTGGTGGGCCACCTCATCGAGCGCGACTGACGTCGTGGGTGAGAAACAGTGTCGGCACACTGTTTCTCACCCACGACCGCTCAGGCCAGGAGTGCCTTCGCGATGTAGGTCACCTGGATCTCGTTGCTGCCCGCGTAGATCATCAGCGACTTCGCGTCCCTGGCCAGTTGTTCCACCCGGTACTCGGCCATGTAGCCGTTGCCACCGAACAGCTGGACCGCCTCCATCGCGACCTCCGTCGCCGCTTCGGACGAGTACAGCTTCATCGCCGAGGCCTCGGCCAAGGTAGGCCGTCGGCCGGCGCGAGCCTTGGCCACCGTCTGGAACACCATGTTCTGGACGTTGAGCCGTGCCACCTCCATCTTCGCCAGCTTCAGCTGGATCAGCTGGAACCGCCCGAGCTCCTGGCCCCACAGCTTCCGCGACTTCGCGTAGCCGACGCACAGGCGCAGGCACTCGTTGATGATCCCCAGCGACAGTGCCGCCACGCCGACCCGCTCGGCCGCGAAGCTCTCGCGGGCGCTCTCGGAACCCGATGACGACAGCAGCCGGTCGGCGCCCAGGCGGACGTCGTCGAAGAAGAGCTCGCCCGTCGGGGACGACATCATCCCCATCTTCTTGAACGGCCGGCCCTGCACGAACCCCGGCATCCCGCGGTCCAGCACGAAGGTCAGCACCGGACGGTCCCGCACCGGAGACCCGTCGGCCAGCTTCGCGTAGACCACGACCGTGTCCGCGTAAGGCCCGTTCGTGATGAACGTCTTCCGGCCGTTCAAGACATAGGAGTCACCATCGCGGCGGACCGTCGTCTGCATTCCGCCGAACGCGTCCGAGCCCGAGTCCGGCTCGGTGATCGCCCACGCGCCGACCTTCTCGAACGTCGCCAGGCCCGGCAGCCAGCGTTCCTTCTGCTCCTGCGAACCTTTCGACAGGATCGTCGCCGCGGTCAGGCCCAGCGAAACCCCGAGCGAAGCCACGATGCCCAGGCTCACCCCGGCGAGCTCGCTGATCGCGATCAGGGCGAGCGTTTCCTGGCCGTCGAGTTTCGGGGCGCCCGAACCCGAAGAGGGCTTGGCCAGCAGCCGGGAGACCGACTCGGCCGCCAGCGCGTCGAGCCCGAACGCCCGGTACAGCTTCCGGATGATGTCGTACGGCGGCAGCTCCCCGCTCTCCAAGGCGTCCAGGTTCGGCCGGATCTCCTTGGCGACGAACTCGCGGATCGCGTCGCGGACCATCAGGTCGGCCTCGGACCACTCGATCACGGCAGCCTCGCCGCGATGTCGTCGATCTCCCACGCGCCCTCGGTCTCGATCACCTTGACGTCGTGCCAGCCCGCCAGTTCCGAGATCGCGCCGCCCTGGACCGCGAACACCTTGCCCGTCAACGGGCACTTCGCGGACGCCAGGTAGGCCACCAACGGTGAGATGTTCGCCGGTGAGAACGCGTCGAACTCCCCCGCTGGGACCTCGGCGGCGAAGATCGCCCCCATCCCCGGCGTCGCCAGCGTCAGCCGGGTCCGGGCGATCGGCGCGATCGCGTTGACGCGCACCCCGTAGCGCTCCAGCTCCGCCGCCGCCACCAGCGTCATCGCCGCGATCCCCGCCTTCGCCGCGCCGTAGTTCACCTGCCCCGCGTTCGGCAACGTCGTCCCCGACGCCGACGCCGTGTTGATCACCGAGGCCGCGACCGGGGTGCCCGCCTTGGCCGACGACTTCCAGTACGCCGCCGCGTGGTGCAGGACCGCCGCGTGTCCCTTGAGGTGGACCGCGATCACCGAATCCCACTGCTCTTCGGTGATGCCCGCGACGAACGCGTCGCGCAGGATGCCCGCGTTGTTCACCACCACGTCCAGCCGGCCGAACTCGGAAACCGCCTGCTCGACCAGCTCCGCCGCTCCCGGCCACGACGCCACGTTCGAGGTGTTCGCCACCGCCGAGCCGCCCAGCGCGCGGATCTCCTCGACCACCGAGGAAGCGGGCCCGGCGTCGGAGCCGCTGCCGTCGTTGCCGCCGCCGAGGTCGTTCACGACCACGGCGGCACCCTCACGCGCGAACAACAGCGCGTGCTCGCGCCCGATTCCGCGGCCCGCGCCGGTGATCAGCGCCACGCGCCCGTCGAGTGCACCCATCACAGCTCCGCAAGTCCGTCTTTGATCACGAGTGTGTCTCCCGCTTTGGTTTCGAAGGCGTACGAAGAAGGACCCGCCGCCCAGATCGACGTCGACAGGTCCTGCCCCGGCAGCACCGGTGCGGCGAACCGGACGGCGAGGCGGCGCAGCCGCCCCTCGGGTGCCACCGAGGTCAGCACGGCCCACGACGTGAAGGCCATCGTGCACAGCCCGTGCGCGATGATCCCCGGCAAACCCGCCGCCCGGGCGACCTCGTCGTCGAGGTGGATCGGCATCGGGTCGCCGGCGGCCGGGCCGTAGCGGAAGGTCTGGTCGTCGTCGACGTGCTGCCCGACCTTCGCCACCGGAGCAGCGGACCGCAGAGCCTCGTCGAACCGGTGCGGAGGTCCCAGCTCACCCCGCTTCTCCCCGGTGTCGAAGCCGCGTACGAAGAACGTCACGTACTGCTCGTTGACCAGCTCACCACCGGAAGCGCGGCACTCCAGGTAGACCGTCGCCCGGGTGCCTTTCGGCAGCCCTTCGTAGCCGGTCATCTTGGCGCGCGACTCCAGCACGTCGCCGGGCCGGATCGGGCGGTGGAACCGGAAGTCCTGCTCGCCGTGCAACACCTTCCCGAACAGCGACGGCGGCACGACTTCGAGAGCCGGTTCCAGCAGCGACTGGAACACCGGCACGATCGCGAACACCGGGCTGGCGACGTCGCCGGAAGCGTGCGCCGGGATCGGGTCGTTGGTCGCCGCCGCGTACTCGGCGAGCCGCGAGCGGGTGACCTCGAACCGCGACGGCTCGGTCCACTTGCCGAGCCCGGCCGGGTCGAACTTCACGCGACCAGCGCCTTGAACTTCTCCAGGGACTCGTCGAGGTTCTTCTTCCCGTCCTTCTCGACGGCCTTGCCGAGTGCGCCGACGATCATCGCGCCGGTGAACTCGGCTTCGATGGTCGCCGCCGAGCCGGCGCCGGCCGCCGCGACCGACAACGAGAAGCGGATCTTCACCCCGGCCATGCCGGTGCCCGAAATGACCAACCGGGAAGGCGCGTCGTACTCGTCGACGGTCCAGGTGATCGTGTTCGCCATCCCGAGCATCGTGACGACCTCCGACACCTGCGAACCCCGCGAGAACTCCGCCGGGACGTCGCCCTTCCACTTGGTGTGGATGGTCAGCCACTTCTCGAAGTTGTTGGGGTTGGAGAACTCCGCCCACACCTTGTCCGGCGCGGCGGGCAGTTCGACGGACGCGCTGATCTGACCCACAGTGTCTCCTAAGCTCGCTGGTAGGCGGTGACGACGGCGGCGCCACCGAGTCCGATGTTGTGCTGCAACGCGGCCCGCACGTCCGGCACTTGCCGCGCGGCGGCGTCGCCGCGCAGCTGCCAGGTCAGTTCGGCGCACTGGGCGAGCCCGGTCGCGCCGAGCGGGTGGCCCTTGGAGATGAGCCCGCCGGAGGGGTTCACGACCCACCGGCCGCCGTACGTCGTGTCGCCGGCGTCGACCAAGTGACCACCTTCGCCCTCTTCGCAGAGGCCGAGCGATTCGTACGTCAGCAGTTCGTTGGCGGAGAAGCAGTCGTGCAGCTCGACGACCTGGAAGTCCGCCGGCCCGAGCCCGGCCTGCTCGTACACCCGCAGCGCGGCCTGCCGGGTCATGTCGTAGCCGACGATGTTCTTCGCGCTGCCGTCGAAAGTGCTGCGGAAGTCCGTGGTCATGGCCTGCCCGACGATCTCCACGGCCCGAACCGCGAGGTCGTGGGTCTCCACAAAGGACTCGCTGGCCAGGAGCGCCGCGCCCGAGCCGTCCGACGTCGGCGAGCACTGCAGCTTGGTCAGCGGGTCGTAGATCATCCGCGAAGCCAGGATGTCCTCGAGGGAGTACACGTCCTGGAACTGCGCGTACGGGTTGTTCACCGAGTGCCGGTGGTTCTTCTCGCCGATCTTCGCGAAGTGCTCGGCCGTGGTCCCGTACTCCTTCATGTGCTCGCGGCCGGCGGCGCCGAACATCCACGGCGCGGGCGGGAACAGCACCTCCGAGATCTCGGCGAGCGCCTGGAGGTGGTTGCCCAGCGGCTGTTCGCGGTCGTCGTAGGTCGACGCGAGCGAGCCCGGCTTCATCTTCTCGAAGCCCAGCGCCAGCACGCAGTCCGCGCGGCCGCCGCGGATCGCCTCCGCCGCCAGGTACAGCGCGGTCGAGCCGGTGGAGCAGTTGTTGTTGACGTTGACCACGGGGATCCCGGTCATCCCCAGCTCGTAGACCGCGCGCTGCCCCGAGGTCGACTCGCCGTAGACGTAGCCGACGTACGCCTGCTGGACGGCGTCGTAGCCGAGCCCCGCGTCCTCGAGCGCGGCGGTCCCGGCCTCCCGGGCCATCTGCGGATAGTCCCAGTCCTCGCGTCGCCCGGGTTTCTCGAACTTCGTCATCCCGACGCCGACGACGTACACCCTGTTCGCCATGCAACAAACATACAGACCGGCATGTATTTATCAAGAGCAGACCACTGACCTGCAGGTCAGCGGCGGAAAATCAGCCCAGCGGAGCGACCGGCCCCGGGTACCGGGCCGGGTCGAGGCAGCTGCTCAAGCCCTCGACGACCGAGCAGAAGCCCGGCGGGCGCACCGGCGTGTAACCGGCCGGGACACCGTGGCCGTCGATCAGCTGCCGGTACGCCGCGACGGCGTCGGTCGGCCGGCGCGTCAGCGTGGCGTCCGAGCGAGCGTCCACTGTGTACAGTCCGAACCGCGGCTGGTAGCTGCCCCACTCGTAGTTGTCGGTGAGGCTCCAGTAGTTGTAGCCGATGACGTTCATGCCGTCGGCCTTCGCGCGCTGCACCCAGTAGATGTGGTCGCGCAGGTGGTCCGAGCGCGTGTAGCCGTCGGGCCGCGCGGCGCCGTTGTCGGTCGGCATCCCGTTCTCGACGACGTACAGCGGCAGCTCCGGGAACTTCCGCGCGTAGTACCGCAGGGCGTAGTAGATTCCGTCCGGCTGCGGGGTGACCTTCCAGAACTCGCCGTTCGCCGCGTGGACGGCACTGAGGTTGTCGAGGCTGGCGCCGTAGTAGTAGTCGACGCCGGTGAAGTCGAGCTTGTCGCGCACCCGGTCGAGGAACGACGCGTCGAGGATGCCCTGCACGACGGGGATGTACGCGGTGTTGCTCGACACCAGCGCCCCCGGGTCCACCGAGTGGATCAGGTCGTAGGCCGCCCGGTGCACCTTCACCAGCCGCGCCTGCGCCCACGGCAGCTTCCAGCCGGCGAGCCCGCCGTTGGCGGTCTCGTTCTGCATGTAGACGGTCGGCTCGTTGATCGTGATCCAGAGGGCCCCGAGCCCGCGGTACCGCTCGACGACGCGGCGGGCGTTGGCCAGCCACGCGTCGACCGTGCGGTCGGAGTCCCAGCCGCCCTGGTCGGCGACCCAGCCCGGGTAGACCCAGTGGTCGAGGGTGATCATCGGCCGCATGCCCGCGGCGACGACGCGCCGGACGACGTCGTCGTAGTACGCGAGCTCCGTCTCGTCCACTTGGCCGGCCCGCGGTTCGATGCGCGCCCACTCGACGCTGAAGCGGAAGACGTTCACGCCGAGCTGCTTCGCGCGATCGATGTCTTCGGCGTAGCGGTGCCGGAAGTCGACGGCGTCGCGGTAGGGCTCCTTGATCGACGACGTCTTCGCCTGCTCGTAGCGGCGCCAGTTGCTGTCGGGCGCCGAGCCCTCCGACTGGTAGCCCGACGTGGCGACGCCCCAGAAGAACGCCGGCGAGGCGACCGCGGGACTCACCCCCGCGAGCAGGCCCGCGAGCAGGGCCAGGACGACGACGATCGCTCGGTTCCGGCGCACCACGGCACCCTCCTCAGCCAACGTGAAGGTCATTCATGTTAGCTGAGGAGGCGCCGACCCGCTAGGCGACCTTGAACGACTGAGCGGCGCTGCCGTTGCACGTCGCCTGGACCAGCTGGACGCTGTCCGCGGTGGAAGCGCCCGGCACGGTCAGGCACTTGCCGCTGTGGCGGGCGACGAAGTGGTAGTAGCCGCCGCCCTCGGACACCGGCTGCCACTGCTGGTTGTTCCCGCCGCTGTAGGACCACAGCTGCAGGCCGGCGTTGTCCGCCGTGGAGACGTCGGTGACGTCGACGACCTCGGCGGGGTTCGTCCGGTTGTTGATCCGGTCGTAGCCGCCGCTGGTCGGGGCGAACTGGTACTGCTGCGCGGTGGTGCCGTTGCAGGTGTACTGCTGGACCACGGTTCCGTTGGTGCTGCCCGCGGCCCGGGCGTCGACGCACTTGCCGTTGCCCTTGTTCACGACCGGGTACCAGGCCGACGGGTCGATCGTGCCCGGGTCGGTCGGCGTGGTCGAACCGCCGCCGAGCCACTTCAGGCCGTCGAGCACGAACCGGTTCTGGTCGGCGCTCTCGAACGTCGACGACAGCGCGGTGTTCGTGTCGTAGTTCATCGCGTTGTGGCCGAAGTTGGCGTAGAGCATCTTGTAGTTCTTGTTGGTCCACGCGATCGGGTAGTACCCGCTGTACCAGGTCTGGTTCGGGTCGGTGCCGATCGGGAACGTGGAGGAGTCCATCGACGCCAGGATGGAGATGTTCGGGTTCTGGCGCAGGTCGTTCTGCCAGGCGTACCACTCCGACGTCGACGACTTGATCGTCGCCGGCAGGTTCACCGTCGACGGGTGTGTGCGGTTCTCGATCTTCAGCGTCTCCGGGGTCGGGCCCCACGTGTTCGACGTGAACCGGCCGGTGCCGAGGAAGTCGTTGTGGAACCAGTTGGCGTACGACGGCGTCGAGCTGTCGTTGTACGCGGTGACGTGGAAGCCGAAGAACCCGCCACCGTTCTGCATGTAGTTCTGGAAGCCCTGGAACTGCGCGGCCGACTGCGGCTGGTCGTCGAAGAACATCACGACGTCGGCGGTGGACTTGGTGATGGAGGTGAGCCGGTTCCAGTCGGTCGTCGAGGAGTAGGTGTAGCCGTTGGCCGCCGCCTGCTGGGCGAACCAGACGTTGGCCTCCTTCTCGAAGCTGATGTGCGCGGCGTCGTAGGTGCCGCTGTAGAACGCGAGCACCTTGAACGGTGTCGCGGCCTGCACGGCCGGGGCGCCCAGGCTCAAGCCCAGACAGGCGGCGAAGAAGGCCAGGATTCTGACCAGGGGACGGCGGGGCATGCGTGTTCCTTCCGGTGGGGGACGGGGATCACCAGTGGCGCGAGTAGTGCAGGCCGTAGCCGAAGGGGAACAGCGCGGGCTTGCCGTCGCCGGCGTTGATGGGCTGCTGGTCGGCGCTGCGCATCCACGTCACCGGCAGCTTCCCGGTCGGGTTGTAGGCGCCGAAGAGGACGTCGGCGACGCCCTGGCCTTCGCTGCCCGGCAGCCACGACTCGACCAGCCCGGCCCAGTCCGGCAGCTGCGCGGCGATGTCCAGCGGCCGCCCGGAGATGAGCACGACCACCGTCGGCACGCCGGAGTCCTTCAGCTTCTGCAGCGTGGCGAGGTCGGTGGTGTCCAGGCCCATCCCTTGTGGACGGTCGCCCTTGCCTTCCGCGTACGGCGTCTCCCCCACCACGGCGACGGCGACGTCGTAGCTCGAGTCGATCCCGGTGCCGTCCTTGGCGTAGGTGACGTTCGACGAGCTGCTTTCGATGCCCTGCAGGATGGTGGTGCCGGGGATGACCGGGCCGCTGGTGCCCTGCCAGCCGACCGTCCAGCCGCCGGACTGGTTGCCCAGGTCGGCCGCGCTCTTGCCGGCCACGAAGATCTTGTCCCGCTTGGACAGCGGCAGCACGTGGTTCTCGTTCTTCAGCAGGACCTGGGATTCCCGGACGGCTTGGCGCGCGAGGTCGCGGTGCGGCTTGCTGCCGATCGTGTTCAGGAACCGGCGGTCGGTCAGCGGGTGCTCGAAGAGGCCGAGCTCGAACTTCTTCGTCAGGATGCGCCGGTTCGCGTCGTCGATCCGCGACATCGGCACGCGGCCTTCCTGCACCAGCGTGCGCAGGGTGTCGATGAACTTCTGCCACTCGAAGGGCACCATCACCATGTCGATGCCCGCGTTGATCGAGGCCTCGACCTCTTCGGGGGTGAACCCGGACTTGCCGTCGATCTTGTCGACGCCGTTGTAGTCCGAAACCACGATGCCCTGGAAGCCGAGCTCCTTCTTGAGGACGTCGTTGACCAGGTAGGAGTTCGCGTGCAGCTTCACGCTGTTCCAGCTGCTGTAGCTGATCATCACCGAGCCGACCCCGCGCTGGACGGCGGCCTTGAACGGCGGCAGGTGGATCGCGCGCAGCTCCTGCTCGCTGATCTCGGTGTTGCCTTCGTTGACACCGCCGGTGGTGCCGCCGTCGCCGACGTAGTGCTTGGCGGTGGCGAGCACCGATCCCGGCTGGTCCAGCCGGCGGCCCTGCAGGCCGGTGATGATCGACGTCATCTCGGTGGCCAGCTGCGGGACCTCGCCGAAGGACTCGTAGGTGCGGCCCCAGCGGTCGTTGCGGGCGACGCACAGGCAGGGCGCGAAGTCCCAGTCGATGCCGGTGCCGGAGACCTCTTCCGCGGTGGCGCGGCCGATGCGTTGCACGAGGTTCGGATCCCGCGTCGCGCCGAGGCCGATGTTGTGCGGGAAGACGGTGGCGCCGTAGAGGCCGTTGTGCCCGTGGACGGCGTCGACGCCGTAGATCAGCGGGATGCCGAGCGGCGTGGCGAGGGCGGCATTCTGGAAGCCGTCGTACATGTCGGCCCAGGTGACGGGCGTGTTCGGGGTCGGCTGCGAACTGCCGCCGGAGAGCAGCGAACCGAGCCGCCCGGTGGTGACGTCGTCCGGCGACTTCACGCCCAGCCGTTCGGCCTGCATCATCTGGCCGAGCTTGTCGTCGAGGGTCATCCGCGACATCAGGTCGGCCACGCGGACCTTGACCGGCCGCCAGGAGTCCTTGTAGGCCGGGCCGTTCCCGGCGAGGGCGGGGGTTTCGGAGGCGAGCAGCAACCCCACGGCCAGCGCGCCGATGCCCAGTCTGCGTCCGAGACCCATCCGGGTCCTCCTCGTCGAGAGACCGAAATTCACGCCTTGAATTAAGACACAGACTTTCGGCGTTGGTCCAGACCTCTGACCGAACTCGGGTTCCGCTCAGCGGGATCGCGCGTTCCGGTCAGATACTGACCTAATTCGCTTCTACGGTGCCCTCATGACTCGCGAACACGAAGACCTGCTGGGCCTGCTGGCCGAAGTCCGGAAGCGCTTGCTGATCCCGGCGCGCGACCTCTCCGACGAGCAGGCGGGCCGGCGCACGACGGTCAGCGAACTGACCCTGGGCGGCTTGATCCGCCACCTCGCGACCGGCGAACGCCTGTGGTTGCGGATTCTCCGCACCCGCGACGGGTCCCTGCCGGAAGGCATGCTGGACACCGCGCAGTACACGATGAGCGAGACGCTCGCGCACTGGCTTTCGGCCTACGCGACCGCCGCCGCCGAGACCGACGAGTACGTGCGCTCCCTGCCCTCGCTGGACGTCGAAGTCCAGCTGCCGGCGACGCCGTGGTCACCGCCGGAGCCGCAGTTCTGGTCGGCCCGCCGGATCGTGCTGCACCTGATCCACGAGACGGCCCAGCACGCGGGCCACGCGGACATCATCCGCGAGGCCCTGGACGGCGCGAACTCCACCGCCCAGCTGGCGTGACGGCGGCCCGGTAGGCCGGCGGGTGATGCCGGAAGGGAAGGGCCGGCTGCCGACCGGTGGTCCACCGCGTCGAAGGCAGGTGGACGGCGTTTGCGGTGCCCCGCCTGATCGACTGGCTCCCCGCCAAGCCGGCCCGCATCGCGTGCATCCTGGTACCGCGGACGGCCCGGCCGGGATCCCCCGACCGGGCCGTCCGGACGGCTAGTGATCGTTGAGGTAGTAGTGGGTGCTCGGGTGCTGGTAGTTCGGGCCCAGGTAGACCGTGACGCCGATGTTCCAGTGTTCCGGGAGGTCGTGCTTGCCGCCATCGGAAGCCCTCGCCGTGGCGCAAGATCCCAATCCACCGGAGGCGACGAGCGTGTAACGGGTGTCGTAGGCACCCGGAACGGAACTCTCCTCGACGGAGATATCAGCCCGGGCAGAGAGCCCGTCGGCCGCCGAGTCGCAGACGGACACGACGTCGCCATTCTCTTCGACGTAGACAGTGCCACCCTTGGCA
Organism: Amycolatopsis sp. NPDC003865; assembly: GCF_053605345.1. Lineage (NCBI taxonomy): Bacteria > Bacillati > Actinomycetota > Actinomycetes > Pseudonocardiales > Pseudonocardiaceae > Amycolatopsis > Amycolatopsis sp. NPDC003865. Next base: position 80,839 of record NZ_JBSGJA010000030.1, on the reverse strand, counting down.
CCGTCCGTGGTGGTCCACGTGTGGTCCCAGCTGCCGCCGGGCGGGTCCACGCTCGCCGACGCCGACGTCGCGGTCAGGAGCGTGCCGCCGGCGACCAAAGCGGTCGTCGCGGCCAGCGCCGCGATCTTGTTGCGCATCGTATTACTCCCATTCTTGCACTCGCACGGAAAAACCCGGGCGAGCGGTAGGTGAATTGCATCAGCTGAGCGATCCGGATCGTTTCCGGATTCGCTGACGGCTGCAATGAAGTACGGTTTCCCCGTTAACCAACCCCAGTTTCGGAGAGTGCCGGAATCTCAGCTTCCGTCCACCCGATCGGGTGAGACACTCTCGCCAGGACGAAAGTGCCAGCCGTGACCGGACGGGTCAAGCGGCCCCGCGACGTTTTGCCCCAGCCCGAAGGGTTTCCGAAAACGGGAACCTCCGGACGTCGTGCCGCTACCAGCGGTCCGAGCGCAGCGAAGCCGGGTCGAAGGACTCCCAGTACGCGTCCTCGTCCTCGGCGCTCGGCACCGGTTCGGGCGATTCGGAAGGCGCCGAACCGAGCCGCTCGGCCCGCAGCCGCTGGAACTCCTCGACCGTCATGCCCGGGTCGTCGTCCTCGGCGCGGGCCGGGGCCGGCATCCCGGTCATCTGCTCGATCATGTACGTCATGTCTTCGCCCAGCAGCAGAGCCACTTTGTTGTAGCCGTCCTGGGTCGCTTCGCGCATGGCCGCCTGGGCGATCTCCACGACCAGCGGCCCCAGGCCCTCGCCGAGGTTCACCGCCGACGGCGCCAGCCACAGCCGCAGCAGCTTGCCGCGTCCGTCGACCGTCGCCTCCACCTGGCCGTCCCGGTCGTGGGCGGTGCCGGTGGCGGACGCGAGCAGCTCGTCCACTTTGGACATGGCCGCTGCACGGGCCCGGGCCTGGGAAATCAGGTCACGCGTCGAGACCACGGCGTTCACCTTCCGTACGAGTAGGTGTCGGCGTCCGGGTCGTCGTCCGGGATCGGTTCGTAGCCGAGGACTTCCAGCTGCGACGCGTCCACCACCGGCGCCAGCGCGTGGTACATCTTGTCGCCCGCGCGGCGGGTCGCGCGCTGGGCCAGCTCGACGATCTGGTCGGCCAGCACCGCCGACCCGTGCCGCAGCGCGGACCGGTGGATCGTCACGCCGGTCAGCAGCCCGCCGGGCGCCACCTGGACCTCGATGGTGCTGTCCGCAGAGGACGCCTTGCCCACCACCGGACCCGAGCGCTCGAGCCGGGCCGAAACGTCGGCCTCCACGCGGTCCGCCTGCTCGGCGATCCGGGCGGCCGCCAGGTCCACGTCGAATTCAGCCACGACTCACCCCGTCGGCCGGTAGAAACCGATGAACGACTGCCCCGCGTTGGTGGTGCGGATCTTGCTGATCTGCACCGGGTCGCCGGCCTCGACCATCTGGCCGTCGCCGATCACCATCGCCACGTGCCCGGACCAGACGACCAGGTCGCCGGGCAGCAGCTGGTCGATCGAGGGCACCTCGGCCCCGACCGTCTGCTGCGCCGCCGTCCGCGGCAGCTGCAGCCCCGCGTCCTGGTAGGACGTCATGGTCAGCCCGCTGCAGTCGAGACCGACGCCCCGCGCGGTGCCGCCCCAGACGTACGGCACGCCGAGCTGCGAAAGCGCGTTGCGCACGGCCTTGGCCGCGGTCTCGTTCGGCGCCATGACCTGCTTGCCGCCGGGCAGGTTGATCGCGACGCCGCTGCCGGGCTGCGGCGGGATCGCGACCGGCAGCCGCGGCTTGTGGACGGCGCCGCCCCCACCGCCGCCGCCTCCCCCGCCACCACCGCCGCCGGAGTCGCCGCCCCCGGAGTAGCCGCTGTTGCTGTTGAACGACGAGCCCACCTTCGTCGAGGACGCGCTGGACGTCGACGTCGACTGCTCGGGGCCGCCCAGCCGGGTGCCGATGTCGGTGAGCTGGTTGATGGTCTGCTCGCTGAAGGTCGCGGCCTGCCCGGTGAGCTGGCTGATCTTCGTCTGCAGCTTCATCAGGATGTCGCGCGAGGCGGCGGCGCGGCTCTCCGGCGGCTGGATCGACTTCACCGCCGCCAGCGCCTTCATCGACGCCGAGATCTCCTTGATGATCTGGTCGCGGACCTGGTCGTTCTTGATCTCGCCGAGGTGCAGCGTCTCGGCCGCCTCGGCGACGGCCTTCTCGATCTCGGCGCTCTCGTCGAGGAGGTCCTGGACCTCCTGCTCGAGGCTCTTCGACGTCGTGGTGGCGCGGTCGGTCGTCGCCCCGGAGCTGGCCGAGGTGAGGGTGACGCGCTGGTCGGCGGCGTGGTCGCGGGTCCGGCCCACCGACGTCTGCAGCGCGTAGTGCGCGTCCCTGGCCCCGCCGATCGCGACGGGGTCGTGCCGCAGCTTCTGCGCGAACTGGTTGGTGGGTTCCAGGCTGTGCCGGACGAGCTGGTCGGTGTGGTGCTCGGTCACGCGTGGTCCCCGAGGTCGGTGCCGAGTCTGCGGACGACGTCGCCGTGGTCGGCCTCGACCGCCGCGTAGTTGCGGTCGGTCTGCCGGGCGGCCTCGCCGACCTGGCGCCAACCGCCGCCGACGCGGTGCATCTTCTCCTGCAGCGCGCGCATCCGGCCGCTGTAGGCGCCGGAGAAGCCGGACTCGCCGCCCATCTCGGAGAAGCCGTGGCCGCCGAGCGTCACGTGCGGGCCGACGTGCTTGTCGGCCGCGCCCTTGACGTCGTCGCCGAGCGGGTCGACTTCGCGCGCGTATCGCGCGTACGCGCCCTCATCGACGTGAAACCCCTGATGCGAACCGTCCACTGGCCCTCCCTGTCACCGGGGGTGCGACGTGCGCGCGCGACCCCCGGTTCCCCTGCTGCGGGATCAGCCTAGTCGACGGCTCCTACCCGAGTGGGCGAATTGCCCGGACTCAGCCGGTGACCTTCGCGAGCCAGGTGGGGTCCTGCCAGCTGACGATCGCGCCGTTCGCGGTGACCGTCGGCGTGCCGAAGCCGCTCTGCCCGTTGCCGAAGTCCTGGGCGAGCTTCGGGTCCTTCTCGATCTGCTGGAAAGCGCTGTTGAGCTGCTGCTCGTACGTACCCGCGTTGACCGTCTGCGCGAACGCCGGGTCGGTGATGCCGACGTCCTGGCCGAGCTTGATCAGCTGCGCCTTGTCGTAGCCGCGCTTGCCCTCTTCGGGCTGGTTCGCGAACAGCGAGTCGTGGAACTGGAGGAACTTGCCGGCGTCGGCCGCGGCCAGCGCCGCGTTCGCCGAGTCGAGCGAGTAGCCGGGCGGGTCCGAGCGGTCGTTGAGCAGCGGCACCATGTGGTAGCGCACCTGCAGCTTGCCGTCGTTGATCGCCTGCTCGACCTCGGTCTTGTAGGTCTTCTCGAACTGGCCGCAGATCGGGCAGAGGAAGTCGGCGTAGACGTCGATAGTGGCCTTCGCGCCCGCCTTGCCGACGGTGACGACGACGCCGTCGCGCTTCTGTGTGACGTCCCCGGTCAGCGACGTGCCGCCGGCCGCGATCGTCTGGCCCTCGGTCTTGTTCTTGTCCGAGATCGTCCAGATCACGCCGCCGATCACGAGCGCGGCCACGACGACCACGGCGGCGATCCCGATGATCCACTTCCGCTTGTCGGCCGACGCGCCCCTGGCCTGGGCCACCGCCCTCGCTCCCCCGGCCTGTGCGGCCTGACGACGCTTCCGAGCGGTCCGCTCAGCTCCACCCACTGTGTATCAGTTCCCTTCCGCGATACCCGAGTAGTCGTGCTCGGGCTCGGTGGAGTTCCCGCGACCCCGCGCGAGCCAGCCGTCGACCGACAGCCAGGTGCGCGGCCGCGCCAGCAGCCAGACCGCCAGCAGCGCGAAACCGGAGTCGCGGAGGATCTCCTGCGGGTACTCGGTCTGCCCCGCCGCCACCTGGCCGCCGCCGCCGAAGCACCCGCAGTCGATGCTCAGCCCGCGCGCCCACGACTGGGCGATCCCGGCGATGAGCACGACGAGCAGCACCAGCGCGGCGCCGGCGACCCAGCGGGTCGCGAGGCCGGCGAGCAGGAACAGCCCGAGCACGAGTTCGACGAGCGGCAGCGCGATGGCCACCACGTTGGCGAGTGCGTCCGGCAGCACCTGGTACGCCTTGACGGCGATCAGCGTCTGCCCCGGATCCGCCAGCTTCAGCGCACCGGAAACGAGCCAGACGGCCGCCAGCCCGAGCCGGGCGAGCGTGCCGACGGCGTCCAGCACGGGTTGGGACGGTCGCACCACGCACTTAGGCTAACGGGAGGACCTGAGAACTTCGTGAGGGCACGGCGGCGGTGGAGGGAGCGGCGGAATGCGGTGGCGCACGCTCCTCGGCTCGGTGTTGCTGCTGGTCACGGCGGCGGCGTGCGGGCCGGGGAAGGTCTCGCCGACCGACTCGCTGGTCACCCGCGCCAGTGCCACGGATCACCTGACCATCGGCATCCGGTTCGACGCGCCGGGGCTTTCCGAGCGCACGGTGGACGGCCGGTTCGTCGGGTTCGACGTCGACGTGGCGACTTTCGTCGCATCGGAACTGGGCGTCGCCGCGAAGGACATCACGTGGCGCGAGACGACGTCGGCGACGCGCGAAACGGACCTCACCTCCGGCACGGTCGACCTGGTCGTCGCGACCTATTCGATCACCGACAAGCGCAAGCAGCTGGTGTCGTTCGCCGGGCCGTACTTCACCACCGGGCAGGACCTGCTGGTGCGGCGCACGTCGCCGGACATCACCGGCCCGGAGACGCTCAACGGCCGGCGGCTGTGCTCGGTCACCGGCTCCACGCCCGCGCAGCAGGTCAAGGACAAGTTCGCGCAGGCCGTGCGGCTGGTCGAGTATCCGCGCTACCCGGACTGCGTGACGGCGCTGCTCGCCGGCCAGATCGACGCGATGACCACCGACGGGGTGATCCTCGCGGGCTACGTCACGCGCGATCCGGAGCTGCTCAAGGTCGTCGGGAAGCCGTTCTCGAAGGAGAACTACGGCGTCGGCCTGCGCAAGGGCGACACCCAGGGCGTGACCGCGGTCGACGACGCGATCCGCAAGATGATCTCCTCCGGCGAATGGCTGCGCTCGCTCAACGCGAACATCGGGCCGTCCGGGTACCAGCTGCCCGCCCCACCCGAGGTCACCGAGAAGTGAAGCTGCCCGACCTGCCCGTTCGCGCGGTCCTGCCCGACGTCCTTTCGGCGCTGGACGCCCACGGCACGGCCGTGCTCGTCGCCCCGCCGGGGACGGGGAAGACGACGCTGGTGCCGCTGGCGCTCATGTCCGGGACCGGCCGGGTGGTCGTCGCCGAGCCGCGGCGGCTGGCGGCGCGGGCCGCGGCGGCGCGGATGGCGGCGATCCTGGGCGAGCCGGTCGGCGAGACGGTCGGGTACGCCGTGCGCGGCGACCGGAAGGTGTCGGCGCGGACCCGCGTCGAGGTTGTGACGTCGGGGCTGCTGGTGCGGCGCGTGCAGGGCGACCCGGAACTGCCCGGGGTGGCGACGGTCCTGCTGGACGAGTGCCACGAGCGGCACCTGGACGCGGATCTCCTGCTGGCGCTGCTCCTCGACGTCCGCGCGGGGCTGCGCGACGACCTGCGGCTGCTGGCGACGTCCGCGACGGTGGCCTCGGGGCGGCTGGCCACACTTCTGGGTGAAGCTCCGGTGATCACCGCCACCGCGCCGACGTACCCGGTGTCGTTCTCGTACGTCCCGCCGGCGCGGAACGAGCGCGTCGAGGCGTGCGTGGCCCGTGCGGTGCGGACGGCACTGTCCTCAGGGGACGGTGACGTGCTGGCGTTCCTCCCGGGCGCGGGCGAGATCGCCCGGACGTCAGGGCTGCTGGATCTGTCCGATGTGGATGTCTTGCCGCTGCACGGCCGGCTGTCGGCGGCCCACCAGGACGAGGCGCTGCGGCCGCGTAACCGGCGGCGGGTGGTGCTGGCGACGGCGGTGGCGGAGTCGAGCTTGACGGTTCCGGGCGTGCGCGCGGTGGTGGACTCGGGCTTGGCGCGCGTACCGCGGATGGACCACCGGCGTGGCCTCCCCGGCCTGGCCACGGTGCGGGTGTCGGCGGCGGTGGCGACGCAGCGGTCGGGCCGCGCGGGGCGAGAGGGGTCGGGGCGGGCGTACCGCTGCTGGGCGGAGAACGAACAGTCCCTGCTCCCGGCGTACCCGGAGCCGGAGATCCGGACGGCCGAGCTGGCGCGCCTGGCGCTGGAGCTGGCGTGCTGGTCGACGCCGGACGGGAGCGGCCTGGCCTGGTGGGACCCACCGGGCGAGGGTGCGCTGGCGGCGGGGCGCGCGTTGCTGGAGACGCTGGGCGCGACCTCGGACGGCGTGGTGACCGGGCGCGGTCGCCGGATGGCGGAGCTGGGGCTGCACCCGCGGCTGGCGCGGGCATTGCTCGACGGCGCCTCGGAGGTGGGCGCCCGCAACGCGGCCGAAGTGGTGGCGCTCCTGGACGCGGGCGCCACGCTGACGGACGTCGACGCGGAGCTGAGGAGGCTGCGCTCGGCGAGCGACGAACCCGCGCGGCGGTGGAAGCGCGAGGTACAACGTCTTTCGAAGCTCGTCACCGGCGCGGGAAAGCCGGACCCCGCTCTCGTCGTCGCGCTCGCTCATCCCGAACGGCTCGCGCGGCGGCGGCCCGGGGGCGCGCCGGTGTACCTCATGGCCGGCGGCACCGCGGCCGAACTCCCGCCCGGCAGCGGCCTGGACTCCGAGTGGCTGGCCATCGCCGAAGCCACCCGCGATCCCGGCCGCGCGCACGGCACCATCCGCCTCGCCGCGGCCGCCGACGAACGCCTCGCCACCCGCGTCACCCCCGTGTCCGAAGCGGACGAAGTCACCTGGGACGGCGACGTCGTCGCCCGCCGGGTCCGCAAGCTCGGCGCCATCACGCTCTCCGAACGCCCCCTGCGCGACGCCGACGTCCACGACGCTCTTGTCACCGGCCTCCGCGAGAACGGCCTCGGTCTCCTCAAGTGGAGCCAGGACGCGGCCAGGCTCCGCGAGCGCCTGGCCTTCCTGCACCGCGTCGTCGGAAGTCCGTGGCCCGCGGTGGACGACACCACCCTGCTGTCCGATGTGGACAAGTGGCTCGACCTGTCCGGCGCCCGCCGCAAGGCCGACCTGGCGACCATCGACGCGGGCACCGCCCTCAAGGCCCTCCTGCCGTGGCCGGAAGCGGCCGAGCTGGACGACCTCGCCCCGGACCGGCTCGAAGTCCCGTCCGGCTCGCACATCCGCGTCGACTACCACGGCGACCAGCCGGTGCTCGCCGTCAAGCTGCAGGAAACCTTCGGCTGGACCGAAACCCCGACCGTCGCCGGCGTCCCGGTCGTCCTGCACCTGCTCTCCCCCGCCGGCCGCCCGGCGGCGATCACCGCGGACCTCGGGTCGTTCTGGACCACCGGCTACCCGTCGGTGCGGGCCGACCTGCGCGGCCGCTACCCCAAGCACCCTTGGCCCGAGGACCCGGCCACCGCCGTCCCGACCCGGCACACCCGCCGCCGGACCTGACGAAAGTCGGGGGCGGCGCACGACCGTCGCCCGATGCCCGCGCACCCCCGCGGCCCGCAGACTCCGAGGCATGATCACACTCAGAGGCCTGACGAAACGCTACGGGGAGAAGACCGTCGTCGACGCGCTGACGTGCGACGTCGCCGCGGGCCGGGTGACCGGCTTCCTCGGTCCCAACGGCGCCGGCAAGTCGACGACCATGCGGATGACCGTCGGGCTCGACCACCCTCAGGCGGGCGAGGTCCTGGTCGGCGGCCGGCGCTACGCCGAGCTGCGGCACCCGCTGCGCGAGGTGGGCGCGCTGCTCGACGCGAAGGCACTGCACCCCGGCCGCAGCGCGGGCAAGCACCTCACGGCCATGGCGCGCAGCAACGGCATTCCGACGAGCCGCGTCGAGGAGGTCCTGGCGACCGTCGGGCTTTCCGACGTCGCGGGCAAGCGGGCCGGGCAGTTCTCGCTCGGCATGGGCCAGCGCCTCGGCATCGCCGGCGCGCTGCTCGGCGACCCGGGCACCCTGCTGTTCGACGAGCCGGTCAACGGCCTCGACCCGGACGGCGTCCGCTGGGTCCGGCAGCTGATGCGGTCACTGGCCGCCGAGGGGCGGACGGTGTTCGTCTCCAGCCACCTGATGAGCGAGATGCAGCTGACAGCGGACCACCTGATCGTGATCGGCCGGGGCAAGCTGCTCGCCGACGCACCGGTCGCGGAGTTCATCGCGGGCAATTCCCGCACGACGGTCTCGGTGCGCGTGCCCGGCGTCGCCGAACGCGACGCGCTGGATCGGCGGCTGCGCGCCGAGGGCGGGCGGACGCACCACGGCGAGCCGGACGAGCTGGTGGTGGACGGCGTCGACGTCACACGCGTCGGCGATCTCGTGCACGAGCTGGGCATCCGCGTGCACGGCCTCGCCGCGCGGACGGCGTCGCTCGAGCAGGCGTACCTGGAACTGACCGCTTCTTCGGTGGAGTACGGGGTGACGGCATGAGGACGGCGGTGTCCGGGGCGGTGGCCGCGGAGTGGACGAAGTTCTGGTCGGTCCGGGCGACCTGGTGGTGCCTGGCGGCGGGCGCGGCACTGATGCTGGGCTACAGCACGCTGTCCGGCATGGCCCAGCGCTACGGCAGCGACCCCGAGGCGGCGAACACGATCGCCCTCGGCGGCGGCTTCTACCTGGCCCAGTTCGCGGTGATCGCGCTGGCGACGCTGTTCGTGACGAGCGAGTACGCCGGCGGCGGCATCCGGTCGACGCTGCTGTGGACCCCGGTGCGCCCGCGGGTGGCGCTCGCGAAGGCGGCGGTCGTGCTCCCGGTGCTGTTCGGCTTCGGGGTGCTGCTTTCCTGCGCGGGCATGGCGCTGGCGAGCGCGGTGAAGAGCGGCCACGGCCTGCCGACGAGCCTGGCGGCGGGCTTCACGACGGCGTCCGGCATGGGCGGGTACTTCGCGCTGGTGGGGCTGCTGTGCACGGGCATCGGGTGGGCCCTGCGCAGCGCGGCCGGGACGCTGGTGACGGTGATCGTGCTGCTGGTACCGCTGCCGCTGATCGTGGCCTCGCTGGGGCTGCCGGACCTGGTGCCGTACTTCCCGGGCATCGCGGGGGTGAACGCGATGGTCGAGCCGGGCCAGCCGAACCCGATCACGATGTCCCCGGCGCCTTACCCGCCGTGGGTGGGGCTGGCGATCTGCGCGACGTGGGCCGCGGCGGCCGCGGTGACAGGCACGGCGCTGCTGCGCCGGCGCGACGCCTGAGGTCCGGCTGGGCCAGACTCGGTCCCGGCCCGGACCGGCGCGACGCGTGAGGTCCGACTGGGCCAGACTCGGTCCCGGCCCGGTCGCGGGCCCGGCGCAGCGGAAAGCCCGGCCCGGTCGCGGGGCCCGACCCAGCCGCAAAGCCCGCCCTCCCTGGGGGCAGCCCCCGCTTCCAGCGTATCCGCAGCGCCCGGCAGAAAACGACGAAAAGCGCGCGCCGAGACCTGGTTGTCCACATCCTCGAAGCCCTGTGGACAACCGGGCTCAGCCCACCCCGATACCGCGCAAGATCTCCCGCGCGCTCACCACCAGCGATTCCCGTGACGGCGGAGCCGAAGCCCCCGCCAAAGCCCCGAAGATCGTCCCCTCCATCCAATCGACCACCAACCCCGCGTGCCGAACCGGATCCGCCGATCCCGCCGCCGCCAGCGTCTCCGCGGCCAGGCGGCGGATCAGCGCCCCGCCCGAGTCGTACTGTTCCCGCAATTCCGGCCGCCGGGTCGCCTCCAGCGCGAATTCGTACCGCGCCAGCATCCGGGCCCGGCCCGCCCCCAGAGCCTCGAAAACGTACCCGGCGATCGACTCCGCCAACCCGCCCGACAGCGAAGAAACCTGGTCCAGCTCGAGGATCCGCGCGAAGGTCAGCGACAGCAGCGCCGCCCGCGTGCGCGCGTAGTACGACGTCGAGCCGAGCGGCAGTCCCGCCGCCCGGTCGACCGCCCGGTGCGTCAAGCCGCGCAAGCCCTCGGCCGCGATCACCTCGATCGCCGCGTCACCGATCATCGAAACACGGTCCACGGACCGGACTCTACAGGTGTAGAGTGCTCTACAGATGTAGAGGAGGCGGCATGCACGCGGTAGTGGTCGGCGGGGGCATCGGCGGGCTGGGCGCGGCGATCGGGCTGCACCGGATCGGGTGGACCGTCACCGTCCTGGAACAGGCGCCAGAGTTCGGCGACGTCGGCGCGGGGATCTCCCTCTGGCCGAACGCGCTGCGCTGCCTCGACGAACTCGGCGTCGACCTCGGGGACCGCCTCGCCCCGCAGCGCGACGGCGGGTTCTCCGACCGGCGCGGCCGCCGGGTCACCCGGTTCGACGGCGCCGCGTTCGAACGCCTCCACGGCCGTCCGCTCGGCGCCATCCACCGGAAGGACCTGATCGCCGCCCTGAAGAACGCGGTACCGGCCGGCAGCCTCCGGACCAGCGCCGAAGTCACCGAAGTCCACGAAGACGGGCGAGTCCGCTTTACCGGCGGAGAACTCCGCGCCGACCTCGTCGTCGCCGCCGACGGCATCCACAGCCGGGTGCGCCGCGCGCTCTTCCCGGACCACACCGGCCCGGTCTACTCCGGCAGCACGGCCTTCCGCGGCGTCACGCGGTTCCCCGGCGTGGGGCTCGGCACCAGCTTCGACCGCGGCACCGAGGTCGGCGTCCTCCCGCTGACCGGCGGCGACGTCTACTGGTTCGTCTCCTACGCCACCGAGCCGGGCCACCGGCCCGCCGACCCCAAGGAGCACCTGCGCCGCACGGTAGGCACCTGGCACGACCCCATCCCCGCCCTGATCGAGGCCACCCCGGCGGAGGCCGTGCTCCACCACGACCTCCACTACCTGGCCACGCCGCTCGAGACGTTCGTGAAAGGCCGGGTGGTCCTGCTCGGCGACGCCGCCCACGCCATGCCGCCGTTCCTCGGCCAGGGCGGCTGCCAGGCCCTCGAAGACGCGACCGTCCTGGCGGCCGAACTGTCCCGAAAGGACATCGAAGAAGCGCTCGAGGCCTACGACGACCAACGGCGGCGGCGCAGCCGGAAGGTCGTCCGCGAGTCGGTCCGGATGGGCAAGCTCACCTCGCAGCTGACCAACCCGGTCGCCATCAGGATCCGCACAGCCCTGCTCAAAGCACTTCCCGCGAAACTCACCGTCCGGGCCGGCCGCGAGATCACGGGGTGGCGGCCTCCGCGTCTCCCCCGACCAGTCCCGCCTCGTACGCCGTGATCGCCGCCTGCACCCGGTTCTTCGCCCCGAGCCGGGTCAGGATCGTGCTCACGTGCGCCTTCACCGTGCCCTCGACGACGAACATCTTCGCCGCGATGTCCGCATTGGACAGTCCGGAACCCAGCAGTGCCAGCACTTCGCGTTCGCGCGGCGTCAGGAGGCCGACCTTCGAGCGCGCCGCCGCGGCCCGGGAGAGCCGGCTGCCCGACAGCCGCGCGATCACCCGCTGAGCCACCTTCGGCGAGAGGAACGCCGCTCCGCCGGCGACGGCGTGGATGCCGGCGAGGAGCTCGCGCGGGTCACCGGACTTCAGCAGGAACCCGCCCGCACCGAGCCCCAGTGCGCGCTCGATGTACTCGTCTTCGCCGAACGTCGTGAGCATGATGACGCCGGTCGCGGGCAGCACCCGCCGGATCTCGGCCGCGGCGCCCAGCCCGTCCAGGCCGGGCATCCGGATGTCGAGCAGCACGACGTCCGGGTGCGTCGCGAGCACCTGGGCCACCGCCGACCGCCCGTCGGCGGCTTCGGCGACCACCTCGATCCCCGGGTCCGCGCCGAGGATCGCCGCCACCCCCGCCCGCATCATCGCCTCGTCGTCGGCCAGTACGACCCTGATCACGATCCCCCCTCGGCGAACCAGTCCTTCGAAACCAATCTGCCATCGGCGAAACAGAGCCGGTAGGCGGCGTAGTCGTCGTTCAGGAACGAGCGCCCGGCGCCGTAGTACTCGCACCGGGCGCCCGGCGGCGAAGCCGGCTCGCCGCGTGTCGGCCGCGCGGCGCGCTGACGCTCCGGCAGAGCCAGCTCGCCCCGCGCCTGCCCGATCCGCAGGCCGTCGTAGGCCGGGCCGGGCAGCTCCGAAGTGTTCCACTGGTGGAGGAACGCGATCCCGCCGATCGCGAGGACCAGCCCGAACAGCGCCAGCGGGACGGCGATCGCCAGCACCAGGCTGCGCCGGACGTCGCGGCGGGCCAGCTCCAGCGCCCGCGCGGACGTCGAGTCGCCCACCGCCGGCTCGGCCGTCTCCGCCGCCGGCCCGGCGTCGTGCGGAAGCGTCGCGGTGACGGCGAACCCGCCATCGCGGCGCTCCGCCCGGAGGGTCCCGCCGACGAGCCGGACCCGTTCGCGCAGCCCGATCAGTCCCACGTGCCCGGACGCGGCGCCCGGCAGCGGCCCGGCGGGCGGCCGTTCGTTCACCACGCTCACCCCGGTCTCGTGGCCGGAACTCGAGACGCACACGGTCACGGCCGCCCCCGGCGCGTGCTTCGCCACGTTCGTCAAGGCTTCCTGCACCACGCGGTAGGCGGCGCGCGCCACCATCGGCGGCGCGAGCGAGACATCCACAGTGGACTCGATGCACAGCCCGGACGCCTGCGCCCTGGCGAGCAGCTCGCCGAGGTCGCCCTGCACCGGCTCGACCGGCGCGGCGTCCTCGCGCAGCACGCCGATGATCTCCCGCAGCCGTTCGGTCGCGGCCGCGGCACCGGCTCGCAGCTGCGCGGCCGCGTCGCGCTGGGCGTCGTCGAGGCCACCCGCGACTTCGAGGGCCGCCGCGCGCACCGCGATCAGGCTGAGCTCGTGGCCCAGCGAGTCGTGCATGTCGCCGGCGATCCGCGCGCGTTCGCGCAGCCGGGCCTGGTCGGCGACCAGCTGCTGCCTGCTCTCCATCTCCTCGGCGCGCCGCCAGCCCGTGTGGGCCAAGTCGCCGCGCAGCCGGACGTACCGGCCGAGCAGCCATGGAGAGAGCCCGCCGAACACGAGGATCGCGACCATCGAGGCCCAGTCGCCGACGCCGTCCGGGCCGACGGCCAGCGCCAGCGGCAGGCCGAGCACGACGACGACGGCGCCGATCAGCAGGCCCGGCCGGGCGCGGTCCATCCGCAGCGCCGCCTGGTAGCACATCGCCACCAGCACGAACACCACCCAGACGGGCACGCGGTCGCGGTACGGGAACGGCACGGCGAGGGCCCCGGCCAGCGCGATACCGAGCGAGACGGCGGGGTACCGCCGGGCCGTCGCGACCGAGCCGGCGACGACGGCGAGACCGCCCGCCAGCTCCCAGTACGACCGCGACCCGACGGTGTCCGAGGCGACGATGAACGCCAGGAACAGCCCGAGCAGCAGGTCGAGCACCACGCGCCACCTGCGCTTCGTCACCTCTCGCACGGGTTCGAAGCTACAAGTTCCTCAGCGCGCCGGACCACTGCCGAAAGTCAAGGTGTCCACGAAGGCGAGCGTCTGCGGCCAGGACAGCGCGAACGCCTCGGCGTTGACGGCCGCGCCGTGCCGCGCGGAGTCGCTGAAGCCGTGTTCGGCGCCCGGGAAGTGCTGGGTGAACGTCGCGCCGCGCGCCCGGGACTGCAGGGCGGACTGGAGCAGCCCGAACGTCTCGTGCGAGACGACGGAGTCGGCCTCCGGGTAGGCGACGAGCACCGGCGCCGTGATCCGGGTCGACAAATCGACCGTGTCCAGTTCGTGGTTCGGCGGCGCCGGGTCGCGGACTGTGGGGTGGTAGGCGACGACGCCGGAAACACGCTGGTCACGGGCGGCGAGCAGGAGCGCGAACCGCCCACCGAGGCACCAGCCCATGACCCCGGCCGACGTGCACCCGAGGTCGCCGAGCAGGTGGTCGAGCAACGCCGTCTGCTCGGCGAGCGCGGGCTCGTCGCGCAGCTCGCCCAGCTTCGCGCCGAGGTCCTCGCGAGACGTGTTGTCGGTGCTCGCACCGTGGAAGACGTCCCAGGCCAGCGCGGTGATCCCCCGGCCGGCCAGCTCATCGGCCCAGGCCCGCACCTGCGCGCCGATGCCGGTGATCATCGGCAGCAGCAGCATCCCGCGCTCGGAGCCGCCGTCCGGACGGGCCAGGTACGCGGAGAGGTCGCCGACACCGACGGTGGACGTCTCGATGGTCATCTCCGCATGATGCATGATGATCCACCATGGCCGAGCGCACACTCGCCGAACAGCTGGGCGGCACCCTCCCCGAAGGCATCGAGGCCCTCGAAGAGCACGAACGACAGGACCTCGCCGACGCGCTGCGCGACGCGCGCAGAAGGCAGGCGAAAGCGCTCGCCGAAGCGGGCGAAGAGGGCCTCCGGTACGTCCCCGCCCTGCTGCGCGGCGCCGTCCGGAAGGCGGTCGGCCTGTGACGGACTACGAAGCCGAGGCCGAGATCCTCAAGCTCGCCCGCGTCCTCGACGTCGAGCCCGCGCGGCTCGGCTACCTGGCGCGCGTCGACGCCGGCGATCTGCAGGCCTTCCGCGAGCAGGTCACCGACACGCTGTTCGACGCGAACATCGCCGTGCTGCAGCGGATGGCGCTGGCCGCGCGGCTGCTGCCCGGCGGCGTGCTCGCCAAGATCGCCGAGAAGGTGTTCGGCCCGCTGCTGTGCGCCCGGATCGCCGGGGTGGTCGACGTCGCGCGCGGCGTCGACGTCGCCAAGCGGCTGCACCCGCGGTTCCTCGCCGAAGTCGCGGCCGAGCTCGACCCGCGGCGCGCGAGCGCGATCATCTCCCGCATCCCCCTGGAGACCGTGCTCGCCGTCGCGAACGAGCTGGCGCGCAAGGAGGACTGGATCACCCTCGGCCGGTTCGTCGGGCACCTGCCCGACCCGACCGTGCGCCGCGCCCTCGACGAGATCGACGACCCCGGCCTGCTGCGGATCGCGTTCGTGCTCGACGACAAGAACCGCATCGACCACGTCGTCGGCCTGCTGCCCGCCAACCGGCTCGGCCGGCTGGTCACCGCCGCCGGCGCGGACGAAGACCTCTGGGTCCCGGCCCTGGACCTGCTGAGCCACCTCGGCGACGCACGTCGTGCGACGCTGAAGCCGATGCTCGGCGCGCTCCCGGCCGGGTTCCGGGAACGCGCTCAGGCGACGATCAAGTAGATCCCGTAGCCGACGATCGCCGCGCACAGCGCGAAGCAGATGACCGCCCCGGCCAGCGGGCCCGTGCCCGAGGCGCCGGTCTCGCGGGCCGACTCGCGCTGGGAGAGCCCCACCACCCCGAAGGAGAAGAGGCTCGCCAGCACGACGACCGAACCCAGCGCGACGAGGAAGACGAGGCCCAGGGAACCCCAGTTGACGTGCACGGCGCTCCTCAGGCGTTGGCCGGCTGCGCGACCGGCTCGGACTCGGTGACGGTGTGGGCGTTGACCGGGTTCCGCTTCGACGCGAGGTAGATGCCCAGCGCGACGACGACCCCGGCGAGGCCGACCAGGACGGTGCCCCAGGTCCCGAGCGTCGAGACCTCGGCGGCGACGGCGCCGACGATCGCGGCGGCGGGCAGCGTCAGCGCCCAGGCGAGCACCATCCGGCCCGCGACGCCCCAGCGGACCTCGGCGAGCTTGCGGCCGAGGCCGGAGCCGATGATGCCGCCCGAGCAGACGTGCGTGGTGGACAGCGCGAACCCGAGGTGGGCCGAGGTCAGGATGACGGCCGCGGCGCTCGTCTCGGCCGCGAATCCCTGCGGCGTCTGGATTTCCGTGAGCTTCTTGCCCATCGTCTGGATGATGCGCCAGCCGCCGAGGTAGGTACCGAGCGCGATCGCGGTGCCGGCGGTCAGGATCACCCACAGCGGCGGGCCCGAGTTCGGCGCGAGCGAGCCGGACGCGATCAGCGTCAGCGTGATGACACCCATGGTCTTCTGCGCGTCGTTCGTGCCGTGCGCGAGCGAGACCAGCGAGGCGGACGCGATCTGGCCGGCCTTGAACGTCCGGCCCACGGTGTCCTGCTTGGCCCGCGCGGTGATCCGGTAGACGAGGAAGGTGCCGAGCGTGGCGACGATCCCGGCGACGACCGGCGAGGCGAGCGCGGGGATGAGGACCTTCTCGACGACCTTCCCGAAGTGGACGGCGTCGGCGCCCGAGGCGATCCAGGTGGCGCCGATCAGCCCGCCGAAGAGAGCGTGTGACGAGCTCGACGGCAGCCCGATGAGCCAGGTCACCAGGTTCCACACGATCGCCCCGACCAGGCCGGCGAAGATGATCACCGGGGTCACCTTCGTGTCGTCGACGATCCCGCCGGAGATCGTCTTGGCGACCTCCACCGAGAGGAAGGCGCCGGCGAGGTTCAGCACCGCGGACACGGCGACCGCGATCCGCGGTTTGAGCGCGCCGGTGGCGATCGAGGTGGCCATCGCGTTGGCCGTGTCGTGGAAGCCGTTGGTGAAGTCGAAGGCGAGCGCCGCGACGATCACCACCAGCACGATCAGCGAGAAGTCCATCGTGGCTCTCTTTCTTGGCTGTTCACCTGGCAACGCTACTGATCGACAGGACACCCTCCGATCCCTGTCGTGTGACGGCTCCCTGAACTTCCGATGAACCGGGGTGGGGACAGCCCCACCGCGAACCCGGTGGTCTGGCCCAGTGCCCCGGCCCGATTCGCCTGGGACCGTCGATCCCGGGCGAAAGGGGCACCATGAAAGCGATCTTGGCGACGGCGGCGTCGGCGGTGTTGTTCTTCTTCGGCACCGGCCTGGATCCGGTGCCCGAGCTGGCGTGGCTGGCCCCGCTGCCGATCCTGCTGCTCGCGCCCCGCGTCCACGGCGGGATCGCGCTCCTCTGCGCGTTCGCCGCCTACCTCGCGGGCAGTTCCGGCAGCTGGAGCTACTTCTGGCAGTCACTGGCGGTCCCGCGCCCGGCGGCGATCGCGATCCTCGGCGGCAGCGCGCTGCTGTTCGCGCTGTCCGCCGGCCTCTTCCGGCTCCTGGTCCGCCGCGGGAACGGCGTCCTGGCCGCCTTCGCCGCGCCCGCGTTGTGGACCGCCGCGCTCTACGGCGTCTCGCTGCTCAACCCGACCGGCCTGATGGACACCCTGATGACGACCCAGGCCGACCGGCCGTCCGTGCTGCGGCTCGCCGCGGTCACCGGCGGCTGGGGCGTGGAGTTCCTCGTGCTGTTCGTCCCGGCCGCGGTCGCCGCCGCGCTCGCGCCGGGGGTCCGCGGTATCGCCCGGCTGACCGGGCTGGTCGCCGTCACCGCCGCGCTCGCCGCGCTGGTCTTCTGGAGCACGCCGGCCCGCACGGGGCCGTCGACGCGGGTCGCCCTGGTCGCACCCGGGCAGAGCCGCTGGGCGGTCGACGTCGCCACGCCGGACGGCCAGGCGCTCGTCCGGTCCTATGTGGACCGGATCGGCCGGCTCCCGGACGGCGTCCAGGCGGTGGTGCTCCCCGAGGCGGCCTTCGCCGTGGACCAGGCCGGCCGGCCACGGCTGGTCGAGGCCCTCGCCGAAGTCGCCCGCACGCGCAACCTCGACGTCGTCACCGGCGTCCTCGACACCACGCCGGAAGGCCGGTTCAACGCGGCGCTCGCCGTGCCCCCGTCCGGCGCGCCGGTCGAATACCGCAAGTGGCACAACGGGGATTCGCCGAACATCACCTCCGGCACCCAGCTCGCGAACGTCGCCGGGGTCGGGCTGATGGTGTGCATGGACGTCAACTTCGCCGACCCCAGCGGCGATTACGGCGAAGCAGGCACGGGCCTGGTGCTCATCCCGGCTTCCGACGAGGACGTCGACGGCTGGGCGCACAGCCGCACCGCGCTGATCCGCGGCGTCGAAAACGGGTTCTCCGTGGCGTGGAGCGCCTCCCGCGGGACGCCGATGCTCGCGGACGCCCAGGGCCACGTGCTGGCCGACGCCCACACCGGCGGCGGCCCGTTCACGGTGGTCGTGGCCGACGTCCCGATCGGCTCCGGGAAGACGCCGTACGCCCGGTTCGGCGACTGGTTCGCCTGGCTCTGCGGCGTGGTCGCGCTGGCCGGGATCGCCGTCGGTGGCCGCAAGCGGTCGTTGTCACCCGTCACAACGAAGGCCGGGTAACTCTGGGCGTCTTCCCAGGTCGCCTCCAGCGTCATGTGACCGATCATGATCTGCGTCACGTACTGACGGGTAACTGGAGGCAACGGAATGCGGGTCACCAACGGCGGTGCCAAGCGAACCCTGGCCGTGCTCGCCGCGGCGCTCACCTTCGGCGCGGTCGCGCCGTCGGTCGCGGAAGCGGCGCCGGGCAGCGGCTGGAACGACTGGGGCTGCCGTCCCTCGGCCGCGCACCCGGAGCCCGTCGTGCTCGTGCACGGCCTCGGCGCGAACGACTCCGTCAACTGGTTCTTCCACGCCCCGAAGATCGCCGCCCAGGGGTACTGCGTCTTCTCCCTGACCTACGGCACCGGCGTGCTGGGCCCGGGGGTCGGCGGGCTCGCGTCCATGCGGGACAGTGCCGAGCAGCTCGGCCGGTTCGTCGACGAGGTCCGGTCCACCACCGGCGCGGCGAAGGTCGACATCGTCGGCCACTCCGAAGGCAGCACGATGCCCGCGTACTACCTGAAGTACGGCGGCGGCGCGGCGAAGGTCGCGCACTTCGTCGGCTTCGGCGCGAACTATCGCGGCACCACGCTCGGCGGCCTCGACGCCCTCGCCAAAGCCCTGCTGACGACCGTGCCCGGGCTCGACGTGGTCCTGCGGACCGCCTGCGGCTCCTGCACGGAGTACCTGGCGCCGTCGGCGTTCCTGGACGACCTCGCCCGCGGCGGCGTCCACGTCGCCGGGCCGACGTACACGAGCATCGTGAGCAAGTACGACGAGGTCGTGACGCCCTACACCAGCGGCATCCTGAACGAGCCGGGCACGACGGACATCGTGCTGCAGGACTTCTGCGGTTCGGACGCGTCGGGGCACCTGAGCCAGGCGATCGACCCCAACGTCACCGGGCTGATCCTGCACGCGCTGGACCCGTCCTACACGCCGGCGTGCACGCCGTTCACCCTGCCACTCTGACGCCGGCACGCCACACCGAGTTCGTCAGCGGCACGCCGGGCCGGTAGGCCAGGTGCGTCACCGACGGCGCGTCGAGGACGTGGACGTCCGCCCGGGCACCGGGCCGCAGGACGCCCACGTCCTCCCGCCGCAACGCCTTCGCCCCGCCCGCCGTCGCCGCCCAGACCGCTTCCTCGATCGTCATCCGCATCTGCAGCACCGCCGTCGCGACGCAGAACGCCATCGACGTCGTGTACGAGCTGCCCGGGTTGGCGTTGCTGGCCAGCGCGACCGTCGCACCCGCGTCGAGCAGCCGCCGCGCCGGGGCCAGCGCCTGCCGGGTCGACAAGTCACACGCCGGCAGCAAGGTCGCGACCGTTTCCGAGGCCGCCAAGGCCTCGACATCGGCGTCGGACAAGTAGGTGCAGTGGTCGACGCTCGCCGCACCCAGCTCCACCGCCAGCCGGACGCCGGGACC
Source organism: Amycolatopsis sp. NPDC003865 (assembly GCF_053605345.1). Classification (NCBI taxonomy): domain Bacteria; kingdom Bacillati; phylum Actinomycetota; class Actinomycetes; order Pseudonocardiales; family Pseudonocardiaceae; genus Amycolatopsis; species Amycolatopsis sp. NPDC003865. Next base: position 61,354 of record NZ_JBSGJA010000030.1, on the reverse strand, counting down.
TTCGCCGAGCTGGTTGCCGTGCACCCGCAGACCGAGCCCGCGCCCGGCCGCGGCCTTCAGCACCCGCGCCGACTGGGCCTCGTCGAAGGCCCCCGTCTCGCAGAAGACGTCCGCCCAGCGCACGCTTCCGGCCACGGCGTCGAGCATCTCACCGCAGACCAGGTCCACATAGGACTCCGCGTCGGCGCCCGGCGGCACGAGGTGCGCGCCGAGGAACGTCACCTCGTCGGCGACCTCGCCGGCGATCCGGGCTGACCGCGCCTCGTCCGCGACGGTCAGCCCGTAGCCCGTCTTCGTCTCCAGGCACGTCGTCCCCTGCCGGGCCGCCTCGTCGACGTGGTGGCGCAGGTTCGCGGCCAGCTGCTCGTCGGACGCCGCCCGCGTCGCGCCGACCGTGGTCGCGATTCCCCCGGCGGTGTAGGGCTTTCCGGCCATCCGCGCCTCGAACTCGGCCGTGCGGTCACCGGCGAAGACGAGGTGCGTGTGGCTGTCGACCCAGCCGGGCAGCACCGCCCGGCCTTCGACGTCGACGCGCTCGTCGGCGTCCGGCGCTCGGTTCGCGGCGCCCACCCAGGCGACTTCGCCGCCGTCAAGCACCAGGGCAGCGTCGGTCAAGCGACCCAGCGACGGGTCATTGGTCGTGAGTTCGCCGATGCCCGTGATCAGGACTGCCACAGTGCCTCGATCTCCTTCGCCAGCAGCGTTTCCGGACGGTCGATGAGCTGGTGCGTGCCGTCCCGCACGACCTCGCGGCCGGCGACGACGACGTGCCGGACGTCCGCGCCGGAGGCCGCGAACAGGACCCCGGACGGCTCGATGCCCGCCGTCCGGACCGAGTCCAGACCGACCGTGACGAAGTCCGCGCCCGCCCCCTCGGCGAGCGCGCCGACCTCGTCCCACCCGATCGCCGCGTGGTCCGTGCCCGCGTCCAGGAGTTCGCCGGCGCTGAACCGGCCGCGTTCCTCGCTGGCCAGCCGGTCGTCCAGCTCCAGCGCGCGGGTCTCCTCGAAGGCGTCGACGACGGCGTTGCTGTCGCTGCCGATGCCCAGCCGCACCCCGGCGTCCCGCAGGGCACGGGCCGGGCCGATGCCGTCGCCGAGGTCGCGTTCGGTGGTCGGGCAGAAGCACGCGCGCGCCCCGCTCAGCCGCTCGATGTCCGACGCGGTCAGGTGCGTCGCGTGCACGGCGACCAGCCGGTCGGTGAGCACACCGTGCTCGTCGAGCAGCTCGGTGGGCGTGCGGCCGTACGCGGCCCGGCACTGCTCGTTCTCGGCCCGCTGCTCCGACAGGTGGACGTGCACGGCCCGCGCACTGTCCACACGCGACAGCTGGTCGGCCGGGACCGCCCGCACCGAATGGATCGCCGCGCCGACCCGGAACAGCTCGTCCTCCTTCAGCGCGGACACCCGTTCCGACCAGGCCGAAGCCGATCCGTCGGAGAACCGGCGCTGAACCTCGTCCGGTTCGACGCCGATGCCGCCCGCGAGGTAGCACGTGTCCAGGAGGGTCAGCCGGATCCCGGCGTCGGCGGCGGCCTGCCGCAGCGCCTCCCCCATCGCGTTCGGGTCGGCGTACGGCCGGCCGCCGGGCGCGTGGTGCAGGTAGTGGAACTCCCCCACGCTCGTGTACCCGCCGAGCACCATCTCGGCGTAGACCCCGCGGGCCAGCCGGTAGTACGAGCCGGGATCGAGCCGCGCGGCGAGGGTGTACATCCGCTCGCGCCACGTCCAGAACGTGCCGCGCTCGTGGTGCGTGCGGCCCCGCAGCGCCCGGTGGAACGCGTGCGAATGGCCGTTCGCGAACCCGGGGAGCGTCAGCCCGCCGAGGACGACGCCGGTCCGTGGCGACCCCGGAGTCACGCCCGCGATCCGGCCGCCGCCGACGTCGATCCGCACCCCGGACGCGATCCCGTCCGGCAGCCACGCCTGCTCGCACCAGAAAACTGTCGGTGCCGGGCGATAGGCTGGCAACGGGGGGCGCCCCCGCGGGCCGGAGGTCATCGCGCCAGCCGTTCCAGGGCCGTGGCCAGTGCCGCGGCGCCGGCCTCGACGTCGCCGGCTTCGGCGAACTCCTCCGGCGAGTGGCTGATCCCGGTCGGGTTGCGCACGTACAGCATCCCGGCCGGGACGAACCCGGCGAGGATCGCGGCGTCGTGCCCGGCGCCGGTCGGCAGCTCCGGCGGTCCGCCGAGCCACTCACCGAGGTCGCGGCGCAGCCGATCGTCGAACACGACGTCGTCCGAATAGGACTCCCGGGTCACCTCGACCTGGCAGCCCTCCGCCATCGCGGCGGCCGCCGCCGTGTGGGCGATGTCCTCGACCAGTGACGGCGTGCCCGCGCCGGGCACGCGCGCGTCGAGCCAAAGGTCCACAGTGGACGCGATGACGTTGGTGCCGCCCGGCGTCGGGACCAGCCGGCCGACGGTCGCCCGCGCTCCCGGCACGGCGCGGGCCAGCCGCCGGACGGCGGTGACGGTCGCGGCGGCGGGCAGCATCGGGTCGGCCCGGTCGGCCAGCAGCGTCGCCCCGGCGTGGTTCCCCTGCCCCGCGAAGGAGAACCGCCACCGCCCGTGCGCGATCACCGTGCTGCCGACGGCCACCGGCGAGCCGAGGTCGATCAACCCCCGGCCCTGCTCGACGTGCAGTTCGAGGAACTTCCCGATCAGCCCGAGCCGTTCGCGGTCCGGGCCGATCAGCGCGGGGTCGAACCCCGACTTCGCCGCGGCCTCCGCGTACGTCACGCCCTCGGCGTCCCGCAACCCGCGCGCCTTGTCCGCGTCGATCGTGCCGGTGAGCAGCCGCGAACCGAGGCAGGGGACGCCGAACCGGCCGCCCTCCTCTTCGGCGAACACGACGACGGCGAGCGGCTTGCCCGGCCGGAAACCCCGGTCCCGCAACGCTTCCACGGCGGCCAGCGCGCTGACCACCCCGAGCGGGCCGTCGAAGGCGCCGCCGCCGGGCACCGAATCGAGGTGGCTGCCGGTGACGACGGCGTCCGGGCCCGGCGGCCCCCACCAGGCCCAGATGTTGCCGTTGTGGTCGGTGTCGACGTCCAGGCCGGCGCCGAGCGCGCGCTCGCCGAACCACGCGCGCAGGTCGTTCTCGGGCTCGTCGAAGGCGTGCCGTGAATAGCCGCCGCGCTTCGGATCGCGCCCGACGTCACCGATCTCCGCCAGCAGCCCCGAAGCCGTCACGCCCGCTCCCGCATCGGGACGCGCACGCCGCGTTCGCCGGCGACCTCGTTCGCCCGGTCGTACCCGGCGTCGACGTGCCGGATGACGCCCATGCCCGGGTCGTTGGTGAGCACGCGCTCGAGCTTCCGCGCGGCCAGCTCGGTCCCGTCGGCGACGCTGACCTGCCCGGCGTGGATCGACCGGCCCATGCCGACGCCGCCGCCGTGGTGGATCGACACCCAGCTCGCGCCGGAGGAGGTGTTGACCAGCGCGTTGAGCAGCGGCCAGTCGGCGATCGCGTCGGAGCCGTCGGCCATGCCTTCGGTTTCGCGGTACGGCGAGGCGACGCTGCCGGAGTCGAGGTGGTCGCGGCCGATGACGACCGGCGCCTTCAGCTCGCCACTGGCGACCATTTCGTTGAACCGCAGGCCGGCCAGCTGCCGCTCGCCGTAGCCGAGCCAGCAGATCCGGGCCGGAAGTCCCTGGAAGGCAACGCGTTCACCGGCGAGCCGGATCCAGCGGGCGAGGGATTCGTTCTCCGGGAACAACTCCAGCATCGCGCGGTCGGTGGCGGCGATGTCTTCGGGGTCGCCGGAGAGCGCGGCCCAGCGGAACGGGCCGTTGCCCTCGCAGAACAGCGGGCGGATGTAGGCGGGCACGAAGCCGGGGAAGTCGAACGCGCGCTCGCAGCCGCCGAGCTTGGCCTCGCCGCGCAGGGAGTTGCCGTAGTCGAAGACCTCGGCGCCGCGGTCGAGGAAGCCGAGCATGGCCTCGACGTGGTCGGCCATCGACTCGCGCGAGCGGTCGGTGAACTCGTCGGGTTTCTTGGCCGCGTAGTCGTGCCAGTCCTCGACGGCGACGCCCTTGGGCAGGTACGACAGCGGGTCGTGCGCGGACGTCTGGTCGGTGACGATGTCGACCTCGACGTTCCGGCGCAGCAGCTCCGGCAGCACCTCGGCCGCGTTGCCGACGACCCCGACCGACAGCGCGCGCTTCTCTTGCTTGGCCTTGGTGACGCGGGCGATCGCGTCGTCGAGGTCGTCGGCCACCTCGTCGAGGTAGCGGGTCTCGACGCGGCGGTGCGCGCGCTGCGGGTCGCACTCGATGACCAGCGCGACACCGTCGTTCATCGTCACGGCCAGCGGCTGCGCACCGCCCATGCCGCCGAGACCGGCGGTGACGGTCAACGTGCCTTTCAGAGTCCCGCCGAACTTCTTCTTGGCCACCGCGGCGAACGTCTCGTACGTGCCCTGCAGGATGCCCTGGGTGCCGATGTAGATCCACGAGCCCGCGGTCATCTGGCCGTACATCGTCAGGCCCTGCTGCTCGAGGCGGCGGAACTCCGGCCAGGTCGCCCAGTCGCCGACGAGGTTCGAGTTCGCGATGAGCACGCGCGGCGCCCACTCGTGCGTGCGGAACACGCCGACCGGCTTGCCGGACTGGACGAGCAGCGTCTCGTCGGTGTCCAAAGTGGTCAGTTCACGGGTGATGGCGTCGAAGCTGGCCCAGTTGCGGGCGGCCTTGCCGGTGCCGCCGTAGACGACCAGGTCCTCGGGGCGCTCGGCCACGTCAGGGTCGAGGTTGTTGTGGAACATCCGCAGCGCGGCTTCGGTCTGCCACGACTTGGCGGTGAGCTGGGTGCCGCGGGCGGCACGGACGACGCGGGACATCAGACCTCCAGACGGGCGGCGCCGAGGACGGCGCCGGAGCGGACGAGTTCTTCGGCGGCCGCGATCTCGGGCGCCAGGTGGCGGTCCGGACCGGGGCCGTTCACCTTGGTACGCAGCAGGTCCCGGACGCGGCCGGTGACCGGTGACGGCTCCAGCGGCGCCCGGAAGTCCAGCGCGCGGGCCGCCGTCAGCAGCTCGATGGCGAGGACGGTGGTCAGGCCGTCGACGGCCTTGCGCAGCTTCCGCGCGGCCGACCAGCCCATGGAGACGTGGTCCTCCTGCATGGCGCTGCTCGGGATCGAGTCGACCGACGCGGGCACGGCGAGCCGCTTGAGCTCGCTGACCACGGCGGCCTGGGTGTACTGGGCGATCATGTGGCCGGAGTCGACGCCGGGGTCGTCGGCGAGGAACGGCGGCAGGCCGTGCGAACGCGCCTTGTCCAGCATCCGGTCGGTGCGCCGCTCGGCGATGCTGGCGACGTCGGCGACCGGGATGGCCAGGAAATCCAGCACGTAGGCGACGGGCGCGCCGTGGAAGTTGCCGTTGGACTCGACGCGACCGTCGGCGAGGACGACGGGATTGTCCACAGCGGACATCAGCTCGCGCTCGCCGACGAGCTCGGCGTGGGCGAGGCTGTCGCGCGCGGCGCCGTGGACCTGCGGGGCGCAGCGCAGCGAGTAGGCGTCCTGGACGCGGTTGCAGTCCGGGCCGCGGTGGCTCTCGACGATCTTCGAGCCCTGCAACGCCTTCCACATCCTCGCCGCGGATGTCGCCTGCCCGGGGTGCGGGCGCAGGGCCTGCAGGTCGGCGGCGAACGCGCGGTCGGTGCCGAGCAGCGCCTCGACGCTCATCGCGGCGGTCAGGTCGGCGATGTCGAACAGCCGGTGCAGGTCGGCGGCGGCGAGCAGGAGCATGCCGAGCATGCCGTCGGTGCCGTTGGTGAGGGCGAGCCCCTCCTTCTCGGCGAGGACGACCGGCTCGATGCCGGCGTGCTTCAGCGCCTCTTCCGCGTTCACGACTTCGCCGCGGTAGGTCACTTCGCCCTCGCCCATGAGCGCGAGCGCGACGGCGGCCAGTGGCGCGAGGTCGCCGGAGCAGCCGAGCGAGCCGTACTCGTGGACGATCGGCGTGATGTCCGCGTTGAGCAGGGCCGCAAGCGTTTGCGCGGTGCCGGGCCGGACGCCGGTGTAGCCGCTGGCGAGGGTCCGCAGGCGCAGCAGCATGAGCGCGCGGACGACCTCGGGCTCGACGGCGGGCCCGGCGCCGGCGGCGTGCGAGCGGATCAGGCTGCGCTGCAGCGCGGTCCGGCTCTCGACGGGGATGTGACGGGTGGCGAGGGCGCCGAAGCCGGTCGAGACGCCGTAGGTGGGCGTGACGGCGTGGGCGAGGTTCTCGATGTGCTGGCGGGTCGCGGCGAGGGTCTTCTCGGCCGCGTCCCCGAGCGCGACCGGCGCGTGGCCGCGGACGACGTCGACGACCTGGGCGGCGGTCAGTGGTTCGAGGCCCAGGAGCACTTTTTCCGGCATGGGCCCATTGGACATCGACTTTCCCGCTGGTGGGATGCCCCACGGAGTGGTTCCGTCTGGGATCCCAGACATCCGGACTACCCTGACCCCGAGCGCCCCGAGGTGGCCTTGGGGCGCTGGGGTCGGGAGGTGCCGTGGGCGACAGCAGCGAGGTTCCGGCGCTGCGCCGCGGTCTCGCGGTCCTGCGCCTGCTGGCCACGCGCCCGGGCCCGGTGACCGCGGCGGCGATCGCGCGCGAGGCCGGGCTCCCCCGCTCGACGACGTACCACCTGCTCAGCGAGCTGGAAGCGGCCGGTTTCGTCGTCCACCTGCCCGCCGAACGCCGCTACGGCCTCGGCATCGCGGCGTTCGAGCTGGGGTCGGCCTACCTGCGCCACGACCCCCTCGAGCGGCTGGCCGGGCCGTTGCTGCGCAAGCTCGTCGACCGCGTCGGCCACACCGCGCACCTGGGCGTCCTGCACGGCAACGAGTCGCTGTACCTGATCAAGGAACGGCCGGTGCGCCCGGAAACGCTCGTCACCGAGGTCGGGGTCCGGCTGCCGGCCCAGCTGACCGCGTCCGGCCGCGCGGTCCTGCGGCACCTGCCCGCGCCGCACGTCCGCGCGTTGTTCCCCTCGGCGTCGGCGTTCGTGCTCCGCACCGGCCGCGGCCCGCGCACCCTCGCCGAGCTGCGCCGCACGCTCACCGCGGAGCGCCGGCTCGGCTGGTCGGTCGAAGACGGCCACGTCACGGCCGGGTTCGCGTCGGTGGCGGCGCCCGTGTTCGACCACGGCGCCCGGCCGCTGGCCGCGATCAGCGTGACCCTGCGCCACCACTGCGCGGCCGAGCCGTGCGAAGAGACGTGGCCGGAGCTGGCGGCCGAGGTGGCGGCGACGGCGGCCGAGCTGACCAGCCGGATCGGCGGCCACCCGGGCTGACGCGCTGCTGCGATCGGGGCAACTGTCACCGAACGCCTCGATTCCACTCCGCTCGGTGATTACCTTCACTGGATAGCGGTTGCGAGGGGACGCCGGCGATGGACGACGCACGCGTGAAGAAGGTGGGCTTCGGCGCCGTGCTCGCGGTCGCCGAATTCCGGGCGATGTGGTTCGCCGAGCTGCTGTCCATCTGCGGTGACCAGCTGGCGCGCGTGGCGCTCGCGGTCCTCGTCTACCAGCGCACCTCGTCGGCGGCCCTGACCGGCCTGACCTACGCCCTGACGTACGTGCCGTCCCTGCTCGGCGGGATCCTCCTGGCCGGCGCGGGTGACCGGTGGCCGCGCCGCGACGTGATGGTCGCGGCCGACGTGGCCCGGGCCGCGCTGGTCGGCGTCATCGCGATCCCCGGCGTCCCGCTGTGGGTGCTGTGCGTGCTGGTGGCGGTGATGACGGCGCTGGGCGGGCCGTACAAGGCGGCGCAGCAGGCGCTGCTGCCGACGGTGCTCGAGGGCGAGCGGTACCTGGTCGGGATGGCCCTGCGGAACGTGACGATCCAGGGCGCGCAGCTGGCCGGGTTCGCCGGTGGTGGTCTGCTGATCGCCGCGCTGGCGCCGTCCGCGGCGCTGGCGCTGGACGCGGTGACGTTCGTGCTCTCGGCCGTGTTCCTGGTCGCCGGCGTCCGGCGGCGGGCGGCGGTCGCGCAGGCGGCGCGGCCGGCCTGGCTGTCGAGCACCGGCGCCGGTATCCGGCTGATCTGGCGCGACCCGGCGTTGCGGACGCTGGTGGCGCTCAACTGGCTGGCGGGGTTCTACGTGGTGCCGGAGGCGCTGGCCGCGCCGTACGCGGCCGGGATCGGCGCGGGCGCGGTGCTGGTGGGGCTGCTGATGGCGGCCGACCCGGCGGGCAGCGTGCTCGGCGGCGTCGTGTTCGGCAAGTGGATCCCGGAGCGTGTCCAGGTCCGGGTGCTCGGCTGGCTGGGGATCGCGGCGGGGCTGCCGCTGGTGGTGTTCGTCTTCCGGCCGGGCCTGGTGGCGTCGGTGGTGCTGCTGGCGGCGTCCGGCCTGCTGGCGACGGGCTACAACATCACCGGCACGGTGTCGTTCATGCGGCGGGTGCCGGACGAGCACCGCGCGCAGTGCGCCGGGGTGAACTCGGCGGGCCTGATCACGGTGCAGGGCGTCGGCGCGGCCGCGGCGGGCGCGCTGGCCGACGTGCTGAGCCCGGCGCACACCATCGCCGTGGCCGGGGCGGCGGGCGCCGCGGTGGCCGTGCCGATCGCGAGGGCGTGGCGCCGGGCCGGGCTGGAGGATCGATGACCTCAGTTGTCGCGTCCGCACATGGCGCGCCTCCCTTCGCCACCCCGGGCCGGACCGGTTCCGTCACCGGCCGGACACCATGAGTATGCGGACCGGCGCCAGAGCCCCGCGCGGCGGACCGCACTTTCGTGACGCGCTCGTGCCGCGACGCTGGACGCTGTGGCAGCAAGGTCCGCGCGTGATCGTCTACTGCCTGCTGACGGAAGCGGCGGCGGTGGTGCTGACGCTGCGCCCGTTCCCGATCGCGGTCGACCGCCGCACGCTGCTGATCCTGCTGGTGCTGCTGCTCCTCGGCGTGGCCCAGTCGGAGACGGGCCGCCGGGTCGAGCGCATCCGCCGCCGGGTGTCGGGGACCCCGCACATCAACATGACGTCGGTCTGGACGTTCGCCGGCGTCCTGCTGCTCCCGCCGCCGCTGCTGGCGGTGTTGGTCGGCGGCCTCTACGGGCACCTGGCGGTCCGCAGCTGGTACCGCCTGCAGCGGGTGCCGGCGTCGCGGACGGTCAGCAACGCGGCCATCATCGTGCTCTCCTGCTACGCGGCCCAGGCGGTGATGCGGGTTTCGGGCGCCCCGGACGTGCGCGCGGCGTTCCAGCGCGGCTGGGCGGGGTCGCTCGCGATCGCGGCCGCGGGAGTGACGTTCTTCGTGGTGAACGCCCTGCTGGTGCTCCCGGCCCGCCGCGAGATCGGCCGGACGCCGGAGGCGCTGTTCGGGACGTGGGCGGACAACGGCCTGGAGGTGGCGACGCTGTGCCTGGGCGCGCTGAACGCGCTGGCGCTGGCGGTGCTGCCGGGCCTGGTGGTGCTGGTGCTCCCGCCGTTGCTGTTGCTGCACCGGACGGTCCTGGTGAAGCAGCTGGAGGTGGCGGCCCACCGCGACGCGAAGACGGGGCTGTACAACACGAGCGGCTGGCACGCGCTGGCGGAGCGAACGCTGGCCGCGGCCGCCCGCCAGCGGTCGACGTTCGGTCTGCTGATGCTGGATCTGGACCACTTCAAGCAGGTGAACGACACGTACGGCCACCTGGCGGGTGACGCGGTGCTACGGGCGGTAGCGGAAGCGATCATCGGAGCGGTCCGCGGCCGCGGCGACGCGGTGGGGCGCTTCGGCGGCGAAGAGTTCGTGGTGCTGCTGCCGGGAATCGCGCACCCGGACATCGGCGCGGTGGCAGAGCGCATCCGCCGAGCGGTGGCGGCGCTGCGGGTCCCGGTGGGCAAGCTGTCGATCACGGGCCTGTCGACCCGATCGGCATGGCGGTCTACCCGACGGCGGGAACCTCGTTGCAGCGCCTCCTGGACGCGGCGGACACGGCGCTCTACCACGCGAAAGCGACGGGCCGGAACAAGGTGGTCCACGTAGCGGACCTGGGCTGATCAGGCGCTGGTACGCCGCCGCCCACCGGCATCGAGCCCGAGCATGGCGAGCAGTTCGGCGCACTCCCGGACGTTGGAGGAGTGGCCGGCGACGGTGAGAACGGCCCGATCATTCTGTTCGGCGAGCCGAACGGCTTCTTCGGCGCGGATGACACCCATCCGGCTGTCTTCGTCGTTGGCGGTCGAGCTGCCATTGGCACGGGCCCAGGTCATCTGGCCACCTACTTCCGGCCCCACGGGTGCGGAGCCATGGTCGGGGCTTCAGCATGACACTCACAAAAATTTCACCCGCAAGTGGGTTGAGTCACAGGGGTTTTGTTGCGGAGAGTAGTCGGGTGACGCGTTTCGATTGAACTGTTCTCAGGGGCTGCCGTGCCCGCAGAGCGACTTGGCAAGACCCGCCGTCCCGAGGCGCCTCAAGTCACCCCGGTCCTCCGGAACAACTCGGCAGGACCCGCCGTCTCGAAGTCCCTCCGGCAACCGAGCCCATCAGCCCTTCCGGCACCCCGAAGCTGTCATTGTGACTACGGCCGGCAACACCGCGTCAAGGCGGGAAAGCGTGCCTTGACCCGGCGCTGCCGGCCGTGTTCTGGCTTCGGATCGGGGTGCGGGGAGGTCTGGGTCCGCGTCGGTGCCTGTTCTCGAGCCCTTCGCCTGTTCGGCCGCGCCGGGACTGCTGCGCCTTGGCAGGTGGGCGAGGGCAACCGCGCGGACACCGCTGCGCCCCGGCAAGCAGGGCAAGGGCAACCGCGCGGACACCGCCACGCCCCGGCAAACAGGGCAAGGGCAACCGCACGGCGAGCCCTGCAGGAGAGTCCCCCTTCCCGACGCGAAGAGAGCCGGACCGAGACCGCCTGCCGAAAACCGCGACGTGCCGGCTCCCAGCGCAACCACGGGGGGCGCAGGGCGAAGCCCGAGCCAGAAGAGGGTCCGGGCGAAGCCCGGAGAAGGGGGTCCAGGGGGCGAAGCCCGCCTGGCGGGGGTCTGGGGGTTCGACCCCCAGAAAACACGGACGTAACCGCAGAGAAGGCCCAAGCTCCGAAGGAGCGAGGGCCTTCTCGAAGGTGGAGGTGCCGGGAATTGAACCCGGGTCCTCTGGCGTATCAACAGGGCTTCTCCGTGCGCAGTCCGCTACGTCTCTACTTGGCTCCCTCAGTCACGCGAACAAGCCGAGGTGACGAGCCCAGCCACTGTTTGCTTCACGATCAGTCCCCGTGGCCGGGATGATCGCTGAGCCTCCTAGCTGATGCCGGTACCCGGGCCGGAGGCGAACCCGGGCCGACAGAGACGCACTCGCTCAGGCGGCGAGGGCGTACTCGCGCTGACTGGAGTCGGCGCTTATTTGGTTGCGATGACGCTTAACGGTGGTCTCTCGCCTGCACCGGCACGCTTCTCCTGAATCAACGTCCAAAGTCGAAACCGTTCACCCCCTTGGTGGGAACACAACCTGTCCATCATAACGCGGCATGCCACCTCTTTACTCCCGGTGGGTAGGGCCAGCCCTACCTGGGGGATGCCCGCGCGCACCATGTCGCCGGCGGGCGGGGAAGACGAGCCTGGACTCCAGCAGAAGGGAGCCCGGTGATGGGTAGCGAGAGGCGTGATCCGCCGTTCGGTGGTTCGGTGGTGTTCCTGCTGATGAACCTGCCGCTGGGGGTGCTGGCGTTCGCCGTGCTGACGACGTTCGGGGCGGCTGGGGTGGGGTCCGCCGTCGTGTGGGTGGGTGTGGGGCTGCTCGCGCTGCTCGTGCTGGCCGTTCGGGGGGCTGCCCGGCTGGAGCGGGCGCGGGTCTTCGCGCTGCTGGACTCCTATATCGATCTGCCGTACCTGCCGCTGCCCGCCGGTGGGCAGAAGGACCGGTGGAAGGCGCGGCTGAAGGACCCGTCGACGTGGCGGGACCTGACCTACCTCTTCCTGCTCTTCCCGCTGGGTGTCGTCGAGTTCGTGCTGGTGACGACGTTCTGGTCGACGAGCCTGGCGCTGGCCGGCCTGCCGGTCTACTTCCGGTGGCTGCCGGGCGGGGCGTACTACTTCCCGTCGGATGACCTGCGGTGGCTGACCGTGGACTCGACCGTGGAAGCGCTACCGTGGGCAGCGCTGGGGGTGCTGTTCATCGCGTTGTCGGTGGCGTTGACCAAGGCGCTCGCCGGGGTGCACGTCCGGCTGGCGAACGCGCTGCTGGGGACGACCGTGGCCCAGCGCCGTCGGATGGAGCGCTGGTGGGCACACGCGGAAGAGAAGAACCTGGTGGCGGGATGACCGAGGCACAACCCCTGGAGCACCCGCGGCCGCACCCGGCTCGCACGATCGTGTACATGATCGTCAGCTTCTTCTTCCGGATCCTGCAGTTCGTGCTGATCGTGACGGGCATCGCGGTGGGGGTCGGAACGGCGGTGGTGTGGGTCGGGTTCCCGATCCTGCTGGCGACGACGAGCTTCATCCGCTGGTCGGGTGATCGCGAGCGGAACTGGCTGGGGAAGATGCTGCGGGTGCCGCTGCCGCCGGTGGAACGGCGTCCGTACGAAGAGGGCCAGCCGCTGCTGCGGCGGTGGATGGTGCGGCTGAGCGACGCAACGACGTGGCGTGACCTCGCTTACCTGATGGCGGCGTTCCCGCTGGCGTGCGCGGAGCTCGGGATCGCGCTGGCGTCGATCGTGCTGCTGCCGATGGCGGTCTGGGTGACGCCGTGGCTGGGCTGGCTGCACGGTGAGCTGGGGCTCGCGCTGCTGGGCCCGGACCGCACGAAGCGGCTCGAGCAGAAGGCCGAACGGCTGCAGGCTTCGCGGGCGCGGGGTGTGGACGCCGCCGAGGCGGAGCGGCGCCGCATCGAGCGTGACCTGCACGACGGCGCGCAGCAGCGGCTGGTCTCGGTCGCGATGAGCCTCGGGCGGGCGAAGTCGAAGTTCGACCAGGACCCGGACATGGTGCGGGAGCTGATCGACGAGGCCCACTCGGACGCGAAGCTCGCCGTGTCGGAGCTGCGGGACCTCGCGCGCGGCATCTACCCGGCGGTGCTCGGCGACCGCGGGCTGGACGCGGCGCTCTCGGCGCAGGCGGCCAAGTCGCCGATCCCGGTGGACGTCCACGTGGACGTCGAGCCGCGGCCGCCGGCGGCGGTGGAGACGACGGCGTACTTCATCGTCGGCGAGACGCTGACGAACATCGCCAAGCACTCCGGAGCGTCCGAAGCGGGCGTGAAGGTGTGGCGGACCGACGACCACGTGGTCGTCGAGATCACCGACAACGGCCACGGCGGCGCCGAGGTGCGGCCCGGCGGCGGGCTGGCCGGGCTGGCCGACCGCGCCGCGACGATCGACGGCGTGATCACGGTCGTCAGCCCGGTGGGCGGGCCGACGGTGATCCGGGCTGACCTCCCCTGCCAATGGTGAATAAGCTGGCTCCCGTTCATCCACGAGCTTGGGGGCCGGATGCGGGTAGTCATCGCCGAAGACGCCGTGCTGCTGCGGGCCGGGGTGACCCGCCTGCTCGCCGACGAGGGCATCGAGACGGCCGCGGCCGTCGACAACGGTGACGACCTGCTCGGCGCGGTGAAGGAACACCGTCCGGATCTGGCGATCGTCGACGTCCGGATGCCGCCGACGTTCACCGATGAAGGCCTGCGCGCGGCTTTGGCGGCCCGCAAGGAGGTTCCGGGTCTGCCGGTCCTGGTGCTGTCGCAGTACGTCGAGGAGTCGTACGCGGTGGAACTGCTGTCGGGCGGTGCGGGCGGGGTCGGCTACCTGCTGAAGGAGCGCGTGGCGGACGTCGACGAGTTCCTGGACGCGGTCCGCCGCGTGGCGAACGGCGGCACGGCGATCGACCCGGACGTGATCGCCCAGCTGATGGCCCGCGGCCGCCGCAACCCGCTGGACGCGTTGACCGCGCGGGAATCCGAGGTCCTGGGCCTGATGGCGCAGGGGCTGTCGAACACCGCGATCGCGAACTCCCTCGTGGTTTCGCACGGCGCGGTGGAGAAGCACATCGGCAACATCTTCTCGAAGCTGGGCCTCGAAGCGAGCGCGGAGGAGCATCGCCGCGTCCGCGCGGTGCTGACCTACTTGGGGCGCTGAGGTTTCCGGGCCAGCAGGTACGCCTGGGGCACCGTCTCCGGTTCCCGCGGCGCCCTGACCAACCGCGCTTCCAGCTCCAGTCCGGCGGCCTCGAACAGGCCGGCCACGAAGTCGGGCGGCAAGCGGTACGCGTCGAACGAAACCTCGTGGCCGTACCCCTGGGCGATGTGGCGGCGCTCGTCGCCCACCTGGAACGCCGTCAGCAGGCGGCCGCCCGGGGCCAGTACCCGTGCCAGCTCCGCCACCACTCCGGCCAGCTGCTCAGGCGGGGTGTGGATCAGCGAGTACCACGCCAGCGCGCCCGCCAGGGAACCGTCGCCGAGCGCCAGCGCCTCCAGCGAGCCGACCTCGAACCGCAGCTCCGGATGCGCCCGGCGGGCCACGGAGACCATGCCCGGGGACAGGTCCACGCCGAACGCGTCCAGCCCGAGCGACGCCAGGTGGGCCGTCAGCCGTCCGGGGCCGCACCCCAGGTCGCCGACCGGGCCCGTACCGCCCACCAGTTCCGCGAACGTGCTCAGCATCGCCCGGTCCCACGGACTCGTGTCCAGTGCGTCCCGCGCCGCCTCGGCGTAGGAATCCGCGATGGTGTCGTACGCGGTCCGGGTCTCGGTCACGTAAGCAGGCTCGGTCACGGGCCGGAACACTATCGACGGAAGGTGACCGCAAGTCCCGTAGGGTGGACATAGGGTCACCCGTTCCGCGGGCGGCACCTCGCACACCGCTCACCTACCATGAGCGGACCCACCGGGAAGGAGCGCGCAGATGACCGACGAGACCCGCTGCGTCCGCTTCTTCGGCGGCCCGCTCGACGGCCGCGTCCAGGAGCTCGGCGACGCCGAACCCGTGCCCGGCACCGTCATCCGGCACATCCACCTGCACGGCGGCCCGAAGATCGAGACCCGCTACGAGCTCGGCCTCACCGAGGACGGCTGGGAATACCGCGTCGCCGCGACGCAGCACGAACCCGAGCCCGACGGCCTGAGGTAGGGAGAACCCCCGCATCCCCCTGGGGTCAGCAGGACCCCCAAGACGCCGGTCAGCACCGCTGTTCCGGACGTCACGACCGGCCAAGCTCAGTGCATGCAGAAGAGCCGGGACCGCTTCCTCGACGTCGTCCGGGCGGGGGCCATCCTCGCCGTCATCGGCCAGCACTGGATCATGCCGGTGCTCTCCTACTCCGACGGCCACCTCGCCACGGGCAACGCGCTCGCGACCCCCGGGTGGTGGGTCGTCACCTGGCTGTCCCAGGTCATGCCGCTCGTCTTCTTCGCCGGGGGCGCGGCCAACCTGATTTCCTTCCGCCGCGCGGAATCGACGCGGGCCTGGCTCGGCGCACGGCTCAAGCGCCTGATGCTGCCCGTGCTGCCGCTGATGGCCGTCTGGCTCGTCATGCCGGACTTCCTGCGCGGCCTCGGCCTCCCGCCGCAGCCGCTCCA
Source organism: Amycolatopsis sp. NPDC003865 (assembly GCF_053605345.1). Taxonomy (NCBI): domain Bacteria; kingdom Bacillati; phylum Actinomycetota; class Actinomycetes; order Pseudonocardiales; family Pseudonocardiaceae; genus Amycolatopsis; species Amycolatopsis sp. NPDC003865. The sequence continues at coordinate 45,870 of NZ_JBSGJA010000030.1, read as the reverse complement.
GGTCGCCGGCGCGATCGCCGCCCAGCTGCTGTGGTTCCTCGCCGTCTACGTCCTGGTCGTGCTCCTCACCCCGCTGATGGTCGCCGCGCACCGGCGCTGGGCCCTCAAGGTCCCGCTCGTCATGGGAGTCGCCGGCGTCCTCGTCGACGTCGCGCGCTTCAACGACCTCGGGTACCTCGGTTACGCCAACGCGATCTTCGTCTGGGTCGCCGTCCACCAGCTCGGCTTCCACTACGTCGAAGGCCGCCTCGGCACGCTCACCCGCCGCGCCGCGCTCACGCTCTCGGCCGCCGGTTTCGGCATCACCGCGCTCATGGTCGCCTTCGGCCCGTACCCGGCCAGCATGATCGGCATGCCGGGCGCGCCGGTGTCGAACATGAGCCCGCCCACCGTGCTGCTCGCCTTCCTCGCCGTCGGCCAGATCGGCCTGCTGCTCGCCTTCCGCCCGCAGCTCAACGCGCTCGCCGAACGCCCCGGCGTCGGCACCGCGCTCGGCTGGCTCGGCGCGCGGTTCATGAGCGTCTACCTCTGGCACATGCCGGCGCTGATCGTGGTGGCCGGCGTGACCGTCTACGGCCTCGGCTACGAGACGCCCGCGCCGGGCACGCTCCTCTGGCTCGTCATGGCGCCCGCGTGGTTCGCGGTGTGCGGCCTGGTGCTGCTGGGCCTGCTGCGGCTGTTCGCGCACTTCGAGATGCAGCGCGACACCGCCGGCGTCACCGCGCGGGTGCCGCAGCTGGTGGTCGCCGGGCTGATGATCTCCGGTGGGCTGCTCGGCCTGGCCGCGCACGGCTTCGCGCCGCTGTCGGACGGCTTCGCGCACGGCCCGGTGCCGTGGGTGGTCCTCGCCACGGCCGGTTTCCTGCTGGCGGGCAAGGCGGTCCCGGTGGTCGATCTGCTGGGTCGCGCGGTCGTCGTGAGCGAGCGGGCAGCGCTCAAGCGGTGATGAGCCGCAGCGGGGTGTCGTGCAGGACGGCCCGCAGGAACGGCTCCCCCAGGCGATCGTCGGCTGCCCAGCCGGCGATCGCCTGCAGCTGCGTCGCGTACGAGTACGGGATGTTGGGGAAGTCCGTGCCGAGCACGACGCGGTCGGCGTACTCGGCCAGCCGGGCCGTCCAGTCCGGTGGCAGCGGCGACATCTTTTCGGCGAACGGGACGCCCACCATCGTGGTGTCCAGGTGCACGCGCGGATACTTCTCGAGCAGCTCGAACGCCGTCCCGAACTCCGGCATCGCCGCGTGCGCGAGCACCGCCGTCAGGTCCGGGTGCGCGGCGAGGACCTCCTCGAAGACCGACAACCCGGTGAAGTCGCCCCGCAACGGACCGTGTCCACAGTGGACGACGACCGGGACGCCGGCGTCGGCCAGCGCGCCCCACACCGGCTTGAGCAGCTCGTCACGCGGGTCGTACGCGCCCACCTGCACGTGCGCCTTGAACACGCGGGCGCCGGCGCGCAGCGCACCGTCCACAGCGGACCCGGCGCCGGGTTCGGGGTAGAACGTCCCGGTCGGCACCGCGTCCGAAACTTTCGAAGCGAACTCGAGCGCCCACTCCGTCAGCCACTGCGCCATCCCCGGCTTGTGCGGGTAGACCAGCGGCGCGAAACGCGTCACGCCCAGCGAACGCAGCGTCGCCAACCGATCCTCTTCGGACGTCCGGTAGAACACCGGCCAGTCCGTGCCGTAGTGCGTCGAGGCGCGGTCGAAGTACGCCCAGACCTTGTCCATCACCGGTTTCGGGAGGAAGTGGACGTGCAGGTCGACCAGGCCCGGCAGGCCCAGCGACGCCGTCCACCGAGCGACGTCGGCGTCGGAAGCCGGGCCCGCCGTCACTCCGTGAACCGGCCCTTCAGCGCGCGACCCATGGCCTTCCTGATGTCGCGCTCGGCGTCGCGCTTGGCCAGCGTCTGCCGCTTGTCGTAGGCCTTCTTGCCCTGCGCCAGCGCGATCTCGACCTTGACCTTGCCGTCCTTGAAGTACATCGACAGCGGGACCAGGGAGAGCCCGCTCTCCTTGGTCTTGCCGATGAGCTTCTCGATCTCGCGCCGGTGCAGCAGCAGCTTCCGGGTCCGCCGGGGCGTGTGGTTGGTCCACGTGCCCTGCGTGTACTCCGGGATGTGCACGTTGCGCAGCCACACTTCGCCGTCGTCGACCGTCGCGAACGCGTCCGCCAGTGACGCCTTGCCCTCGCGCAGGCTCTTCACCTCGGTGCCGACGAGCACGAGACCGCACTCGTAGGTGTCGAGGATGGAGTAATCGTGCCGCGCCTTGCGGTTCGACACGATCACCTTCTGGCCACGTTCCTTGGGCATACGACCACTCTACGTGATTCTGGGATCGGCGAGCAGCTGGTTAAAGCTAGTGCCGGACGTACAGCCGCAGCGTGACGTACCCGGTGATGGCGGAGATCACCACGGACACCGCCAGCAGGATCGGCGCGACCGGGAAGAGCAGCTCCAGGGTGGTGATCTTCGGGAACACGTCCCCGGTGAACACCGAATCGAGGAAGCCGGCCTTCGTGATGATCAGCATGATGATCCCGATGACCGCACCGAACACGCCGGCGACCACCGCCTCCAGGAGGAACGGCAGCTGCGTGTACCACCGCGTCGCGCCGACCAGCCGCATGATGCCGACCTCGGTGCGCCGGGTGAACGCCGACACCTGGATCGTGTTCGCGATCAGCAGCAGCGCGGCGATCGCCATGATGAGCGCGGCGCCGAACGCCATGTTGCGGACACCGTTGAAGGCGTTGAACACGCGGTCGAGGAACTTCTTCTGGTCGTCGACCTTCCGCACGCCCGGCTTGGTGCCGTACTCCTGCACGATCGCGTCGCTGCGGTCCGGGTCCTTCAGCTTCACGTGCAGGGACGCGGGAAGCGACTCCGGCCCGGTCAGCTGGATGAGTTCCGGCTGGCTCTCGAAGATCTTCTTGAACCGGTCGAAGGCCTGGTCGCGGTTCTCGAACACGACCGACTCGACGCCGTCGTTGCTCTGCAGCGACGAACGCAGCGACTGGCACAGCGACTGCGTGCAGTTCTTGTCGTTCGCGCTGATGTCGTCGGTGAGGTAGACCGAAACCTCGACGTCGGCGAGGAAGTTGGACTTCATCTTGTCGATCGTGCGCACGGCGAGGAGGCCGCCGCCGAGCATGGCGAGCGACACGGCCGTGGTCAGGATCATCGCGATGGTCATCGTGACGTTCCGGCGCAGGCCGGTGATTACCTCACTGAAGACGAAACTGGCGCGCATGTCGGGGTCAGGTCCTTGAAGTCGGGGGCTGGGGCGGGGAGGTCAGCGACCGATGCCGTAGACGCCGCGGGCGTCGTCGCGGATCACCCGGCCGAGCTGGAGCTCGACGACGCGGCGCCGCATGGAGTCCACGATGGAGTGATCGTGGGTGGCCATCAGGACGGTCGTGCCGGTGCGGTTGATCCGCTCCAGCAGCAGCATGATGTCCTGGCTGGTGTCGGGGTCCAGGTTCCCGGTCGGCTCGTCGGCGAGCAGCACCAGCGGCCGGTTCACGAACGCGCGCGCGATCGCGACGCGCTGCTGCTCACCACCGGAGAGCTCGTTGGGCAGCCGGTCGGCCTTGCCGTCGAGACCGACGAGCTCGAGCACCTCGGGGACGACCTTCTTGATGGTCGGGGCGGGCTTGCCGATGACCTCGAGGGCGAAGGCGACGTTCTCGGCGACGGTCTTGTTCGCCAGCAGGCGGAAGTCCTGGAAGACGCAGCCGATGGTCTGCCGCAGGCGGGGGACCCGGCGGCGGGCCAGCTTGGCGACGTCGAAGTTGGACACCACCACGCGGCCCTTGCTCGGCGTCTCTTCGCGCAGCAGCAGCCGGAGGAAGGTCGACTTCCCCGATCCCGAGGGACCGATGAGGAAGACGAACTCACCCTTGTCGATGTTGACGGACACCCGCTCGAGCGCGGGCCGCGTCGAGGTCTTGTAGACCTTGGAAACCTCTTCGAGCCGGATCACGATTCGGCATACTACCCACCGGTCTCGTGAAGCCCCGGTTGCCCGGTCCACCCGGGTGGAGCAGCGGGTGTTTGCGTACGGTGAGCGGTCACGCAAACACCCCCTGCGCCGATCAGGCGGCCTCGCTCTGCTTCCGCCAGCGGATGCCGGCGTCGAGGAAGCCGTCGATGTCGCCGTCGAGCACCGCGGTCGGGTTGCCGACCTCGAACTCGGTCCGCAGGTCCTTCACCATCTGGTACGGGTGCAGCACGTAGGAGCGCATCTGGTTGCCCCAGCTGGAGCCGCCGTCCTTGAGCGCGTCCATCTCCTTGCGCTCTTCTTCCTTCTTGCGCTGCAGCAGCCGGGCCTGGAGGACCTTCATCGCGGCCGCCTTGTTCTGCAGCTGCGACTTCTCGTTCTGGCAGGAGACGACGATGTTCGTCGGGATGTGCGTGATGCGCACCGCACTGTCGGTCGTGTTGACGCTCTGGCCGCCGGGGCCCGACGAGCGGTAGACGTCGACCCGGATGTCCTTCTCCGGGATGTCGACGTGGTCGACCTCTTCGACCTCGGGCAGCACCTCGACGTGCGCGAACGACGTCTGGCGGCGGCTCTGGTTGTCGAACGGCGAGATCCGGACGAGCCGGTGGGTGCCCTGCTCGACCGAGAGGGTGCCGTAGACGTAGGGAGCGCTCACCTTGAACGTCGCCGACTTGATGCCCGCCTCTTCGGCGTAGGAGATGTCGTAGACGTCGGTCGGGTAGCCGTGGCGCTCCGCCCAGCGCAGGTACATGCGCAGCAGCATCTCGGCGAAGTCGGCCGCGTCGACGCCACCGGCCTCGGAGCGGATGGTGACGACGGCGTTGCGGTCGTCGTACTCGCCCGAGAGCAGCGTGCGGACCTCCAGGCCGTCGATCGCCTTGCCGAGGTCGGCGAGCTCGGTCTCGGCCTCGCCCATGCTGCCGGAGTCGCCCTCGGCCTCGGCGAGCTCGTACAGCACGCCCAGGTCGTCGAGCCGCTGGCGCAGGTCGGAGACCCGGCGCAGCTCGCCCTGCCGGTGGGACAGCTGGCTGGTGACCTTCTGCGCCGCCTCCGGGTCGTCCCAGAGCGTCGGGCTCGAGGCCTGCTGCTCCAGATCGGCCACCTGGGCACGCAGCGCATCCAGGTCCATCACCGACTCGATCTGCGTCAGCTTGCCGGCCAGGTCCTTCAGTGCCGCGTCGAACTCATCACTCACGTTTGTCAAGGTTACGGCAAAACCCACGACCGGTTGCGAGGACCGGTCGTGGGCGCGCGAACCTCAGGCCGCGGGGATGGCGTCGAGCAGCTTGAGCGCGGCCTTGGCCTGAGCCTGGGCGAACTCGGCGACGGCCTTCTCGTACGGCCCGTCGGCCGCCTTGGTGGCCGCCCTCGCGTCGTCGAGCTGCTGGCTGTAGCTCGTCCGGGCCGACTCGAGCAGCGACTGGCGCTGCTTCGCGGTCAGCGACCCCGCGTGCACGAGCCGCAGGATGAGCGGGCTGCGCAGGTGGTCGGGGCCGGCCTCGGACGTCAGCCAGGCCTTGAAGGCCTTCTTGCCGGCGGCGGTGATCAGGTACTGCTGGCTGGAGCGCGGGCCCTGCTTGCCGAGCCGGACGAGGCCTTCCTTGGACAGCGCCGGGAGCTCCCGGTACACCTGGCTGCGAGTGACGCTGAAGAAGGCGCCGAAACGCTCACCCGCCCCCGCGACGAGCTGCCCGCCGGTGGCGGGACCGTCGTGGAGCAGACCGAGCAGGGCGGCGGCTGTTGCATTCAATTCGGACACGCCCCCTAGATTCCCACTTATCGGCCGCTGTGTCCACAGTGGTCAGCTGATCTGTCCATTGTGGCTAGTGAGATCCCCTCGTTCGGCCCAATGCGACCAGGTCCACTGTGGACCGCGGACACGCTGTGCAACCACCTGAGGTGGCACTTTGGTCCAACCAGCCGCACGCGAGCCCCCGCGACGCCGCCAGGCAGGTGACTTCGGCAGGTGGCTTTCCCCGGCTTGGCGCACTCCGGACACGCACCGCAACCACCCGGAAACGACGTTCACATCGTGGGATCCGCAGCCATTCGACGGTTTCGCGGAAAAGTCGGCAGCAAAAGTTGTGCGCACATGACAAAAGAGGCGCGTTCCCGGATTTCCGAGAACGCGCCTCTTCGTGGTAGCGGGGACAGGATTTGAACCTGCGACCTCTGGGTTATGAGCCCAGCGAGCTACCGAGCTGCTCCACCCCGCGCCGTTGTGGTACTCGAATAGATTACACGGGGTGGTCATCGGGTTTTCACCGGGGTCCCCCAAGCAGCTGACCAGGCGTTACGCCACTCCGAGCCACTGACGTGCTCCACTGAGGACCATCGCGAGCCCGTCCTCGAAGCGCGCACCGACGTCGGCGAGCAGGTCGCCCGCGTCGGCGCCGCGGTACCGCTCGTCCAGCCGCCCCGGCACCGGGTAGACCGCCTGCTCTTCGATGGTGAAGCCGACGACGTAGCTGTAGACGGTGAACAGCGCCTGGCCGGCCCGCCGTTCGTCCAGGCCGGCCTCGATGCTGCGCGCCAGGGGACTCGGCCCGACCAATCCGGTGTCCCCGAGGTAGGTGCCCGCGAAAACCTTCCCGCCGTCGCGGTAGGACAGCATCATCCGCCGCAGCGCCCGGGCGCCGTGCGCGACGGCGTCCCACTCCCCCAGCCCCTCCGGCGGGCGCCGGTCCTCGACCGAATCGGCGTACATCTGGGTCGCCATTTCGTCGAGCAGTTCCTGCTTGCTCTTCAGGTGCCAGTACAGGGCCGGCGCCTTGACGCCGAGGTCGGCGGCGATCAGCCGCAGCGTGAGCCCGTTGAGCCCGACCTCGTTGAGCAGCTTCAGGCCCGAACGCGCGATGTCCTGCCTGGTCAGGGCCATGTTTCGGTCTCTCCTCGGGTACCGGGCTTGACAGTTTAACGATGTTAAGGGCATCCTCGAGCCAGGTCAATTTAACGTTGTTAAGGAGCTGGGGATGGACGAGCTGACGGCGGAGGTGGTCGTCGCCGGGGCAGGGCCGGCCGGGCTGATGCTGGCGAACGAACTGGCACTGGCCGGAGTGGACGTACAGGTGCTCGAGCGGATGCACGAGCGGACAGGTCTGTCGAAGGCGCTGAACCTGCAGCCGCGCACGGCGGAGGTCCTCGACCTGCGCGGCCTGCTGGGCCGGGCGGAGCAGCGGTCGTTCGCGACTGTCGCGGACGGACACTTCGCGGTGATCCCGGTGAGCTACGCCGGCTGGGACACGCGCCACCCGTACCAGGTCGGCATCCCGCAGGCCGAGGTCGAGGCGGCGCTGGAGGAGCGGCTGGCCGAGCAGGGCGTGAAGGTGCTCCGCGGCCACGAGCTGGCCGGTTTCGAGCAGGACACCGCCGGGGTGACGGTCACGGCGGGCGACCTGCGGGTGCGGGCGAAGTACCTGGTGGGCTGCGACGGCGGCCGCAGCGCGGTGCGCAAGGCGCTGGACCTGCCGTTCGAAGGGATCGAGGGCCGCGGCCACGGCGTTTCGGCGGACGTCCTGTTCCGCGCGACCCCGCCGGGCGCGCCGACGGAGTGGCGGTCGATGGGGAACATGGTGACCTCGCTCAGCCCGGGCAGGTTCGTCGGCCTGATCCCGCTGGGCCAGCCGAACTTGTACCGCCTCAGCTACGGCGACCGGCTGCACCGCCCTGAGGACCTCCGGGCGGCGGTGCCGGAGGAGGAGGTCCGCGCGGCGGTCCGTGAACGCTTCGGCGAAGAGGTGGAGGTCGAGGAGATCCGCTGGGTGTCCCGGTTCTCGGACGACAGCCGCCTGGCGGCGAAGTACCGGGTGGGCCGGGTGTTCCTGGCCGGCGACGCGGCGCACGTCCACTTCCCCGCGGGCGGCCAGGGGTTGAACCTGGGTGTCCAGGACGCGCTGAACCTGGGCTGGAAGCTGGCGGCGGACGTGCGCGGCCGGGCCCCGGCGGGTCTGCTGGATTCGTACGAGGCGGAGCGCCGCGCGGTGGCTTCCGGGGTGCTGCAGAACGTGGCGGCCCAGAACGCCCTGATCCCGCTGAGCCCGGACCAGCTGGCCCTGCGAGCTTTGTTCCGCGACTTGGCGGCGTTGCCGGAGGTGCAGCGCAAGCTGTCGGGCATGGTCTCGGGCCTGGACATCGCTTACGCATCGGAAGAAACCCACCCGGCGGCGGGCGCGCGCCTCCCGGATTTCCCACTGGGCAAGGGCTTCGCGAGCGACTTGTTCCACAGTGGAAAGTTCGTCCTGCTGACGAAAACCCCGGCGCAGGCACCGCATCCGGAGGTAGTCGTAGCGGAGGTACCGGAGCTGCCATGGCCCGACCTGACGAAGGTACTGGTCCGCCCGGACGGTTACATCGCCTCGACGACGGGTTCCGTGACCGGCTGGCTGAGCTGATGCAAAAAAGAAGAGGCGCAGCCAGTTGGCCGCGCCTCTTCTTCCAGTAGCGGGGACAGGATTTGAACCTGCGACCTCTGGGTTATGAGCCCAGCGAGCTACCGAGCTGCTCCACCCCGCGTCGTGACACCTACCTTACGCCCTCGTTTCCAGGGGGTGCAAAGCAGGTGCCCGTTAGGTAAGCGACGTCACCTTCCCGGCTGGCTGCTGGGCGGCGGCTGACTGGTCGTGGACGCCTGCGCCTTGGCCGATTCGTACGCCTGGATGGCTGCTCCCAGCGCCGTGTACGCCGCACCCTGGTCGGTGAAGTTGCCCGACTGGTTGGCCGCCTTCAGCTTGGCGAGGGCCGCGTCGAGGTCCGTCACCGCCTTGTCCAGCGCCGCGTTGCCACCGCTCGAGTTGGGTGGCGTCGTCGTCGCCGGCGGGGTCGTCGTCGCCGGTGGCGTGGTCGTGGGCTGGCCGGCCTGCGGCGGCGTGGTCGTCGCCTCACCCGTGCCCGCGCCGAAGATCTGGTCGAGCGCTTCCTGCAGCGTCGCGCCGTAGCCGACCTTCGGCCCGTACGAAACCAGGACGCGGGCCAGCTGTGGGTAGCTGTTCTGGTTGCGCTGCCGGATGTACACCGGCTCGACGTAGAGGAAGCCCTGTGCCACCGGCAGCGTGATCAGGTTGCCGTAGATCGGGATGACGTTGGGGTTGTTGAACAACGTCCGGTCCTGCGCCACCCGTGGATCGCTCTGGAACCGGTTCTGCACCTGCACCGGACCGTCGACCTGGGTGGCGCCGGTCGCCGCGCTGGGTAGCTGGAGGACCCGGATCTTCCCGTAGTCCGTCGGATCGGAGGACACCGACATCCAGGACGCGAGGTACTGCCGCTGCAGACCGGTGAGCGAGCTGGTCAGCTGGAACGTCGGCTTGCTCTGCCCCGGGGTGTCGGCGAGGACGTAGTAGCCGGGCTGGTTCGCGGCCCCGGCCGCGGCCGGGTTGGAGCCGCCTTCGGCCGTCGGGTCCTGCGGGACGCTCCAGAACGCCTGCTGCGAGTAGAACTCCTGCGGGTTGCTGACGTGGTAGCGCGACAGCAGCTCACGCTGGATCTTGAACAGGTCCTCCGGGTAGCGGAAGTGCGCCCGCAGGTCCGGTGAGATGTCGGAGCTCGGCTTCACGAGCCCGGGGAAGACCTTCTCCCAGGCGTTGAGGACCGGTTCCTTGTCGTCGATCGAGTACAGCGTCACGGTGCCGTTGAAGGCGTCGACGGTGGCCTTGACCGAGTTCCGGATGTAGTTGATCGAGCTGTTCGCCTGCCGGGCGACGCCGTTGAGGGAGTCGTTGGTCGCCGCGCCGAGCTGCGTCTGCTGCGAGTACGGGAAGTTGTTGATCGTCGTGTAGCCGTCGATGATCCACTGGATCTTGCCGTCGACGACCGCGGGGTACGGGTCGCCGTCGAGGGTCAGCCACGGCGCGACCTTGCTGACGCGGTCGCGCGGGTCGCGGTTGTACATGATCTTCGAGTTGTCGCCGATCGCGTCGGAGAACAGGATGTTCCGTTCGCCGTACTCGGCCGCGAAGGCGAGGCGGTTGAACCAGTTGTCGACCGAGACGCCGCCGCTGCCCTTGTAGTTGTAGCGGTCGGTGGCGGTGTCGTACTCGCCCGGTGCGCCGTTGCCGCCGACGATCGCGTAGTCGGAATCCGCGGCGGAGAGCTCGCCGTAGTAGATCCGCGGCTCCTTGACCTCGATGCCGGGCTGGCCGGGGGCGGGCGAGCCGGCGCCCGCCGGGTTCTGCGTGTCGCTGGTGGTGGCGATCGGGTAGCCGCCGTCGGAGTTGGCGTCCTTGACCGCGCGGTCGATCGTGTTGGCCGGCGCGGCGACGAAGCCGTTGCCGTGGGTGTAGACGAGGTGCTTGTTGATCCAGCTGGTCTGGTTGCCGGTCAGGCCCTCGGTCTTGATCTCCTTGGCGGCGACGATGTAGTCCTGCGTGACGCCGCCGACGGAGTAGCGGTCGATGTCGAGCTTCGCCGGGAAGCCGTAGAAGTTCTCGCGCCCGACGCGCTGGGTGAAGGTGTCGGAGAGGATGTTCGGGTCGAGCAGCCGGATGTTCGACATCGTCCCGGTGTCGGCCTTGAGCTGGTCCGGCGTCGCGGAGGCGTTGCCCGTGTAGGGCTGGTACTGGACGTCGGTCAGGCCGAACGCGCGGCGGGTGGCGTCCATGTTGCGCTGGATGGACGTGGCTTCCTTCTCGTTCGCGTTGGGCTTCACCGAGAACTGGTCGAGGATCGCGGGCCACGCGACGCCGACGAGGATGCTCGACAGGATCAGCAGCACGAGCGCGATGGCCGGCAGCTGCAGGTTCCGCAGGAAGGCACCGGCGAAGAACGCGATCGCGCAGATCACCGAGATGCACAGCAGGATCAGCTTGGCCGGCAGGACCGCGTTCAGGTCGGTGTAGGTCGCGCCGATGAACAATGGCGCGCCGCGGTCGGACAGCAGCAGGTTGTACCGGTCGAAGAAGTACTCGGCCGCCTTCAGCAGCACGAAGATGCCGACGGTGATGGCGAGCTGCGCGCGCGTCGGGCCGGCGAGCTGCCCGCCCTTGCCGGCCAGCCGGATGCCGCCGAAGACGTAGTGCGAGATCAGCGCGCCGAAGAAGGAGATGACGACGGTGATGAACAGCCAGCCGAGCAGCCAGTTGTAGAACGGCAGGTCGAAGGCGTAGAAGCCGACGTCGTTGCCGAACTCGGGGTCGGTCTGGCCGAACGAGGTGCCGTTGAGGAACAGCTGCACGACCTGCCAGTCGCCCTGGGCGGACAGGCCGGCGATGAGGCCGGTCAGCACCGGGATGCCGATCCCGAAGAGGCGGATCCGGGCGACGATCGCCGAGCGGTACCGGGCCAGGGGGTCGTCGGCGCCGGAGATCGGCACGAACACCGGGCGGGTGCGGTAGGCGATCATCAGGCTGATCGCGAGCGCGCCGCCGACGAGCAGCCCGACCGCGAAGAACAGGATGATCCTCGTGACCACCTGGGTGGTGAACACCGAGCGGGCACCGACTTCACCGAACCACAACCAGTCGACGTACGTGTCGAGCAAGCGGGCTCCGAGCAGGAGTGCCAGCACGATCACCGCGGCGATGATGAGGAGGATCCGGCTCCGCCGGGACAGCTTCGGCAGGCTCACCGGGGGCCGAGTCGCCACGGCGCACGCTCCTGTCTTCGTCAGCTCTTGAGCAGGGGCGCACGCGCCCCCTGATTCCCTAACTCTACGGATGCCCGGTGAAGTTCCCGGGACCCGCCCAAACCGGACTCGCGGCGTGGTCGCGAGGACCGGCCTGACACGATGTGCGCATGGAATCGCAGCAGGCCGGCGTGGCCGCTCTCGCCCGCGAGATCGAGGAGTTCATGGCCGCGGGCGGCTGGGACCAGCCCCCGCAGCTGTTCGCGCTGGTGCCGACGGCGGCGCTGCTGGACGAGCAGCCGGAGCTGGCCGGGCAGCTCGACCGGGCGAACCCGCTGACCCCGGTGGCGCAGGAAGCGCTGCCCGATGGCGACCTCGCCGACGCGCTGGCCCGGATCGCGTGGCCCGACATCGTCGTCGGCTGCGCGCTCGCCCAGGAGATCATCGTGCTGCCGCCGGGCTCGGAGTCGGAGCTGCCGGACGTCACCGAGGCCGACGCCGAGAGCCTGCGCCGCGCGGCCGCCGACCACCCGCAGCGGACGGAGGCCCGCCTGGTCGCCGCGGTCCTGCGCGAGGGCGACGGCGCGTGCGTGATGCGGCTGCGCGGGATGGGCGGCGACGAGTCGGTCGACGAGATCGTCGAGAGCCCGGACCTGGCGCCCAACCTCGTCGAGGCCCTCAAGGCGACGCTCCTGCCCTAGCAGGAGGCCGTCGGGCGGCCCGCCTTCAGGTTGGCCAGCTGGGCGAGGGCGTCGTCCAGTGTGGACACCTTGATGAGGTTCAGCCCCTCGGGCGCGTTGGTCTTGGCTTCGGCGCAGTTGTGCTCGGGCACCAGGAAGTCGGTGGCGCCGGCCTCGCGCGCGCCGACGACCTTGAACGAGATCCCGCCGATGGGGTCGACCTCGCCGGTCTCGGTGATCTCACCGGTGCCGGCGATGTGCCGGCCGCCCGCGAGGTCGCCGGGCTGCAGCCGGTCGATGATCGCGAGGGTGAACATCAGGCCGGCCGACGGGCCGCCGACGTCCTGCAGCGAGATGTTCACCGTGAAGGGTGCGTCGGCGCGGTCGACCGCGGTGAGGCCGATGAAGCCCTCCTTGCGGTCGGGCCGCGAGGCGAGCGTGAGCGGCACGGTCCGCTCCGGCTGGCCGTCGGACTGGAACGTGATCTGCACGGTCTGGCCGGGCAGCGTGCCGGCGAGGGCGTTGCGGACGTCGGCGGCTTCGACGATCTTCTTGCCGTTGACGGTGATCAGCTTGTCGCCGGGCGAGAGCACGTGGTCGGCGGGGCTGCCGGAGACGATCTGCTTCGCCAGCACCTTGATCGGGTAGCCGAGCTTGCGCAGGGCGGCGACCTGGGCGTTCGTCTGCGAGTCCTGCAGCTGCTGGATGTTCTCCTGCTTGACCTGCTCGTTCGTCTCGCCGGGCTTGAAGTACTCCTCGCGCGGCGCGAGCGCGTAGCGGCCGCTGGCCCAGAAGCCGAGGCCCTGGAAGAGCGTGACGCCGTCGTGCAGCGAGACGGTCGTCATCCGGAGCTCGCCGCTGGTCGGGAAGGTCTCGTGCCCGGTGACCTGGATGACGGAGTTGCCCGCGGCGTCGCGACCGAGCGTGTCGTAGGTCGGGCCGGGGCTGATCGCCACGAACGGCACCGGCACGACCAGGCCGAGCACCACGAAGACGAGGAACAGCGAGCCGCTGACCACGAGCGTCCAGCCGCGGCGGGTCATCCGCCTGGCCTCGCCGGCGGGCTCGGCGCCGGGGTCCGGGCTGCTCTTCGCGGGCGCGGTCTGCTCGGAGGACTTGGTCACGCGTGACAGCGTACGGTGACCGTGTTCGCTTGTCGGTGAAGGCCACGCACACGGCGCGCTCAGGGGCGTCCGACCCGCGTACGGTGGACACATGAGCAAACCCCCGTTCGGCTTCGGACCGTCCGATCCCGACAAACGAGGTGAGAACGAGCCTTCGGAGCCCTCCGGTGCCGAGGCCTTCAACCAGCTCGGGCAGATGCTGAGCCAGCTGGGCCAGATGCTCAGCCAGGCCGGCAGCTCCAGCGGGCCGGTGAACTACGACCTCGCCAAGCAGATCGCCCTGCAGAACCTCGGCAGCGCCGGCAACACCGGCGAGAGCCGGCTCGGCTTCCGCGGCGGTGACGACGCGAACGCCGCGGTCCGCGACGCCGCCCACCTCGCCGAGCTGTGGCTCGACGCGGCGACGGTGTTCCCGGCCGGCGCGACGTCGACGGTCGCCTGGTCGCCGCGCACCTGGGTCGAGAAGACGCTGCCGACGTGGCAGCGCCTCTGCGACCCGGTGGCCCAGCAGATCTCGGGCGCGTGGATGCAGGCGCTGCCGGAGGAGGCCAAGCAGGCGGCCGGCCCGCTGCTGCAGATGATGGGCCAGATGGGCGGCATGGCGTTCGGGTCCCAGCTGGGGCAGGCGCTGGCCCAGCTGGCGCAGGAGATGCTGACGGCGTCCGAGATCGGCCTCCCGCTGGCCCCGGCGGGCACGTCGGCGCTGCTGCCCGCGAACATCGAGAAGTTCGCCGAGGGCCTGGAGCTGCCGAACAGTGAGATCCTGGTGTTCCTGGCCGCCCGCGAGGCGGCGCACCAGCGGCTGTTCACGCACGTGCCGTGGCTGCGCCAGCGCCTGCTGGCGACGGTCGAGGAGTTCGCGCACGGCATCTCGGTGGACACGTCGGCCCTGGAATCGTTGGCCGGCCGCATCGACCCGGCCAACCCGGCGAGCATCGAGGAAGCGATGTCGTCCGGGCTGCTGGAGCCCCAGACCACGGAGGAGCAGAAGGGCGCGCTGAGGCGCCTGGAGACGCTGCTCGCCCTGGTGGAGGGCTGGGTGGACGTGGTGGTGGCCGAAGCGGTCGGCGACCGGTTGCCGGGAGCGGACGCGCTGCGCGAGACGCTGCGCCGCCGCCGCGCGACGGGCGGGCCGGCCGAGCAGACGTTCGCCACGCTGGTGGGCCTGGAGCTGCGCCCCCGCCGCATGCGGGACGCGTCGAACCTGTGGTCGCTGGTGGGCGAACGCCACGGTTCCGAGAAGCGCGACGGCCTGTGGTCCCACCCGGACCTGATGCCGACGGCGGAGGACCTGGACGAGCCGATCGACTTCGCGGACCGGGTCGGCGAGACGGGGTCGCTGGACGACCTGGACCCGATCGCCGAGCTGGAGCGCACCGAGCGCTCGGAGCGTGAGGAAAAGGGCAAGAACACCCCGCCCGAGGAGGGCGAGAACCCGGCGTAGCCCCGGGTCGTCTTCGGGAAGCCGGTGGTCCGCGGACCACCGGCTTCCTGCTTGTCAGCCCGGTCCGCGTGCCCCGACGGTCCCATCGGCGCCCCGAAACGGCGACCGGGGTGACCCGCAGGTCACCCCGGCCACCGATCACCGGCTCAGTCCTCGGTATCGATACCCCACCCGGCGGCCGCGGCCAGCCCCTCGAGGTACCCCATCGCCCGCTCGGTCTTCGGGTACCTGCGCACCAAAGCCCAGAACGCCGCGTCGTGCCCGGGCTCGCGCAGGTGCACCAGTTCGTGCACCAGCACGTAGTCCAGTACCCAGGGAGGGACCTTCCGCAGCCGGTCGCTGACCCGGATGGTCGCGTCGACCGGGGTGCACGACGCCCACCGCGTGCGCATCGGCGGCACCCAGCGGACGCTCGCCGGCACCGCGGTGCCGTCCAGGTACTTGCCCGACAGCAGCAGGCAGCGCGCCAGCAGGGCGTCGTCCGACGTCTTCGGGGGTGCCGGCCGACGTGGTTCCGCGCGCTGCAGCTTGCGCTCCATCTCGGCGACCCAGTGTTTCTCCTCCGCCCTGGTCATCCGCGCGGGGATGAGCACGACGAGCGTGTCGTCCTTCCAGTACGCGGTGACCGTCCGGTGCCGGCGCTGGCTGCGCCGCACTTCGACCTTGTGTCCGGGTGTGTCCGACGGGGGGTTCGTTTCCCCCCTGCCTCTCAGCGAGGGCGTCCGTGCTTCGACCACCCGACAACGGTAAGGCCAGGCACCGACAACTCCGAGCGCGTTGAGGTCACAGACCCGAGTTGTCCACAGCCCTTTTCACTTGTGGACAACTCGGCCGATCCGGCGCCTTCCGGGGCTTGGCGGGCGCCGCCGGGTGCCATCCTGCGGACATGATCCTCTCGACCGCGGACATGCCTCCGGTGCTCCTGCCGGCCCATCCCGCCCTGCTCCCGGGCATCGTCGTGCTCGAACGCGGGACGCGGGAGATCCAGCTCGGGCTCGACCCGCGCCACGGCGTGATCGTCGAAGGGCTGCCGCCGAGCCTCGTCGAGCGGCTGCGCGCGCTGGACGGCAGCGAGCCCGTCGAGCGGCTTTTGCTCGCCGAGAGCGAACATCGTGATCAGCTGCGGACCCTCCTCCGGCAGCTGACCGCGCTCGGCCTGGTCACCGACGCGGGCAAACCGGACGGCCCGGCCTTCCGCGCCGAAACCGGCCTCTGGTCGCTGCGCGCCCGCCATCACCAGGCCGCGCTGGCGGACCGGCGCCGAGCCACCGCGGTCACGGTCCACGGCGCCGGCCGGGTGGCGGTCGCCGTCGCCGTGCTGCTGGCCAACGCCGGGATCGGCCACGTCGAGCTGGACCTGCCCGGCACGGTGACCGAACACGACCTGGGCAGCGGCTTCACCGAGGCCGACCTGGGCCGGCTGCGGCGGCAGGCCCTCGGCGACCTGCTCCGCCGCGTCGACCCGGAAGTCCGCGTCACCCGGCTGCACGACCGGTACCCGGAGCTGGCGCTGCTCACCGACGCCGTCGTCCCGGCGCCGGAGGTCGTCGCCGAGCTGATGGCGGACGGCGTCACGCACCTGCTCGCCCGCGTCCGCGACGGAACGGCCATCGTCGGCCCGCTCGTCGTCCCGGGGCGCAGCTCCTGCCTGCGGTGCGCCGACCTGCACCGGACCGACCTCGACCCGTGCTGGCCCCGCGTCGCCGGCCAGCTGACCGGCCGGCACCAGCGGCCCGACCTCGGCGCGGTCCAGGCCTGCGCGTCGCTGGCCGTCGCCCAGGCCATGCGCCTGCTCTCCCCCGCGGAACCGCCACCGCCGACGTGGAACGCGACCCTCGAGATCGACGCCTTCGACGGCCGCATCCGGCACCGCGGGTGGCCCCCGCACGCCCGGTGCGGGTGCGGTGCTCCGGTGGTGCAACAGGAGACGTAGCCCACTAAGACGTCGCAAGCAGGCTGCGCGCTGCCGAGAACGCAAGGCAGAATCGCCGGTGTGACCGACTTCCGCGACCCAGGCGATCGCGACACCGCGATGCCGCGCAAGGGTGCCGCCCGCACCGCCAAGCTCGCCAGTCTTCCGCTCGGGATAGCCGGACGGGCGGTCGGCGGGTGGGGCAAGCGGCTGGCCGGTCAGAGCGCCGAGCAGGTCAACGCGACGCTGTCGGCGAAGGCCGCCGAGCAGCTGTTCGAGGTGCTCGGCACGCTCAAGGGCGGCGCGATGAAGTTCGGCCAGGCCCTGAGCGTGTTCGAGGCGGCGGTGCCGGACGACATGGCGAAGCCCTACCGCGAGGCGCTGACGAAGCTGCAGGCCGCGGCGCCGCCGATGGCGGCCCGACAGACCCACCGCGTGCTCGCCGAGCAGCTGGGCCGCACCTGGACCAGCCGGTTCGCCTCGTTCGACGACGAGCCGGCGGCGGCCGCGAGCATCGGCCAGGTGCACCGCGCGGTCTGGCACGACGGCCGCGAGGTCGCGGTCAAGGTCCAGTACCCGGGCGCCGACGAGGCGTTGCGCAGCGACCTGCGGCAGCTGCAGCGGTTCAGCAGGCTGTTCCAGGCGTTCGTGCCCGGTACCGAGGTCAAGCCGCTGCTGGCCGAGCTGGCCGAGCGGATGAACGAGGAGCTCGACTACCAGGCCGAGGCCCAGCACCAGCGCGCCTTCGCGAAGGCGTTCGACGGCGATCCCGGCATCCTGGTGCCGCGCGTGGTGGCCAGCGCGCCGAAGGTCGTCGTGACCGAGTGGGCGACCGGCACCCCGCTGTCCAAGGTCATCGCGGACGGCGACCGCGAGACGCGGAACCTGGCGGGCCGGCTGCTGGCCGAGTTCCACTACTCGTCGCCCGAGCGCGTCCACCTGCTGCACTCGGACCCGCACCCGGGCAACTTCATGATCACCGCGGACGAGCGCCTGTGCGTCATCGACTTCGGCGGCGTGGCCCGGCTGCCCGACGGCATCCCCCGCCACCTGGGCGAGATGACGCGGCTCGCCCTCGACGGCGAGTCCGCCGAGCTGATGCGCGTGCTGCGGGAGAACCGGTTCATCCGGCCGGACAGCGACCTGACCGCGGACGAGGTGCTCACCTACCTGGCGCCGTTCACCGAGCCGCTGGCCGAGCCGACCTTCCACTTCACGCGCAAGTGGATGCAGAAGCAGGCCTGGCGGGTCGGCGACAGCCGCGGCAACGACTTCCGGGTCGGGCGGTCGCTCAACCTGCCGCCCGAGTACCTGATGATCCACCGGGTGACGGCGGGGTCGACGGGCATCCTCTGCCAGCTCGACGCGGAGATCCCGGCGCGCGGCATCGTGGAGCGCTGGCAGCCCGGGTTCGCCGCCTGAGTTGTCCACAGGCCGGGCCGCGAACGGACGGATTCCGGCGAGTTGTCCACAGCTGCGGGGAACGGGGTTCCACCCGGTTGGCCGAGCCGTCATGCTCGATTCATGACCGCTACTCAATGCGCCGACCCCCTGGCCCTCAGTAACCCCGGCACGTGCGAGGTGATGAACCTCGAACAACTGAGGAAAGCCGGGATATCCGACCGAAGAACCCGGCGGCTCTGCGGCCCCGGCGGGCCGTGGCGCCGCCTGCACCCCGGTGTCGTCCTGCTCCGCAACAGCACCCCGACGCGGCAGCAGCGGCTGCACGCCGCGTTGGTGCGCTACGGCCCGGGGGTGGTGATCACGGGTGCCGACGCGTTGCGGGCCCACGGCGTGCAATGCCCGGCGGACGGCGAGATCAGGCTGCTGGTGCCGGTTCACTGCCGGATGGCGCCCTGCGAGGGCGTCAGCGCGGCACGCACGGCCCGGCTGCCGGAGCCGGCGGTGGTCGACGGGCTGCCGTTCGCCCCGCCATCCCGGGCCGCGCTCGACTTGGCGCGAGCCGAGCCCGACCCGGCGCGGATCCGCCACCTGCTGACGCTCCCGCTGTACTGGGGGCTGTGCGATCGTCAGGAGCTGCTGACGGAGCTGGCGGAAGGGCCCCAGCGCGGCACAGCGTGTGTCCGGAAGGTGCTCCGCGAGCTGGACGAGGGGCCGATCCAGGCGCACGGCCTGGCCGCCCAGGTGATGGACATGGCCCGCTTGCCCCAGCCGACGTGGGACGTGACGATCTGCGACCGCCGCGGCCGCCGCATCGGCGAGGCGGACGCGTGGTGGGACGAGCTGGGCCTGGCCTGGCAGTACCGCTGCGGCCCCGGAACCGGTGGGTTCTCGCACCTGGCCCTGGCGGCGACGGGGATCGTCCTGGTCCGCTGCACGGTCCGCCAGCTGAAGCAGGTCCCGGCCGAGGTGGCCCAAGAGCTGGCCCACGCCTACGCCGACGCGTCCCGCACCCCGCGCCCCAAGGTCCGAGCGGTCCCGATGACCCCGATCGGAGACGCGGCATGAATCGGCTCGCGACGGTCACCGCCACACCGTCAGAAGCATCCGCACGCCCCGAAGAATCACCAGTACTCGTCCGGCAGCTTGCCCTCGATGTCACGGACGTGCTGCCGCGCGCAGTCCGGGCACAGCCACCTCAGCGCGCCCCGCTCGCGGCTGGCCACCCAGGCGAGCGCGCCGGCCGGGTCCTCGTCCGCGGCACGGGTCCGGCCGCAACGCGTGCACACGACGGGCTCCGGCGCGCTCACGGCAACCGTCCACAGTGGATCGCCTTGGCGCCGAACAGGAACAGGTCGTCACGCCGGCCGAGGAAGTCCGGACCGTCCGGATCGGTCAGCGCGGCGACGGTCGCACGATCATCGGCGTCGAGCCGGTCCCCGGCCGACTCGGCAAGCCACCCGATCCGGTGCACGACGTACTCGCGCAACAGGTCCGAGCCCGGCATGGGGTGATCGATGAGCGCACCGAACGACTCGACGTCCTCGAGCCCGGCTTCCCGAAGGGCGCGCGGCCACCCGTAGGGCATGGCGACGCTGCCGGGCAGCCCAGCCCGCATCCCGGCGAACCACTCACCCCGCGCGGCGAGCAACCGCTGCTCCAGCCCGGGCCGCCCCACCCCGACGTCCCAAGGGAGGCACCGCATCTCGAGCCCACCCTCGCCAAGGGCGAGCACGCCACCAGGCCGCACCAACCCGGCCAGGGCGCGCAGGGCGGCCTGCTGGTCACCGACGTGGTGCACAACGCCCGACGCCCACACGAGATCGGCAGCGGGCACGCGCTCGGCCAGCACGGGATCGGCGAGGTCCCCGTGCACGCCGACCACCTCGACGTCCCCACCGGCAGCCTCCCGCACGGCCCGCTGAGCCTCGGCAAGCAGCGCGGCGGTGGCATCGAGCAGCACAACGCTGCCCCCGCCCCGCCGAGCAAGCCCACGAGCGAAGAGCACGCTCATGCCCCCGGCACCGCACCCGACATCGAGCACGGTCGGCCGCGCGGGAAGGCGCTCGATCAACCGCCGCGCAACGGGCGCGAGCGCACCGGCATCGAGCGCATCGGCCATGCGCAGCTGAGCGAGCCGGTGGGCCCAGTCGATGTCGTCGTGGGTGTGTGCGGACATCGCCCCATTGAACACCAGCAATCCCGCCACCCAACGCAACCGAAGGGCACTGCCGACCCTGCCAACCGACCGCGGGCACCACCTCCGCATGGCCACACAAGACTGCACACCCGGCGCCCCGGCACGGCTGACACCCACACGCCAATCGCAACCGCGGGCCACCCAAGCCGGCCCGCTCGGCGACCCGGCGCAGCCGACACCTGCACACCAATCGCAACCACCGACCCACCCAGCAACCCGGCACGGCTGACACCCGCACGCCAATCGCGAGCGCAGGGCCACCCGATCGGCGCGCGCGGCGACCCAGCGCACACCCACACCAATCACGACCACCGGCCACCCAAGCCGGCACCCCGGTAACCCGCTGACCAGCACAAAGCCCCCACCGCCCGGAGGCGGCAGGGGCCTGCGCTCAGTCCTGGTCCAGCTGGTACCGCTCCGCTCGGCGGCTCGCCCATCGGGCTACTCGCGTCCAGCGGCGGACGGCACGTGCGCTACCTCGGGCCCGCTGGGCGCGGACCCCTTCCTCCAGATCCCGTATTCGGGCCCTGGACAGTTCTTCGTAAAGCAACATCTCGCTGATCTCCTCGATCTCGGTCTTCGTCAACTGCAGCTGCGGACGGCTCATCCGCGCTTCGTGGTCCTTCGTGGTGACCGGTTCGACGCTCATGCGGCGGCGCTCCGGTGATCGCCGCCGGCCTTGGCCGCGGCGGGCTCGACAGCGGCGTTCTTGCGCGGGCGGCCACGGGGCCGCTTGCGCGCGATCACGACGCCGCGCTCGAAGATCTCGCCGCCCCAGACGCCCCACGGCTCGCGCCGGGCCAGGGCACCCGCGAGGCAGGCCTCGCGGACCGGGCAGTCGGCGCACTGCGCCTTCGCGCGCTCGAGCTCGGCCGGGGACTCGGCGAACCACAGGTCCGCGTCGCCCGAACGGCAGGGCAGAGCCGCGTCCGGCACGGCGATGGGGTCGAGCAGGTCGGCGAATATTGCCTCACCCGAGGTGTAGGCGATGGCCGAAGACATGGCAGTTCCTCCTTGTGTCGTACGGGTTTTCGGTTGGGAGATGGAGCTGGGCAATGCTGTTCCTCTTGGGTTGTGCAGCCAAAAACACGAAGGCCGCGGATCCGGGTTTTCCGGTTCCGCGGCCTTCGTGAGCCTCGTGTCCTGACTAGGTCAGGAACTTCGCTCCCGTATCGACAACGGAACACGGAACTGCTTGATGGTCGGCAGATCGGCCTGCGGGTACGCGGCGAGAACGCCCTGCGTCCCGAAGACGACGACACCGGTGGCCCAACGCCGCTCGACGCGACGCATGCCACGGATCTCGTGCGCGCTCACGGACACACCGGTGCCCGGGCGCTGAGCAGCCGAGACTTCCGCGGCGCAGGACAGACGGGTGCCCGGGTTCGTGAGCGTCATGTTGCTGATCATTTCACCGGCACCTCCTTCTGTACTCTGCACACACGGCCGCCGAGCGGCGCTGTCACGTGGATCCCCAGCCGAGCCCTTCGGGCTCGGTACTGGCAGGTTATTGCCCCCCACCACACCGGGGCAACTCAATTAACGGGAAAATCCTCGAAGTTACGAAGATCGCCCCTGAGCAGCGGGTTCGCCGCGTGGATCATGGCCCGGACGCGGTCAACACGGCATGCGCGGTCCCGCGCGGCGAGGCCACCGCCGAGGCTCCCGGCCCACCCGGAACGCCGACGCGGCCGAACCGCGCCCGGCACCCCCGCCGCGCGGACGACCATGCGAGCCGAACGGCGCCCGGCTCCCCCGCCGCGCCGACGACCACCCGAGCCGAACCACGCCCGGCTACAACGCCGCGCGAACGACCATGCGAGCCGAACCACGCCCAGCACCCCCACCGCACGAACGACCACCCCAGCCGAACCGCGCCCGGCTCCCCCCGCCGCGCCGACGACCACCCCAGCCGAACCACGCCCAACACCCCCACCGCACCAACGACCACCCCAGCCGAACCGCGCGCCGCCCCGGCACGACGACGCAGCCGGGCCCAGCCATCGAACGCGCGTCCGCCCGGAGCCACTGGAGCCGACCCGTACAGCCGGCCAGCCCCGGACGCAACCGGCGAACCGAGCCTCAAGACTCCGCCGACGCCCGGACCACGCCGAGGATCTCCGCGCCGAACCGCTCGAGCTTCGTCGCGCCGATACCCGAGATCGACACCAGCGCCGCCTCGTCCGTCGGGCGCTGCTCCGCGATCGCCATCAGGGTCGCGTCCGTGAACACCACGAACGCCGGCACCTTCAGCTCCCGTGCGCGGTCGGCGCGCCAGGACTTCAAGCGCTCCAGCAGCCCCTCGTCCACCGTCGACGGGCAGCGGCCGCAGCGGCCCAGCTTCACGTCGATCGTCTCCAGCAGCGGGCCGCCGCACACGCGGCAGCGCGTCTTGATCGGCGTCGACGGCTTCTGCTGGGTGCGCGCCGCCCGGGCCGCCGGGTGGTCCTCCGGGATCAGCCCGTACAGGAACCGGCTGCGGCGGCGGTTGCGGCGCGCTCCCGGCGTGCGAGCCAGCGCCCACGACAGCCACAGGTGCTCGCGGGCCCGCGTCACGCCCACGTAGAACAGCCGGCGCTCCTCTTCGATCGCCGCTTCGTCGTCGCCCGCGTGGAGGATCGGCATCGTTCCCTCGGCCAGGCCGACCAGGAACACCGCGTCCCACTCCAGGCCCTTCGCCGCGTGCAGCGACGCCAGCGTCACGCCCTCGACCGTCGGCGGGTGCTGGGCCGCCGCGCGCTGGTCGAGCTCCGCGCAGAAGCGCGGCAGGTCGGCGTCGGAAACCGTCGACGCCAGCTCCTCGGCCAGCTCGACGATCGCCAGCAGCGCGTCCCACCGTTCCTTCGCCGCGCCACCGGCGGGCGGCGACTCCGTGAGGCCGACGCGGGCGAGCACCGAGCGGACCGTCGTGACCAGGTCGGAGCTGACGTCGCCGCTCGCGGCGCGCAACGCCGACATCGCCTGGCGGACCTCGGTCCGGTTGAAGAACCGCTCGCCGCCGCGGACCAGGTACGGGATGCCCGCCTCGGCCAGCGCCGACTCGTACGCCTCCGACTGCGCGTTCACCCGGTACAACACCGCGATCTCGCTCGCCGCGACGCCGCCGTCCAGCAGCTCGCGCACCCGCCGCGCGACGGCTTCGGCCTCGACCGCCTCGTCGTCGAACTCGGCGAACCGCGGCTCCGGCCCCGGCGGACGCTGGCCGATCAGCTTCAGCCGCGACCCCGCCGGCCGGCCGCGCGCCGCGCCGATGACCCGGTTCGCCAGCGCGACCACCTCGGGCGTCGACCGGTAGTCGCGCTCGAGCCGGACGACGGTGGCGTCCGGGTAGCGCCGCGTGAACTCCAGGAGCGACCGCGGCGACGCGCCGCCGAAGGAGTAGATGGTCTGGTTGGCGTCGCCGACGACGGTCAGGTCGTCGCGGCCGCCGAGCCACGCGTCGAGCAGGCGCTGCTGCAGCGGCGTCACGTCCTGGTACTCGTCGACGACGAAGCAGCGGTAGCGGTCGCGGAACTCCTCGGCGACGACACCGTGCTCCTCGAGCACCGCCGTCGTGTGCAGCAGGAGGTCGTCGAAGTCGAGCACCTGCGCCGCGTTCTTCAGCTCTTCGTACGTGCGGTAGACCTCGGCGATCTGCGCCGCCGGCGCCGGGATGTCGCGCTGGGCGCGCGCCGTGACGGCCGGGTAGTCGTCCGGGCTGACCAGCGACGCCTTCGCCCACTCGATCTCGCTCGCGAGGTCGCGCAGGACCTCGACCTCGGTGCCGAGCCGGTGCCGGTTCGCGGCCTGGGCGACGAACCGCAGCTTGTTGTCCATCAGGTCCCACGGCCGGTCGCCGACCACGCGCGGCCAGAAGTAGCGCAGCTGGCGGCGGGCCGCGGCGTGGAACGTCAGGGCCTGCGCGGCGTCGACGCCGAGGCCGCGCAGCCGGGTCCGCATCTCCCCCGCGGCCCGGGTCGTGAACGTGACGGCGAGCACCTGACCGGCGGAAACGTGCCCGGACCGGACGAGGTGGGCGATCCGGTGGGTGATCGTGCGGGTCTTGCCCGTGCCGGCGCCGGCGAGCACGCAGACCGGCCCCCGCGGGGCACTGGCGGCGGCGCGCTGCTCGGGGTCGAGACCATCCAGCAGACGGGTCACACTCTTGGGGGGAAGTACGCCGGTCACGTCCCGCATCCTCGCAGAGGGGGACGGGGAATCGGGGCAGGGGCACGCGGCCGTATCCTGGTCATATGGCGGGACAGCAGGACAAGGAAGCGGCCAAGCAGGCCAAGAAGGAGAAGCGCGCGGCGAGCAAGGCACGCCGTGGCCAGCTCTTCGAGGCCTTCAAGATGCAGCGCAAGGAAGACCCGTGGCTCATCCCGTGGATGGTCGGGTCGATCGTCGTCGTCGCGGGCGTCTTGTTCGGGATCGGGTTCTTCTTCGACGCGCAGTGGGTGCTGCTGCCGCTGGGCCTGGTGCTCGGCGCCCTGCTCGCCATGATCATCTTCGGCCGGCGCGTCCAGAAGACGGTCTACTCGAAGGCCGACGGCCAGCCCGGCGCCGCGGCGTGGGCGCTGGAGAACCTGCGCGGCCGCTGGAAGGTGACGCCGACCGTCGCCGCGACGACGCAGCTCGACGCCGTGCACCGCGTGCTCGGCGGCCCGGGCGTGGTGCTCGTCGCCGAAGGCGCGCCGCACCGCGTCAAGACGCTGCTCGCCCAGGAGAAGAAGCGCGTCTCCCGCCTGGTCGGCGAAACGCCGATCTACGACGTGACGATCGGCCACGAAGAGGGCCAGATCCCCCTGAAGAAGCTGCAGGGCTTCCTGATGAAGCTGCCGCGCAACCTCAAGCCGGCCCAGGTCGACGCGCTGGAGGCGAAGCTGGCCGCGCTCGGCAACCGCGGCGCGGCGATGCCGAAGGGCCCGATGCCGGCCGGCGCGAAGATGCGCAACGTCCAGCGAACGATCCGCCGTCGCTGACCCCGCTGACGAGAAAGGCCCCGTCCGAAGCCGGACGGGGCCTTTCTCGTACGTCAGCGCATCCGGATGACGACGGTGCCGGTCAGCCGGTCGAGCCAGCTGCGGCCGTCGGCGTTGCGGACCGCCGCCGGGATGATGACGAACGTCAGCACCGCCCGGACCAGCGCGCGCAGCGGCCCGACCAGCGCGGCGCCGTCGAGCCGGGCGACGCGGATGCCGACGACCCCCATTCCGGGGGTGAAGCCGAAGAAGCCGGCGGAGACCACCGAGATGACCGCCCAGACGCCGCCGGACCAGAGGTTGAACTGCTGCATCGCGGCCGGGTCCTGCAGGCTGGGGTGCAGGAAGATCGCCGTGACCAGCGCCGCGACGATGAGGTCGACGATCAGCCCCAGCAGCCGCGCACCCCCGCTCGCCGCCGCGCCGACGCCCGACTCGGGCAAACCGAACTTCTCGCCCGGCCAGCGCGCGCCTTGTTGATCAGTGCCCTGACCACCGTCGCCGGTGCCGGGCAGCCATTCACCGGTCCATCTCGCCACCCGTCTAGGGTATGCCGGTGGCGTGGAACACATCCGACCTGGTCGGATACCCGATATCGACCACCCGTTAACACTGGCGAAACATACGGGTGACGGTCGGGCAACACCGCACTTTTAGCGTGAGCCGAAGAGAGCACTGCCGTACGAGCTCGAACGAGAAGGAGTCACCGAGGGTGCCCACTACTCCAGACGACATCCAGCGCCTCATCGCCGACGAGGACGTCGAAGTTGTCGACGTCCAGTTCTGCGACCTGCCCGGCGTGATGCAGCACTTCACGGTCCCCGCGAAGGCCTTCACCGAAGAGGCATTCGAAGAGGGTCTCGCGTTCGACGGCTCCTCGGTGCGTGGTTTCCAGTCCATCCACGAGTCCGACATGCTGCTCCTCCCGGACGCGGCGACGGCCCGGATCGACCCGTTCCGCAAGGCGAAGACGCTCGCGCTCAACTTCTTCGTGCACGACCCGTTCACGCGCGAGGCGTACAGCCGTGACCCGCGCAACATCGCGCGCAAGGCCGAGCAGTACATCTCCGAGTACGGCGTCGCCGACAACGTCTACTTCGGCCCCGAGGCCGAGTTCTACATCTTCGACTCGGTCCGCTTCGACTCCGCCGAGCACGCCTCCTTCCACGAGATCGACTCGATCGAGGGCTGGTGGAACACCGGCGCGGACGAGGCCGGCGGCAACCAGGGCTACAAGACGAAGTTCAAGGGCGGCTACTTCCCCGTCCCGCCGGTCGACCACTTCGCCGACCTGCGCGACGACATCGTCCGCAACCTGACGAACTCCGGTTTCGAGATCGAGCGCGCGCACCACGAGGTGGGCACCGCCGGCCAGACCGAGATCAACTACAAGTTCAACACGCTGCTGCACGCGGCCGACGACCTGCAGCTGTTCAAGTACATCGTGAAGAACACGGTGTTCGCGGCGGGCAAGACGGCGACGTTCATGCCGAAGCCCCTGGCCGGCGACAACGGCTCGGGCATGCACTGCCACCAGTCGCTGTGGAAGGACGGCCAGCCGCTGTTCCATGACGAGTCGGGCTACGCCGGCCTGTCGGACACCGCGCGCCACTACATCGGCGGCCTGCTCAAGCACGCCCCGAGCCTGCTGGCCTTCACGAACCCGACGGTGAACTCCTACCACCGCCTGGTCCCGGGATTCGAGGCCCCGGTCTCGCTGGTCTACTCGCAGCGCAACCGCTCGGCGTGCGTCCGCATCCCGATCACGGGCAACAACCCGAAGGCCAAGCGCGCCGAGTTCCGCTGCCCGGACTCCTCGGGCAACCCGTACCTGGCGTTCTCGGCGATGATGATGGCCGGCCTCGACGGCATCAAGAACAAGATCGAGCCGCCGGACCCCATCGACAAGGACCTCTACGAGCTCCCGCCCGAGGAGGCCAAGGACGTCAAGCTCGTCCCGGGCGACCTGGGCACGGTGCTCGACACCCTCGAGGCCGACCACGACTACCTGCTCGAGGGCGGCGTGTTCACGCCGGACGTGATCGACACGTGGATCTCGTACAAGCGCGAGAACGAGATCGACCCGCTGCGCCTGCGCCCGCACCCGTACGAGTTCGCCCTGTACTACGACGTGTGATCGGGTAACCCGCCCACGAACACGGGACGGCGGTCGAGGGGAAACCCCGGCCGCCGTCCCGTTTCTCGTCTCCGCGCCGCGACCGCTCGGGTCAGGCGACCTGCGGTAGGCGCGCGGTGATCCACTCCCGCAACGCCGGCAGCACCGGGGTCCTGGCGGCGGCGAGCAGCCGCTCCACCTCCTCGGCCGGCCCCTCGGCCGACCGCAGGACAGCCTGCGCCACGTGCCGTTCCAGGGGGATGTTGAAGTCCGCGTACCGCTCCTGGATCGTCGCGCACAGCTTTTCGCGGTCGAACAGGGACACCAGCCACGGCACATCGCCGGCGAGCATTCGCCGCAGCACGTCGCCGACGGTGTCCACATCGGGCTCACCGGCCAGCGCCCACACCGTGTTCGTCGCGTCCGGGGCCAGGTGGCACTCCGGGGGTGCCTTCAGCGTCCACTGGAGCAGGGCGTGTTCGCGGCCGCGTGGCTTGGCCATCCGCTCCGGGCGGTTGCGGTTGAGCCACTCGACGTACGGCAACGGGGCCACCGACAGGGACAGCTGGAAGCCGTCCACCGCCGGGTCGGTGGTCCAGCGGCGGACGTCGACGATCGCCACGTCCCCGTTCTCCGCCGCCAAGCGGTAGGCGGCCCCGGAGCGTTTGAAACCCGCTTCCTTCAGCACCGGGGTCACCTGCCGCTTGAGCAGCTCGTCCACCAGATCGCCCATGACCGCAGCCTAACCCGCCAGCTCGAACATCTCCTGGGTCAGGGTCGTGATCACCACGGCCCCACCCACCTCGGGCGCGGCCGCCACGGCACCGGCGACGACCGCGGCCCCGCCGATCACGACCATGCCCCCCAACACCCACTTCTCCGTCGGCGCACTGCAGTCGGTGTTGCACAGCGGACGGGTTCCCACGCCCTCCTGGTAGTAGGTGCCCGGCTCAGGCCCGGGGACCGCTTCGGGCGGAGCCGCCCTGGTCTCCGTGGCCGTCTTCGAACTCATCGGCTCGGTCGCCTTCTCGTACTTCTTGTCCTTCGGCTTGCCGTAGACGATCGCGCCCGGTGCGGGCCCCGCGACCAGGTCTTTGTTGGGCACCGGGTACGGGCCACCGATCTCCCAGCCCAGTACCGCGGAACCGCCGTTGGCCCGGATCATGTCGACGTACCACTGGGCCTCCGACTGCGCCTTCGCGTATTGGCTGGCCGACTTCACCTCCCAGACCCAGTACGTGCCCGTGGACGAGTCGCGGAACACGATGTCCGGGATGCCGTACGTGCAATCCGCCCCCGGCTCGTTCTTGTACAGGCATTTCTTGCTCGCGTTGTCCACCCTCATGTTGGTGATGACGTCACCCTGCACGTGGTTGGCCGCCGCCTGCTGCCTGATCACCTCGACGGCCACGGCCTGCGCCTGGTTGTGCCGGGTCGTGCGGTCCCGGCCGGTGCCCGGCTGGTTGTTCTGCGTGGCCTGGCCGGTGCCGGTGGTGGCGGTGGACGCGCAGCCCGGGCAGTTCGACCACGGCTGGTCGTCGCCTTGGGAGCAGGAGTACCCGTCGCTGCGTATCCACTGGTTGCCCACCTGCATGCACGGGCCGCCGTGCGGCTCCGCGCCGGTGGGATCGGACTGGGTGACCGGCGTGTTGTTCCCGTAGCCGTAGCCGTTCCACTGCTGCGGGTTCTTTTGGTCCAGCACCGGATCGACGCTGATGAACCGGCCCAGCGACGGGTCGTAGTCCCGGACGCCGAGGTGCACCAGCCCGCTGGTGTCGGAGTAGCCGCCGATGAACCCGTGCTTGTCCGGCCAGCTCGACGGCGGGGTGCCCCGCGTGTTGCCGTACGGGTCGCTGAACCGGGCCGTGGCGACCAGGGTGGCCGCCGCGATGACGGTCAGCGTGGAGCCCTGGTGGTCGTTCAGCAGCCACGAGAGGCCGGCGGTGGTCCGGCGGGCGACGATCTGCCCGCCGTGGCCGAACGAGCGGGTCGCGCTCGCCGTGGACGATCCGGCGGGCACGAACAGCTCCAGGTCGCCGGCGAACAGCGTGGTCCCGGTCGGGTCCCGGGTGATCAGCCGGTTGCCGCTGGCGTCGTACAGGTAGGTCGAGACCTTGCCGGCCGGGTCGGTCTCGGTGGCCAGGTGTCCTTCACTGTCGAAAGTGGATCCCCGGGCGCCGCGGGTCAGGGTGTTGCCCGAGGCGTCGTAGGTGTACTCGGCCGTGGTCGTGCCGCCCGGGCTGGTGGTGGAGGTGGACGACAGCGCGTGCGGCCGGGGCGAGCCCGGGTCCGGGTAGGACGAGGTGGTGGTCGTGGTGCCGGCCGTCGTCCGCTGCGTCTGCGTCTTCCGGTTGCCCGTGACGTCGAACGTCCAGTCCTTCCAGTACGGCGCGGAGCCGCCCAGGCCGGCCGTGGTCGGCGCCGCCGCGCAGTCCCCGGACGACGGTGTCCACGCGGACGTCAGGCGTTGCAGGTAGTCGTAGCCGAAGCACTGGTTGTCCGCCGTCGGCGTGTCGGCGACCTTGGTGATGTCACCGGCCGGGTCGTAGCCGTACGTCCGGTTGGTGACCACGTTGTTCGTCGTGGTGGCCCGGACGGTCAGGGTGGAGGCGAACCGGTTGGTGCCGTCCTCGTAGGTGTTGGTGGTCGACACCTGCTTCGGGTCGGTGGCCGCGGCGTAGTTGGTCCGCAGCACCTGGCCGAAGGGGTTGTAGTCGGTCTCCGACACCAGGGTGGTCGACGTGCCGGACGGCGTCGCGGCCGAGCTCGTCGTGAGGGCGCCGAGCGCGTCGTACCCGCGGTACACCGTCTCCTGCGGCAGTCCGCCCTTGGCCGGCGACGTCACCGTGGCGACCTGGCCGGTGTTCGGGTCGTAGGTGATCGGGAACGTGTACGTACCGCTCAGCCCGGTCTCCCCGGGCGGGATCACCACCGTGGTCCCGGTCGGCCGGCCACCGGCGTCGTACCCGGCGATCGCGCTGACGTACGCCTTGCCGCCGGCGTACCGGGTCGCACTGGTCAGCTGCCCCTTGAGCAGGGTGTCGTACAACCAGCCGGCGAGCTTCGTCCCCGCGGTGGAGTTCTCGTACGTCGCGGTCTTGCGACCGATCCCGTCGTAGGTGTAGACGAGCTTGCGGCCCCGGGCGTCGGTCGTGGACAGGATCTGCCCGGCGGCGTCGTAGGCCGTGGTGCTCGTACCGGCGTCCGGGTCGGTCTGGGTGACCTTGCGGCCGTGCAGGTCGTAGCCGAACGACCAGGTGTTCTTCCCGGTCGCATCGGTCACCGTGGCCTGCGCGCCGGACGGGAAGTACGTGTACGACGTGACGTCCGCCGGGTCGCCCGCGGCCGTGTGCGCCCGGTCCTTGTACTGCAGGGTCTGGACCTTCTGTCCCAGGCCGTTGGTGACCACAGTGGACGCCGTGCCGGGGGTGGGCGGGATCGTCGTGACCCGGTCGCCGTCGGTGGCGGTCGTGGTCCGCCACTGCTCGGTGCCGTTCTTCAGGAAGATCGACGCCGTCGTCCGGCCGGCCGAGTCGTAGGACGCGAGGGTGGTGTTCGGGACGGCGTTGTCCTGGACGATCAGCAGATCGCCGGCCGGTGCCGCCGCGTTCCAGTACGCGTTGTGCTTCTTCCACGGCCGGCCCTGCGAGTCGTACAGCGTGTCGGTGACGACCCGGCCGCCCTTCGAGTATGACGTGGGCGCCTGCGTCTGCACGGTCCGGCCGAGGCCGTCGATGATGCCGTAGTCCGTCGCGTACTGCCCGGAGGCCAGCAACCGCCCGGTCGCCACCACGCTCGGGGCCGTGTTGCTCACGGTGTAGGCGAACGTGTTGTCCGCCGGGCCCTGCCGGGTGTGTCCGGGCTTCCACACCGCCGTCACGCGGCCGAGCGCGTCCCGGCCGAACTCGGTCCGCATCCCCGGCGCGTCCACCTTGGTCACGACTTGGCCGGACACCGGGTCGCTGATGTCCAAGGTGGTCATCGTGGCGCCGCCGGGAACCACCGGCGAACCGGTGGTGGCGACCTGGGTCACCGGGCCGCCGGTGGCCGGCGTGTACGCGGTGGTCGTGGTCCGCCCGTTGGCGTCGGTCGTCGACGTCGTCCGGCCGTAGGTGTCGTAGCCGGTCTTCTTGTCGGCGATCTGCCAGGTCTCCTGGCCACCCGCGGGCCACGAGTCGACGGTGTCGATCTGGGTGACGCTCCCGGTGACCGGCGGGTCACCGAACGCCCCGCCGTCGTAGCGGTTGCGCGAGTCCGACACGATGTTCTCGCTGCTCGCGGGATTCGAGTCCGCACAAGGCCCGGAAACGGTCTGCACCGCGCTCGGGTAGGACAACATCCACGCGCCGGTGTTCCGCGCGTACGTCGTCCGCGTGCACGTCGTCTGCTTCGGGTCCGCCGTGTCGCCTTCGGTCTGCACCGACGTCGGCAACCCGGAGTTGTCGAAGGCGGTCGTGGTCCGGTTGGTCCGCCACTGGTCGAGCGCGGCGATCCGCGTCCGCACCCGCACGACCGCCGTCGCGGTGACGAACGACTGGACACCGTTCAGGTCGGTCGCGGTGGCGTCGGTGCTCCACGGGTCGTTGACGGTCGTCGCGATGACGTTGCCGTCGAGCAGGGTCTGCGACTCCAGCGTCATGCCGTTGAACTGCTTGCGGTCCACAATGGACTCGCCGAGCGAGTTCGGGACCGACACCGACCGGCTGCCCGTCGGCTGCTTGTCGTCGTTCATCCCGCGCAGGTAGTACGTTCTGGTCGCGACGCGCGGGCCGGCCGGGTCGTCCGGGTTGCCCGACGTGGTCACGACCTGGCCGTAGCCCCGCCACATCGACCACGTCCGGTCCTTGGCCTCACCGAGGTAGTTCTCGTCGTAGTGCCACGCGCCGCCGTCCACGTACTCGTAGTGCGTGCGCTTCTGCGCCGACAGCGAAGTGCGGCCGTCGTCGTAGACGTCGGTGACGAGGTACTTGTTGAACCAGTCCAGGACCGGGTCGTCGGCGCCGGGCGGTGTCCATCGGACCGGGTAGCAGCGGGTCGTGTTCGACTCGGGAGCGGGGGTGGCCGACTGGCAGTCCGGCGCGGTGTACGTGACCGTCGTGACGCCACCGAGTTCGCCGGTGACCGACGTGATCCGGTTGCGGTTCAGCCCGGTGTAGGCGGCGTTCGCGTGCGTCCGGTTGGCCATCGCCGTGCCGGTGAACGTGGTCGGCGGCAACGTGATGCTGCCGCCCGCGAGGCCGGTGTGCGTGACGCTGTCCAGCCACAGGGCCGGGCTGTTGCCGTCGCCCGTGTTCGGGAACGACTGCGTCAACGCCCACTTGTTCGCGCTGCTCCAGCCGCCCGACCCGTCGGGCACCTGGGTGGTGATGGTCGTGAGGCGCTTGCGGGAGAAGAACGTCGGCGACACGGTCGGGCACTTGGCACCCTGCGCGCAGATCTGGTCGGCGGGCACGTCCGGCCACGACTTCGCGGTCGTCGCCGTGAGCTGGCCCGGGTCGCAGGTGACGGAGCCGGAGGGCAGGCAGCGTTCGGTGACGTCGAACGTGACCCGCGCGGGTGCCTGCGCGTACACGCCCCCGGCCCCGGTGTTCAGGCCGTACTCGACGCGCGTCAGGTACCCCGCCCTGGTGTAGGCCGTCCCGGGACCGGTGACGTTCATGTTCAGCCCGTAGTAGTTCGTCTCGGGCTGGTAGTAGTACGTGACCGCGTTGCCGTGTGGGTCGACGACGTAGTCGAGGTTCCACCGGTACGCCTGCTGGCACCACGAGTTCGCGAAGTCCTGCTGGTGGCACGGTTCGTTGTCGTTGTTGCCGAACACCGGCGCCGTGAACACCGACTGGGTCTCCGGGTTGCCGGCGCCCCACCCGGGCAGCCGGTTCAGGCCGAAGAAGTACTGCGTGCCGTCGCTGGTGGTGATCTTCCAGTGCTCGCCGTTCAGCGCGCCGTTCGTGGCGCCGGTGAGCTTCTCCACCTTCGAGCCGTCGTCGCGCCGCGGGTGCCACGCTCCGGTGGCCGTGTCCTTGACCAGGTCGGTGGTGGAACCACCCAGCGACAGGGTCGCGTTGTCCGTGGCCCAGCACTGGTCGTAGGTCTTGCGCTGGCCGTTGTTGCCGCCGAGGTCCTTCGCGCACGACTTGTACGAGCGCTCGACGAACCCGCCGACGTTCACCGTCCAGCCGTCACCCACCCAGGACGCCTGGTTGTTCGTCGCGGACGTGAGCCCGTCCACCATGCTGGACGAGTACGCCAGCTTCAGCGTCGGTATGTGCCCACCAGGGGCGTCCGGCAGCGCGATCGGGTACGTGTACGAGAAGTCACCACTGGACCCACCCGCCGTCCACGCCCCCGCCGGGGACAGCTGGGTCGCGGTGTAGTCGCCACCGCCGCCGGTGCCGCCCGCCTCGGCGGCGAGAAGCATCGACCCCGTCCTGGGCAGCACGACGTCGCCGCTGACCTCCTTGGCCCCGGTGTTCGCCGATTCGACCGGTGTGCCGGTGCGGCAGGCCGGCACGTCCGGCGTCGTCAGCAGGCAGTCCGGGTAGGACACCAGGTGCAGGCGGCGGCCGTAGTCGCCGCCGTACGCACCGGCGAAGGCCGAGTAGTCCAGGCCGACCGAAATCGGACCGCCGGTGTCACCGGAGACCGGGCTGATCCGGGTCAACGTGCCCCGGATGCCCGCGCGCTCGGCCACGCCGTGGTCGAGGGTCTCCACCCGGACCCTGCCGGCCTGGCGGTTGCGGCCCGCCACCTTCCCGGCCGGGGCGGCGAGGTCCACCTCGGCGCTGGTCGCGGCCGGCCACACCGCCGCCGGCGCGCCGGCGGGCTTCATGCCGGCCGGCCGCTCCGGCCGCATCGTGCCCACCGTGCCCGGCACCGACTTGGCGGCCTGCAGCTCGGGCAGGTCCCAGCCCAGGCCGTGCCAGCCCTTGGCGGCCGGCGGCGCGGCGATCGCCGACGCGCCCGACCCGGCCATGGCCACCGCGGTCAGGACCGCGGTCAACGTTCTACGCATCATCGGGTCCCCCATGACCTCAGTGAACGGCGCCGAACAGCTGGCCCGGGTCGTCGGCGGTGCGGTCGGACTGGATCTGCACCGCGGTCCGCACGCCGGAGTACAGCCGCACCCCGGCGATGCCGCCCAGCCACGGGTCCGCGGCGACCCCGTTCCACTGGACCCGGCCGACCAGCACTCCGTCGCCCTGGTAGGCCGACCGGGGTGTGACGCAGGTGGACTGCTTGACGCCGTTGACGTACAGACAGGCGGTGTTCGTGCTCAGGTCGTAGGTGGCGGCCAGGTGCACCCACACCCGGTGGGCGGCGGGCGCGTCGCTGACGGCCAGGTCGAAACAGCCGGACGTCTGGCTGCACGACACCCCGAACGCCCACTTGCCCTGCGGCATGCTGTCCTTGCGGTAGCCCAGGGTGAACGGGGTGAACTGGGCCCCGCTCCCGCCGAAGACCGCGCGGGTGACGTCGTCGTCGGTGTCCGACTTGACCCAGGCCTCGAAGGTGTAGGACTGGTCCGTGCGGAACGAATCCGGCTGGGCCAGGGCGACGTCGTTGCCCTGGTTGCCGGCGAACTGCGCCCGCGCGGCGCCGTTGCCGGCGACCTCGCTCACCGTGCCGTGCGGGGTCCCCGCGTTGGCGCCGTTGATGTTCCACACACTGTCCGAATAGGACAGACCGGCCAGGCCCGCGATCTGGCTCGGCGTCAGCGCCTGCTGCCACATCTGCACCTGGTCGATCGCGCCCTTGAAGTAGGCGGCCGAGGTGCCGTATTCGTAGCGGCCGACCGTGACGCGGCCGGCGGCGTTCCACGGCGTGCCGGTGAACTTCCGCTGGCCGGCCGGCTTGCCGTTGACGTACATCCGGATCTGCTTGGTGTCGTTGTCGTAGACACCGGTCAGCAGCGTCCACTGGCCGGCCTGCGTCACCGAGTTGTCCAGGTAGGCCCACTGGGTGCCGGCCAGCGCGGCCGTGTCGTCCGACGGGTTCATGCCGAAGATCCACGCCTTGACGTCCGGCGAGTACCGCATCATGAACGCGGGCACGTTCGTCCCGGACTGGCCGAGCACCGAGTAGTACCCGGTGAGGTCGTCCAGCTTGGCCCACGCCGACACCGTGAACGAGTTCGAGGTGTCCACGCCCGGCCCGGCCGACGTGGCGTCGTTGCCGACACCGCCGGGGAAGTACGCCGCGGCACCGGACTTGCCGGGGGTCCACGTCGCGCTTCCGTTCAACGTCAAGGGGTTGTTCGCGTAGCCGCCGCCGTTGTTGCTCGCGTCGGCCGCGGCCGTGCCCGCGCCCTCGTCGAACTTCCAGTACCCCTGCAGCGACGGAACCGGTGCGGGTACGTAGTTCCCGCTCGCCTGGTCGCCCGTCGCGCCGGTCGCCAGCAGCCCGGCCGCGCCCTCGGCGAGCCCGAGTCCCGCGCGCGAAACCGACGCGGTGGCCAGGTCGTGCACGTTCCCGGCGGACAACACCCGTTGCCACACTTGGACGTCGTCGATCCGCCCGGGGAAGAAGCTGGCTCGCGTGCCGTTCCACTTCAACGCGCCGACGGTCAGCGGGCCGGTCGCCGCCCACGCGGACCGGACCAGGCTGTTCTGCTGGACGCCGTCGACGTACAAGGTGGCCACGCCGGTCTTGGCGTCATAGGTGCCCGCGAGGTGCGTCCAGACGTTCAACCGGGGTGGCTGCTGCGAGACGACCCGGGGGTTGTACGGGTCGCCGCAGTCGCAGCCCGGCAGGTTGAACGTCCACCGGTTCACCTCCTGGGAGTACTCCAGGAACATCCCGCTGGACGTACCGCCGTCCTGGGACACCACACCGTGCCAGCTGCTGGTGTCCGTCATGTTGACCCACGCGGACACGCTGAACGACCCGGTGGTGTCGAGGACGGGCCCGGAGGTGGACAGGAACCCGGTGTTGCTGCCGAACCCCATGCCGCCCTTGGTGCCGTCCTTCGCGTCCGGCGATTCCGGTTGCGTCCAGCCGTTGCCCTTGCTGTAGCCCAGCGCCCATCGCGAGTCGCCGTTCAGGCTCAGCGGGTGCCCGGTGGTACCCGGGTTGAGGGTCGCCACGTTGTCGGCGGACGTGGTGCCCCACGTGTCGTCGATGCCCCACGCGCCCTTCAGGCCCTTCTCCGGGGTCAACGGCGCGACGGTGTAGACGCAGGCGGTACCGCTGGTGATCAGCCCGGCGCCGCAGACGGCGTTGGCCCCCGGCGTGCCGGCCTTGTTGACAGCCTTGACGCGGACCAGGTTCTGGTTGCCGTTCACGGCGGTGGTGGACAGCGCCGCGGTGGCGGTGCCGTCACCCGCCTGCGTCGCCGGCACGCTCGGCGAGCCCTGGGTCGAGGGCTCACTGCCGTCGGTGGTGTAGACGAACCGGTCGATGTCGAACAGGCCGGAGGTGGCCATCGGCACGCTCAGGGTGAAGTTCGCCGGGTCGCCCTGGAGCGACGGCGGTGTTCCGGACCGGGTCAGCGTCGGCGCCAGCGGCGCCTTGCTGTCCACGACGAATTCGCAGTCCCAGTCCCAGCGCGGCGAATCGAGCTCGCCGTCGGAGACCCGCATCGCCCACTTGGCGATGCCGTCCGAGCCGATCCACCCGCTGGGGACGGTGAACTGCGCGGTCCCGCCGGACGCGACCGAGAACCGGCCGGCGCCGTTGTCGTGGTAGGTGTTCGCCACGTCCTGGCCGTACGGGCCCTGGGAGGTGGCCACGAGCACGGAAAGACTGCCACCGTCCGGATCGGACACCTGGGCCTGCAGCTGCGGCGTCGCGGTGGCGATCCACGGCCGGTTCGCGCCCTTGACGCACGGCACCGCGCCGTTCTGCATGCTGTGCCCGGTGGGGTTGTTCGGGTACGAGTCGAAGTTGACCTCCAGGTACGGGTTCAGCCCGAACCGGCGCCACGAGGTGGTGTTGCCCTCCTGCTCTCCCTTGAGGACGAACGTGGTCGTGCCCCAGCCGTTCGCGGCGGCGTACACCGCCGCGTTCGTCGCACCGAACACGGCCGAAACGTTCGGGGCCTTGCTCTGGTTGACGGCGTTGCTGGAACCGAGGAACTCGCCCCACCCGGGCTGGTTGCGCCACGTCGTGCCACCGTCGACCCAGTTCGCCAGGTACAGCTGGGTCGACGTCGCGCTGCCCGCACCCCACCAGGAGTACAGCAGGGTGGTGTTGACGTTGGCCCAGTGGATCTTCTTGCCGATGATCGGCGCGGTGTTCATCTGGAAGTACGTGCGCGAGACGCCCGCGGAGTCGGAGGTCTCGTAGCCCGCCTTGAGGTCGCCGAGGTCCCCGCCGGTCGCGTCGAAGTTCGGCGCGTCCGGATGCCCGGACTGCACGACCACGTGGTGCTGCTTGCCGCACCAGAGCGCGCCGCTGCACGTGTACTCCGGGTCGAGGTACACCGGGTACTTCGTGTCCTGGTCGGCCAGGAAGCCCTGGTCGGGGACGATCGACACGCGGTCCGCGGTCACCTCGGTGCCCATCACCGCCGACCGGACGCCTTCCCCGATGCCGGTCAGGCGTTCGCTCGGGGTCGCCGATCCGCTGGAGTCCCACATCCGGGTCGCGTTGCCGTGGAACACGACCCGGCCGCTCCCGTCGGTGACCCGGAGCGCGTCACCCGTGCCCTTGTCCACCTTGGTGTTGCGGGTGTAGGACCCGAAGTCCACCTTGGTCACCCGCTCGGCCGCGGCCCGGTCCTTGACCACGAGGACCTCGGAGAACCCGGTGACGTTCGCGGTGACCTTGAGGTCCACCCCGGGCAGCACCTCGGCGTAGGTCGCGGTCGGGCCGTCGACGCTGGGCGCCGGCAGCGCGCCGGTCCACCGCAACCCGACCTCGGCGCCGTCGCGGCCCACCCGGGCCAGCGGGCTGCCGGTGCCGCCGCCGGACAGGGCCAGGTCGACCGCGGCGGCCTTCGGGGCGATCGACCCGTCCGGCCGGACGACCAGCGACGGGTCGGCGTCGACCCACCCGGTTCCGCGTTTCACCCGGACCGGCTGCAGGAACTGGCGCCAGGTGAAGGTGCCGTCCGGCTGCGCCCAGACCTCGTCGGTTTCGGTCAGTTTCGACGTCACCAGCACCGGTTTGTGCCCGGTCCGGGCCGCCGCGAGAGCGCCGTTTTCGTCCGCCACCCGATCGGGCACGGCGGCCGCCGTGTCCGCCGCTACGACGGCAAGTGACGAAAAAGCGACCGATACCGCCAAAAATGCACGCAGCATTTTTGCCCGCGCGTCCCCCACCACGCCCCCCAGGACTCGATGAGCTGCTTCAAGCAGCTCGACAGAAGCACTCTGCGCTATGGAACGGCGTAGGTAAATAGACCAAATGCACCAGCCGGGCCCGAAGCGGAAAAGCCGGCAAGTTCGTTCAATGCGGACAGTCCCCGGTTCGGCGCGCAGCGTACCGCCGGGCGGATCGCTATTCCGCCGCCGACATCAGCTTCAGGTCCGCGCCCGCCGCCTCGAACCGCGCTCGCGGGTCCGCCACCAGCTTGCGGCGCTCCAGGTCCATCAGCCCCAGCGTGCAGGTGATCTCCGCCGCCAGCGTGCCGTCGAGCTTGAGGATGTTCGAATCCATCTTGAACGTCTTGCCGCTGCCGAACTTGACTTCGCACGTCACGTCGACTTCGTCGCCCGCGCGCAGCTCGCGGCGGAACACCACGTGGGTCTCCAGCAGCACCGAAGCCAGGTTCGCCTTCTTGAACCCTTCGAGCCCGCCGGCCGCTTCGAACAGCTCCAGTCTCGAAACCTCACCGTAGGAGTGGTAAACGGCGTGGTTGAGGTGGCCCAGGGTGTCCAGCTCGTAGTGCCGGACCTTGATCCGGGTCCGGAACGGTTCGCGATCGGTCACCGGCCCACTGTAAGCGACCGGTCAGTGCACCTGGACCGCCGTGCTCGTCTTGCCGACCCGGACCCACGGGCCGTAGCGGTCGTAGTCCACGGGCAGCCGCGAGCCGCAGCGGGTGTACGCCCCCCGGCGGTCGGCTGCGGCCATTGGCCGCACCCGGACAGCGTCACGCCTCGTAGAACAGGTGCTCCACCACGGTGTGCGCCCGGCGGGTGATGCGGCGGTAGGTGTCCAGGAACTCGCCCGGGTCGTCCGCCGCGGACTGGCCCAGCACCCTCGCCACCGCCGCCAGGTCGCGGCCCGAGCCCGGGACCTCGTCGACCGCCTTGCCGCGGACCAGCATCCCCGCGTTGCGCACCCGGGTCGCCAGCAGCCACGCCTCCCGCAGCGAGTCCGCTTCGGACTCCGTCGCCAACCCCGCCGGCGGCAGGCAGGCCAGCGCCTCCAGCGTCGACGTCGTCCGCAGCTCCGGGATCGAGTGCGCGTGCTGGAGCTGCAGCAACTGCACCGTCCACTCGACGTCGGCGAGGCCGCCGCGGCCCAGCTTGGTGTGGCGCGTCGGGTCCGCTCCCCGGGGCATGCGCTCCGTCTCCACCCGCGCCTTGATGCGGCGGATCTCCCGCGCCTTCGTCGCGTCCAGGCCGCCTTCCGGGTAGCGGATCGGGTCGATCATCGCGATGAAGCGCTCCCCGAGGTCGTCGTCGCCCGCTACGAACCGGGCGCGCAGCAGCGCCTGGGCCTCCCACACCTCGCCCCAGCGCGCGTAGTACGCGCGGTAGGACTCCAGTGTCCGCACCAGCGGGCCGCTCCGGCCCTCCGGCCGCAGGTCGGCGTCGACCTCCAGCGCCGGGTCCGAGCTCGGCGCGCCCAGCATCTTCCGGACCGTCTCCGCGACCGACGACGCGAACCGCACCGCGTCGGCGTCCGAGACCCCTTCGGACGGCTCGCACACGAAGAGGACGTCGGCGTCCGAGCCGTAGCCCAGTTCGGCGCCGCCGAGGCGGCCCATCCCGATCACCGCGATGCGCGCCGGCGTCTTGCCCAGCTCCGCCTGGCGCTGGCGGAACGCCGCGGCCAGCGCACCCTGCAGCACCGCGACCCAGACCGAGGACAGCGCTTCGCACACCGCGGGCACGTCGAGCAGGCCGAGCAGGTCCGCGCACGCGACCCGCAGCAGCTCGTGGCGCCGCAACGACCGCGCGGCCGCGACCGCCGCGTTCAACCCCGGCTGACGCCGGACGGCGGCCCGCAGCGACGTCGCCACCTCGGCCGGCGTGCGGCCCAGCAACCGGGCCGGGTCGCCGAGCAGGCGCAGCACCTCGGGCGCGCGGACCAGCAGGTCGGGCACCAGCCGGGACGTG
This sequence comes from Amycolatopsis sp. NPDC003865, assembly GCF_053605345.1. NCBI lineage: Bacteria > Bacillati > Actinomycetota > Actinomycetes > Pseudonocardiales > Pseudonocardiaceae > Amycolatopsis > Amycolatopsis sp. NPDC003865. The sequence goes on along the minus strand of NZ_JBSGJA010000030.1, from coordinate 5,241 downwards.
CCGAGCAGCAGCGCCAGGTTCTCCACGACCGTGCCCTCGTCGCGCAGGACCCGCAGGTACCACGGCGTTTCCTCCAGGGCCTCCGACACCTTCCGGTACGACAGCAGCCCGCCGTCGGGGTCGGGGGTGTCGGCCAGCAGGTCGAGCAGCACCGGCAGGAGGGCCTGCTGGATGGCCGCGCGCCGCGAGACGCCCGCCGTGAGGGCCTTGATGTGCTGCAGCGCGCCGTCGGGCGCCGTGTAGCCGAGCGCCGCCAGCCGGCTGGCGGCTTGTTTGGTCGTCAGGCGCAGCGCCTCGGTCGGCACGTTCGCGACCGACTGCAGCAGCGGCCGGTAGAAGATCTTCTCGTGCAGCCGCCGGATGCCCTTGCCGTGCTTGCGGAACTCCGCCAGCAGCGCCTCGCCCTGGCTCTTGCCGCCGCTCGCCTTGATCCCGCTTGCCCGGGCGAGGATCCGCAGCTCGGCGGTGTCGGACGTCGCGGGGAACAGGTGCGTCCGGCGCAGCCGCCGCAGCTGCAGCCGGTGTTCGAGCATCCGCAGGAACTCGTACGACGCGCCCAGCTCGGCCGCGTCCTGCCGGCCGACGTAACCGCCCTCGCCGAGCGCCGCGAGCGCGTCCATCGTGGACGGTGAACGCAGGTCCGCGTCGATGCGGCCGTGCACCAGCTGGAGCAGCTGGACGGCGAACTCGACGTCCCGCAGCCCGCCGCGGCCCAGCTTCAGCTCGCGCTCGGCGTGCTCGGACGGCACGTGCCCCTCGACCCGGCGGCGCATCTGCTGCACCTCGCCGACGAAGTTCTCGCGGTCGGCCGCCGACCACACGAGTGGCGCGACCATCTCGGCGTACTGGCGGCCGAGCTCGGCGTCGCCCGCCACCGGGCGCGCCTTCAGCAGCGCCTGGAACTCCCAGGTCTTGGCCCACTTCCGGTAGTAGCCCTGGTGGCTCTCCAGCGTGCGGACGAGCGCGCCGGCCTTGCCTTCGGGGCGCAGCGCGGCGTCGACCTCGAAGCACGCCCGGTCGACGACCCGCATCATCGTGCTGGCCAGCCGCGTCGAAACGCCGATGTCGTTGGCGCCGACGAAGATGACGTCGACGTCGCTGACGTAGTTGAGCTCCCGGCCGCCGCACTTGCCCATGGCGATGATCGCCAGCGTGCCTTCGGCGGACGCGCCGACCTCGGCCTCGGCGACGATCAGCCCGGCGGCGAGCGCGGCCTCGGCCAGCTCGGTCAGCTGCGCCGCGACCTCGGCGTAGTGCGGGTGCTCGAGCCCGGCCTCGACGAAGTGGCCGAGGTCGGCGGCGGCGATGCCGAGCAGCTGGCCGCGGTAGGCGACCTTCAGGGCCTGCTCGGCCTCGGTGCCCGTGCGCACCGAGCCGTCGTCGCGCACGAGCGCCGTGCGCAGGTTTTCCCGGTAGCAGGCGGAATCCGTGCACTTGTCGCCGAGGAGCGACTGCCACTGCCCGGGGTTGGCGGCGAGGAAGTCGGCCAGCGCGCTCGACGTCCCGAGCACGCCGAGCAGGCGGCCGCGGAAGGTCCGGTTGGCGCGCAGCTGCTCCTCGAGCCGGGTCCACTCGCCGGCGTCGGCCTCGCGGATCCGGTCGATCCCGCGCAGCGCGAGATCCGGGTCCGCGGCGCGGGACAGCGCCGCGATGACGTCGGTGGCGGTCGCGACCGGGCCGGTGTCGGCCCACCAGCCGGCCGCGCGCAACTGACCCTCGGCACGGGAGTCGGTGAAGCCGTACCTCGCCGCCGAAGCGGTCGTTCGCGCGCGGTCTGCCATCACCGACCACCGTATCCCGCGGGCTCGGCTCAGGCGGCCAGCCGACCCGGTTCGGTTCCGGCGGGTGTCGGTTCGGGCACCTGGAAGCTGTGCGCGGTGACGGGGTGCCGGCGAGACAGCAGCCAGATCCCGACGCCGACCCCCACCCCGACGAGGCCGACAGCGATGGTGCCCGCGGTGCCGAGCGAGGCGATCTTGCCGGAGATCGCGCCGACGATCGCGGCCGCGGGCAGCGTGAACAGCCACGCGATCACCATCCGGCCGGCCATCCGCCAGCGCACCGGCGCTTCCCGGCGGCCGACGCCGGAGCCGACGATCCCGCCGGAGCACACGTGCGTCGTCGACAGCGGGAAGCCCAGCCGCGAGGAGATCAGGATGACCAGCGCCGAGCTCGTCTGGGCGGCGAAGCCCTGGGGGCCTTCGATGTCGGTCAGCCCCTTGCCGAGGGTGTGGGTGATGCGCCAGCCGCCGAGGTACGTGCCGGCCGCGAGCGCGCACGCGGCGCTGATGATCACCCAGACGGGTGGCGCCGCGCCCGCGGGCAGGCTGCCGGCGGTGACGAGCGTGAGCGTGATGACGCCCATGGTCTTCTGCGCGTCGTTGGTGCCGTGCGCGAGCGAGACGAGCGACGCCGACACGACCTGGCCGACCTTGAACCCGCGCGTGGCCGGGCGGCCGCGGACGAGGAAGCGGTAGACGAGGTAGGTCGCGGCCATCGCGACGACCCCGGCGATCACCGGGCTCGCCGCGGCCGGGACGAGGACCTTCTCGACGATCTTTCCGAAGTGGACCGAATCGGTGCCCGCCGAGATCCAGGTGGCGCCGATCAGGCCGCCGAACAAGGCGTGCGACGAGCTGGACGGCAGGCCGACGAACCACGTGACGAGGTTCCAGACGATCGCGCCGATCAGCCCGCCGAAGACGATCGACGGGCCGATCTTCGTGTCGTCCACCAGGCCGCTGGAGATCGTCTTGGCGACCTCCACCGACAGGAACGCGCCGACCAGGTTCAGCACCGCCGAGATCGCGACGGCGACGCGGGGCTTCAGAGCGCCGGTCGCGATCGACGTCGCCATCGAGTTCGCGGTGTCGTGGAACCCGTTCGTGAAATCGAAAACCAGGGCCGTGACTACGACGATCACGACCAGCAACGAGGGCTCCACCCCGACCTCCGAACCCTTGTGGGGACTCCTCCCGCGAGGTACCTGAAGGGTGACGCCTGGCGTTAACAGGCTGTTGCTCGTTGTGATCCCCGCTGTTAAGCCAGCGGTAAGGACCGTTGACTTTCGGCGGCGGGCTCCAGCTCCCCGGCGGCCAACCGGACGAACCGCTGCGCGAACGGGCGCCAGGTTTCCTCGATGTCCGAGTGCACTGTGGTCAACGCGTCGTGCTCGAGTGAGCCCGGACGGGCGAATTCCGCCATCTCGGGCTCATCCGCTGCCCAGCTCTCGACGACGGCGGGCGTCGTCTCGATGTGGAACTGGACACCGTAGACACACCGGTTGAACCGGAACGCCTGGTTTTGGTACCGCGGCGCGGACGCGAGCAGCTCGGCGCCGGGCGGGAGCCGGGTGATCGCGTCGTTGTGGAACTGCAGGACGTCCTGCATCAGCGGCAGGTCGGCGTAGAGCGGGTCGGTCCACGCCGCGTCCTTCTTGCTGACGAGGTGCGGGCCGACCTCGGGCCCGTCCTTCCCGACCTCGACGCGGCCCCCGGTCGCGACGGCCAGCAGCTGCGCGCCGAGGCAGATCCCGAGGGTCGGGAGCTTCCGGGTGGCGGCTTTCGCCAGCAGCCGCCGGACGTCGGCGAGCCAGGGGTGCTTCGCGTCGTCTTCCGCGGCCATGCCGCCACCGAGGCAGACGACACCGCGGTGATCGTCGAGGTCGTCCGGCAGGCCGTCGCGGGGCAGCAGCCGGAGGTCCAGCTCCGCGCCGGCGTCGGTGAGCCAGTCGCCGAGGGGACCGAGCGGATCCGACGCGTCCGGCTGGATGATGAGCAGTCGTGTCACGCTTTTCAGGGTAGGTCAGCAGGCGCAGCGGATTCCCGGGGCGGCGGTTCCCTCGACGGGGTAGCCGGCCGCGATCCAGGCGGTGATGCCGCCGGAGAGCCGTTTCACCTGGAAGCCGAGCCGGGCGAGCTCGAGGGCGCCCTTGGTGGCGGCGTTGCAGTTGACGCTCTCGCAGTAGCAGACGTAGACGAGGTCCGGGTCGAGGTGCCGCGTGCTTTCCTCGGTCATGTCCCGGTAGGGGAGGTTGACCGCGCCGGGGATCCGGGCGTGGGCGAAGGCTTCGGGCGCCCGCGTCTCGACGATCACGTAGCCGTCCGTGTGGCCGGCTCGGAGGTCGCGGACGAGGTCGTCGGGGTCGACCTCGAAGGCGAGTTCGGCACCGAAGTACCGGGCGGCGGCTTCCGGGGCCGGGGCGGGGACGGCGAGGATGCGTGTCATGGGGTAAATCCTGCTGGTGGCGGGGGTTCCGGCACAGGGCAGAATCGGCGTGGGAGCCCGGCCCGGCCGGGGATTTCCCGGTTCTGGCCCCGCGCGCCCTGGAGAATCACGGTGGACCTCGACGACCTCGACTGGCACCTGCTGGAGCTGCTCCAGGAGGACGGCCGGCTCAGTTTCTCGGAGCTGGGCCGCCGGGTGTCGCTGTCCGGTTCGGCGGTGACGGAGCGGGTGCGCCGGCTCGAGGAGCGCGGCGTGATCACGGGGTACGCGGCCCGGGTCGACACGTCGAAGCTGGGGTTGCCGATCGAGGCGCTGGTGCGGGCCCGGGTGCGGAGCCTGGACACGCCGCGGTTCCGGACGGCGGTGCTGCCGCTGCCGCAGATCGTCGCCGCCGACCACATCACGGGTGACGAGTGCTGGATCCTGCGGGTGCTGTGCCGGGACACGGCCGAGCTGGAGGCGCTGGTGGAGAAGGTGCAGCGGTACGGCGAGACGACGACGTCGCTGGTGCTGTCGTCACCGCTGCGGAGCCGGCCGGCACCGCGGCCGCGTTCGGCGTGAGGCCGTTGGGCGGCTGTCGCCGGACGGGGGCTCCGCATCGAACCGGCGGCTGGGTGTCCGGCAGCGGGGCTCGCATCGCCGGGCGGCGGTTGCTCGGCTGGCCGCTTCGTGCCGGTCCGGCGGCTCGGTGTCCGGCAGCGGGGCTCGCATCGCCGGGCGGCGGTTGCTCGGCCTGCGGGCTGCGCACCGAACCGGCGGCAGGGTGTCCGGCAGCGGGGCTCGCCACCATGCCGGCCTTCTCGCGGCGTCGCCTCGCCCCGCCGGGGCTGGTCGCGAGCGCCGCGGCCGGCTAGCTTTCGTGTCGTGGGCATGCGAAAAGGCCCCGGGAGACGGGTGTCCGTCTCGACCGGGGCCCTTTCTATGTTGAGTTCGGCGGTGTCCTACTCTCCCACAACCCTTCGGTTGCAGTACCATCGGCGCTGTCAGGCTTAGCTTCCGGGTTCGGAATGGGAC
>NZ_JBSGJA010000029.1:0-121924 GCF_053605345.1 Amycolatopsis sp. NPDC003865 | reverse complement strand
TGCACCAAAGCCGGCCTCTACCCCGACGCCGCCGACCTCGGCGGCCACCACGTCCCCGCCTGGCGCGGCATCCCCATCCTGCCCTGCAACAAAATCCCCGTCACCGAGACCCGCACCAGCTCCATCCTGCTCATGCGCACCGGCGAACAAGCCCAGGGCGTGGTCGGGCTGCACCAGACCGGACTCCCCGACGAATACCAGCCGGGACTGAACGTGCGGTTCATGGGCATCAGCGAACAGGCCATCATCTCCTACCTCGTCTCCGCCTACTACTCCGCGGCGGTACTGGTCCCGGACGCGCTGGCCGTGCTGGAAAGCGTCGAACTCGGCCGGGAGGCGTGATGGCGGAACCGGCGACCCCGCCCCGCAAGCCCGACGCCGAACCGCCGCGCCCCGGGCCCGGCCTGCCGCCGTCGGCCTTCGGGCCGACCGGGCTCGGCACGGCCGCCGCCCGCGTCGTGCCCCGGCCCGCCACCCCCGAACCCGATCGGCGCGTGAACCCTTGACCGGCACCGAAGAACTGCCCGACGCCGTCGAGGTCGGCCACTCATGACGACCATGGACTCGCGGACCGCCACCCGGCCGCTGACCGACGTCCTCGCGTGGAGCAAGGGTCTCGTCGACCCCGCGCTGCGCACCGCCGCGGACCGGCTGCCCGACGCGATGCGGCGGATCGCCGGCTACCACTTCGGCTGGGAGGACGCGCGCGGCGAGCCGTCGACCGCCGACAGCGGCAAGGCGCTGCGGCCGGCGATGGTGCTGTTGTGCGCGGAAGCCGCGGGCGGCGATCCCGCGGCCGCCGTGCCCGCCGCCGTCGCGGTCGAGCTCGTGCACAACTTTTCGCTGCTGCACGACGACGTCATGGACGGCGACACCACCCGGCGGCACCGGCCGACGGCGTGGACGGTGTTCGGCACCGGGCCCGCGGTGCTCGCCGGGGACGCGTTGCTGAGCGTGGCGTTCGAACAGCTGACGCCCGAGGGCGCGAAACTGCTGTCCCAGGGTGTGCTGGACCTGCTGGAGGGGCAGGCCGCCGACGTGGACTTCGAGCAGCGCGACGACGTCACGCCGGCGGAGTGCGTCCGGATGGCGGACGGCAAGACGGCGGCCCTGATCGCGGCGGCGTGCCGGCTGGGCGCGCTGCTCGCCGGACGGGCGGACGCGGTGGCGCGGTTCGGGGAGTTCGGCCGGTCGGTCGGGCTGGCGTTCCAGCACGTCGACGACCTGCTCGGCATCTGGGGCGACCCCGCCGAGACGGGCAAGCCGGTGTTCTCGGACCTCCAGAACCGCAAGAAGTCGCTGCCGGTGGTGACGGCGTTGTCGTCGGGGACGGCGGCGGGCGCGGAGCTGGCGGAGCTGTACGCCGGGAGCGACCCGTTGACCGACGCCGAGCTGGCCCGCGCGGCCGAGCTCGTCGACGAGGCGGGCGGCCGCCAGTGGAGCCAGGCGCAGGCGGCGGCGTTGGTGGCGAAGGGGTTGCGGGAGCTGGCGGCGGTCCGCCCGGTGCCGCGGCCGGCGGCGGAGCTGGCGGCACTGGCCCGGCTGATCACGACGCGCACCCGCTGACCGGGCCCCACCTCCTGTCCGGCGCGGATCACCTGCCGGGGCGGGTCAGGCCGTCCTTGTCGGCGTCCAAGCTCAGGATGTTCTTGTCCGTGTCACCCAGTGCCTTCGTGACCTGGGCCGACGGCGGCGCTGTCGACAAGTCGACCAGCCGGATCGGGGCGTCGAGCTTGATCAGCGTCGGGATGTACTCGGCCTTGTCGACCTTCCACCGGTCACCGTCGCGCACGAACCGGAACCGGGCCGCCGCGCCCTCCTCCGTGTCGCCGCGCGGCTCCGAGTGGCGGGCGACGCTGTTGCCGAGCCCGTACGCGACCCACTTGTCTCCGATCTTCTCGAACGGCTGCACCACGTGCGCGTGGTGGCCGACGATCAGGTCGACGTCGTCCGACGCCAGGATCTTCTTGGCCTGCGACCGCTGCTCCGCCGTCGGGTCGTGCTGGTACTCCACGCCCCAGTGCAGGCTCGCGATCACGACCTGCGCCCCCGCCTCGCGCGCCTTGCGGGCCGCGGCCAGGACGTCGTCGACGTCGATCTGGTTCGCCAGCCACGGCTTGCCCGCCGGGACCTTGATGCCGTTGAACCCGAAGGCGTAGGACACCTGCGCGACCTTCACGCCGTGGACGTCGAGAACCAGCGGTTTCGCCGCCTCCGCCGCCGACCGCGCCGACCCGGTGTGCTTGATCCCGGTCTCGTCGAGCTTGTCCAGGGTCCGCTTCACACCGTCGGCGCCCTGGTCGATCGTGTGGTTGGACGACGTCGAACAGGTGTCGTAGCCGGTGTCCTTCAGCGCGTCCGCGATTTCCGGCGGCGCGCTGAACGACGGATATCCGCTGTACGGGCCACCTTCCGGCGCCAGCGGCGTCTCCAGGTGGCAGATCCCCAGGTCGGCACCCGAGATCAGCGGCTTGACCCCGGCCAGCAGAGGCCGGTAGTCGATCTTCCCGCCGCCGTCGGCCTCGGCCTGTTCGGTCAGCGCGGGGTGAATCAGGACGTCGCCGGTCGCGACGACGCTGAAGGAGCCCTCCGGCGCAGCCGAAGAGGACGGCGTTTCCGGGAAGGGCGTCGGCGCCGGCCCGGACTGCGGCGGGGAGCTACAGGCGGCCGCCAGGACGGCGACCCCGGCGAGCGCGGCGACGCGGTGCTTCGTCATCGGGTCCCCCTAACGTGGTCCGGCCATCCTGCCAGCCGGGCGAAACCGGCAGAGACGGCATCCCGGTCACCAAGAACTTCCACCACAGTCGACAACACCGATCAGAACATTCGCACAGGACAAAACCGGACAACGCGCAGGACAGCGCGGAAAAAATACGATAAATGGCGGCCTTTCGTGCCACGATGCAACTACGGAGAGTAGGTCTCGCTCCGCTAACTGCCGCTTGACGCTCCACGAACGGGTGTTTTGTAATACCAGTCACCCACCGGCGTCCCCACGCGCCACTCAAACCCCGGCCTCCTTGGGAGCAACGATGTCCCCACAGTCGCACAGGTTCCGCACCTGGAGCGTTGTTGGTTGTTGTTTGATTTCCGGCGTCCTGATGGCTTCGTGCTCCTCCGGCAAGGACACCGCGGCGCCGCAGCAGCAGGCACCCGCCAACGGCAAGATCACCCTTTACTACCTGCAGAAACAGGGTGACCAGCAGTACTTCGTCGAGCAGGCGCAGGGGGCGCAGGAGAAGGCGAAGGAGCTCGGCGTCGAGCTCAAGGTCGTCAACCTCGGCCAGGACGCCAACAAGGCGATCACCGAACTCGACGCCGCGGTCGCGCAGGGCGCGAACGGCGTCGCCATCGTCGTCCCGGACCAGGCCATCGGCCCGCAGGTGATCGACAAGGCCAAGAGCGCGGGCATCCCGCTGATCGCCTCCGACGACGTCATCAAGGACGGCACCGGCGCGAAGGCCCCGTTCGTCGGCTTCAACGGCAGCCAGATGGGCGACTCGGTCGGCACCGAGGCCGGGAAGCTGTTCAAGGCCGCCGGCTGGACCGCCGCCGACACGAAGATCATCAGCGCCTACAAGCAGGACCTGACCGTCTGCACCGACCGCGTCAACGCCGCGAAGTCGGCGTTCGCCAAGGCCGCGGGCGCCGACGTCCAGGTCATCGACGTCGGCACCGACAACTCGCCGGTCGACGCGCAGAACCGCTCCGGCGCGGTGATCGGCTCCAACCCCGGCGTCAAGCACTGGGTCGTCTGGGGCTGCAACGACGAGAACGAGACCGGTGTCGTGACCGCGCTGGCCAACTCCGGCGTGCAGGCGAACAACATCATCGGCGTCGGGCTCGGCGCCTACCTCGACTGCAAGGACTGGGCCGCGGGCAAGGACACCGGCAACAAGTCCGCGCTCTACATCTCCGGCGCCGAGGTCGGCCGCTCGGCGATCCAGGTGCTCGTCGACAAGGTGAAGAACGGCAAGGAGCTGCCCGCGGAGACGATCGCGAAGACCACGATCGTCAACAAGGACAACTACAAGCAGGCCGGCGTCACCTGCACCTGACCGACCCCCTCGTGAGTGCGTAACAGTGTTCTAACGCTGTTACGCACTCACGACCGCCGTACGGAAGGCGACCATGTCCTCCTCTCCTCCCGCGCTCGCCGTCGAGGGCATCGGCAAGCGCTTCTCCGGCGTCACCGCCCTCGACGACGTCTCGCTGGAGTTCCGCTCCGGCGAGGTGCTCGCGCTGATGGGCGAGAACGGCGCCGGGAAGTCGACGCTGCTGCGCGTCCTCTCCGGCGACCAGGGCCCCGACGACGGCCGGCTCCTCCTGGACGGCACCGAGGTCGCGTTCGACACCCCGCGCGCGGCGATGGCCGCCGGGGTCCGCGTGATCTACCAGGAACCCGAGATCATCCCGCACGTTTCGGTGGCGGAGAACGTCTTCGTCGGCGAGCTCCCCGCCAAGGGGCGGGTGTTCAACCGCCGCACGCTCATGAAGGCCACGCACGACGCGCTCGTCGAGTACGGCTTCGAGGGCGTCCTCAACCCGGCCACGCTCGGCGTCGCCCTCTCCCCCGCGCAGCGCCAGCTCGTCGAGATCCTGCGCGTGCTCACCGCGGCCACGCCGCCGAAGGTGATCGCCTTCGACGAGCCGACGTCGTCGCTGTCGGAACACGAGGTCGAAGCGCTGTTCCGGCTGATCGGGCGGCTGCGTGACAGCGGTGTCGCGGTCGTCTACGTCTCGCACCGGATGAAGGAGATCTTCCAGCTCGCCGATCGCGTCGCGGTGCTGCGCGACGGCAAGCTCGTCGGCGTCCAGCAGGTCGCGGAGACCGATGAGCCCGGCCTGGTCCGGATGATGATCGGCCGCGACCTCTCCGCGCTCGAGCGCCGCGTCACGCAGGACACCGGCGACGTCGTGCTGAAGCTCGACGACGTCACGACCGACGACGTCACCGGCATCTCGTTGCAGGTCCGCGCGGGCGAGGTCGTCTGCCTGGCCGGGCTGGTCGGCGCCGGCCGCTCCGAGCTGGCCCGGGCGATCGTCGGCGACCTGCCGATCCGGTCGGGGACCGTCACGCTCGCCGGGAAGCGGCTTCGCGCGCACAACCCGGGTGACGCCGTCAAAGCGGGCATCGGCTTCGCGCCCGAAGAGCGCAAGACGGACGCGTTGCTCATGCAGCGGTCCGTACGCGACAACGTCTCCATCGCCGTTCTCGACCGCCTTCGCCGCTTCCGTGTGGTGAAGCGGGCGAAGGAACGCGCGCTCGTCGAGGAGTACGTACGCGAGCTTCGCGTGCGGACGCCGTCGATGGAGCAGGAAGTCCGCAAGCTCTCCGGCGGCAACCAGCAGAAGGCCGTCCTCGCGCGCTGGCTCGCGCGGCGGCCGAAGCTGCTGATCCTCGACGAGCCGACGCGCGGGGTCGACGTCGGCGCGAAGGCCGAGATCTACCGGATCATCGACGGCCTCGCCGCCGAAGGCATCGCGCTGCTGGTCATCTCCTCCGACCTGCCGGAGGTGCTGACGCTCGCCGACCGCATCCTCGTGATGCGGGCCGGACGCCTGGCCGGCGAGATCGGCCGTGAAGCGGCGACCGAGGAAGCCGTGCTGACCCTCGCCATCCCCGAAACCGAACCAGCTGTGGACGACGCCCAGGAGATCGGCGCATGAGCACCCCCACCAAGGAAACTTCGGCTCCGGCCGCCGCGCCGCAGCCGTCTGCCGCTCGCCGCGTGCTGACCGGCATCGGCGTCCAGAACTCCAGCCTGATCATCACGCTGATCGCGCTGGTGATCCTGCTGAGCGTGCTGAACGAGAACTTCTTCCGCACCAACAACCTGCTGCTGATCGGCAGCGCGATCACCATCATGGGGCTGCTCGCCCTGGTCCAGACGCTGGTGATCATCCTGGGCGCGCTGGACATCTCGGTCGGCTCGATGGCCGGGCTCGCGTCGGTCATCTCCGCGATGGTGTTCACCTCGACCGGCAACGCCGAGGTCGGCATCCTCGCCGCGATCGGCATCGGCATCGTCTGCGGCCTGATCAACGGCATGATCATCATCTTCGGGCGGGTCAACCCGGTGGTCGCGACGCTGGCCATGCTCGCCACCTACAAGGGGGTCGCGCAGGTCATCTCGGACGGCAAGTCCCAGGGCTACACCGGCGGCGACGACCTGTTCATCTTCCTGGCCAAGGGGTCCGTGCTCGGGCTGCCGTCGCTGGTGTGGGTGTTCCTGATCGTCGCGGCGCTGCTGCACTTCCTGCTCAAGTACACCGACATCGGCCGCAACGTCTACGCCATCGGCGGCAACGACACCGCCGCGCGGCTCGCCGGCATCAACATCAACCGGTACATCATCGGCGTCTACGCCCTCGCCGGCGTGGTCGCGGCGGTCGCCGGCATCCTGATCACCGCGCGCACCGGCTCGGGCCAGCCGGTGTCCGGGTCCGAAGGCCTGGAACTGCAGGCCGTCACCGGCGCCGCGCTCGGCGGCACGATGCTCAAGGGCGGCCGCGGGTCGATCATTTCGACGGTGCTCGCGGTGGTCATCCTGGGCGTGCTCGACAACGGCATGTCCGGGCTGGGCATCAACCCGTTCTGGCAGAACGTCGCCCACGGCGCCCTGCTGGTGATCGCGGTCGTGCTGCAGCAGCTGCGCAGCGGGGAGCGGCGCGTCGGCCTGCCCGAGTAGCGGTGCGCAACCTCCACGCGCGCATCGTCGACGAACTGGGCCGGCTCATCGTCGAAGGCGTCCTCGGGGACGGGCAGCCGCTCGTCCCCGAGGAGCTCGGGCGCCGGTTCTCCGCGTCCCGCACGGTGGTCCGCGAGGCGTTGCGCGTGCTCGAGTCCAAGGGCATGGTCACCGCCCGCCCGCGGGTCGGCACCTGGACGTTGCCGCCCGAGGCGTGGGACGCGATCGACCCGGACGTCATCGCCTGGCGCGTCGGCGGTCCCGGCGGCCGCGAGCACCTGCGCGAGCTGCTGGAGCTGCGGCTGGCCATCGAGCCGCAGGCGGCGCGGATGGCGGCGCGGCACCGGCGTCCCGACGAGCTTTCGGCGATGGCGGCGGCCTACGCGCGGATGGCCGACGCCGAAGACACCGCGGCCTTCCGGGCCGCCGACGCGCAGTTCCACGCCGCGCTGGTCCGCGCCTCGGGGAACACGTTGATCGCGCAGCTGCAGGTGCCGGTGGTGGCGGCGCTGCGGGCGCGAGGCGAACCGGCGGACACGCTCGTCGCGCACTCCCGGGTGCTGACGCTGGTGCTGGCGAAGGACGCCGACGGCGCCGAGTCCGCGTGCCGCCGGCTGCTGGAAACCGTTGCGGCGTACCGGTGATCGGTACCTTGACACGGTTACCGGTACGCGCTTCACTCGCTGCGGATGCCCGCCGCCATGAGTGTTGAGGAGGACGCTTTCATGCGTTTCCCGGGAATTCGCGGTTTCGGCGTGCTCGCGGCCGCGGCCTTGGCGGGCAGTCTCTTCACCGCCCCGGTGGCGACCGCCGCGACCTGCACGATCTCCGACGAAATGGTGTCCGCGGGCAACTACTGGGTGGCGAACGGGACGAACCTCGACGCGCCGGACTGGCAGAACGCGACGTTCCACGTCGGCAACCTGGCACTGGTCCGGACCACCGGCCAGTCCAACCACAAGACGTACCCATGGGCGCAGGCCAACGGCTACCAGCTGCCGCTCGACCCGAAGCGGCCGTTCTTCCCGGACAACCAGGCCGCCGGTGAGGCCTACCTGGACCTGTACACCTACTTTCACCCCGAGATCCCGCTCGACTCGATCCGCACCCGCATCAAGGACGAAGTCGCGTCGGTGCAGGCGGGGCACCGCGGCTACTGGGACTACGTCGACGCGCTGAACATGGCGATGCCGTCGTTCGCGCGGATGAGCCTGATCGACCACGATCCGTCCTATTTGGACGCCATGGACCAGCTCTACCGGACCGCCGAACACAAGCTGTTCAACGAGTTCACCGGCCTGTGGTACCGCGACGAGCGGTTCACGGGCTCGGGCGTGTTCTGGTCGCGCGGCAACGGCTGGGCACTGGCGGCGCTGACGAAGGTGCTGCAGGTCCTGCCGGCGGACGACCCGCGCCGGCCGGAGTACCTGCGGGTGTTCAAGAAGATGGCGTTCTCGTTGTCCTTGCTGCAGCGGCGTGACGGCTTCTGGAACTCCGACCTGCTGAACCCGTGGGACCACGGCGGCCCGGAGACGAGCGGCACGGCGTTCTTCACGTACGGCATCGGCTGGGGCATCACGGCGGGCATCCTGGACGAGTCGCGCTACCGCCCGGTGGTGGACAAGGCGTGGACGGCGCTGTCGACGAAGGCGTTGCAGCCCAGCGGGTTGGTGGGCTACGTCCAGCCGGCGGGCGACCGCCCGGCGACGGCGAAGGCGACCGACACGTCGGCGTTCGGCGTCGGCGCGTTCCTGCTGGCGGGCCAGGAAGTGGCGAAGCTGCAGGGCTGCTCGGCCGAGTAGGGCCTACTTCAGGCAGTCGCCGGGATCGCCGCGGGTCAGGGCCGGGTCGGTCTGGGGGAACGTGCGGGCCACGCCCGGGCCCGAGGAACGGTGCTCGAAGCGGACCGTCACCCGGCCGTGGCCCGCGCCCTGCACCCAGCCCGTTCCGTACTCCGAGTGCACCACGTCGTCGCCCTGGCGCCACTCGGAGGGGGCCGCGGGCACCGGAGCGGCCGCGGTGACCACGGTCGAAGCGGTGGGAGTGGCCGGCGCCGCCAGGGTGAACAGGGCGTCCTGGTGCGGTACCGACAGCCCGCTGTACGCCACGCCCGCCAGGCGGATCCCGCCGAACTCCGCCGGGTCGAGCAGCAGCCGCTCCGCCACCGCCGACAGCTCCGCCAGGTCGTCGGTCGGGGCCGAGATCGTCTCCGAGCGGGTCACCGTGTGCATGTCAGTGTGCCGCAGCTTGATCACCACCGTGCGAGCCACCCGCTCGGCCTTCACCAGCCGCTGGTGCGCGCCCACCGCGATGCGCCGCACTTCCGTCCGAAGCGTGGCCAGGTCCTTGATGTCGGTGTGGAACGTCGTTTCCGCGCTGACCTGCTTCGTCTCGCCGCGGTCGGCCACCGGGCGGTCGTCGAAGCCCGTCGCCAGGCGGCGCAGGTCGCGGCCGACCACCCCGCCCAGCGTCGCGACCGCGTCCTGTTCGGACAGTGCCGCCAGCTGCCCGAGCGTCTGGACGCCGATGAACCGCAGCTTCCCCTCGGCCACCGGTCCGATCCCCCACAGCGCGCGCACCGGCAGTGGCGCGAGGAACTCGCGCTCGGTGCCCTGCGGCACGACCAGGAGCCCGTCGGGCTTGGCCTCGTCGGAGGCGATCTTGGCGATCTGCTTGCCGTTGCCCGCGCCGATCGACGCCACCAGCCCGGTCTCCGCGCGGATCCGGGCCCGCAAAGCCGCACAGAACGCCGTGACCTCGTCGAAAGAGGCGCCCACCAGGGAAGGCGGCTCGGCGAACGCCTCGTCGAGGGAGATCTTCTCCAGCAGCGGGGCCACCGCCGTGACGACGGCGAAGACCTCCTGGCTGAGCCGCTCGTAGACGCGGAACCGCGGCGGCACGATCACGCCGTTCGCCGGGAGCAGCCGCCGCGCCTGGGCCATCGGCATCGCGGAGCGGATGCCGAACGCCCGCGACTCGTAGCTCGCGCCCGCGACGACGCCGCGTGGCCCGAGCCCGCCGACGAGCACCGGGCGCCCGGCCAGCGTCGGGCGGGTGAGCTGCTCGGCCGACGCGTAGAAGGCGTCCAGGTCGAGGTGGATCACCCAGCGGGCCACGTCAGTCCCCGCCGGTGGCGTCCAGCAGCTGGTGCAGCGCCTTGGTGTAGCTCTCGAACGCCGCCCGGCCGGCGGCGGTCAGCCGGACCAGCGTGACCGGCGTGCGGTGCTCGTAGGCCTTGGTGATCTCGACGTACTCGGCGTCCTCGAGCTTGCGCAGGTGCGTCGAGAGGTTGCCCGCCGTCATGTCCAGCAGCTGCTGCAGCCGCGGGAACGTGATCTGGTCGCCGGCGCGCAGCCCGGCGAGCGCGACGGTGACCCGCAGCCGCGCCTGGGCGTGGATGACCGGGTCGAGCTGCGGCAGCTCACTCATCGCGACTTCATCTCGCGGGTGAAGTACACGATCGCGCCGAGCAGGAACCCACCGCCGCCGCAGACCGCCAGCACCAGGAAGTTCGCCGGGAACCCGACCAGCACGCTCAAGCCCGAGCACACGATCATCCACGCGCCGAGGCCGTACATCAGCTTGTCCTGCCAGACCATGCCGCCCGCCAGGTACATGACGCCGGTGAGCAGCAGCCAGGTGCCCGACCACAGCAGCGACACCTGCTCGGAGGCGAGGGACTGGAACGCGGTGATCCGGACGTCGACGACCGTCAGGCCGATCGACGCGAGCGCCCAGCTGTAGCCGTACATCGCGCCGACGGTCTTCGACGGGCCGCGGATCCCCCGCCCCATCCGGGCGCTGACGTAGCCGGTGTAGCCCATCGCGGCGAGGAACAGCACCGCCACGACCACGCCGCCGACCCAGCCGGGGATGCTCTCGGTCCGCGTCGCGAAGTAGGTGAAGCCCCAGCCGACGATCCAGGCGAAGGCCCACGCGGCAAGCATGCGCGCGGGGCCTCCGCCCAGTTCCCGGCGGTTGCGCCGGGACTGCTGGGCGATCAGGTTCAGCGACTCCTCCGCCGACAACGGCTCGTCGTCCACCCGTCCCGCCCTTCGTCCGCGCAGACCCCTCAGTACTGCACGGAGGTTAACAAGCATTCACAGCCTGGCCGTGTCCAGCCGGAACCGGCGCACCACGATCAGGGCCGGCACGACCAGCCAGCCGGCCAGCACGAGCACCGCGAGCCCCATCCCACCCGCGTGCGCGAGGGGTTCGAGACCCACCCGGCCGAGCCAGAACGTCGGGAAGAAGTGCGCCAGCGTCGCCATCCAGTCCGGCAGCACGTAGAGCGGGATCCACAGGCCGCCGAGCATGCCCAGCGGCATCATCAGCGCGCCGGTGACCGCGCCGACCGTGTCGCCCTTGCCGAACAGGCCGATGGCCAGGCCGAGGACGGCGAACGGCAGGACGCCGAGCCACAGCGACACCAGCACCAGGCCCCACTGGGCGGCCGTCAGCTCGACGCCCATCGCCAGGCCCGCGGCGAACAGCACCACCAGCACCGGCAGCGCCACGGCCATCGCCGAGACGACCTTGACGACCAGGTAGCCGGGGCCGCGCATCGGCGTCAGGCGCAGCTGGCGCTGCCAGCCGTCGGTGCGTTCCTGCGCCACCCGCGTGCCGGTGAACAGCGCGCCACCGCTCGCGCCGTACGCGGCCAGGTTGATCATGGTCTGGACGTCGGACGCCAGCCCGTTCGGCGCGACGAGCTTGCCGAAGATCGAGCCGAAGAGCAGGAACATCGCCAGCGGCATGCCGATGGTGAAGATCGTGAACTGGGGACTGCGGACGATCCGCTTGATCTCCAGGCTCAGGTAGGTGGTGTTCACGCGGCGGCCTCCTCGGCGGTCAGCGCCAGGAAGGCTTCTTCGAGCCCGAGCGCGGTGATTTCGATGTCGGCCGCCTGCGGGAACGCCGCCAGCAGCGCCCGGACGGCGGCGTCGGAGTCGGCGCAGGTCAGCTCGGCGCGGCCGGCGCGCAGCTGCACGGACGTGACGCCGGCCAGGCGCGCCAGGTCGGTCTCGGTGGCGCCCGGGACGGCGGCCTTGAGCACCCGCCCGGACACCGCGGCCCGGACCTCGGCGACCGGCCCGTCCGCGACGACCATGCCGTGGCGCATCAGCACGACGCGGTCGGCGTAGTCCTCGGCCTCGGCGAGGTAGTGCGTCGCGAACAGCACCGTCCGGCCGCCGGCGGCGAACTCGCGGATGGCCGCCCAGAACGCGCGCCTGCCGTCGACGTCCATCGCGGCGGTGGGCTCGTCGAGCACGAGCAGCTTCGGGTTGCCGGCCAGCGCGAGGGCGAACCGGACGCGCTGGCGTTCGCCGCCGGAAAGCTTGCCGCAGCGGCGTTTCACGAGGTTCTCCAGGCCCGCGCGGGCGATCACCTCGCTCGCCGGCAGCGGGTTCGCGTGGGTCGAAACGATCAGATCGACGATCTCGCCGACCGTCACGTCGCCCAGCAGCGCGCCGTTCTGCATCATGGCGCCGACGAGCCCGCGGTCGACGGCCTCGCGTGGGCTGCCGCCCTCGACCGTGACGGCTCCCGCGTCCGGCTTGGTGAGCCCCAGCAGCATGTCGACGGTGGTCGACTTGCCCGCGCCGTTGGGCCCGAGCAGCGCGACGACCTCTCCGCGGGCGACCTCGACGGACACCCCGTCGACGGCGGTGACGCGGCCGAACCGTTTGGTCAGGCCCCACAGTGTGAACGCCGGTCCCCCAGTCATGGCGTCCCTCCCTTCGTGAACTTTGAAACGCAAACTCGACTCGCACTTTGTAACACAAAGTCCGCGCAGGTTCAAAGCCCCCGGTGTGGGAAAGCAGGAAAACGGGGTGCCGGGCACTGGGCCCGGCACCCCGTCCAGGAGTGGTTTACGCAGGTCAGCCGGTGAACCGCCCGGACACGAGACCCTGCGTCGCCGCGAGGCCGGCCTTGGCCGCGGTCGGCGCCGGTGGCGTCGGCTGCGGCAGCGGGGCGCACTCGACGTCGGCCGTGCGGCCCGGCTTGCGGGCCGGAAGCGCACCCGTCGCCAGGTAGTCGGCGATCTTGGTGTCGACGCACGCGTTGCCACGCGGGGTGATCGCGTGGCTGGTGCCACCCGGCTCCGCGATCAGCGAAGCGCCCGGGAAGCGGCTGCGGACCTCGAGGCTGCCCGGGTAGGGCGTCGCCGCGTCGAGCGTCTCGTCGATCATCAGGACGCTCTGGACGCCCTTGCCGTCAACCTTGGTCGGCTTGCCCGCCTTCGCGGGCCAGTACAGGCAGGGTGCGTTGAACCACGCGTTCTGCCAGGTGAAGTACGGCGCCTTGGCGAAGGTCTGCCAGTTGTCGCGCTTCCACTGGTTCCAGCTCTGCGGCCACTGCACGTCGGTGCACTGGACGGCGAGGTAGACGGCGTAGCCGTTGTCGTCACCGCGGCCGCCGAAGGCCTCGAACAGCGTCTTCCAGTTCTGCCAGTCGCCCTGGTTGACGAACCGGGACAGCGCGTCGCCCAGCAGCGTCCACCGCAGCTGGTAGTAGCTGGCTTGCTGGATGACGTCGAGGATCTCGTCCGGGCCGATCACGCCGCCCGCGGAGGTGAAGGACGTCTTCAGCAGCTGCTCGTTGACCACCCGCTGCACGGCGGCCTGGGTCTTGCCGAGGTGGTAGACGTCGTCGTGCTGGGCAAGCCAGCCGAACCAGATGAGGATGTTCTTGTCGAAGGCGACGTCCTGGTTGAGGTTGTCGCCGTACCAGACACCGCGCGGGTCGACGGTCGAGTCGAGGACCATCCGGCGCACGTTCTTCGGGTAGAGCGTGCCGTAGACCTGGCCGAGGTAGGTGCCGTAGGAGTAGCCGTAGAAGTTCAGCTGCTTCGCCCCGAGCGCCTGGCGGATGGAGTCCATGTCCTTGACCGTGTCGGTCGTCTTCATGTTCTCCAGCAAGGCCTTCGGGTTGTTCTTCGCGCAGGCCTCGGCGTAGCCCTTCGAGCGGGCGAGCCAGGTCTTCTCCAGCTGCGGGGTGAACGGCGCGTACTCCGGCCGGTCGTAGTCCATGTAGTTCGGGTCGCAGCTGAGCGCGGGCTTGCTCGAGCCGACCCCGCGCGGGTCGAAGCCGATCCAGTCGTAGGCGTCGCCGGCGTGGTTGGGCACGCGCGGCCCGCGGGTGGCCAGCAGCAGGCCGGAACCGCCGGGGCCACCGGGGTTGGTCAGCATGACGCCCTGGTACTGCGCGTCGGGGACCTTGTGCTTGACGCGGTCGACGGCGAGCTGGATCCGGTCGCCGTGCGGCTTCGAGTAGTCGAGCGGCACGCTCAGGAACCCGCACTCGGCGCCGGCGGCGACGAGCGTGGGATCGGTGCACGGCCCCCAGGCGATCGTCCCGGCTTGGTTCGCGGGCGCGGGCGCGGCGCTCGCTGCCGGCGCACTCACGAGCGCGGTCGCCACCGCGGCGGTGACCGCGGCGATCAAGACACGTCTCACTGTTTCCTCCCTTTCCCCTGCGACTGCGGGCGGGAGAACCCTAGACCCGGGCCAGGGGCTTCGGGCAGGGCAAACGGGGTGGCGGCCGGGAATGCCCTACGAAAGGCGGAAACCGGTCATCGAGGGCACGCAGCCGTCCGAAGTGGACTGTGCGGCGGATCGCTTCAGCCGTGCCGCCGGACGAAGGCCTCGATCAGCTGCTGGCGCTCCGCCGAAGTCGCCCGCTCCAGCTCCACCGTGTCGCCGTCGATCGTCACCTTGATCTTGTGCTTGCCCGCCTGGCGGCCCAGCCACTCCTTCAGTGTCTCCACCAGGCCCGGGAACACCCCGCCCGCCGCGCTGAACGCCACCAGCAGCGAGCCCACCGTCACCGGGTCCGCCGCCTTCGCGCCCGCCGGGGCCTCCGCCGGTAGCGCGCGCAAGTCGACGTCCAGCTCGCCCAGCTCCGCGCGCAGCCGGCGGGCGAGGCGGTCCAGCTCCTCCGCGTCGGCGTCCGGCGCCTCGATGCTGAGCACCGCGCACCGAGTGTCCGGTTCGGTCATGCGCGCCATGGTCCGCTGCGGAACGCGTGCGGGCAAGGCCCCGATCAGGCACGGATTTCGTTGAGGTAGTTGTAGATCGTGTACCTCGTGACGTCGAGCCGGCCGGCCAGGTGGTCGACCGCGTCCTTGATCAGGAAATAACCGGCTTCGTCGAGTTCCCGGACCACGGCCGCTTTGTGCCGCTTCTTCATCAGGTCCACCGGGATCCCGGCCTTCGTCACCGCGCGGTCGACGAGGAACCGCTGCAGGCTGTCGACGTCCGGTGGGAAAGTCTCCGGCTCCCCGTTGCCGCCCGCCGAAGCCGACGCGTCGACGCTGTTGACGCACAGGCAGCCGACCGCGACCCCGTCGGCGTCGCGCAGGAACAGCGTCGACGACCGGATCGCGCGGCCGTCGGGACCGTGCGTGCGGTAGTTCGTCAGGTCCTGGGTCGTGCCGCGCCGGACCAGGCCGAGCAGCAGGTCGGTCATCGGCCCGCCGACGCTGCGGCCGGTCAGGTCGCCCGCGATGGCGACGATCGAGTCCGGCAGCCTGCTCAGGTCGTGCAGCAGCACCTCGTTGCCCGGTCCGAGCATCGCCGCGAGCCCCGGGATCGCCGGCACCAGCGCCGTCAGCACCTCGTGCGTCGTCGCTCCCGCGGCCGGGACGACCAGCGGTTCCCGCGGCCGGGTCAGGGTTTCCAACGCGGAACGCAGCAGGTCCGCGGCGGCCACGGGCGTCGACGCGTGCGGCGACAGGCGGACGTGCTCGGGCCGCACGGTCGCCGCGATCCCCGCGCTCGCCAGCGCCGCCCCGACCTGTTCGGCGGGGTGCCCGGGCAGCGTGAACGCCAGGATTCCCGCACGGCGGTCGACCGCCGACACCACTTCGGCGCCGCAGGACGCGAGCACTTCTTCGAACGCTCCCAGCCGCTCGGCGATCCGCGCCGCGATGGCGCCGACGCCGGCGTCCTCGACCAGTTCGAGGGCTTCGGCGAACGCGCCGGACGTGATCGGGCTGAGGTTGGAGATCGACCAGGCCTGCGCGGTGGCGTCCGGCGGGTGGATCTCGTCGTCGAACAGGCCCGGGTCACGCGCGCCGGTCCAGCCCGACAACACGGGGTCCATCCGCTCCAGCGCGCGATCCGACAGCACCGCGAAGCCGGTGCCCCAGCCCGCGCGCAGCCACTTCTGCCCGCCGACGACCAGGACGTCGGCGACCTCCCACGGCTCCTCGACGACGCCGAAGCCCTGGATGCCGTCGACGACCAGGAGCCGGTCGCCCACGACGTCGCGCAGCGCGGCGAGATCGGCGCGGTAGCCGGTGCGGAAGTCGACCGCGCTGACGCTGACCGTGGTGATCTCCGGCGTCAGCGCCGCGGCGACGCGCTCCGGCGTCACGTAACCGCTGGTCAGACGCCGGACACGCAGCCGCCCGGCCTGTTCGGCGCGGGCCCACGGGTAGCTGTTGGCCGGGAACTCCGACGCCGACACCAGCACTTCGCCCGCGCTGTGGAACGCGGCCTGGAACAACCCGAGGCTCGTGTTGGGGAGCAGCACGGTGTGGTCGGTGTCCGAACCGGACAGCCGCGCGGCGGCGGCCTTGGCCCGGATCTCCTGCCGCATCAGCTCGTCCACAGTGGACGGGCCGGCCGTGGTGGCCTGGTCGAGCAGGGCGGCCGTCGTGTCGAGGACAGCGTGCGACGGCGGCCCGAAGCGGGCGAAGTCGAGGTAGCCGGCGGGCTCGTCGAACTGGAGCAGGTACCGGGGCGAAATCCGCGTCACGCGAGGATCCTCGCCAGGAACTGCCGGGTGCGTTCGTGCTTCGGCGCGCTCAATACTTCGCTGGGCGGCCCGGTCTCCACGACGGCTCCGTCGGCCAGGAACACCACCTCGTCGGCGGCCTCCGCGGCGAAGCTCATCTCGTGCGTCACGACGACCATCGTCATCCCCTCCCCCGCCAACGTACTCATCACTTCGAGGACCTCACCGACCAGCTCCGGGTCGAGCGCGGACGTCGGCTCGTCGAACAGCATCAGCTTCGGCTTCATCGCCAAGGACCGCGCGATCGCTACGCGCTGCTGCTGGCCGCCGGACAGCTGGGCCGGGTACGCGTCGGCGCGGTGCGCGAGCCCGACGCGGTCGAGCAGCGCCAGCCCCTGCTTGCGGGCTTCGTCCGGTTTGACCCCGAGTACCCGGATCGGTCCCTCGACGACGTTGTCAAGGGCCGTCCGGTGCGCGAACAGGTTGAACCGCTGGAACACCATGCCGATGTCCCGGCGCTGGTGGGCGACCTCGCGTTCGCGCAGCTCGTAGAGCTTTCCGCCGCGCTGCCGGAAGCCGATCGGCTCGCCGTCGACCCAGATCTGGCCGGCGTCGATCGTCTCGAGGTGGTTGATGCAGCGCAGGAACGTGCTCTTCCCGGCGCCGGACGGGCCGAGCAGGCAGACGACCTGTCCCTTGTGGACGTCCAGGTCGATGCCGCCGAGGACTTCGGTGTGGCCGTAGGACTTCCGGACGCCGACGGCGCGCAGCAGTGGCTCAGACACGGGCACTCCTCACCAGCGGCACCCCGCGCAACGCCTTGCCGGCGCGGGCGAGCGGCCCGCGCTCGGCCTGGCCGAAGGCGCGTTCCAGGTAGTGCTGGCCGACGCCGGCGACGGTCACCACGACCATGTACCAGACGGCCGCGGCCAGCAGGGTCTCCATCACCAGCAGGTTGTTGGAGGAGATGTTGTTGGCCGCGTGGATCAGCTCGGTCACGCCGATCACCGAGGCCATCGACGTGCCCTTGAGCATGTTGATGAAGTCGTTGCCGGTCGGCGGGATGATCACGCGCATGGCCTGCGGCAGCACGACCCGGCGCAGCGTCGCGGCCGGCGTCATGCCGATCGACTTCGCGGCCTCGGTCTGTCCGTTGTCGACGCTGTTCAGTCCCGCCCGGACGATTTCGGCCATGTACGCGCTTTCGTTGAGCGCCAGGCCGAGGAACGCGGCGGTGAACGCGCTGATCAGCACGTTCGTCTGCTCGTGGACCAGGAACGGGATGTCGATGACCGGGAAAACGAGCGCCAGGTTGTACCAGAGCAGGATCTGCAGCAGCACGGGCAGGCCGCGGAAGATCCAGATGTAGCCGGCGGCGAACCACCGCGCGACCGGGTTGGCGCTGCGGCGCAGCAGGGCGATGACGATGCCCAGCACGATCGCGACGGCCTGGGACAGCACGGCCAGGACGACGGTGTTGAGCAGGCCGGTCGCCATCACCTTGTAGAAGACGAAGTCCGGGACCTGGTTCCACGCGATCTGCGCGTTGCCGAGGGCGATACCGAGCAGGACGAGCAGCGCGATGATGATCGCGGCGGCGACCCAGCGGCCCCAGTGCCTCAGCCGGACGATCGGCAGCGGTTCAGGAGCCGCCATTGACGGCAGCCTCCTTGATCGCGCCCTGCTCGACGCCCCAGGCCTGCAGGATCTTGCCGTAGGTGCCGTCGGCGATGAGGGCCTGCAGCGCCTTCTGGACGGCGTCGCGCAGCGGCGTGTTGGCCTTGTTGACGCCGATGCCGTACGGGCCGCCGTCGATCGGTTCGCCCGGGACGACCTCGAAGAACTTGCCGTCACCCGCGGTCCGCGAGATGTAGACGGCGCTGGGGAGGTCGTTGAGGATCGCGGCGACGCGGCCGGTGCGCAGCTGGTTCTGGTTCTGGTTGTCGCTGTCGGTCGCGGTGACGTTCAGCGCGGGCTTGCCGGCCTGCGTGCACTTGGTGCTCTGCGCCTCGGCGAACTTCTGGTGGCTGGTGCCCTGCACGACGGCGACGTTCTTGCCGCACAGGGTGTCCGGGCCGGTGATGCCGTCCGGGTTGCCCTTGCGGATCATGATCGTGATGCCCGAGGTGAAGTAGTCGACGAAGTCGATCTGCGCCTGGCGGGCCTTGGTGTCGTTCATGCCGGCCATGGTCAGGTCGATGCGGCCGGACTGGAGGCTGGTGATGAGCGAGCCGAACGCCATGTCCTGGTGGGTCACCTGGACGCCGAGCTTGGCGGCGATCGCCTTGGCGAGGTCGACCTCGTAACCGATCGGGGTCTTGCCGTCGGCGGCGTAGAAGTTGTTGGGCGCGGACTGCAGGTTCGACGCCAGGTGCAGGCCCGCCGTCTTGACGGTGTCCGGCAGGGCCGCGTTGAGCTGGGCGTCCTTCTGCACGCCCTGGACGATCGCGGCGGTGTCCGGGATGCCGGACGCGGGTGCGCCGGCGGCCTGCGACGTCCCGCCCGCGCCGTCCGGACCACCACCGCACGCGGTCACCAGGACGGCCAGGCTCGCGAGCAACACCGCCTGAGCGGCGCGGGAACGGGACATAACGGACCTCCACTGTTCGGCTGGCCGGAACGGTACAACTCGTTGTTGAAGAGGTCAACTGGCTGTTGAAATCCGGTTCGGTGCTAGCTTCGCGGCATGAGCCTGCGGATCGGCGTCCTGGGGGCGGCTCGCATCGCCCCCGCTGCCCTGGTCAAGCCCGCTTCTTCGCACCCCGCCGTCTCGGTGACGGCCGTCGCCGCGCGCTCCCGCGATCGCGCGCAAGCGTTTGCTTCGCGGCATCGGATCCAGACGGCGTATGGGTCCTACGAGGAGCTGCTGGCGGATCCGGACGTCGACGCCGTGTACAACCCGCTGCCGAACGGCCTCCACGGCAAGTGGACGCGGGCGGCGCTGGAAGCGGGCAAGCACGTGTTGTGCGAGAAGCCGTTCACGGCGAACGCGGACGAGGCTCGCGAGATCGCGGCACTGGCTTCGGCGTCGGACCGCGTCGTGATGGAGGCGTTCCACTACCGGTACCACCCGCTGGCGCTGCGGGTGGAGGAAATCGTGGCGTCGGGCGAACTGGGCACGCTGCAGCGCGTGGAGACGGCGTTGTGCTTCCCGCTGCCGAAGTTCTCCGACATCCGCTACGACTACGGCCTGGCGGGCGGCGCGACGATGGACGCGGGCTGCTACGCGGTCCACATGGCCCGGATCTTCGGCGGCGAGACACCTTCGGTCGTTTCGGCTTCGGCTCGGCTGCGGTCACCCCGGGTGGACCGCGCGATGACGGCGGAGCTCCGCTTCCCTTCCGGCCACACGGGCCGGGTGACGTGCTCGATGTGGTCGTCCTCGCTGCTGAAGATCAGCGCGAAGGTGATCGGGTCACGCGGTTCCGTTTCCGTGTTCAACCCGCTGATGCCTCAGGCGTACCACCGGTTCACGGTCCGGATCGACGGCGCGCGGCGCACGGAGAAGTTCCCCCGCCGGGCGACGTACGAGTACCAGCTGGACGCGTTCGCGGCGGCAGTCCTGCACGGCGAACCGGTGAAGACCTCGCCGTCGGACGCGGTCGAGACGATGACCGTGATCGACGAGATCTACCGCGCCGCGGGACTGCCGCCGCGCGAGCCGAGCTAGGCGGCCACGTAGTTGCCGCTCAGGATCAGCAGCACCTGAACCGTGATGCCCGTCCCGTAGTAGTCCGTCGCGTCCGGGGACCACGTCGAAACCGCCGTCCACAGCTTGTCCAGCCACGCCTGGCTGCCCGCGTCCGTCATCGCCGCCACCGCGAACGGCGCCGTGAAGCACGGGTGCTGGCCGCTTTCGGTCTTCGAGCCCGACAGCGAGTAGCCGCTCTGGATCTTCGCCGGGTCACCGCCCGTCGCCGACTTGATCCACGTGTTCATCTTGCGGACCTGCGCCGCCGCCGCGCTGCCGGAGAACGAAATCGCGTCCGCGCCGAGGCGCCACGGGTCGCGGCACGCGTTCCAGCTGTACTTGCCGTCGTACGGGCCCTCGAGGAAGTCCGCCGGCGCCGGCTTGGGCGTCGAGTTCGTGTTGACCACGAAGTCGGGCAGCAGCCCGGTGTTCGGCGCGTACGACGACTGGAGCTGGCTCACCGCCGTCTCCGAGCGGGTGCGGACCGACGTCCAGAAGCTGTCGCCGGTCGCCGTGGCGAACGCGCGCAGGTGGCCGGGCATCCAGTCCGACGAGCGCGAGCTGTTCCGGTACTCCGCGTCGTTGCCCCAGTCGCCGAGCAGCGTGAACTTCGTCGTGCCGTTGACTTCGCTCTTCTTGATCGCGTTGATGATCCGGATGGCCTCGGCCTTGTAGTTCACCGAGCCCCCGCTGCCCCACTTCTTGTCCGCGATCAGCAGGCCGTAGGCGATTTCGAGGTCGCCGTCGGTGGCGGAGTCGCTGCCGTTGACGCTCCTGCAGTTCGAGTCCTGCTCGGCCGCGTGCAGGTCCTTGTTGTTGACCGACGGGTGCGCCTTGACGAACTTCAGGATCCCGTCGACGATCGAGCGGGCCTGCGGGTCCTTGTCGGCCATCATCGCCGAGATCGTCATGCCGTAGCCCTCGCCCTCGGCGACGAAGGCGTGATCGGCGTCCTTGGACAGCACGGCGTAGGTGCCGCTGCCGCACTTGGTCGTCAGGAAGTTCTGCTTCCAGAAGTCGTAGTACTTCTGCAGCGCGGCATCCTGCGTGGCCTGCGAGACGGACGGCCGCAGGGTCCCCGACACGTACGGGGTGCCGGCCGCGGACGCGGCCGACGGCACGCTCAGCAGCCCGGCGGCGAGCGCGGCCGTGGCCACCACCGCCCGGACGATCTTCTTCATCGCTCCTCCGTAGAGACATCGTTGGCTGCGGCGACGGCGATCAGAGCCTGACAGAAGGTTCAAGACCAGGTCAAGACTGTTAGGAAACTTTCCTTACTATGACCGTGAGTGGTCTCACCGAGCGGCCGGCCACCCGGACGGACTAGCGTGTGACCCATGAAGATCGACGACCGCGGACCCGGCTTCCGCGCGTTCTGGACCGAGCGACGGCTGGCCACTCTCACGACGGTCCGGCCGGACGGCACCCCGCACGTCGTCGCGGTCGGCGTCACCGTGGACTTCGAGGCCGGGCTCGCGCGCGTGATCACCTTCGGCACGTCCGTCAAGGCCAGGATGATCCGGGCCGCGGGCGCCGACGGCGTCCCCGTCGCGGTCTGCCAGCTGGAGGGGCCGAAGTGGTCCACTTTGGAGGGACGTGCCGTGCTGCGCGACGACCCGGAGTCGGTGCGGGACGCCGAAAACCGGTACGCCGCGCGCTACCGGCAGCCCAAGCCGAACCCGCAGCGGGTGGTCCTGGAGATCGCGATCACGCGGGTCCTCGGCAACGCGTAACCCGTCGTGAGTGCACCAGCCGCGTGTACTCGGCCAGCAGGGTCGCCAGTTCGCTGTGCTCCCCCGCCGACGCCAGCTGCTGGTGCCCCACCAGCATCGCCATGCCCAGCGACGTCAGCGTCCGCGCGAGGTCGCCGTCGCCGACTATTCCCTTGACCGCCGCGCCGACCGTCCGCAGCCGGGCGGAGTCGACGCGTTTCTGCGCCGCCCGCACGGTTTCGTCGTTCGCCGCCCACGCGCGGATGGCGGCCTCCGCTTCGTGCGGCAGCCCGAGCGTCAAGTCCATCAGCGCCGCGAAGTCCGCCGACGGCCCGCCGGTGCCGAAGTTCCGCGCGCGCAGGATCAGCACCTGCCGGTTCTCCCAGTGCTCCAGGAGCCGCTCGACGAACCCCGGCCAGCCGCCGAAGTGGTGGTAGAACGAACCGCTCGTGACGCCGAGGGCGCGGCACAGCCGGCCCACGTTCAGTTCGGTGAACCCGTGCTCCGCCAGCACGTCCAGCGCGGCTTCGAAGTACGCCTGCCGCGTGACCGCGGGCATCAGACGTTCCGGTCCTGGTCCCGCCAGTACGGCTCGCGCAGCGAACGCTTGAGGATCTTGCCGGTCGCGTTGCGCGGCAACGCTTCCACGACGTCGACGCTGCGCGGGCACTTGTAGTGGGCGAGCCGTTCGCGGCAGAACTCCATCAGCTTGTCGGCGTCGAGCCCCTCGCCGGCGACGACGGCCTTGACCTGCTCGCCCCACCTCTCGTCCGGCACACCGATCACGGCCACCTCGGCGACACCGGGGAACTCCGCGACTACCCGCTCGACCTCCGGCGAGTAGACGTTCTCGCCGCCGGTGATGATCATGTCCTTGACGCGGTCCTCGAGGAACAGGAACCCGCCGTCGTCGAGGCGCCCGACGTCGCCGGTGCGCACCCAGCCGTCCACGATGGTCTCCGCGGTGGCTTCGGGCTTGCCGAGGTAACCGGCCATCCGCTGCTCGGTGCGGACCCAGACCTCGCCGACCTCCGCGTCTTCGGCGGTCACCGGGTCGACGATCCGGATGTCCACACCGGACAGTGCGGTACCCGCCGAGGCGAGCCGTTCGGGGCGGGTGGCGTCCCGGTGCGCCTCCGGGTCCAGCGCGGTGACCGCGCCGGACAGCTCGGTCATGCCGTAGACCTGCGCGAACTTCACGTCCGGCCAGGCCGCGAGCACCGTGCGCAGCAACGGCAGCGGCATCGGCGAAGCGCCGTAGCACAGGTACTTCAGCCGGGAGAACGCCTTGAGCGCGGCCTCGCCGGCCTGCGCGATCCCGGCGACCACGGCGGGCACCAGGAAGGCGTGCGTGATCCCGGCCTGCAGCGCGGCGAACAACGACGCCGCGTCCGGCTCGCGCGTCAGGTAGGACGGTTCGCCGTAGAGGAACCCGGAAACGGCGTAGCAGCTGCCGCCGACGTGGAACAGCGGCATCGCGACGAGGTTGACGTCACCGGCGCCGATCGGGAACGCGGTCCCCGCGGCGAGCCCGTGCGCGATGACGCTGTGGTGGGTCAGCACCGCGCCCTTGGGGAAGCCGGTGGTGCCGCTGGTGTACATGATCAGGACGCCGTCGTCTTCGTCCACATCGGACGCGGTGTGCGGCTCCCCGGCGGCCAGGAAGTCCTCGTACTCGTCGTGCTCGCCGCCGACGACGACCACGCGTTCCAGGGCCGGCAGCCGGTCGCGGACGGCGTCGAGCGCGGGCACCAGCTCGGCGCCGACGAAGACGACCTTCGCGCCGGCGTCCTTCAGGACGTAGGCGAGTTCGTCACCGGAAAGCCGCCAGTTGACGACGGCGTTCGCGGCACCGGCGCCGGCGGCCGCGAAGGTGGTTTCCAGGCAGGCGGGGTGGTTCTTGTCGACGAAGGCGACGCGGTCGCCTTTCCCGATCCCGGCGGCGGCCAGCGCGCCCGAGAGCCGCCGGACGCGCTCGTCGAACTCCGCCCAGGTCCACCGCCGGTCGCCGAAGATCAGCGCGGTGCCGGTGGGTCGTTCGCGCGCCCAGTGCGCCAGGAGCTCACCGAACAACCGGACGCGGGGGCGGACGTCTTCGGGCATCGGAGGACTCCTCGGGCCGGCGCTGGACCATAGACCGGTCTATGGTGCGCCGCGCTTCCCCGGCCCGTCAACAGCGGACAACGATGACCATGGCGCCCGGATTGCCGGTTTCTTCCTGCCGCGTCAGGCGAACAGCGCCAAGAGCCCCTCGGTCGACCGCACCACGACGTGCGCCGCGGTGCGTTCGGCGTGGGGCTTGTCCGGGCGTTCCGCCTCGTGGCGCCAGCGCCGCAGCGCGTCCAGGCCCGCGTCGTAGATGTCGCCCGGGTCCGCGTCCGGGTCCAGGCCCAGCCGGTCCGCCGGGGACGTGCCCTGCGCGCCCAGCAACCGGATCGCCTCTTCCGCCGGCTCACCGGACAACGCCGTGCGGCCGCCCGTGATGTCCGCGATCAGGCGCAGCTCGCGGAAGTCGTGCGCGGCCGCCGCGAAGCGCTCCACCCGGGACACCAGCCGGTCGCCGCCCGGGCGGGGCTGGGCCGCCAGCAACGTCTCCAGCCGGATCACCGCCGTACGCGCCTTCAACGCCTCGGCGCGGGCCACGAAACAGCCCGCGAGCGTGTCCCGCAGCTCGCCGAGACCGCTGCGGCGCACCAATTCCGCCGACAGCTTCAGGCGGTCGTCGCAGCCGGTGCGGATCAGCGTCAGCGCCAGCCGGACGCCGAACATCCCGAACCGCACCACCAGCGACCGCCGCGTCTCGACCGGGATCGGGCCGGGGAACGCGGGGTCGGTGAACGAGTCCACCGAAAGCACGTGCCGTTCCAGCTCTTCGCGCGGCACCGCGGCGAACGCGGCGAGCAGGTCGAACTCGTCGTCGCGCAACGACCGGCCGCCGTAGGCCAGCTGGCCCGCGACGGCGATCACGCCCAGGAACCCGGTGCACAGCGGGTCTTCGCGCCACGCCCGGCGCGCGAGCTGCTTCGCGGTCAGCAACGCGTCGATCCGGCCCGCGCCGACCTCGTCGGCCCGCGACAGCACCAGCACCGAGTTGACCGCGCTCTGCCGCGCGAACGCCGAGCCGCCCGGTGCGTGCGCCGCCGCGAGCTCGTCCGGCTCGAGGTGCCGCACGAGCCGGACGGTCGCGTCCGGGAAGTCGTCGGCCGGGCCGGGGTCGTCGAGCAGCACGAGGTCGCGCAGCGCCCGCGTCGGCCATTCGCCGAGCGCGGCGGCGAGCGTCGACTTGCCCGACGACGGCGCCCCGGTGAACGCGACGCGCAGCGGCTGCTCCAGCCGGTTCAGGCAGTCGTGCAGGAGGGCCGAAGCCCGCGGGTCGTCGCGGTAGAGCCCGGCCGCGGCGTGCAGCAGGTCGCGGACGTCCTGCGTCACGCCGAAAGCTCCCGCCGCTTCCGCCCGGCGATCGTGCCGAGCTCACCCGCGCGCTGGTGCAGCCCGGCCAGGCGGTCGATCTCCCGGCGGATGTGGCCGGTCTTGCGTTCGCGCTCGGCCGAGCCGGCCATGATCGTCTCGCGCTCGCGCGTCAGCTCGTCCGCGAGGTCCTCGGCCAGGCCGGTGAAGTGGTCGCGCAGCCGCCGCTGCACGACGCGGATCGCGTCCCGGCTTTCCTTGCTGAACCGCAGGAACACGTCGTCGACGTGCCGTTGCGCCGCCTGCTTGGCGACGGCTTGGCGCCGCTGCAGCCGCATCCCGCCCTCGTCGCGGATCGTCTTCACCGCGAACGCCGCGCCGGCGCTGATCGACACGGGGTTGATCAGCGGCAGGCCCAGCCACGGCAGGCTGGTCACCAGGCCGAACATCAGCACCCCGCCGTACGAGCCGCGCAGGCCGGTGAAGGCCTGCTGGCCGATCTTGAACTTCTCGATCTTCGGCCGCCGGACGTCGTCGAGGCTTTCCACGCCCGAGCCGTCGAGCGGCAGGTCGGGCAGCGCGTGGTCGTACTGCGCGCCGAAGCACGCCGCGACCGCCTGCGCGGTCCACTGCGCCCGTTCGGTCAGCCACGCGTAGTTCGTCTCGATCGCTTCGGCCAGCGCGTTGTCCAGCCACGGCGCGAATTCGTCCCACACCTTCGCCGGGTCGCCCTCGTCGAAGGTCTGGTCGATGGTGTTGACGATCTTGCGCGTCCGCTCGCGCAGGTCGTACTCGACGTCACCCATCAGGTCGGTGATCTCGTCGGAAAGCAGGTTCTGCCACCGGGTGTTCTGCCGCCGCAGGTCGTCGGCCCGCCGTTGCGCGCGCTGCAGCAGCGCGGCCTGGCCGAGCCCGGCGTCTTGTGCGGCTGTGTCGATGCGGTCGCGCAGCGACTCGACGAGCTCCGCGGCGGCGGCCCGGATCCCGACGGCAGCGAGCAGCGCGCGAGACTGCTCCGGCGGACGGGCGGCCTGTTCGGCGATCCACGTGAGCAGTTCGGGAAAGCCCGAACGCGCGTTGAGCTCGGCGTCGCCGGTCTTCGCGGCGGCCTGGCGCACGACGGCGGAAACCGGCAGCACGGGCGCGTCGATCCCCGCTTCGGCGAGCATCCCGCGGTTGCGTTCGGCGACCGCGCGCCAGCCGGGCGAAGCGTCGATCTTGGTGAGCGCCAGCACGACGTGCGGGCACCAGGTGCGCACGTGCCGGGCGAGCGCGAGCTCGGCCGCGCTGAGCGGCGCGGTCGCGTCGGAGACGAGGATCACCGCGTCGGCTTCGGCGAGCAGGTCGAGCGCGGCGGCGGTGCGCGGCGATCGCGGGTCGCCGACCGGCGGGGTGTCCACCAGGACCAGCCCGGCGGACAGCAGTTCCCGCGGCACGCCCACCTCGACGCGGCTGAGCGTGCCGGCGGGCCGGGCGCCGAGCTCCCCGCTGAGCCGTTCGACCGCGACGGGAGTCCGTTCGCGGGAGCGGCCGACCAGGGTGGCGGCGGGTTCGGCGGCGTAGCCGATTTCGGTGGGGACCTCGGGGGTCGCGGCGTCGCCGACGGCGCACACGGGCGCGTTCAGCACCGCGTTGAGCAGGTATCCCTTGCCCTGTTTGGGGAAGCCGAGCACGCCGAGGCGGATCTGCCCCTCGGGCGCGTCACGACGTCTGCGAAGGCGCTCGGCGAGATCGGCGCGGCCGTGTGTGCGGCACGCGTCCAGCGTCTCGTTGAGCACTTCGAGCCAAGCCGGTGCGGTCACAGCGGACGAGTGTCCCCGGTTTACTCCCCGTGCGCACACCGGGTGCCCGTCCCGCGGCTGCACCCAGACCGCGGGACGGGCACCGGTGACCGGTTCGGGGATCAGTGCCCGAGGTGGATGTCGTTCGACGCGATGTCACCGATGTGCAGGTTGCCCAGCGCGTTGTGGCTGACGTCCGCCACGTCGGAGACCACGTCGTGGACGGCGGTGCCGGCGCTGTTGCCGCTGGCGATGTCGCCGACGGCACCCGCGACGTTGTGCTCCACGTTGATGCCGGTGGCGTTCGTCACGGCGCCGGTCACGTCGCCGACGTTGTGCGAGATCTCGCCGGTGACGTGCTTCACGTCGAGGTCGGCGGCGCCCTTGATGATGCCGGTGAAGTCGCCGATGTGGCCGGTGACGTTGCCGGCCAGGTCGCCGACGCCGAGGCCGCTGGTGACGTCGTGGACGTCGCCGGTGACCTCGTGGACCTGCGCGTTGGCCAGGCCGACGGCCTGGTGCGCCTGGTCGACGGCACCGCCGACGGCCTGGTAGCCCTGGTCCACGGCGCCGGCGACGACACCGTCGTTGGCGTCGGTCAGGTACGCCGGGGCGGCGGTCAGGTTGGTCAGCGCGGCCGAGTCGAGGCCGTTGGCCAGGTCGCCGCCGAGCACGTTGCCGGCCAGCGCGGTGACGTTGCCGACGTTGGTGAGGTCGTTCACACCCGGGAGCGCGCCGACGGCGGGCAGCTGGCCCACGGCGGGCAGCTCGCCGACGCCGAGGTCGCCGACACCCGGCAGCTCCGGGGTGGCCGGCAGGCCGAGGCCCGCGGTGAGGGCGGTGAGCTGGTCGATCGCGCCCTGGATGCCGGGGGCGTCGGTGCCGACCGGGGCCAGGTCGCCGACGGCCGGGAGGCCACCGACGGCCGGGAGGCTGTCGACCGGGACGAAGTCGAGCACCAGCGGGATGACCTCGTGCACGTCGGCGGCGCTGACGTCACCGAGACCGGCGGCGGCGAGGGCGCCCTGCGGGTCCGTCCCGAAGGCCGCGAGCGCGGTCGGGTCGTTGAGCAGGTTCAGAGCGAAGTCGTGCAAGGTCTGCACGGAGTCCATGGGGATTTCTCCTGGTCCGGTGGTTCGGGGGACAGCATCGGCCGCAGGGACCGGTGCTCCGACATCAAGTTAGGGAGCCGGTGCCCCCACGCACATCGGGGATCACTCCGAGTCGCAGTCCAGTCAGCCAATAGGGGATCGATATGTCATCGTTAGGGAGTTAGGGGCTCATCCGAGACGCACTCAGTTGGATTAAATCCTTCCAACCACTTGCTTGACTAACCCGTTTGGGTGAGGATGCCCCGAGCCCTAGGGGGATTCCGCACCCCCGATCGGCCCCGCGAGGTGAGGAGGAAGCGCCGTTGCCCTACGTCCTCGGGATCGATGTGGCACAGGGGCGGACGCACGCCGCGACCTGCCGCCGTCAAGGCCCCGGCTGGGGCGAGCCCGAACCCCTCTGGCTGGGTGAACGGACCCCGGCCGCCGCGTCCGCGCTGTTCCTGGACGACGAGGGGTACCTGCTCACCGGCGACGCCGCCGCGCAGGCGGGCGCCCGGGTCCCGTCCCGGCTGCTCACCGGCTTCCACCGGCGGATCGGCGACGACGTGCCGATGCTCGTCGAAGGCGAGCCGTTCCCGCCCGAGACGCTGACCACCGTGCTCGTCGAAGGCATCGCCGAGCACGCCGCGAACCTGTTCGGCGGGCCCCCGCAGCACCTCGTGCTGACCCACCCCGGCGACTGGGGCGGCTACCGCCGTGACGTGCTGCGCCGCGCGCTGGCCGACGCCGGGTTCGCCGCGGTCACGCTGGTCCCCGGCTCGGTCGCCGCGCTCGGCGCGCACCTGCCCGTCCCCGGCCCCGGCGCGCAGTTCGCCGGGGTCTGCGAATTCGGTGCCGACGGCGTGAACGTCACGCTGGCCACGGCCACCGGCGCGAGCGGGTGGCAGCCCGCGTCGAGCGCCGAAGGCGTGGCCCCGGCCGCGGCGCTCAGCACGCTGTTCGCCCTCGCCGGCGCGGCCTCGGCCTCCCCCAGGGGGCTCGCCGGCGTGGTTTTCTGCGGCGACGTCCCGCCGCACGCGCTGCCGGCCCGGCCGCCGTGCCCGGTGTTCGCGGGACCGGTTCCGCCGGCGGCCACCGCGCTCGGCGCGGCCGCCCTCGCGGCGCTGCGCGTGGACCACCGGGGTGCCCCGCACGAACCGCCCGCCGTCGAGACCACCCTGCTCCCCCAGGTGGACACGCTCGGTGACCTCGGCGAGCGGCCGCCCCGGCCGCCGGTCGACATCACGCCGTTCGAACTGCCCGAGCGCGCCACCCCGCTGAACCTGTTCCGGCGGCGGCGCCCCCTCGCCGCCGCGGTCCTCGTGCTCGCGGCGGCCGTCTCGGCCGTCGTGATCACCCTCACCGCCCGCGAAGCCACCGCCGGCCCCGACTCGTCCCCCGCTCCGAGCCACTGCGCCCGCCCCGGCGCCCCCTCCGGTGAAGGTCACTGTTGAACACTCTGCTCACGCAGGTCCCCCCGCTCGTCCCCGTGCACCCGGCCGCCCGGCAGCTGCTGGACCAGGTCGCGGCCGCCCCGGCCACGCCGTTGCGGCTCGCCGTCGTCGCGCCCGGTGGCTACGGCAAGAGCGTGCTGCTCGCCGCCCTCGACCGCTGCTACCGCGAAGCCGGCGTCGAAGCCCTGCTCGTCGACGACGCCGACCGGCTGGCCCCCGACCAGCTCGAGGAGCTGCTCACCGGCGCGGACGGCCCGATCGTCGTCGCGCACCGGCCCGCCCCGGTGTCGGCCACCTGGACGCTGCTGCAGCTCGGCCCGCTCGGCGTCGACGACGTCGCGCGGCTGATGACGGCCGTGACGGGCAAGCCCGCCGATCCCGCCGCGGCGGCCGAACTGCACGCGCGCAGCGGCGGCGTGCCGCGGCTGGCCGAGCGGGAGCTGCTCGGGCGGCTGGAGGACTTCCGGCCGGAGCTCGACGAACTCGACGACGACGTCCTGCGCTACCTGACCGCGGCCGAGGCCGGGGCGGGGCGCAACCTCGACCTGCTGTGCGCGCTGCTGGACCGCGACCCCGACCGGCTGCCGTCGATCGTCGACGCCGCCCGCGCGACCGGGCTGCTCGGCCCGGACGACATGCTGCCGCCGCTGGCGGCGGTCGCCGTCCGCGACTTCGGGCCGCCCGCGCGCCGCCTGACGACGGTGCAGCGGCTGGTCGAGCTGCAGCTGGCGAACGGCCTGCCGGTGCTCGACCTGGCGCGCTCGCTGCTCGGCACGGGCAGCTCGGGCTCGTCCGCCGCGGCCGCGTTCGCCGCCGCGGCCGGCGAAGCCCTGCCGTCGGACGCCCAGCTGGCGACGCGGCTGTTCGAAGCGGCTGCCGAAGCGGGTGACCGTTCGTCCGCCGTCACGACGGGCTGGGCGCGCGCGACGGCGTTGTCGGGCGACCTCGACACGGCGTTGCGCCTCGGCGACGGCATGCTCGGCGACCCGGACCCCGGAACCCGCGCGGCCGGCGCGGCGATCGCGGCGACCGTGCTGGCGCACCGCGGCGAGCTGGCCCGCAGCGCGGAGCTGTACCACTGGGCGTCCCGCACCTCCCCGGACGGCGCGGGCACCTGGGCCGGGGCCGACGCGTTCGCGGCGATCGCGCTGGTCGGCACCGGCGACCTCGCCGGTGCCCAGCGGCTCCTCGACTCCCCCGCCCCCGGCGTGGCGCCGACGTTGTTCGCCGGCGCGGCCACGCGGATGGCCCGCGGCATCGCCGACTCGGTGGTCGGCTGCGCGACGGAGACGCTGTCGACGCTGCTCGGCGCGGCGGCGATGCTGGAACCGGCCCTGGGCGGCACGCTGCTGCCGGACAGCCCGGCGGCGCTGGCCGCGCTCGCGGCGCTGCACACCGGCGAGCTGTCGCTGGCGGAGTCGGTGCTGACGCGGGCCCTCGACGGCGGCATCGGCGGCGACCTCCTGGCGGTCCGCCACCGGCTGCTGCTGGGCTGGGTGGCGATGACGGCGGGCGACCTGGCGACGGCGGCCGAGCACCGCGACGCCGTGGCCGGCCGAACCCTGGAGGCCCGCGACGAGCTGTTCTTCGCGACACTGGAGCTCGGCCTGGCCCGGCGGGCGAGTGACCTCGTCGGGCTGCAGCGGTCGTGGAACCGCGCGTACCAGGCGTCGATGCGGCAGCAAACGGACCTGTTCGGCCTGCTGCCCCTCGGCGAGCTGGCGATCGCGGCGGCCCGCACGGGGGCGTTCGCGAAGATTTCGGGCCGGCTCGAGCGTGCGCACGCACTGCTGGGCCGCCTCGGCGAGCCTCCACTGTGGACGGTCTCGCTGGTGTGGCACGAGCTGCACGCGGCGATCACGCTGGAGGACGCGGAAGCGGCGAAGGCGCACCTGGCGACGTTGGCGACGCACGCCCACTGCGGCCGCTACCCGAGCGCGCTGGCGACGGCGGCCCAGTGCTGGCTGTCGGTCCTCGGCGGCAAGTTCGACCCGGACGCGATCACCGCCGCCGCGGCCGAGATGCACGACCTGGGCCTGCGCTGGGACGCGGCCCGCCTGGCCGGCCAGGCGGCGATCCGCACGTCCGACCGCAAGGCGATGGTCCGGCTGCTGGAGGCGGCCCGCCAGTTCCAGGGCACGGCGGCCCGCCGCGAGTCGGGAGCGGCCGAACCCGCGGCGGCCGGGACCGGCCTGGCGGCGCTGAGCGAGCGCGAGCTGGAGGTGGCCCGGCTGGTCGTCGAGGGGCTGACGTACAAGCAGGCCGGGTCGAAGCTGTTCATTTCGGGCAAGACGGTCGAGCACCACATGGCCCGCATCCGCGGCAAGCTGGGGGCGTCGGACCGGCGCGAGCTGCTCGCGACGCTGCGCGAGCTGCTTTCCCGGCCGGACGCCCCCTGAAGCAACCCCCACCCTCCCTGGGGGCCGGCCCCGCTTCCAGCGTATCGGGGGCGCCCGACCGAAACCTTGTGGAGACCGTCGGCCGGGCCGCTTTGTCCACATCTCGGCCGGCCTGTGGATCACTGGCTCAGCCGCTGGTCGTCGCGGTGAAGGTGGCGGCCGGGCCGGTTCCCGTCGCCGTTACCGCCTCCACCGTGAACGTGTACGTCGTCGCGGGCTTCAGGTTGTCCACCACCCTCGTCATGCCCTTGATCGTCGGCTGGGTCACCAGTGCGTCCCGGCCCCGGACGTCGATCGTGCGGCCGTCGGACACCGTGATCGTGTAGCCAAGGACCGGGGTGTCGCCCGTGGCCGCCGGCGGGTTCCAGCGGATCGAAGCCGCCGTCGCGCTCGGCAGGGCACGGGCGTTCGTCGGCACTCCGGGCAGCGTTCCCGCCTTCGGGCCCGGTGTCACCGGAGCCGCGGCCAGGGAGGGTTCGCTTGTGCCGTAAGCGTTGCGCGCCGCCACTGTGACCGTGTACGCGGTCCCGTCCGTCAGGCCCGGGACCTCGGCGTACGCGCGCTTCGCGAAGTCGGCCGCCGGGATCGTCGCGGTGTAGGTGCGGCCGCCGCCCGTTGCCGTCACGACATAGTCCGTCACCGGGGCGTTGTTGAACGCGTACGTCGGGTTCCACGTCGCGTACAGCTTCCTCTCGACCGCGAACGTGCCCACCCGCGACGGCGCTTCGGCCGGCGCGGCCCCGCCCACCCGGCGGGTCAGCAGGCCGCGGTAGGCCGGTTCGAGGCCCGCGTTCGCGACGATCGCCGCCGGCGCGTCGGACGGGTTCGCCAGGAGCTTGTTGCCGCGCGTGATCGCGCCCTTGTCGACCTTGTCGCGGTCGCCCTGCTCCCAGTAGTTGTCCTCGGTCAGCGTCGGGTCGTTGTTGCCGAGGCCGTCGCGGTAGTCGACGTGCACCGTGCCGACGTTCGCGTACGCCATGTCGTAGAGGACGTTGCCGCGGATCGTCTCGTAGGTGTTGCCGTTGTCGGTGTAGACGCCCTTGCCGAGGCCCCACTGGCCGTGGATGACGTTGCCGGTGACCTTCTCGCCGTCGTCGAGCGAACTGCCCGTGATGCCTTGGGTGTAGACGCCGCCACCGTCGTCGAGCATCAGCATGTAGTCGAAGATCAGGTTGTCCGAGACGGCGTTGTCGTGCGACAGGTTCGGCGTCGCCGGCTGCTTGATCTTGTCGGGCCAGCCACCCCAGCCGACGGAGATCGCCGAGTAGCCGACGTGGTCGATCTGGTTGTGGGACAGCGTGTTCCGCACGGTGTAGCCGTTGACGATCGGCACGCCGCCGTGGAACTCCCGCGGCAGGCCGTAGAGGTGGTTGTCGGTCACCGCGACGTCGCGCACGACGTCGGCGTCGGTGTCGGTGACCGGTTTGTCGACGCCGCCGATCTGCACGCCGTTGCCCGAGATGTCGGTGAAGACGTTGCCGCGGACCAGGGATTCCTTGGTGCCTTCGACGAGATCCAGCGCGGCGCCGCCGAGGTGCGCGAACACGCTGTCGCTGAACTCGACGCGCTGCCCGTGCGACACCGAGACGTTCGCGGGCTCCCGCGTCCACGACGCGTACGGGCAGGTGCCGCCGGGCACGAACTGGCAGAGCCCCTGGGTGGCCCAGCCGTCGGCACCGGTGATTGTGTAGCCCGCCTGGATTTCGGAGAAGCCCTCCGGCGACGACGGCGTCAGCCACGTCGCGTAGGAGTAGCGCAGCCCACGGAAGGCGACGTCGTGGATGCCCCGCGCGTCGACGAGCTTTTCCAGCACCGGCACCTCGACGTCGGCGCGGCGCAGGTCCTGTCCCGGCTTCGGCAGGTAGTAGACGACGTGCGCGGACCGGTCCAGGTACCACTCGCCGGGGGTGTCGAGCAGCTCGAAGGCGTTTTCCGCGTAGGTCGGGTGCCGTCCGTTGGTCAGGTCGGCCGGGCCGACCATGTTGACGCTGCGGCCGGGGATGTCCGGGAAGAGCACGCGTTTGGTCGAGTTGTCCCAGCACGGCTGGGCCATGGTGATGGTCGTGCCTTCGGCCGCGGCGAGCGGGCACCGCGGCTCGGTCCACTGGCCGAGGCCGTCGCGCTGGATGTTCCAGAGCGCTTCGCCGGCGGTGTAGACGAACTCGACGTCCTTCGGGTTGCGCCAGTGCGCGAGGGTGTCGGCGCTCGCGGTGTAGCCGGTGGCGGTGGCCTTGACGGTCACCGGCAGCGGCCCCCGGGCGCGTTGTTCGCGGACACCGTCGACGTACAGCTGCCGGCTGTTGCCGAGCCCGGCGGGCGCGGCCGCGGCGAACAGGCCGGGACGGCCCGGGACCGGCCGCCACCCGGTGACGCGCACGCCGCCGTTCAGCTCGGTGTCGCCGCTGCCCTGCCAGATGACGCGGTGGCCGTTGCCGCCCGAGTCCCGGGCGTCGAGGCGAAGCGGCTCGGTCAGCCGGAAGACGCCGGGAGCGAGGTGCACGGTGAGGTCGCGCGAGAGGTGCGGCGCGCGCTGCCGCACGAGGTCGCGCGCCTTGCCGAGGGTCCGCACGGGCCGGTGCGCGGTGCCCGGAGCGTGGTCGGAGCCGGCCGGCGAGACGTAGACGTCCCGATCGGCGGCGGAGTCCGGATCCGCGGCGGCGGCCGGGCCGGTCGTGGCGAGCAGCGCGCCCGCCCCCAGGAGAACGGTCACCACGGTGCGGCGCCGCTTCGAGCCCCACTTCGTCAGCATGGGACGAAACATAGGATCTCTGAACGCCCATGTCGACAAGTTCCCGCTCAGCGGGGCGCGTTGTCACCTATTCATCGGATGCCTGCCCGGTCAGTCGCGGCTGGGACCGAACCGCTCGGTGCGGATCCGGTGCGGATCGTGGCCGAGGGCGACCAGGATGTCGGCGACGGTCTCGACGAAGCCCGTCGGTCCGCAGACGAAGCACGACGCGCCGAACTCCGCCGGCCACCCCGCCGTGTTGAGCGTGGCCACGTCGATGCGCCGCGGAATACCGGGGCGGCCTTCGGGCAGCTCGCGCGTGTAGACGTAGGTGATGTCCAGCCCGGCCACCGGCGTGCGCAGCTCGTCGGCGTAGTACCGCTCAGCCGGGGTGCGCAGCGAGTAGATCAGCTTGAAGGGCGTGCGCACGCCGGCCGCGCGGCGGGCGCGGATCATCGCCATCAACGGCACGATGCCCGAGCCACCCGCGACGAGCAGGACCGGTTCGGGAGCCGTCGGCCGCCAGACGAACCAGCCGCCGACGGGCCCGCGGATCTCGACCGGGTCACCGACCGCGTACGGGCCGGTCAGGTGCTCGGACACCTCACCGTCGGCGACCCGCTGCACCGTCAGCTCGACTCGGTCCCCATCGGCGGGCGCGGCGAGCGAGTAGCTGCGCTGCGCGCGGTAGCCGTCGGCGGCGGTCAGCCGGACGTCGACGTGCTGCCCCGCCAGGTGCCCCGGCCACCCGGGCAGGTCGAAGACGAGCGTGCGCGCCGTCGGCGTCTCGTCGCGGATCGCGGCCAGGCGGGCGACCCGCCAGGCTAGTCGCCCTGATACCGCTGTTCGCGCCATGGATCCCCGTAGTCGTGGTAGCCGACGTTCTCCCAGAAGCCGGGCTCGTCCCGGGTCTTCAGCTCCAGGCCGCGCACCCACTTCGCGGACTTCCAGAAGTAAAGGTGCGGCACGAGCAGCCGCGCCGGGCCGCCGTGCTCGGGCGTCAGCGGCCGGCCGCCGTATTCGTAGGCGATCCAGGCCTGCCCGTCGAGCAGGTCGGCGAGCGGCAGGTTCGTGGTGTAGCCGCCGTAGGAGTGCACCATGACGTAGTCGGCGGCGGTGTCGAGCCCGCCGATCAGCGTGTCCACCGAGACGCCACGCCACCGGGTGTCCAGTTTGGACCACTGGGTGACGCAGTGGATGTCCACTGTGGGCTTCTCGCTGGGCAGGGCCATCAGCTCGGCCCAGGTCCAGGAACGCTTCTCACCGGCTTCGGTGGTGACCGTGAACTCCCACGTCTCGGTGCGCACGCGCGGAGTCGGTCCCGCCGACAGCACGGGGAAGTCCTCGGCGAGGTACTGCCCGGGCGGCAGGCGCGGGTCACCGCTGCGAGCCCGGCCACTGAACCCCGGTGTCACGACACCCATGCGGCCCTCCCTTCCCGGTCGGCCCGAGCCTACGCCCGGACGCGCAGCCCGAGCGACGTGACGAGCACCGCAGCCTGTTCGGGTGACACGATCGCCCCCGCCAGGTCGGCGTTCACCGGGTCGAGTGCCGACAGGTCGCTGCCCCGCAGGTCCGCGCGCGGCAGCTTGACGGCGTGCAGCATCGCGCCCGAGAGGTCGACGTCGGCGAACACGGCGTCGCCGCAGTTCGCCCCGCTGAGGTCGGCCTCGCGCATCCGCACCCCGTGGAAGGCGACCGACCGCAGGTCGGCACCCGCCAGCCCGGCGAACGACCAGTCGCCACCGGTGACCCGCAGCGGCCGCAGCTCGCACTCGCCGAACGTCGCGCCGACGAGCTTGCACCCGGTGAACTCGGCGTCGAAGAAGTTGCACCGCTTGAAGGAGCAGCCGGTGAACGCCGAGTCCGTGTGGCGGGACGCGTTGAACCGCACGTTCCCGAACACGCAGTCGGTGAAGACCGCGTTCCGCGTCTGCGCCTCCGAGAGGTCGACCTCGAGGAACTCGCAGCGCACGTAGTGCCGTCCGGTGATCTCCTCTCCGTACCAGTCGTCGCGGACGAACCGCTGTTCTTCGACGGGTGGATCTTGCGTCGCGTCGGGCACCCCGTCAGGCTAGCCGCAGTCTCCGCCGCCGAAGGGGTCAGCGCATGCTCGATGCCCACGCCGTCCGGGCCGCCGTGCCGATGCCGGCCGCCGTCGACGCGGTGCGGGCGGCCTTCCTCGACCTCGCCGCCGGCCGTTTCGTGGTACCGCAACGGTTGTCGTTCGGCGGAGGCACGACGCTGGTGATGAGCGCGTGCCACACCCCGAGTGCGACGACGGTGGTCAAGACGCTCAGCCTGGCCGCCGGCCGCACCCCGATGATCCTCGGGACGCTCGTGTGGAACACGGCCGCGGGCCAGCTGGTCGCCGACGCGATCGAGGTGACGACGCTCCGCACGGGCGCGGCATCCGGCGTCGCGACGGCCCTGCTCGCCCCACCGTCCGCCGGCCGCTTGGCCCTCCTCGGCACCGGCGCGCAGGCCGCGGACCAGGTACGCGCGGTGGCCGCGGTCCGGCCGGTGAGCCGGCTGGCGGTGTTCGGCCGCTCGCCTGAACGCGCGGTCGCTTTCGTGGAGCGGATGAGGGCCGAGTTCCCGGGCGTGGTGACGCGGGTGGCCTCGTCGGCCGCGGACGCGGTGTTCGACGCGGAGATCGTTTGCTGCGCTACGTCATCGTCGACTCCTCTGTTCGATGTGGACGACTTGCCTGAGCGGGTTCACGTCAACGCGATCGGGTCATACCTGCCTTCCCTGCGCGAGCTCCCGGCCGAGCTGCTCGGGGGCGCCACGTGTGTGGTGGTGGATCAGGTCGAGGCGGCGCTCGAGGAGGCCGGCGAAGTGATCCACGCGGTCGAGGCTGGAGTGGTGGCGCGGTCTTCGTTGGTCGAGCTCGGGGACGCGCTCCGCTCACCGCCGGCGGTGAGCGGCCGGACGGTGTTCAAGTCGGTGGGCCTGGCGGTGCAGGACTGGGCGATCGCCAGGCTGCTCGGTGACGCTCACGGAGTGTCCGAATGAGGCGGCGGAGAGCAACGGGAGCGGCCGAACGGCGCAATCTTGGGGATTGAGCGTTTGATCGGTCACCCGATCCGGGAATTTTCCGGACATGTCTCCTTGGCGAACCACCACCAGACGGAACACGGCCGTGCGGGTCATCACGGCGATCGGCGCGATCTTCGCGGGGATCGAAGTTCTCTACATGATCATGGTCCTGGCCGGCGCCAATGCCGGCAACGCCTTCTTCATCTTCATCAAGTCCTTGGCGGTTCCTCTCGCGTTGTTCTGGCCGGGGCTGTTCAACGTGGACAACGCCAGCTTGCAGGTCATCCTCGACTTCGGCTTGGCCGCGGTGTTCTGGCTGGTAGTCACCGGCATCATCGCCCGCTTCGCGGGCCGGTGACCCGCGGGCGACGTCGCCCTCCGAGCTGCCACCTGCCGTCACTGCCCCCTCCGGTGGCGGCAGGTGGCTCACGATCCGCCACCTGCCGGTGGTTTGGTCTTGGCGCGGTACGGAAAGCGAGACGTGAGCTTCCGAGCCGATGCCATGGCGTCCCCGCTGCCGGGGCCGCCGTCCTGAAGGGCGGCTACCGCGCGGAAGGTTCACGTCCGGGCTACGGCCACGCATGAGGGCCTCCCCCGTCCGGGCGGGGACCTACCCCCCATGCCGCCAGGACTGCGGTTCTCGGGCGGCGAAGGTCGCAGGGCGGCGATTGTTCTGTGTGGCCCAAGCGGCGGGGCGGGTGCTGCAGCGGCAGGGAGAACGCGGCGCGCGCGAAGCCCGGCCCAGCAAGTTTCGCGGCGCCAGAGACAACCCGGCGCACCCCAAACCCCGCCCAGCAAGACCCACGGCACCACAGACAACCCGGCGCACGCCAAACCCCGCCCAGCAAGCCCCACAGCACCAGAGACAGCCCCGGGGGGCGATTCCCCGCCGGGCGGACTTGCACCTGATGGTGCCGGGCCTGCACCTGCGGGACGCGCTCATCCAAAGCCGGTCCCGGCTCGTCGAATAACCCTTACCGCGTGAGAAACCTCCTTTTGCGTTACCTGGCCTCGGCGGCCTACCCCTCCTTGCGCAACACTGGACGGATGACGGACGGCAGGTGGTTCGACGGCTGGTCGCCCTGGCCTGAGCTGGCGGGGCTGGCCGCGGCCGGGCGTTCGCTGCTGCCGAACGTCCCCGTCACGCCCGCTGCCCTGGTGCGGACCGTCACCGAACAGCTCGTCGGGCGGCGGCTGACCGCCAAGGTCGAGGACCGCGAGGTTCACCTGACCCTCGCCGAGCTCGACTACCCCGCCGACAGCCTGCGACTGGCCACCGGACGCGTCGGCGACGTGCGCATCGTCGCCGAAGACGTCGACTGGCCGGAGCCCGAAGGCGGCCGCATTCCGCTGCGCCGGGTCACCGTGCTCGCCGAAGACGTCCGCCTCCGCTCACTCCCCGCTCCCACCGCCAAGCCGGCTCGCGTGGACCTGCGGATCGCCGTCTCCGCGGACGTGCTCCGCGAAAGGGTGGCGAAGGTCCGGCCCGGGATCGTGGCCGCGCCCGCGGGCAGCGGGCTGCTCCAGATCCACTGGGCCAGGAAACCCCACTGGGGCCACTTGACCCTCGAGGCCCAGGTGGACGACGACGCCGTCGTGCTCGTGCCGCGGACCCTCCACATAGGACAACGACAGCTCCGCCCACCGAAACGCTTTCACCCCATCGTGCTCCCCCTGCCGGAACTTCCACCGGGGATAAAGCTGACGAAGGTGGAGCCCCGGCACGACGAACTCGTGCTGCACACCGTGGCGGAAGAGTGGCCGG
Source organism: Amycolatopsis sp. NPDC003865 (assembly GCF_053605345.1). Classification (NCBI taxonomy): domain Bacteria; kingdom Bacillati; phylum Actinomycetota; class Actinomycetes; order Pseudonocardiales; family Pseudonocardiaceae; genus Amycolatopsis; species Amycolatopsis sp. NPDC003865. Next base: position 82,417 of record NZ_JBSGJA010000029.1, on the reverse strand, counting down.
AACGGCTCTCCCGCATTCCTCTCGCCGATCTGTTGAGCTGGCTGACCACCGCAGCGGTGACCCTGACCCTGCCGAAACTCGGTTCGCGTCCATAACGCCAAGCTACTCGAACGCGCGTTCGAACGTCATCACTCACAAGGGTAGGGCCGGAAACTCACACGTCCCGGTCTCGCAGATACCGCGTGTGATCGGCCTGCCGGTCGACTTCGGAAGCGTAGAACCGCTCGGCCACCCGGTGCGCCTCCGCCTCGAGCAAACCCAGCTGAGCTACCAGTTCCTCGCCGGCCCCGGCCCGCCGGGCGGCGAACCACCACGGCAGATTCAGGTAAGTCTCCAGCGACAGCGGCAAATCCGTCCGCGCAAGACGAACCAAGGAGTGCTGCAGATCTGGATCGGCGGCCAACCGCGCGGGCTCCGACAGCAGGTCACGCACGATCGAAGCGATCCGCCCCACGGTGTCCACAGTAGACGCAGGCATCCGCGAAGCCTCCGTCGAGACCCGCGAAACCAAGGTCTCCAACGACGAAAGCAGCGAGGCTGAAAGGTCCGGCACCAACCGGACCTTCTCGGACGGCCCCAGCAAGGCACCCGCCAGGTACAACGCCACCACGACGAACGGCCAGAACCACCCGACCACCCCGGTCAGGTACAGCACGATGCCGATCAGGCCCCCGACGCAGCCGAGCAGGTTCTTGGTCGACCCCAGATAGCGCAGCATCATTGGTACCCGCGGATCTCCTTGAAGACATCGGACAGCTGGGTCTTGCGCCCGTCGAAAACCTTGCCGCCGGTCATCGCCGCGACCTGCGTGAGCTCGTCGCTGCTGCCCTCGCCGAACAGCACCGTGAACACCGGCACCTGCTTGACCGACGGCGGGATCGAGCCGAAGGACGACCGGAAATCCGCCAGGGACGAGCCGTTCGCGTTCTCGCCGTCGGTCATCAGCACGATCGAGGTGAACCGGTCGGGATCGCGCGTCTGCAACGGTTCCAGGTCCCGGTACGCCTGCGACAGGCTGTCGTAGATCGCCGTCCCGCCGCCGGCCGACAGCCCTTCGGCGAACGCCTTGATGCGCGCCAGCTCACCCGAAGGGTCCTGCTCCGGCACGGTGAACGCCGTGACGCCCGTGGGCCGCGTGTTGAAGGGCAGCATCAGCACCTCCTCGCGGCTGCGGAACCGCCGGTACCGCCCGGTAAGCGAGTTGTCCGCGCCGGTCAGCCCGGCTAGCGCGGTTCGCAGCGAGTCGATCCGGTCGCCCTTCATCGACCCGGACGTGTCCAGCACGTACAGCGTCCGCGAAGGCCGCCTGATCTTGTCGAAATACGCCTGGAGCAGCGCGTCCACCGCCTGTTGCGTCGCCGGGAACGGCAGCTCGACGAGGTCGTGCGCCGCGAACTGCCGCTCCAGCGCCACGCCCGGCACCACCGGCCGCCGCTGGGTGGTCTCCATGATCCGCTTCTGCACGTCGGGCGTGCGCAGGTAGTCCGCGAGCCGCTGGTGCGCCGACCGCGCGTCGTCACCGGCGGAAGCCAGCAGGGAAAGCGGGTAGTCCGCGGTGACGACGCCGTCGCTCGGGTAGATCAGCGTCAGCGGCTCGGGCAGCTTCCCGGACGCGTTCGCCGACAGCAGCACCGACTCGTAGTTGATCAGCCCGTCGACCTTCCGCCCGGGGTCCTGGCCGGTCGCGCGCCGGAGGTACGCGTCGGACAGCCACCCCGAAGAACCCGCCGAAAGCGCCTGGGCGCTGAAGAACTGGGTCAGCTGCGGAGTGACCGAGGCGATCTGCCGGGCATCGATCGCGTTGCCGGCCCCGGCCAGCGCCGAAGCGACGCCGACCAGCGCCGAGAACCCGGAGTTCGACGCCGACGGGTCCGTCATCCCGTAGCTGAACGCCTTCTGCCCGGCCTGCGCGGCGATCTCGCTCCAGCTGACCGGCTTCCCGGCCCACCCCAGCCGCCGCACGACCGACTCGGCCAGCCCGAGCACCACCGGCGAGCTCATGATCTTGACCTGGTTGCCGAGCCGTTTCGCCGCCTCGGGAATGCCTGCGAGATAGCGGTTCGACGAGAACCACACGGCGTCGTACTTGCCGTCGACGCTGCCGTTGGCCAGCGCTTCGGCGCCCTCCAAAGTACCGGTGAAGGTGAACTTGACCGTGACGCCGGTGGCCTGCGCGGCCGCGTCGAGCACCGGCTGCATGTCCGCCAGTTCGCTGCCCGCGAGGATCCGCAAGGTCCCCGGCTCGGGCTCCCCCAACGGCGCGGACGAAGGTTCGGAACACCCCGCCAGCAACGCGGCGCCCAAGAAGAGCGCCAGCACCTTCCTGATCATGCTTCCCCCTCGTGCGAACGCCGCAGGTGGTCCTCGGCGCGGCGGATCTCGCCGGACAGCGATTCGACGGTCGTGGCCATCGCGGCGACGGCGTCGGCGCGGAACCCGTCGATCGCGTCGAGCGAGGCGTAGATCCGGTCGAAGGACGCGCGGATCGTCCCGGTCGCGACGGCCGGGTCGCTGCCCGCCTTGCGGATCTCCGCGGACTGCAGGTCCAGCAGCTCGGTGTTGGCGCGGATCAGCCCGTCCGTGGTCGCCCGCAGGGCCGCGACCTCGTCGAGGACGTCCCGCTGGCTCGCCAAGGCACCGCTGACCAGCAGCGAGACCCGCAGCGCGGACACGGTCGTGGACACCGCCCGCTCGACGCCGCGGATCAGCTCGTCGTTGTTCTTGCGCACCAGGTCCAGCGCGAGGTAGCCCTGCGCGCTGACGGCCAGCTGGGTCAGCAGGTCCTGGTGCCGTTGCCGGATCGGGTACAGGACGTCCGCGCGCAACGCCTGCGCGCGCCCGGGATCCGTCAGGTCGAAGACGCCGGCCTGCGCTTCGATCGCGCCGTCGACGGCTTCGGCGAGCGCGGCCGCTTCGGCGAGCTTCCCCATGACCTGCCACAGCTGCTCGTGCTCGCGCTTGATCGAGGCGTTGTCGCGGCGCAGGACGTCCTGACGGCCGCGCAGGTCGACGACCAGCGCGTTGACCGGCTCGTTCGCCGCGCGGTACCGGTCCAGCGCCCGCTTCGCGCCGGCCGCGGCCGGGAACACCCCCAGCAGTTTCCGGCCGGTGAGCGGCAGCTTCGCCGGATCCAGCCCGGCGACGGTCCGGCGCAGGCTCGCGAGGCTCGTCGTGACGCCGTCCTGCGGCGACGCCGTACTGCGCAACGACCGGTCGAGCATCGTCCCGGCGACCCCGGCGGCCGCGCGCATGTCGGCCTCGCCGACGGTCAGCAACTCGTCGAGCAGGTCGGTGAACTCCGGCGAACGGACGTCGAGGGCTTCGAGCCGGGCCGCGAACTCCGAAGCGCGAACGGTGACTTCCGACCGCGTCTCGGAACTGAGCGTGATCAGCCCGGCGGCGCGCGCGGTGGGGATCGCGGTGACCGGCTCGGGCGGCGTGAGCGCGAAGTCCATGTCAGTACTGCTTGCCGACGGCGTCGAGCAGCCGCTCGAGGGTCTCGAACGAGGGCGGTTCGACGACGTCCACCAGGTCGGCGGGCACGTGGGCCGGCGCGGCGACCTCGGCGAACAGCTTCGGGTCGGTCGTGCGGAAGCCGAACGTCGCGGCGAGCTTGCCCAGCTCGGGGTCGGTCGCGAGGAGCTGACCGACCTTGTCGCCATCGCCGGTCAACGGCACCAGCGTGTGCTTCGAGTAGACCGTCGGCGCGGTGTAGAGCATCCGCATCTCCGGCCGGATCGAGCCGTCGCCGCTCACCACGCGGCCGACGAACTGCGACTCGTAGATCAGCGCCAGCGGCGTCTTCCCCATGCCCGCCGACAGGTAGTCCTCGAACGGCCCTTCGGTGCTGTTCTGCGTGTACCCCTGGTCCAGGAACAGCTTCGCCACCGACGGCAGCACCTTTGCCTCCTGGTCGGGGGTGCTCACGACGGCGTTCCCGTTGGCCACGAAGGAAACGATCGACAGGTACATGGCCGCGGAGTTCGACTCGCGCGGGTCGGTCGTCGTCACGAGGACGTTCTTGCGGGCCGGGTAGGCGGTGTTGCCGGGCAGCTGGTCCCAGCGCGTGCCGGCCTTCGCCAGGTCGAGGTACTTCGCGATGTCGAGGACGTCGTAGTCGCCGGCGCCCTTGTGGACCACGCCATCGGCGCGAAGCAGCGCCACGATCGGCTCGAAGGACGCGACGGCCATCGGCGACTGGAACGGCGTGTAGACCGTGGTCACCTTGCGGTCGCGCTGGATCTTCTGCGCCGCGGGCGACGACGACGGGAACGCGAAGGCGTACTTCCCGAGGTCGACGGTCGTCGCGATCTGCCGCGAGCCGGCCGTGTCGACCTCGACTTTCAGGCCGTGCCGGGCGAAGGCGTCGACGACGCGCTGGTCGGTGAAGAAGGCCTGCTTCTCCGAACCGATCACCCCGCGGACCGTCGTCGCCGAGCCGGCGGCGCTGTCGTCACCGCGGCCCCAGATGATCACCCCCGCGACGGCCAGCACCAGCACCACGGCCAGTCCGATCGACACCCGGCGTTTCACGAGCCACTCCCCTCGACGGGCCTTCGCTCATTGGACGCGGGAGCGAGCCGGTTCGAAGTGAACGGCGGGTGAAGGAACGGTCTCAGGTCACCGGGAACCAGGTCCCGGACGCCCATTCCGTGTCGCCCCAGGCTTTTCGCTCGTCGGAGCGTGGATCGAGCACCAGATCGGTGTCTTCCCGGAAAACCAGCACCGGCCGGAGTTCGGGGCCGTAGGGCGGCCATTCGGGACCGTCCGCGTCCGCGACGCCGTCCCGGATGAACCGCACCCAGGCGCGGTGGATCAGCAACGCCGCGCGTTCCCGTTTCGGGTTGACGGCAGACCCCTGCGAGGCGAGCGGCAGCGGCGTCTTCCACGCCATCGTCGTCTCGGTGCCGTGGCCGCCGTCGAGCTGTTCGGGCACGCCGGGCGCGGCGATGTCGATGCGGTAGCGGTAGACGGGCGCGTGCGCGGACTGCGCGTCGGCGAGCCGCTGCGTCGGAATGCCGTAGCGCTCGTCGCCCATCGCGGCGATCTTCGCGGCCTTCAGGTCGGGCACGCGGCGAAGGTACGTCTCGAGAAGGTGCGAAGCGCCTTCGCGGCCGAGGATGCCCTCGAGCACACCGGAAGCCGGCGCCGTCGCGACGTCGTCGCCGAGCATCAGCGCGTACGTGCTGCCTTCGTTGCTGTTGCAGCCGACCAGCGCCGGGATCCCGGCCGCGCTCCCCCGGCGGATCGGCTCGATCGGCACCTCCGGCAGCACGCGCGGGTGCAGCGTCGGGCGCCACAGCCACAACGCCTGGAACCCCGTGAGGATCCGTTCCTGCGCTTCGACGAACTCCTTGGCGGGCAACGCCCGCAGCGCGTCCATGTCGTCGCAGCCGACCTCGGCGAGGAGCCGCCGGGCCAGCGCCGTCCCGGCTTCCGGCGTCGCCACGTGGTCGGCGCCGCCGCTGCTGCTGATCGCCTGCGCGAACAACCCCAGGCCCAGCGGGCTGCCCATCAGATTCCCGACGCTCTTCGCGCCGGCCGAGACGCCGTAGACAGTGATCCGCGTCGGGTCGCCGCCGAACGCGGAGATGTTGCGCCGCACCCACTTCAGGGCCTCGACCTGGTCGAGGAACCCGCACACACCGGCGTCCGCTTCGGACTCACCAAAGATCCCGGCGAGGTGCAGGAACCCGAGCGAGCCGAGCCGGTAGTTGATCGTGACGACGACGATCCCGGCGCGCGCGAACTCCTCGCCGTCGCCCAGCTGCTCGCCGTGCCCGACGCGGTAGCCGCCGCCGTGCAACCAGAACAGCACCGGCCACCCACCGTCGGGCGCGGTTCCGTCGGGTGTGCAGACGTTGAGGTACAGGCAGTCTTCGTCGCACACCGCGGCCGGGTTCATCGGGTCCGGCGACTGCATCGCGTGCGGCCCGTACTCCGTCGCGACGTGCACGCCGCCCGAGAGCAGCGGCGGCCGCGGCGCCTTCCACCGCAGCTCACCGACCGGCGGGCGGGCGTACGGAACCCCGCGCCAGGCGCGGACGCCGTCACCCGCCAGCCCCACCAGCGCCCCGAGCTCGGTCGTGACCGTCGGGACGGAAGCCATCAGAGCGAGGCCTGCTCGACCGTCGGCAGGCAGACCTCGAACCGGGTGTTCCCGGGCTCGGACTCGACGCGCAGGTCGCCCTGGTGGCGTTCGACGACGATCTTCCACGAGATGTCCAGGCCCAGCCCGGTGCCCTCGCCGACCGGCTTGGTCGTGAAGAACGGCTCGAAGATCCGCGGCTTGATGTCCGCCGGGATGCCGGGCCCGGTGTCGCCGATCTCGACGCGGATCTGCTCGTTCTCGCCCCACGTGCGCAGCGTCAGCGTGCCGTCGCCCTTCATCGCGCCCAGGGCGTTGTCGATGATGTTCGTCCAGACCTGGTTCAGCTCGGCGGGGTACGCGGGGATCTTCGGCAGGCTGCGGTCGTACTCCTTGACGACGCGGATGCCGCTGCCGATCTTGCCGGACAGCATCACCAGCGTGGAGTCGAGGCCGTCGTGGACGTCGACCCACTGGTGCGGCGCCCGGTCCATCTGGGAGTACTGCTTGGCCTTGCCGACCAGCGCGGAGATGCGCGTGGTGGAGTCCTCGATCTCGCCCATCAGCATCTCGGTCTCGAGCGCGTAGGCGAGCCAGCGGACGGCACCGTCGATGAAGGTGTCGCCGACCTGCTCGAGGACGTGGTCCAGGTCGGCCGTGGTCAGGCCGGCGCGGACGTAGATGTCGGCGAGGTCCCAGCCCTGGTCGATCCCGCGGTCCTCGAACCAGTCGGTGATCTCGTCCTCGCGGTCGGCCTGCTGCATCGCGGACAGCTTTTCGGCCTGCGCGACCTGCTTGACCAGGCGTTCCTGGACGTCGATGAGCTGGTAGAGCAGCTCCGGGTCGATGTCCTTCTTGGCCAGGAAGGCGAGCTTGTGGCGCATGCCCGCGACGCGCTCGCGCAGGGCGGACGTCGCCCGGACGGCCGCCGCGGCCGGGTTGTTCAGCTCGTGCGTCAGCCCGGCCGAGAGCTCGCCGAGGGCGAGCAGCCGGCGGCGGGACCCGATCACGGTGTCGCTGTTGCGCCACCCCAGGTACATGCCTTCGAGCAGGTGCGTCGCCATCGGGAACCACCGGCGGAACTCGAAGGAGAACTCCTTCGAGGGCAGCGCCAGGAACGTGACGTCGGACAGCGCGCGCACCGTGGCGTTGTAGGTGTGCTCGCTCTCCTGGTGCACGAAGAACTGCGTCGCGCCGAAGTAGGCGCCGCGCTGGTCGGACCGGTTGGTCTCCACCTCGGTGCCGCTGACCAGCCGCGTCATCCGGATCGCGCCGTTGAGCAGGACGTAGAAGCAGGTCGCCTCGCCGCCCTCGCTGATGACGGTCGAGTCGGCCGCGTACTCCTCGAGCACGGCGTTGTCGGCGATCCAGTCGAGCTGGTCTTCGGAAAGGTGTTCGAAAAGGAAGAGCCCGCGAAGCTCTTCCCGCGGCAGTGCGCTCATTGTTCCTCCAGGTACCGGTGTACCAGCGTCACGGCCATCGCGCCCTCGCCGACCGCGGACGCCACCCGCTTGACCGACTGCGCCCGCACGTCACCGGCCACGAACACGCCGGGGATGGACGACTCGAGGTAGTGCGGATCACGGTCGAGGGGCCAGCCGGCGGGCCGCTGCCCGGCGCTCAGCAGGTCGGGCCCGGTGCACACGAAGCCGTGCTCGTCGCGGTGGATGTCGTCGCCGAGCCAGTCGGTGCGCGGGGCGGCGCCGATGAAGATGAACAGGTGGCCGGACTCGACGGTCTCGGTGACGCCGTTCTCGCACAGCGTGAGCCGCTCGAGGTGCTCGTCGCCGTGGGCCTGCTTGACCGTGGTGTGCGTGCGGACGTGGATGTTCTCGATGCCGGCGATCTGCTCGATCAGGTAGTGCGACATCGAGGCTTCGAGCGACTCGCCGCGCACCAGGATCGTGACGTCGCTGGCGTGCCGGGAGAAGAACACCGCGGCCTGGCCGGCGGAGTTGGCGCCGCCGACGATGTAGACGTGCTCGCCCTTGCACTCGGGGGCCTCGGTGGCGGCCGAGCCGTAGTAGACGCCGCGGCCGGTGAGCTCCTCGATGCCCTCGGCGTCGAGCGCCCGGTAGGTGACACCGCTGGCGAGGATCACCGAGTGGGCGGCGATCTCGCTGCCGTCGCCGAACGTGACGACCCGGGAGGAGCCGCGGGCTTCGAGGCCGACGACGTCGCGCGCGGTCAGCACCTCGGCGCCGAACTTCTGCGCCTGGCGCCGCGCGCGGTCGGTCAGCTGCGCGCCGGAGACGCCGTCGGGGAAGCCGAGGTAGTTCTCGATGCGCGAGCTGGTGCCGGCCTGGCCGCCGGTCGCCTTCTTCTCGACGAGCACGGTCCGCAGGCCCTCGGACGCGCCGTAGACGGCGGCACCGAGCCCGGCCGGGCCGCCACCGATCACGACGAGGTCGTAGAACTCCTGAGCCGGACGCGTCGACAGACCGACCGCGTCCGCGATCTCGCCGCCGGACGGGTTCTTGAGCACCGTTCCGTCCGGGGTGACGACGACCGGGATGTCCTTTTCGGTGGCCTCCGCGGCCTGCAGGATCCGGCAGGCTTCGTCGTCCTCGACCGAGTACCAGCGGTAGGGCACGGCGTTGCGCGCGAGGAAGTCCCGCAGGTGGAACGACGGCGAGTTGTACCGGTGGCCGATGAGCTTGACCTCCTCGACCGGCTTGTCGCCGACCGCCTTCCAGGTCTCGACCAGCGCGTCGATCACCGGGTAGAGCTTCTCCTCCGGCGGGTCCCACGGCTTGAGCAGGTAGTGGTCGACGTCGACGACGTTGATCGCCTGGATCGCGGCGTCGGTGTCGGCGTAGGCGGTCAGCAGGGCGCGACGGGCGTGCGGGAACAGGTCCATCGCCTTCTCGAGGAAGGCGATGCCGTCCATCTGCGGCATCCGGTAGTCGGCGAGGATGGCCGCGACGGCGTCGCCGCGCAGCTTGATCTCGCGCAGCGCGTCGAGGGCGTCCGGGCCGGAGTCGGCGCGGATGACGCGGTAGTCCTTCCCGTACCGGCGCCGCAGGTCGCGGGCGACCGAGCGGGACACGGCGGGATCGTCGTCGACGGTCATCAGGATCGGCTGGCTCACGAGATGCAGCCTACGGCGCCCGGTGCTCCGCTGGGGAGGACCGGCGTTTCGGCACCTGGACCCGCTCCAGGTCCTCGGCCACGACTATCTCGCCGTCGAACTCGGCTTTCGCCTCCTCCAGGAACCGCGCCGGGTCGGGGTAGCGCTGCGAGAAGTGCGTCAGGACCAGTTGCCGGACGCCGCATTCGGCGGCGACGCGGGCGGCCTGCTGGGCGGTCAGGTGGCCGAAGTCCTTCGCCAGGGACGTGTCCTCGGCGAGGAATGTCGCCTCGATCACCAGGGTGTCCGCGTTTTCGCTGAGGGCGTACACCGCGTCGCAGAGGCGGGTGTCCATCACGAACGCGAAGCGCTGGCCGGGTCGCGGCGTGCTGACGTCTTCGAGGCTCGTGGTCCCGAGGCGCCCCTCGCGCTGGAGCTTGCCGACGTCCGGGCCGCTGAGGCCGTGTTCCTCCAGTTTCGCGGGGAGCATCGTGCGGCCGTCGGGCTCGGTCAGCCGGTAGCCGAACGCCTCGACCGGGTGGCTCAGCCGCCGGGCGTCGAGGGTGAACTTGGTCCCGGTGGCGATCGGGCCGTCGTCGGTGATCGGGTGTTCGCGCAGGTCTGCCTGCTCGTAGAACGCCGTCGCGTGCCGCAGCCGCTCGAAGTAGTGCGCGCCGGACGCCGGGAAGTGGGCGTGGACGGGGTGCGGGACCTTGTCCAGGGACAGCCGCTGGATCACGCCGGGCAGGCCGAGGCTGTGGTCGCCGTGGAAGTGCGTGACGCAGATCCGGGTGAGGTCGGTGGCGGCCACGCCCGCCCGCAGCATCTGGCGCTGGGTGCCCTCGCCGGGGTCGAAGAGGATGCCCTCGCCGTCCCAGCGCAGGAGGTAGCCGTTCTGGTTGCGGTGGCGCGTGGGCACCTGGCTCGCGGTGCCCAGCACCACCAGTTCGCGGGTCGACACCCCGCGCACGCTACTCAGGCGGCGGGGGTGGTGTCCCCCAGTTTGCGCAGCCGGAAGGCCAGCACCAGGAGCATGATCCCGTAGAGCAGCGCGTAGATGCCGACGAGCAGCGCGATGCCGAACGCGCCGGCGATCGGGTTGATCACGATGAGGACACCGGCGATCACGGAGAGCGCGCCGGCGGCGATGAGGAAGGCCTCACCCTGGATCTGCTTGCGGAGCCGGATCGCCGCGGCGATCTCCGCGACGCCGGTGACGATCGCCCACAGGCCGACCAGCAGGGCCAGCAGCAGAACCGTGATGCCGGGCCAGACCAGGACGAGGATTCCGGCGATGATGCCGAGCACGCCGAGGATTCCGTAGGCGGCGCGGTGGGCGGCGTCGCCCGGGCGGAAGGCCTGCATGAGGCCGCCGATGCCGTCGACGATCGCGTAGACGCCGTACAGGATCGCCAGCACGAGCACCGTGGCGCCGGGCCAGATGAGTGCGAAGAGCCCGAACAGCACGGCGAACACGCCGCGGACGGCGGCGATCGGCCACGCCTTGCGGGGCTCGACGACGGAGAACGCTGCGAAGGAGGTCATGAGTCGCTCCTCGGGTGTCGGGGCACCCAGTATCGCGACAAAACGATCGGGTGGCGCGATTCACCACCCGTTCGGGCCACACGTCCACAGTGTCCGGTCATTGTGGACCACCGCGGGCTTGAAGGACCGGCGTGCGCCGCGGCCGCCACCACGACGCACGCCGGTTGCTCAGGGGTAGCTCACCAGGTTCGACGGCCGGGTGCCGTCGGGGGTGATGTCACCGGTGTTGTTGATGACGTGGTTGATCCGGCCCTGGGTGCCCAGGGAGACGGTCACCATGTCGTGGAACCGGACGTTCGGGTTGGTCGGCGCCTCGAACGCGTGCGCGCTGACCACCGAGGGGTTGGTGCTGAAGAAGCAGTAGCTGCCCAGCCCCCACGCCTCGTGGCTGGTGACGTTCGGGCCCACCTTGTAGGCGGAGTAGCCCAGCGTCGACCCGTTCATCCAGCCGGCCTGGTTCGGCACGTCGTAGGGCATCTCGTTCTGGAAGAAGTACGTCCGGCCGCCGTTGCCGTTCCAGACGACCTGCGTCTTCTGGTAGTGCTCGACGAACAGGCCGTACATCGTCACGTTGTTGCCGTTGACCGTGAGCCCGGTGTCGGCGGTGTTGGTGGTCCAGCCGACGTAGTTGTTGTTGTCGGCGTGGTCGGCCCGCCAGATCCACATGTGGTCGCCGATGACGTTGTTGCTGTTGACGACCAGGCTGTTCGTCGCCTTCCCGACGTTCGCGCCGCCGATCCGGAAGAACACGTCGTGCAGCGACGTCGGGTCGGCCGAGTGGTCCGCGGTCGAGCCGGCCGCGCCGACCTGCATGAGGGTGTTCGAGCTGGTCGTGCCGGCGTCGATCAGCAGGCCGGCGACCTTGACGCCGTCGACGTCGTCGACGTTCATCGCGGTGACGCCGCCGTCCGGCACCAGCGTGGCGATGCCGAGGCCGAGCACGACGGTGTCCGGCCGGGCGACGTGCAGCGCCTGGTTCAGGTGGTAGACACCCGGCGTGACCAGCAGGTTCTTGCCCGCGGCGAGCGCGGCGTTCATGTCCGCGGCGGTGGCGCCGGGCTTGGCGATGTAGAACTGGTCGATCGGGATCGACGTGCCGGGCGCGGCGCCGTTCGCCCAGCTCGTGCCGGACGCGTTGGTCTTCACGCTCGGGACGAAGACCTGATAGTTGCCGGAGCCGTCGATGTAGAGGAACGGCTTCTCGCGCACGACCGGCGTCTGGCCGACCGTGGTGTACGGCGGGCTCGGGAAGGTGTTCGCCGGGGCGCCCTGGACGCCCGCGAAGACCATGTTCCAGTTCGAGCCGTTCCAGCTGCCGAACTGCGAGTTGCGGGAAATCCACTGCTGCTGCGAGCCGGAGCGGACCTGGCCGTCGATCTTCGAGTCGGAGATCCAGCCGCCGCTGGCCCAGCCACCGTCGTCGAGCTGCAGGTCGCCGCGGACGTGCATGCGACGGTAGGGCGCGGCCTGGGAGACGGCCCACCGGTCGGCGCCCCCGTTCGGGGTCACGGACAGGTTTTCGGCGCCCCGCCAGAAGTTCTGGGTGGCGTTCTGCGGCGGGAACCAGTCGGCCTCGACGTGCACGGCGCCGTTGATGTTCACCGCGTCCGGGCTCAGCCCGAGCCCGAGGACCTGGGTGTAGAAGCCGACGTTGACGTCGTTCGAGTAAGTGCCGGGCTTGAACATCACGGCGTACCGCTGGCTGCCGAACTGGTTGCGTTCCTGCTGGCCGAAGATGCTGTTGAGCCGGCTCTGGATGGTGGAGCTCGACATGGACGGGTCGAAGACGACGACGTTCGGGCCGAAGTCGGGCTGGCCGGGCTGGGTCGTGTTCACGGGGTTCAGGGTGAAGGACTGGGCGGCGGTGCCGTTGCAGGAGTACTGCTGGAGCTGAACCGAGTCGGCGGCGGAGGCACCGGGCACGTCGAGGCACTTCCCGCTGTTGCGGCTGACGAGGTGGTAGCGGCCGTTGCCCTCGTCGACGGCCTGCCACTGCTGGTTGGCGCCGCCTCCGTAGGTCCAGAGCTGGAGCAGGCCGCCATCGGCGGTGGAGACGTCCTTGACGTCCCAGGCGGCGGCCGGGTTGGTGCGGGCGTTCACGCGGAAGTAGCCGTCGCCGGTGGACTGGAACTGCCACTGCTGCGAGGCGGTCTGGTTGCAGGAGTACTGCTGCACGACGGTGCTGTCGGTGGTCCCGGCGGCCCGGGCGTCGACGCACTTCCCGCTGTTGGCGGCGGTCACGGTGTACCAGCCATCAGGGGTGACGGCGGCGTGGGCACCGGTCGCGGTCGTCATGCCCGCGACCAGGGCTGATGCTGCGGCGAGCAGCACCAACGTCCTCTTCATGCGAAACCTCCTCTGCCGCGTGGGCGGCGTTCGTAGAGCAGGAAACGGCAGAGGCGTGCCCGGTCTGGGTAGACGCGGCGTAACGGGCGGGGACCTCGGCGTCACAACCGCGCAAAATGTAACGGCGGCCACACCGGGAGTCAATACACGACTAAAAATAAGGCGTAAAAACGCAGGTCAGCGGGTTGCGGGGACTGTGGGGACCCCCGCGTGGAGGGGTGTTGGGCGGGGTGTAATGTATGGACACACGAGATGCGGAGTTGAACTTCGCTCCGGGGCTATGGCGCAGCTGGTAGCGCACCTCACTGGCAGTGAGGGGGTCAGGGGTTCGAGTCCCCTTAGCTCCACATCGTGAGAAACCCCTTCGTTTCAGCCTTTCGGGCTGTTCGGAGGGGTTTTCTGCGTTCCGGGTTCGATCATCGGTGATCGGCTCAACGGCCACCGATCACCCAGCCGGCAAGAAGTGCGGCTACACCCGGCACTTGTAGGTATCGATGACCTCGCGCAACGAGCCGCTCATGCGGATCCTGCCTTCGTCCATCCAGAGAGCCGTGGTGCACAGTTCGGCGAGCAGTTCGTCGGAATGCGAGGCGAACACCAGCACCCCGGAGCGCCGGGCGAGGTCCACCAGTCGCGAGCGAGCCTTGGCGAGGAATCCGGCGTCGATCGCGCCGAGGCCCTCGTCCAAGATGAGGATCTCGGGGTCGATGGTGGTCACCACGCCGAGCGCGAGCCGGACCCGCATGCCTGCCGAGTAGGTGCGCAACGGCAGGTGCAGGTAGTCGCCGAGCTCGGTGAACTCCGCGATGTCGTCGATCCGCTTCTCCATCTGCCTGCGGTTCATGCCGAGGAACAGGCCCCGGATCAGGATGTTCTCCCGGCCCGAAACCTCCGGGTCCAGCCCGACGCCGAGGTCGAACACCGGCGCGATCCGGCCGACGACCCGGCTGCTTCCCCGGGTCGGCTCGTAGATGCCGGACAGCAGCCGCAACAAGGTCGACTTGCCGGCGCCGTTGTGCCCGACCAGGCCGACCCGGTCCCCTTCCTCCAGGGACAGCGTGATGTCCTGCTTCTTCATCGAGCGGGTCTTGGCGTCGAAGATCGGGAAGTCGACGTGGGCGTTGGGCACCTCGATGCGTATTGGCGGGGTCCATCGCCCCTGTTCGGCTGGAGGTAACGTGCGGCCGGTGAGCAAGCAGACCGACGAGCGCGGCTTCCACCCGCCTCAGCAGGCTCGGAGCCGTGCGTCACTGCAGAAGGTGCTGGCGGCCGCCGAGCACGTGCTGGCCCACCGCGGGCTCGAAGAGTTCACCGTCGGCGCTGTCGCCGAGCAGGCGGAGCTGTCCGTGGGCGCGATCTACCGCCGGTTCTCCGGCAAGGAACAGCTCCTGCACGCGGTAAAGGATCAACTGCTCAGGCAACTCGAAACCAACGTCGGCGAAGCACTCCGCGTGTCGGCACCTGGACTACGCGAGACCCTCGGCGCCTTCGCTCAAGCCCTGGCGCACACGTTCGCCAGCCACGACCGGATCTTCTCGGAGCTGCTCGACGGCCAGCGCGCGGAAGGCCGCGAGCGCGGCTTGGAAGCGCTTGCCGCAATTCAGGAAGCGTTCGTCGACTCCAGTAGCCCCTACTTGCACGAGATCTCCCGCCACGACCAAGTCCAGGCCATCCGAATGGTTGCCCGAACGATCATCGGTGCGTGCGTGCACCGCGCGGCCACCTGCCGGTATTGGCCCGATGACCTGTCCTGGGAAGCGTGGGCCCTCGAGACGACCGAGTTGACATTCGCCTACCTCATTTCGTCGGCGAAAGCCGAAGCGGCACGTCCGGACCAACGCACGCCGCGGTAGCAGGTCCACGGCAAGCGGCATTCGACAGCTCGACGTGCGGACAGAAACGATCGCGCGGGGTCCGGTGCCGGGGCGGGACCGCCTGTGGCGCCCTCCCCCTTTACAGTGGGGTTTCAGCGTTACCGATCTGGTCAGGTGGGAGATGCCGCGTAACCGACGCCCGCAGGACCGGGAAGAGAAACGCGGTGAGATCGTCGCCGCGGCCACGCGGTTGTTCGTGGACGACGGCTACGAACCCACGACGGTGACGCGGATCGGGCGCGAGGCGGGGGTGACCTCCAACACCGTCTACTGGTACTTCAAGGACAAGGACGAGGTACTGGTCGCCGTCCTGGACGCGCTGTTCGCGCAGTTCCTGGCCGGCGTGGCGGAACGCTCGGCCGAGCCGCCCGTCGAGCAGTTGTTGTGGGCGGTCGGCGAGTTGCGGCGGGTCGACCGGCTGATCACGACGGTGCACGCCAGGGTCGCGGCATCGGAGTCACTGCGGGGGTGGCACGACGGCTTCCACGCGCAGGTGGAGACGATCCTGCGGTGGCACCTGGCCGCGTTGGGCGTGCCGCCGGCCGAGCAGGACGCGATGACCCGGATCGGGGTGTTCGTCGTCGAGGGGATGCTGACCCACGCGGGCGACGCCGCGGGCGATCGCGCCGTCGTCGAGACGCTGGTGCGCAGTGCCCGCGGCATCGCCGCCGTGCCGGGTTCCCCCGACGGCGGGTCGGCTAGCGGCTGAACCGGTCCGCGAGGAACCGGATCTGGTCCGCGACGGCACGCTCGAACAGGTCACCGACGTAGATGTCGAAGTGGTCACCGTCGTAGTGGTTGACCTGGACGTGGTCCTGCCCGGCCGCGAGGCGGGCCGTGGTGCGCGCCGGGGCGGCGCGGTCGTCGTCGCACACGCACAGCAAGGTCGCCGCGGCAATCTTGCGCAGGTCCTTGCCTGGCCGGTACAGCGGCAACCGCAACGCGAGCCGGGCCGCGATCGCGTTGGCGCTGTCGCCGCCACCGTCCGGGCCACTCATGACACCCCAGATCGTGTCGCGGCCGACAGCGGTGTCGCCGGGGCGGAACGGCTGCCCGCCCGTCTCGACGGTCTCAGACAATCCCTTGCCCACGGCCGGGACCCGGGCCAGGACCCCGGCGGTGCGGGGCGAGAGCCGAGACCCCGCCGGGATCAGCTTGGACGCCGCGGCGATCGCGGTCCGCGACACCAGGAACGCGGGCATCCACCACACCCCGACCACCGGGGCCAGCACCGGCTTCCTCCGGAACACCGACCCGGCGACATCGAGCAGCGCGGCGATGACGAGCCCGGCCATGCTCACCGGGCCGGACCGGAACCGGGAGAGCAACGACGCCGGACCGTCGGTGAACGGACACTGGGCCACCACCGCGGCCAGATCGTGGTCCTCGCTCGCGATCCGCAGCACGTGCCCGCCGCCGAACGACGTCCCCCACACCGCGATCCGGTCCGGGTCGACCTCCGGCAGGGACCGGCCGTAGGCCAGCGCCGCCCGCCAGTCGTCGAGCTGGTCGCCGATGTCGAGCAACTGCCGGGGAGACCCCTCGCTGGCCCCCAGATACCGGTAGTCGAACACCAGCACCACCCACCCCTGCGCGGCGAAGCGCTGCGCGAACGCGTCCAGCCGCCACTCCCGCACCGCGCCCAGCCCGTGCGCCATGACCACCAGCGGCCGAGGCCCGCCCTCCGCGGCCGGCGCGTACAGCCACGCCGCGCACCGCACGCCCCCGGACTCGAACCACACGTCCCGCCGCACCGGCGCGGTGCGGCTGTCCTTCTCCGCCGAAGCTTCCATCGCCTGCCTCATTCAGCTCACCCGCCGCTCTTGACTTGCGATCAAGAACTGGTCGACGCGAAGGCTAGGACCCTCTTGATTGGAAGTCAAGAAACAGCCGCAGCCGGGCTGCGCACCGGCGAGGGCGATCGCGATGTCCCGCGCGAGGCTCGCCCGCAGGTTCCCCGCGGTGATCGAGCACCGAAAGGAGGCCGGTGGCCGGCTCGCTCCCTCGAGTCTCGCCGGCCACCGGTTCCTGGGTGGTTCAGTCCTTCTTGAAGACGTTCTTAACCTTGTCCACAGCGTCGCCGACCGCGTCCTTGACGTTCTCGACCGCGTCCTTGACTCCGGCCTTGGCCTGATCGGCTCGGCCTTCGGCGCGCAGCTCGTCGTCACCGGTGACCTTGCCCGCCGTCTCCTTGGCCTTGCCGCCGAAGTCTTCGGCTTTGTTCCCGATCTTGTCGCCCAACGACATAAGCCGCTCCTCCCGTGCCGGACACCGTCCCCTGTGGACAGTCCTGTTCATCAAGACACCTCGCCGGGCCGTTCGTCACTTCCCCGGTCGCGTGAGCCTGTTCACACGAACGAGGCCGTGACGATTCCGGTCCGTGCCGAGTCTTCCCGGCACAACCGTCCACTCGACGAAGGAGGAACACCATGGCCGAGACGACCACGAAGGCGCCTGCCACCACCACCGAGGCGACCGGCGCCCTCGTCACCAGCCAGGGCGCGACCACGATCGCGGACACGGTGGTGCAGAAGATCGCCGGCCTGGCCACCCGGGAAGTGCCCGGCGTCCACTCCCTCGGCGGCGGCGCCGCCCGCGCCTTCTCCGCGATCCGGGAGCGCATCCCGGGTGCGACCGCCTCCGCGGGACAGGGCGTCTCGGTCGAGGTGGGCGAAAAGCAGGCCGCGGTCGACCTGCAGCTCGTCGTCGAGTACGGCGTGTCCATCGCCGACCTCTCGCGCTCGGTGCGGCGCAACGTGATCACCGCGGTCGAGCGGATGACCGGCTTGGAGGTCGTCGAGGTCAACATCGCCGTCGGCGACCTCAACCTGCCCGGCGACGAAGCCGACGAGCAGAGCGCCGACACCGGCCGGGTGCAGTGACACCCGACGCGGTCGCGATCGCCGCCGCGGTGGCGGGCCTGCCCGAAGTGGCGGGCCCGCACGGCGGCCGGGTCGGGGAGATCGCGACGCTGCTGCCCGGCCGGCGCGTGGCCGGGGTCCGCGTCGCCGACGACGAGGTGACCGTCGGCGTCGTGCTCCGCTATCCGGCCACGGTCGCCGAAGCGGTGTCCGTGATCCGCGCAGCGCTCGGCCCGCTCGACCGGCCCGTACGCGTATTCGTCGGCGACGTGGCCGCACCCACCACTTCTTGACGGAGGTTCCCATGAATGCCACCAGGACAGGTTTGCTGACCGGCCTCGTGCTCGGCCTCGCGCTCGCCTTCGGCGGGTTCGGGGCGTTCCTGGCCGTGCTCGTGCTCGGCGCGATCGGGTTCCTGATCGGCCGTCACCTCGACGGCAAGATCGACCTCGTCCAGCTGTTCGGCCGGGACCGGGGCTGACCCATGACCGCCACCGTGCCCGCCGAAGAGCGGGGTGAACTGGTCGTCTCCGGCCACGCGATCGAACGGATCGCCGCGCACGCCGCCCGCGAGATCGGCGAAGTCGGCGGCACCGCCGGGCGCGTGCTGGGGGTCGCGCTCGGCGGCGAAGGCGCCGAGCGCTCGGTGAAGGTCGACGCCGAGGTCCACGGCGACCGGGTACGGCTGGCCGCCCGGCTGTCGATCACCTACCCGGCCTCGGTCGCCCGCACCACGGAACAGGCCCGGGCCCACCTGCGCGCGCGGGTGAGCGAACTGACCGGGCTCGACGTCGAACGGGTGGACATCACCGTCACCGCGCTGCACGCGCCGGCCACGTCGTCGAGGAGGGTCTCGTGAAACGCCGCCCCCGCCGTAGCACCCCGGCCGCCCTGATCGCGCTGGTGCTGGCCGCGGCCGGCGCGCTCGCCGCGATCGTGGCCATCCAGATGATCCTCGGCGAGCGCCCGTGGCTGGATTACGGCGCCACCGCCCGGCGGCTGCACGACGTCCGCTGGGCCGAGCTGCCCGTCGTCATCACCGGCGGGGCCGTCGCCCTGCTCGGCCTGGTCCTGGTGCTCGCGGCCGTGCTGCCGGGGAAGCTCACCGTGCTTCCGCTGCGCGGCGAGCCGGACGCGGGTGCTTCGCGCCACAGCTTCGGCGTCACCCTCCGGGCGGCCGCGGCGCGGGTCGACGGCGTGGAAAAGGTGCGGCTCAAGGTACGGCGGCACACCGTCCGGGTCCGGGTGTGGACCCGGCGCACTCGCCCCGACGGGATCGCCGACGCGGTCCGCGTCGCCGTCGCCGCCCGCCTCGACCGGATCGACCCGGTCCGCCGCCCCGAGGTCAAGGTCCGTCTTCGCGCGGTGAGGAGCACGTCGTGAACCGTCCTGCCCGTCTCAACCGGACACTGCTGGCCGCGTTCGGCCTGCTGCTGATCGCCGCCGGCGCGGTGCCGGCCGCGATCCGCTTCCACTGGCTCCCGGCGCTCGGCGGGGATCGGCCGATCGTGCCGGGCACCGAGCTGCCCCCCACCTGGGTGCTGTCCGTGACCGCGGCCGCCGGCATCGTCGTCGCACTGGCCGGGCTGCGCTGGCTGGCCGCCCAGCTCGTCCGCAAGCCGGCCGGCCGCACCTGGCACTTCGAAGCCGATCCCGACGCCGGCCGGACCGAGCTGGCCACCACCGCGGCGGTCGGGCCGTTCACCGAAGAGCTGCGCGGCTACCCCGGCGTCCGCACCGCGTCCGCGTCTCTCATCGGGAACCGCGACCACCCCGAGCTGCTCGCGGTCGTCTCGGTCGAGCAGGACGGCGATCCCTCCGAGATCCGCGACCGGATCCGCGCGGAGGGCGTGCCGCGGTTGTGCCAGGCGCTCGACCTCGACGACCTGCCCACCCGGGTCGAGCTGCGCTTCACCACAGCTGCCAGTTCCCGCGTCGCCTGACGGGCCATCGTTGCTCGAGCCGGAACGCTTGTCGGTGTTCATTCAGGATGTGTGACGCTCGGTTTACGTTCTCCGGTAACGATTTGGGGCGGCCACACGACTAGGGTGGGGAGGTCGGCGACCATTTCTCCCTGGGATGGTGTTCTGCGCTGGAGGCACAATGGGAGCACGAGCGGTTGCGGTGGCCGGCAGCGGGGCAAGCTTCGTGGCGGCTGCCGTCGCTGGGGTGCTGGGGAACCAGCTGAGCAAGGATGCGCTGTGGGCCTGGATCGCTTTCGGGCTCACGCTGCTGATCGGTGCCGGGGTGACCGCGCTCGTGACACACCGAAGTCTGGCGGGGAACCAGTCGCCCGAACCGGAACCGCGAACGGTTGAGGGGCCGGTCACCGGGCGAGGCGACATCACGCTCAAGGGCGAGTACGTCGCCGGGCACGACCTGACCGTCAACCATCCCGGCCGCCGAGGCAAGAAACGCTGATGGCCCGCGACAAGGCGCAGGACCGAATCGAGGGCCCGGTCGTCGAGAAAGGAACCGTCAACCTCACCGGCAACCACGTCGCCGGGCATGACATGACGGTGATCTACCACGGTGATCCCGAGGAAGCGCTGCCGTTCCTGGTCGTGGATCGCGAGTATCTGGCGGAACAGGCCCGCAAGCCCAAACGGATATACGTGGCGCGGTCTCCGGACTGGGCCGACGTCGTCCACGGCAACGATCCCGAGTTGCGGTTCATCGAAAGGGATCAAACCGAGGCGTTGTGCGTTGCGGTGCGTGACGCACTGCTGGATCCGATAACGCGTGGCACGGATATGCAACTGCATTCGTTGTTCGTCTTGGGCGCGCCGGGATCAGGGAAAACGACGCTGGTCCGCCGGGTGGCGGCGATGCTGGTGATGGCGGGCGAGTGCGTGGTCGCCGACTTCGGTGTGAAGACCGAGCGGGTGACGCACGCCGACACCACCGCCTACATCCGGGCATTGGATCAGCTTGCCGCCGCCGGCAAGCCGGTGCTCGCGCTGGTCGACGATCCATTCTTCGCCAACTCCGGCTGGGTGGAACTGTTGCAGGCGCTCGGCAAGCCGCAGCACCAAGGTATCGCGGTGCTGGGTGCGAGCCCGGACTTCTTGTTCGAGAAGTTCGCTCACTGGTTATTCGGCAAGCAGGTGTTGGGCCGGACCTTCGATGTGTCCCGACCGTCCGTGTCGGAGCGCGAGCAGCTGATGGTGTTGCATGGTCGCAATCTGGCGGACGCGCTGTCCACCGATGAGGACTTGCTGGTCGTGGCCATGGAGGCCACGGCCGGTGAGTCGTTCCGCGACATCATGCAGCGTATGTGGATGACGCTGAACGACGGCGTCCCGATCGACCCGACCACAGAGGTACGGCACCTACCTTGGGCGGTCGTCGCGTTCGCGGTGACCTGCTTTTTCCACCAGAATTACGTGTTGTGCCCAGAGGCGCTGCTTCACGAATTCCTCTCGGATACCTTGGACGAGACCCCGCCGAGCCAGCTGGCACATGTCCTGCAGAACCTGGTGACGCGGGAGGGCTGGCGAATCTTCTCCGTACACACGCCCAGCGATGGTGGCCGGCTTATCGGCGCCACGCACGCGCGAGTGGCGCGGGAAGCGTGGCAGCATCGGCCGGCGAGCGGTTGGGACGTCGACAAGACCGTGATCGACGTGTCCGCGCGGGTGCCGACTGCTGTCCCGCAGCTGGCGGAGCTGATCCTTGCGCGCAAGCCAGCGCAGGTGAACCAGCTCTCAAGGAGGTTCTCCACGTACTGGAGTGCCGCGATCTCCGACGACAACGCCGAGACGAAGACGCTCTGCGCGCTGGTACGCGCGCTACAGCCGTCTCGGTCGGCACGGCTCAACTTCCGCGCTGTGCTACGCCGGTGCCTGACCGCTCAAAACAACCAGAGCTGGCTCGCCGCCTGGCAGCTGTACCACCTGTCTTCCAACGAGCTGCACCCCCAGGAGCGAAAGTTCCTGCTGGAAATCGACCTACCGTGGACGCTCAAGATCGCCGACCTGTCAGCAGGACCACCGGAGTCCATCGACATCGCCAGATGGAAAAAGGAACTCCGGGTGATCATCATCGATCGGCTGACCACGAGCCTGCGCGAGGATGCCGGCTGGATCGCAGACGCACGACAGGTCAGCTGGCTGCTCGAAACCTTGCCCGCCGGCGAGACGGTTTCGCTGCTGGAGCCGGTGTACAGGTGGCTGGAGAACGATCTCCTGACCGCCGACGACGTGGAACGCCCATCACGCGCGGAGCGTGTCGTTGAGGCATTGGTGCCCATGCTGAGCACTGACAGCCTGCTCGACGAGAACCAGAGCGCCCGCCTGCTCACAGTGGCCCTCGAGTGGCTCGTCACCGCACCCAACAGCAAAGAAGGTGTGGTCCGCGCGCTGTTGTCATTTGCCGAGACGGACGCAGGCGGCAACGAGGCGCACGGCAAGATCGTCGTGCGGGAATTGATCGACTGGCTGTGTTCCTGCCAAGAAAACAACGAGACCGAGTGGGTTGCGTTCTTCACTACCATGGAGCGGTTGTCCAATGCGGCCGAACTGGCCCCCGTAACCCTCCCCCGAGCACTGACCTGGTTGACAGCACATCCGGAAGCCGACGAACAGATCTGGCGAGCCATGTTCGGCGCACTCGCTGCGCTCCGCGCGTTCGGCCACCTGCCCGAAATCGCCGGTTTGGCCCGCGAAGTCCTCTCGGCGGCATTCACCTGGTTGAAAGCCCACCCGGAAGCCAACGAACAAACCTGGCGAACGATGGTTGGCACACTGGGCGCGTTCGGTCACCTACCCGAGATCGCCGACTCCGTTCGCGTAGTCCTCCCGGAGGCATTCGACTGGTTGAAAGCGCGCCCGGAAGCCGACGAAAAATCATGGCGAACCCTGTTCGGCACGCTCACCACACTCGGCGCCTACGGTCACCTACCCGAGATCGCCGACGCCGTTCGCACAGTCCTCCCCGAGGCATTCACCTCGTTCAAATCCCACCCAGAAGCCAGCGAACAAACCTGGCGAACCCTGTTCGGCACGCTCACCACACTCGGCGCCTACGGTCACCTACCCGAGATCGCCGACGCCGTTCGCACAGTCCTCCCCGAGGCATTCACCTCGTTCAAATCCCACCCAGAAGCCAGCGAACAAACCTGGCGAACCCTGTTCGGCGCGCTCGCCGCGCTCCGCGCTTTCGGTCACCTACCCGAGATCGCCGACCTGGCCCGCGAAGCCCTTCCCGAGGCGTTCACCTGGCTGAAAGCGCACCCAGAAGCCGATGAACGGACCTGGCGAACCGTGTTCACCGCGCTTGGCGCGTTCGGTCACCTACCCGAGATCGCCGACTTGGCCCGCGAAGTCCTGCCCGAGGCATTCACCTCGTTGAAAACACGCCCGGAAGCCGACGAACAAACATGGCGAACGCTGCTCGCCGCACTCAGTTCGTGCGGCCCGTTCAATCGCGTACCCGAGGTCACCGACTTGGTCGGCGTAGTCCTCCCTGAGGCATTCGCCTGGTTGAAAGCACACCCGGAAGCCGACGAAGAGACCTGGCGGACCCTGTTCGGCGCGCTCAGTGCGTTCGGCCCGTCCAATCGCATACCCGAGGTCACCGACTTGGTCGGCGTAGTCCTCCCTGAGGCATTCGCCTGGTTGAAAGCACACCCGGAAGCCGACGAACGGAACTGGCGGACCATTGTCGGCATGGCCGGCTCACTCGGACACGTGCCCGGGGTCGCCGATGTGGCCCGCGAGGTCCTGCCCGAGGCATTCACCTGGCTGAAGACCCACCCAGAAGCCAACGAACGAACTCGGCGAAACATCCTCAGAGCGTTCGGTTCGTTCGGGCACGTGCCGGAGATCGCCGACTTGGCTCGCGAAGTCCTCCCCGAAGCATTCACCTGGCTGAAAACCCACCCAGAAGCCAACGAACGGAACTGGCGAGCCATGCTCGGCACACTCGTTCGTGTGCCCGAGATCGCCGACTTGGCTCGCCAAGTCCTCCCTGAGGCATTCACCTGGTTGAAGGCACACCCTGACGTTCTCGCTCGTACACAGTTGGATATTCTGGTCGCCCTGTCATCCCCGATCGCCGTTTCCATCGAGCAACGCGCAGGAATGCTCACCACACTGCGCCAAGTGGCGACAGACAGCGACTTCCTCCGCGGAGTTCGACTGCTCGAACTCGCCAACGCGGCCCACAGGGACCTCGTGCCGGCCGTGACGTCGGAACTCACCGAACTGGAAAACGACTCGAACCGGAGACTGTCTTACGTTTTGGCTGAACCTATGGCATTCGCTGTCGCCAAGACCGGCCGAGCCGACCTTGTCGCGAGGTTTGCGGCCTGGAAGCTACGATCACTCGACAGCCATGACGACGACCAGAACGAAGTCGCAGAATTCGCCGGTTGAACAGATTCGGCACCGGCCGCGTCACCGGTCCGCCCCCCGTGGGGCCTCAGCGGGGCAGGACGAGGTGGTCGGCGACGGCGTACAGCTCCGCCTGCCCGCCGCGGCCCGCGACGGCGATCGGCTCGCCGTGGACGGCCTTGAGGATCCACAGCGTGCCGTAACCGCCCTCGTCCAGGTAGCGGGTCTCGTGTCCCTGGACCGGTTTCCCCGCGGTGCCGCGGACCTGGCCGGCCTCGTCGCCGCGCACCTGGATCGGCGGGAGCGTGCTGCACGTGCCCACCGAGTAGCTCGTGCGCGGGCCGCCGCCCGGGCCGCTCTTCTCGACGTCGAACGCGCACATCCGCAGGCCGCCGGGCAGCTCGCCGAGGCCGAACGCCGGGGTGACCTTGGTCGCGCCCGGGAAGGCGATGTTCTCCGCGACGCGGCGGCCCGCGTCGATCAGTTGCTGCGGCGACGCCGTGCTGCCCGGCTCCGCGGCCACGTTGACGTACAGCGAGCCGCCGTCCGGGTGGGTCAGGTACAGCTCGTAACCGCCCGGGCCGCCGGAGTGCGAGCTCTCCACGCCGGCCCGTCCGCCGACGGTGACCGGCCGGCCCGGGCCGGACTTGAAGGCCGCCTGCCCGACCGGCATCATCCGCATTTCCTGCACGTCCACCATCAGCACCTGACGCCCGGACGTGATGGTCAGGAGGTACTCGCCGCCGTACACGGGCTTGTCGGGGGTGGCCGCGCTGCCACCGATGTTGATCCGGCGCGCGAGGTAGTCGGCCTTGCCCGCCGGCAGCCAGCCGAGCGAGAAGGGCATGGGCAGCTCCGCGATGGCCGGCTTGGCCGGCGCCTCGGCGACGGCCGGACCGCCGGTGCCCGTGGCCACCTGGTTGTCGGGCGCGGGCCGGTTCAGCGCGACGACGGCGACCGCGGCCAAGGCGAGCAGGACCACCCCGGCGCCGGCCGCGAGCGGGCGGCTCATCACGGCGCGCCTGGCGTCGAGGCGCTGACGCGTGGCCGCCAGCACCTGGTCGCTGTCGGGAGCGTCGGGCTCGTGGGCGGTGAACGTGTCCTTGATCAGGTTCTCGAGGTCCATCAGCTCTCCTTCGCCTGGGCCATCCGGTCGATGCGCAGGCCGTCTCGCAGGGTCGTCAGGGCTTTGCGCGCGTGGGCCCGCACGGTGGCCTGGGCGCAGCCGAGCAGGTCGGCGATGTCGGCGTCGGCGAGCTGCTCGTAGTACCGGAGCACCACCACCGCGCGCTGGCGCCGGGGCAGCCGCGCCAGGCGCTGCCACATGTCCTCGCGTGCCGCGTGGTCCGACGCGAAGTCGTCCGGCCGCGCCTGCTCCGGCGGGTCGCCCACGGCGATCAGCCGCGCCGCGCGGCTGCGGCGCCAGGACAGGTAGTCGTTGGTCACCATCCGCAGGACGTAACGGTCGGGGTGGTCGGCGTCGCTGATCCGCGACCACCGCCGGTACGCCTTGACCAGCACGTCCTGCACCAGATCGGCGGCCTGTTCCCGCTCCCCGGTCAGCATCGTCGCGTAGCGCAGCAGCCGCGGCAGGTGCCCCCGGACGAAGTCCTCGTAGTCAGCCATCACCAGGAAGACTGCCGTGGCGTGCGATCCGTGTACTTCCGCGCACGACTTCCTCGCGAACCGGGCCCCGGGGCATCAACCGCCGAGGCGGCGCCGGCGCGCGTGTGCCGCACGGACGACGTCCGGCCAGATCGGCTCCAGCGCGGCCGGCAGGGTCGCGGTCCGCAGTTGTTCCGGCGCAACCGTGGCGAGCAGGTCGAGGATCTCCGGCTCGCGGTCCCGAGCGCGCCGGAGCATCGGAGCATCCGCGCCGGAATACGCACGGACAGCGGCCAGGAAGAGCAGGTTCGCGACGACCGGCCACCAGCCGTCCACACCGGCCGGATCGGGGCCGGGCTCGGCGTCGGACGGATCGGGCGCCACGAACCGCACCTCCCCCACGCCGGTGAATTCGCACGCTGCCACGCACATCGCACACGGGCGGTGCGAGCTCCACAGCGTGACCGAGGACAGATCCGCGTCGACGGACACGCGGGCCAACGCGTTCATCTCCGCGTGCGCGATCGGGCTGCCCTGCAACCGGTCGTCGCCGCCGGGCGGGTCGTACGCCCGGTTGCGGCCCTCGGCCACCACGTCGCCACCGCGGTCCAGGACCACGGCGCCGACCGGCAGGCCGCCGGCGACGAAGGACAGGTGGGCGAGCTCCAGGCTTCGCGTGATGCCCGGGCCGGCCTCGCGCCACGCCGTGATCACGTCTGCGCCCACCACACCATCATGGCACGCCGTCAGCCCGTTGTACCTTGTCAGCGAGCCGTCAACGCCGATGGAAACCGCCGGCCGCGTGGCTAGGAGGCAGTGTGCTGGAAGCGCTGGGCATGACTCCCGAGGAAGAACGGGTCTACCGCATCGTCGTCGGCGGGTACCGGACCGCGCTCGACGAGATCGCGGGCCGGGCCGGCGTGAACCGCGGCGAGGTGGAGCCCGTTCTGGACGTCCTGCTGGCGAAGGGGCTCGTCAGCATGGCCGATGGCCGGTACATGTCCGCGCCGCCGGACGTCTCCCTCGGTCCGCTGCTGGTGCACGGCCAGGAGAAGCTGGAGGCCGCCAGGGCCGCCGTGTCCCAGCTCGCCGAGGAGTACCGCGGCAGCGCGCGGCGGCGGGACTCCGCTCAGCTCGTCGAAGTCGTCACCGGGGTGGACGCGATCCGGCGGCAGGCTCTGGCCATCCAGCGCGGCGCCCGCGAAGAGTCCCTGTGGTTCTGTCTGGAGGGCAACGTCGCGATGGCGGCGTCGGAGAACGTCGAGGAGGCGCTGGCGCAGGCCCGCGGCGTGCAGTACCGCGTGATCTACGAGACCGGCCTGCTCGAAGAACCCGGCCGGATGGTCAACGTCCTGGAGGGCATCGAGGGCGGCGAGATCGCCCGCTCGATCGCGAAGCTGCCGGTGCGCCTGGCCATCTCCGACCGCCGGGTGGCGCTGTGCCCGCTGGTCAGCCACGACAGCACGGGCGAGCCCACCGCCGCGCTCGTCCGGGAGAGCAGCCTGCTGTCCGCGCTGGTCGCGTTGTTCGAGGTCTACTGGGAACGCGCGTCGCCGCTGCGGATCGGCGACACCGCGCCCACCCCGCACCTCGACCCCGACGAGCGGCGGCTGCTGTCCCTGCTCATCGGCGGGGTCAGCGACAAGTCGATCGCGACCCAGCTCAACGTCAGCTACCGGACCGTCCAGCGGCGCCTGCAGGACCTCATGCGCCGGGTCGACGCCCGCACCCGGATGCAGCTGGCCTGGCAGGCCAGCAAGCTCGGCTGGCTGGACGAGCCGAGCCCCGGGCACCTTCTGTCGCGCGCCGACGGAAGGCACCCGGGGCCGTTGAGCGACGCCGTTCCTAGCTGAGCCCGTACGCCCGCAGCACCGTCTGGTCGACGGCGTTGCCCGCGTTGTCGGTGGCCTGCACCCGCAACGCGACGTAGGAGTTGGTGGCCCTGAGCGACGGGTGGTCGATCGTGGCCTCGTAGGACTTCCCGGTGCGCCGGACGTCGACGGCGCGCCAGGTCTTGCCGTCGTCGTAGGACGCCCAGGCCTTCACCGACCGCACGTCCGGCGCGGCCAGCCCGTCCTGGAACCGGGCGGTCAGGCCGATCCTGGCCCGGCGGCCGGCGGGGAGCCGGTTGCCGCTGTCCGCGTCGACCGCGTAGTCCAGCTGCAGCAGCGGAAGCAGCGCCGGGGACGCCGACCGGGCCGAGCGGAACGTCCACGACGTCTGCGTGCTGGTGCCGAACAGCCACTCCGGCGAATCCCGCCGGACCGACAGGTCGAGCCGGTAGGTCGCCGGGTCCGCGCCGGCGGGGAAGGTGCCGAACGCGTACGGCTGTTCCGACACGAGCTTGCCGTCGCGGAACAGCTTCGCCGACGTGACGGCCGGCCCGGCCTGGTCGTCGCCTTCGTTGAAGCCGTAGTGCCCGGCCTGGCTGTCGACGAACTCCGGGATCCGGATCCGGAGCTGGTCGCCGTCGCGGGTCGAGTCCATGCCGGGCACGCCGCTCGGGATGGCGGGCCGGACGACCGGCGCGAACCAGTCCTCGGTGATGTTCTCCTTACCCGTGTAGGTGCGCGGCGCCGCGGTCATGCCGCCCTGGAGCGGGGACATCTCGTCCCAGATCAGGCCGTGCTTCACCCGGTGCTGCCACAGGATGTCCCCGGAACTGACGTACTCCTGCCGGGTCGACGGCGTCGTCACGTACCGCTGGTACTCGTTGACGGCGAAGTCCTGCCACGGCTTCCACGCGAACCGCTGTTCCTTCGCCTCACCGCCGCTACCGGTCTGGCGGTA
Source organism: Amycolatopsis sp. NPDC003865 (assembly GCF_053605345.1). NCBI lineage: Bacteria > Bacillati > Actinomycetota > Actinomycetes > Pseudonocardiales > Pseudonocardiaceae > Amycolatopsis > Amycolatopsis sp. NPDC003865. The sequence continues at coordinate 53,903 of NZ_JBSGJA010000029.1, read as the reverse complement.
GTGGGTGGTGACGGTCGCGGTGTTCGCCGCGGTGACCCGGTGGACGGGCTGGTCCGGGATCCGGTCGCGCTCGGTCTGCACCACGTCGTAGAGGTACGGGCTGACCGCGACCCCGTGCAGGCTCAGGAAAGCCGGGAAGCGCTTGATCCTGTCCAGCAGCGCGAGCCCTTCGTCCCGGTCGAGCTGGACGGTCGGGATCCTGAGGAACGGCGCCGCGCTGATCGACGGCACCGAGGCGGTGCCCCAGCCGTCGGGCACGACGATGAACACGATCGCCGCCCCGGCTTCCGCGGCGGCGCGGGAGACCTCGTCGCGGTTGTAGTCGGCCGGGTCCGGGTCGACGATCGCGGCCTTCCCGCGCACGTTCTTGAAGTCCGCCGGCTTGCCCTGCCCCGCGGAGACCGCCTGCAGCAGCCGCCGGCCGTCCAGCTTGGGCGACCCGGCGAGGTAGCGGTTCGTCAGCGGATCCCGGCCGCCCAGGACGTTCACCGTCAACGGCGGCGCGATCCTCGACCAGCGGGAGCCGAACTCGAAGGCCCCGGTCGTCACCTTCGGGGTCGGGGTGACGCGGAGTTCGCGGGTGTAGTCGAACTGCATGGCGTAGTTGGCGATCCGGCGCGGGCCGAGCTCCCGGTAGGTGTAGTAGCTCCAGATCCCGGCCTGTTCGGACGGTTGCGGGGTCTGGATGTCCACCTTCACCGCCTTGCGGGCGTCCAGCACGACGTTCGTGTCGCCGGTGATCCGCAGCTCCGGCAGGACGACCTGGGAGACGGTGAGGCCGTCCCGGGTCCCGTCGACCTCGGCGGTCAGGTAGTACACGCCCTCGCCGAGTTCGACCGTGAGGCTGCCGCCGCCCAGCCAGGTGTTGACGTCGTAGCGGTAGTCCTCGCCGTACATCAGCAGCCACGGCGCCATGGTCGGCTTGCCTTGCATGTCCAGCGCGGTGAGGGTGACCTTGTGCTTGGGCGCGGTCTTGTCCGCGCCGAGCGCGGTGTGCACCACGACCCCGTCGGCGGTCGCGGTGAGCCGTCCGCTGTAGGTGCCCGGCGCCAGTTTCGCCGGGTCGCCGGTGATCGTGACGGTCGCCCGGCCACCGGCCGGAACGTCCACTGTGGACTTGTTCAGCCGGATCCCGTCTCCGGCGGGGACACCGGCGAGGGACTTGGCGTCGAGCGCGAGCTTCAGCGAGACCGGTGTGGTGCCGACGTTGGTGTAGGTGACCTCTTTGGCCACCGGCGCCGTGCCGTTCTCGACCGCGCCGAGGTCGAGCGTGCCGGTGGCGAATACTTTCTGCTTCACCGCGCGCGCCACGTCGACGCGGCCGCCGCCCTGCTCGAACACCGAAAGCCCGGCAGCTGTCAGGGAAGTACTGGCCAGCGCGTCCTTGAGCTGACTGCCTTTCCAGTCGGGGTGCTGCTGGGCGAGGATCGCCGCCGCGCCGGCGACGTGCGGCGTGGCCATCGACGTGCCGGAGGCGGCGGTGTAGTGGTCGTCGACGACGTCGCCCATGGCGGTCCCCGCGGCGCGGGCGGCGACGATGCCGACGCCGGGCGCGGTGATGTCGGGCTTGACGGCGTTGTCGCCCAGGCGCGGGCCGCGGCTGGAGAACGACGCCAGGCTCTCGTCACGGCCGACCGCGCCGACGGTCAGCGCGGCTTCGGCGGTGCCCGGCGAGCCGACCGTGTAGGCGCCCTGTTCGCCGTCGTTGCCCGCGGCCACCACGAAGAGCGTGCCGGTCTGCTCGCTGAGCGCGTTGAGGCCGACGCTGAGCGCGTCGGTGCCGTCGGTCGGGCCGCCACCGAGGCTCATGTTGACCGCCTTGGCGCCGGAGTGCGCCGCCCACTCCATCCCGGCGAGGACCCAGGACTCGTAGCCGAAGCCGTCGTCGTCGAGCACCTTGCCGACGAGCAGTTTCGCGCCCGGCGCGGCGCCCTTGAGCCGGCCGCCCGAGGCGGCGCCGGAGCCCGCGATCGTCGAGGCGACGTGCGTGCCGTGGCCGAAGTGGTCGGTCGTGTCGGGACTGGTCGTGAAGTTGACCGCCTCGCTCACGCGCCCGGCCAGGTCGGGGTGGGTGGGGTCGTAACCGGTGTCGAGCACGGCGACCGTGGTCCCGGTGCCGTCGAAGCCCGCGGCCCACGCCTCGGGGGCGCCGATCTGCGGGACGCTGCGGTCGAGCGAGACGCGGACCTTGCGGTCCAGCGAGATCCGCTCGATGTTTCCGGACGAGGCCCAGAACGCGGTGGCGTCGGCCTTGGCCGCTCGCGCGGACCGGCCGTTGACGCTGCTCAGCGTCGCACCGAGGGCGGCGTTCGCGGTGGTGGTTTTCCGGAGGTCGGTGCCCTTGCCGTAGGTGAGGATCAGCGGCAGGGTCGCCGACTGCTCGTCGGCGTACCCCTCGGCGATCAGCTCGGTGACGTCGAAGAGGGTCCGGTCGACCTGCTTCGCGGCCAGCCGCGGGGTGACGTCCTCGGGGAAGACGCTGAGGTGGCCGTCGACCTCCTGCTGGTGGAACCGGATCTTCTCCCGGCCCGGCGCGGGCTGGACGGTGGCGGCCTGCTTGCCGCCGGGCTGCCGTTCGACCTGGACGACGTCCCCGGTGAGCAGGGTGACCGAATGGCGTTCGGTACCCGCGGGTGCCGGTGCCGGGTGCGGGCCGGGCGCCGCGTTCGCGGCTCCGGCGGTGCCCGCGGCGAGGGTGCCGGCGCAGGCCACGACCAGAACAGATGATCTCCAGTGCATCGCACCAGGCTCGCGCCGGCGCCGTGATCCGTCACTAGGGCGGCCGCGTCCGAATCACGACACGTCGCATCTTCGTCAGCGGGCGAACACCGCCACGAGGAGCCGCCGGAGCTCGCGCCGACCGTGGTCGTCGAGCCCGGCCAGGACCCGGTCCTCGGCCTCGGCCACCTCGGGATCGAGGCGCGCGAGCAAGGTCATGCCCTCACGCGTCAGCGTGGCGGGCAGCGACCGCCCGGACGGCACGGTGGCGGGTCGCGTCACCAGGCCGCGCTCCTGCAGCTCCCGCACGACCTTGTTCATCGCCTGCGGCGACACCTGGGCCTCGCGGGCCAGTTCGGCATTGGACTTCGGCGACCGCGCCAGCATCCGCAGGCAGAGGTACTCCGGCGCCGCGAGATCCGCGGGCCCGAGCACGGTGGCGGCCACCTCGGCGCGCAGGGCCGCGGTGATCCGGTGCAGCAGGTAGCCGAGCGGCTCGTCGCGGAAGTCGTTCATGTCAACCATGTTGACATGTATCAACCTGGTTGAGACTCTGGGGTGCATGACGAACCCCTCCTTGTTCGACTCCGCCTACCGCCGCCAGGCCCCCGAGATGGGGCCGGGCCTGCGTCCGCCGTGGAGCCTCGGCGAACCGCAACCCGAGATCGCCGCGCTCATCGACGCCGGCCTCTTCCACGGTGAAGTCCTCGACGCCGGCTGCGGCGAGGGCGCGACGGCGATCCACCTCGCCGAGCGGGGCTTCACGACGGTCGGTCTGGACCAGTCACCGACGGCGATCGAGCTCGCGCGCGCGGACGCCGCCCGGCGCGGCTTGCCCGGCACCACCTTCGAGGTCGCCGACATCAGCGCGTTCACCGGCTACGACGGCCGGTTCGGCACGGTCCTCGACAGCACCTTGTTCCACTCGATGCCGGTCGAGCTGCGCCGCGGGTACCAGGAATCGATCGTGCGCGCGGCGGCGCCCGGCGCGTCCTACTTCGTGCTGGTGTTCGACAGCTGGAGCGTGCCCACGGGGCGGGTCCACCCGGTCTCCCCGAGGGAACTGCGGGAGGTGGTGGGCGCGTACTGGACGATCGACGAGATCCGGCCCGCCCGCATCCACGCCAACGTCGCCGAGAACTTCCCGGACTTCGCGGACTTCGCCGGCAGCGACGTCCGCGACGAGGGCAACGGCCGCAAGTCGGCGCCGGCTTGGCTGCTGTCGGCGCACTTGTCCTGACTCTGCCGAGGGACCGTGTCAGCGTAGTGGCCGTCCGGTGTCAGGACGGGAGGCGATCGTGGTTCCCGTGATCGGGTCATCGATCGCACTCGCCACCGGATGCGTCACCCCCAGCGGGGACGCCTGACTCTTCGGAGAGCACGATGCAGAAGCTCGACACCCCCGCCACCGTCCAGGCCCGCCCCGAACTGCAGGAAGCCGTCCAGGCGTTCGTCGACGCCGGGTTCGCCGGCGCCCGGGTGCGCGTGCACGACGAGCGCGGCGACTGGGCCGGCAGCGCCGGGGTCAGCGAGCTGGGCGGCACCGCCGGGCCGCCGGCCAACGGGCAGGCGTGGGCGGGCAGCGTCACCAAGACGTTCACCGCGACCCTGGTCCTGCAGCTGGTCGCCGAAGGCCGGATCGGGCTGGACGACCCGGTGGCCGGGCACCTGCCCGAGCTCGGGCTGGACGGGCGGATCACGGTGCGGATGCTGCTGCAGCACACCAGCGGCCTCTACAACTACACCGGCGAACTCGACGCCGGCGGAACGTTCGAAATGGGGCTCCCCTCCCACGGCAAAGCGTGGGTGGACAACCGGTTCCACACGTACCACCCCGAGGAGCTCGTGCGCTTCGCGCTGGCCCGGCCGGCGCGGTTCGAACCGGGGACCGACCAGAGTTACTCCAACACCAACTACACGCTGGCCATGCTGCTGATCGAGAAGGTCACCGGCCGCTCCTACGCCGAGCAGGCGCGGCAGCGGATCCTGGAGCCGCTGGGCCTGTCCGACACCGTGGTGTCGGCCACCTCACCCGACCTGCCCGGGCCGCACGCCCACGGCTACTACCGCTACGAGGACGCCGGCGAGTGGAAGGTGGTCGACGTCAGCCGCCAGAACCCGTCCCTGCTGGCCGGCGCCGGCGACCTCATCTCGACGGCCGAGGACCTCGGCACCTTCATCTCCGCGCTGCTGGGCGGCCGGCTCCTGCCCGCCGCGCTGCTGACCGAAATGCGCACCCCGCACGGGAAGCTCGGGCTCGGACTGGGACTCTGGGTGCAGGACCTGGGCCCGGACGGCGGCACCATCGTCCACCACAACGGGGGCGCCCCGGGAGGCTACGGAGCGCTGATGATCAGCACGCCCGACGGCGGCAAGACCTTGACCGCCACGCTGACCACCGGCGACACCGACCCCGCCGGGGTGTTCCCCGCGGCGTTGGGCGGGCTCATCAACGCGGTGTTCGGCCAGGCCGGGCCCGTCGGCTGAGCATCATCCCCGGGTACTGGTCGTGCCCTCCGGTACGGAGTCCGCCGCATGGTGCCCGGACGGCCGGAGCCGTCCGTTGAGGTCGGCTCCGGACCCGACCCCCTGCTGGTCGGGCACGAGTGCGGCACGCCGATCCGGCCCGTCGTCGTACTCGTGCTCGACCGCGGCGGTGAGGAGGGCCAGCTGCCGGTCGAGCGGGGGATGCCGGTCCGGCGGCGCGACCGTCTTGAGGTCGTGGAGCGCGGCCAGGATCCGGCGTGGGACCTGCGGCGAGGCGGCGCCGGCGAGCCGGAGTTCGTCGAAGGCGAGCCGCACGTAGCCGTCCCAGCCGAGCACGCGCTCGACCAGCCGTACGTCGCCGTTGTCGTCGGTGTGCCGGCCGGTCGGGAAGCGCCGGGTGGCGAGCTGGCGAAGGCCGTCGTGCAGGCGGTCGATCACCATGATCGCCGTGGTCGGGTCGGTGAACGGCTGGGCGATCCCGCGTTCGGCGATGTCGACGAGCTTGCGGAAGCCGTACGCGGGGTCGTCGCCGTGCGTGCGTTCGGCGGCGAGGACGACGAACCCGGCGAGCTGCGCGTGATCCGACCGGCCGGCGTCTCCCTCGATCCGGAACAGGGGCGCACCGGCGGGCACGAAGTCACCCATCATGGGAACCAGTTCGAGCACGCAGCCGGCGTCGCGAGCGGCGGCGACCAGGGCGGGGCGGTCGAGGTCGACCACGATCCCGGCCTCGGGGCAGACGACGACGTCGCGTGGGGTGGGTGCGGTGTCGCCGGCCTCGTAGAGCCGGTCGATCTGTTCGTGGAGGTGGTCGCCGACCAGGTCGATCAAGCCGGCCGCGCGCAGCGAGTTCCCGGAGTGGTGCATGTAGAGGAACAAGGTGGCGATGCTGGCCAGCATGAGCAGGTAGGCCACCAGGACCGTCAGGCCGGGCACGGTGCCGCCACCCCCGACGTCCAGCTCGCGCAGCGCCAGGATGGCGAAGGTGAAGGTCGAGGCGAACAGCCCGTAGGCGAATTGGCTGGCCCGGTCCTGCAGCAGGGCTCGCACGATCCGGGGCGAGAACTGGCCCATGGCGAGCTGCACGGCCACCGTGGTGATGGTCAGCACGAGCGTGGTCAGGGTGACCATGGCCGACGCGATCGTGCTGAGGATGGTGGACACCGAGTCCGGCTTGCCGGTGATGGCGGCCGGGACGATGTGGTCGCCGAACGCCCGGTCTATCGACACGGTGAGCACGGACAGCGCGATCGAAGCGAGCACCAGGAGCAGAGGGATGATCCAGAGTTCGCCTCGCAGGCGGTGACGGGCGCGCAGCGACAACATCGTCGACTTCCTCTCGGCGGGCGAACTGAGCCACGGTCAGTGGTCTGGCAGGCGCTTCGACCAGATGGCCTACCCGTGCCGGGTCGGGATAAACGCCGCCCGGCTCCTGGTTCGGCCGGAAGACGAAGAGAGCGCCCGGAACACCGGCCCACGGCCGCCGCGAGCGGGAACGCCAGGAACGAAACGAGCGCCGGCCGGCCGGAACCGGCCGGCGCGTCGCGGTCGGAGCGAGGAAGGCGAACGCGCTAGAACCAGTTGAGAGCTGAGAAGGAAGCACGCTCATGGCCTCGCCACCGCAGCCTATCCGGAAGATCAGGCCGGGATCAAACGGTTGAGCGTGTCCAGCGTGATCACCGACGCGGACTCCGGGAGCCCCTCCGGCCGCTCCAGTCCGACGTAGGTGATCGGCCCGTCCGTCCGCTGCCCCGGCGCCCACTCCGTCACCGTCGTCCCGGCCGCGCGCAGCAGGCCGACCAGGTACCGGACGGTCAGGTACTTCCGGCGCACCAGGCCGCGCACCAGTTCGCTCGTCGCACCGTGGTTGGTTTCGACCCGGTTGAAGCGCGGCGAGCCGGCCAGGTACAGGTGCAGCCACGTCGCGGTCCACGTGCCGAAGCTGTCACGGCCGAACACGATCGGCAGCGCGACGCGGCCGGTGCCGCGCAGGTCCGAGCGGGTCCGCACCGTGCGGGCTTCGAACGGCATCCCCTTCTGGGCCTCGTCGCGGATCATCCAGCCGAACACCGATTCGGCGACCGCGGTGAACCCCTCGCCCGAGTAGACGTTCACCTGCGGCACGACGTACGCGGCGTCGACCGGCGCGAGCGGGATGTCGATGAACTCCGTCGCCCCGTCCGGCGCGGCCGTGATGTCGCCCGAGTACACCGCGCCGCCCTTGCGGTAGTTCGTCCACGACACGTGGCCCGCGAAGCGGAAGTGCCGGTCCAGCAGCAGCGCGGACAGGTCGAAGTCGGTGGTGTCCTTCGCCTGGCGCCAGTAGGTGAAGAACCGCAGCACCTCGCCTTCGACGTGGCTGCGCGAACCCCTCGGCAGCACGGCGAAGCCGTCCTCGCTCGCCTTGCCCGACAGCGGCAGCGCCACGTCGAGCACGTCCGGGTCGACGACGAGCCGGTCGATCTTCGGCAGCCGGCCCGCGATCTCGGCGTCGATCAGCGCGCTGGCTCGCTCGATGACTTCGCGGCGCAGCGGCGGCCGCGTGTCCTCGGTGACCCAGGCCCGCCGTTCCCGCGTGGTGAACGCCCGGAACCCGGCCGGTTCGGCGCGGTTGCCCAGGTGTTCGCGCACCGAGCACAGCACGCGTCCCGACACCGGCCCGAGAACCGTGCCGACGATGTCGAGCAGGGCGTCCTGTTCGGCGGGGTCCGCCTGCCGCAGCAGCCGGTCCAGCGACCTCATCAGCATCCCCGGCGCGGCGCTGAGGACGCCGGCCGCCCGGACGACGTCGCGGTCGGCGAAGGCGGCCTCCGCGCGCCCGGCGATCGTCGGGACGGCCCGGTCACCGCGGGCGACGTCGAACACCGCACGCGCGCCCGGGCAGGCCGGGGTCTCGTAGGCGTGCAGGTACGTGCCGAGCCGCTTGAAGCGTTCGGCGAAGCGCTTGACGTCGCCGAGCTTGGCCTCGTCGCCGCCCACGACGCGATCGAGCTCGCCGAGCAGCACGCGCCGTTCACGCCGGCGGAAGCCGCGGAACCGCGTCGGGACGGCGAGGGTGACGTCTCCCCCGCTGGCCGCGCAGGCGGTGCGCAGCACGTCGACGACGGTGTCGGCGGCGACGAGCGGCCGCCCGGCGGCGAGCAGGACGCCGTTGACGACGGCCCGGTTCTCCCGCATCGGCACGGCGGTCAGCTCGACGGCGTAGCAGGTCAGCGCCAGCTCACCGAGCAGGGCCAGGCCGGCCTCCCCCAGCGGCGTGACCGATTCGGCGAGGGTCCGGTACAGCGCCTCGGTCTCCTCCTGGAGGGTCCCGCCGAGGTGCACGACGGTGACCCGGTCGCCGGCGGAGGCGATCAGCTCGTCGTGCGCGTCGAGCAGTTCGTCGAAGGTGTGCCGGTAGCGGCCGTAGCGGGGCAGGGTGAGCAGGTCGACCGCGCCGTGGTCGGTGCCGAAGGTCCCGCGCAGGCAGGACGCCCAGAACTTGACGGTGTCCGGGACTCCCCGCGGGAAGCGCTTGAAGTAGGAGTTGTGCTCGACGTCGTCCCCGACCAGCTCCCGGACCGCCCCGATGACGTCGACGGCGATGCCCATCGCCGCCCCGGCGCGCCGCGTGGCGACGTATTCGACCAGCGCGCGATCGGCCTTGAACCCGGCCGTGACGAGCACGGCGTCCATCTGCCGGGCGACGGCGGCGCCGTCCCCGGCCGGGGCGTCCGTGCGCGGGACGCGCAGGGTGTGGCGGATGATCGTCTGCAGCATGGTCTTGTCCTACGGTTCGTCCGGCGGGGCCGTCAACGCTTTATCGACGTGCTCATCCGCAGGATCAAGGCGACCGCGTCCGCCGGGAGGGCCGTCGGCGTCAGGACCTCCTGCAAGAGCAGGCCACGCATCGCGGCGATCGTGACGGTGGCCAAAGCCAGCGCTTCCCCGGTGTCGAGCCCTTCGCGTTCCGCGAGCGAGGCCAGCACCTTGGTCAGGTCGTCGAGCGAGTCGATGAACTCGCGAAAGTCCCCCGGGTGGTACGCGGCCAGCCCGGCGACGTGGAAGAAGCCGCGGACCCGCGACAGCTGCTCCGGGCGGGTGTAGGCCCGCCAGATCGCCACGACGAGGTCGTCGAAGGTGCGTTGCCGGGCGGAATCGAGCAGCGCCTCGTTGTCACGGGAACGCTGCTCCTTGAGCATGGCCGCCAAGACGCCCGGGAGTGACCCGAAGTGGTAGCGCAGGAGGGCGTGGCTGGTGCCGGCCCTGGCGGCGATCTCGCGCAGCGACACCTCGGGTGCGGGCAGGCCTTCGCCGAAGGCGTCGAGAAGCCGGGCGAGGAGACGCTCCCGCGCGTCGCCCTTGCGTTCCGTGCTTGACAGGGTCACTCCCGCAGTTTATCCATTGGAAAAGAAGAAGGGAACAACCCGATGAGCACCATGTGGCAGGGCTGCCTCGCCGACACCGACTATTTCGAGCTGCGGTCCGCCGGCGGCCACGACTACGGCGTCTGGGTCACCACACCCCCGGGCTACGACCCCGCCGCGACGCCGGCTCCGGCCGTGTACGTGCTCGACGGCAACTGGGCCGTCGGCATGACGGCTCCGCTGATCGTCACCCAGAACGACCCCATGCACCGGATCCGGCCCTACATCCAGGTCAGCGTCGGCTACGCCGGCGAAGACGCGCAGCACTGGGCACGGCTGCGCAACCGGGACCTCGTGCCACCCGGCGAGCCCATCGCCCAGGAGTTCGTCGACGCCGTGGAGACGGGAATCCGGACGGGCGCGATGACGCGCGAGGAAGCCGACGCCTACCTCGGCGAACTGCGCGAAACCCACGCCGACGCGTTCCTGGGCTTCCTCACCGGGGAACTGCACCCGCGGATCGAACGCGACTACGGCACGGCCGCGAGCGGTCACGGCCTCTTCGGCTACTCCTACGGCGGGCTGTTCAGCCTCTACGCCTGGCTCACCGGCAGCACGCTCTTCGAGAGCGTCGGGGCGGGCAGCCCGGGTGTCGTCGGTGAAGACAGCCAGGTTTTCGCGCTGCTCGAGGAAATGGGCGACAGCCTGCCGGCGGCCGAGCTGCACCTGACCGTCAACGACCAAGAGCTTCTCGGAGACCTGGCCGTCTACCAGAACCTCGCGAAGCACACGGCCACCGTGCTGCACCGCTTGACCGCCCGCGGCGGAGCTGTCACCAGTGCGGTCCTGCGGGAAACGCACGTGACCGGGCTGCAAGCGTCGTTCCTCAGCTATCTCAGGACTTGCCGTACGCACCGGTTCCCGCCGGCTCCGACCGGGCGTTAGGCTCGGCTTTCGGCCCGACTTGGAGGTGCTGTGGAGCGGCTGGTCCCCGACGTCACCGGGCTCGACCCCGTGCTGGCCCGCCGGTTGCTGACCACCGTCGCCTGCGCCGACGCCGATGACATCCCCAAGGTCGCGGACGCCGGCGAGTGCCGCGACCACGGCGGTGGCCGGGTGCAGGTCATGCACAACGGCCTGCTCGTCGAGGAAGGCGGCTACTACGGCGCCTGGATGACCGAGGCCATCCGCGCCCTCCGCGGCCACCACGAACCGCAGGAAGAGCTCGTCTTCCACCGCGTCGTCGAACGGCTCGCCGCGGACGGCGGGAACCCGGCCATGATCGAGTTCGGCAGCTTCTGGACCTACTACGGGCTCTGGTTCTGCCACGCCGTCCCCGGCGGTCACGTCGTCGCGGTGGAGCCGGACCCCGCCTACCTCGAGGTCGGCCGGCGCAACGCGGCTCTCAACGGCTACACCGGCCGGGTCCGGTTCGTCCACGCCGCCATCGGGGACCGGCCCGGCGAACCCCTGGCCTTCGAAGCCGAAAGCGACGGCCGGACGCACATCGTCCGGCAGTACGACCTCGCGTCCCTGATGTACGACGCCGAGGTGCCCCGGGCGGACCTGGTCCTGGCCGACGTCCAAGGCGCCGAAACGCTCCTGATCGAACGCGGCCGCGACATCTTCGACGCCGGCCGGGTGCGGTTCCTGATCGTCTCGACCCACCACCACTCCATCTCCGGCGACCCGCTCACCCACCAGAACGCCCTGCGCACCCTGCTCGACGCCGGCGCGCACGTCATCGCCGAGCACAGCGTCGGGGAATCCGCCAGCGGCGACGGCCTGATCGCCGTCTCCTTCGACCCGCGCGACAAGGACTTCACCGTTCCCGTCAGCCACGGCCGCTACCGGGATTCGCTCTTCGGCGAAGTCGAACACGACCTCGCCGCCGCCGAAGACCGCGCCGGGCACCTCGAGCGCGAACTGGCCCGCGTCAGCGCCGAACTCGACCGCCTCAGCCGGCGAGAGCCTGAGTGATCTGCCGGGTCGTCTGCGCCGCGACACGGGGATTCACGGCGGCGTAAGCGTTGTACGCGTTCAGACCGGTCGCCAACGCCCAGCCGCGGCCGCGCGTCCACGTGCGGTCGTCCACGTCGAGCGCCCCGCGGAACGTGGCTCGCGTCTCGGGTGACATCAGGGTGAACGCGATGATCAGGTCGCGGGCCGGGTCGCCCACGCCGAGCTCGCCGAAGTCGATGACCGCGCTCAGGCGGCCGTCCTTCGTCAGCAGGTTGCCCGTGTGGAAATCGCCGTGGAACCAGCTCGGTGTGCGGTCCCACCCGGCCGCGAGAGCGCTGTCCCACAGCTCGGCCATCGCCACCGTGTCGAACGCGTCGGCGGCTTTCCCGATCGCGCGGCGGGTTTCCGCGTCCCGGGCGGTGAGGGGGTGTCCGGTGAGATCCTCGGTCGCGTCGGCGTCGAACCGGTGCAGTGCGGTCAGGAACCCGGCCAGCGCACCGGCGGCCTCGTGCGAGCCGGACAGGGCTTCGACGGTCGCCACTTCGCCGTCCAGCCAGCGCGACACCGCCCACGGCCACGGGTAGCCGAAGTCCGGCTCGCCCACCCCCAGCACCGTCGGCACGGCCAGCGGCAGGTGCGGGGCGAGCCGGGGCAACCAGCGGGCCTCCTTGCCCGCCTGCTCGATCGCACCGGCGTGGCGCGGCAGCCGGACGGACAGTTCCTCGCCCAGCCGGTGGATCACGTGGTCGGAGCCCGCCGGTTCGTGCCGCCGCAACGGCATCCCGGCCCACTGCGGGAACTGCGAATCGACCAGCCGCCTCGCCAGCGCGACGTCGATCGCCGGGCCGGGTTCGACGGTCAAGGTCAGCTCCTGCGGGTCGCCACGATCTTCGCGGAGCATGCCCTGGTCCGGCCGGTCCGATCAATCGGTTATTCCGGGACCGCCACTCCCGCAGGCGCCAGCCGGACGCTCTTGGTGGACAGGTAGCGGCGGCGGTCGGTGACCAGGATCGACACGAGCGTGCCGACCAGCAGCCACGCGGCGAGCTGCGCGACTCCGGTCGCCAGGCCGGTGCCGTCGGTCGCCGCCGCGCGCAGCGCCAGCACGGCGCCGTGGGTGGGCAGGTAGCCGGCGAGCGTGTACAGCGGTCCCGGGAGCGTCGAGACGACCCCGGTCGCGCCTGCGAGGACGAGCACCGCGAGGGAGGCGATCCGGCCGGCGCGGCCGAAGATCGCCGTCGCCGCCTGGTTGAGGGCGACGAACGCCGAGGCCGCCAGCAGCGCGATCAGCACGAACCCGGCGGTGCCCGCAATGCCGAGCTTCAGCACCGGGACGGCGATCGCGGTGATGGCCAGCGCCGCGAGCGCGGCCGCCGTCGCACCGGGGATGGCCGCCCGCACGATGATCCGCCAGGTCGGTTCGCGTGCGGTGAGCACCGCGTCCGGGACGGCGCGGGTGACGATGTACGTCGCCAGCGCGAGCGCCCAGAGGGCCAGCGCGGCGAACAGCGTCAGGGCCAAGGTGCCGATCGGGGTGCCGTCGGTCACGGCGGTGCTGGGATCCGCGGCGACGGTCTTGAGGTGCGCGCGTTCGGCGTCGGTGTAGCTGGGCACCTGGTCGCGGCCCTGGTCCAGCTGGGTCGCGAGTTGCCGGGCGCCGTCGTCGACCTTCTTGGCGCCGCCGGTCAGCTGCCCGGCGCCGGACGCCAGCTGCCGCGCGCCCGAATTCGCTTGCCGGACACCGCTGTCGAGCTGACGCGCGCCGTTCGCGGCGGCCCCGATCCCGGCGGCGAGCTGACCCGATTTCGCGGCCAGCTGGGCGTTGCCGTCGGCGACCTTGCGCGCCCCGGTCGCGAGGGCCCGGATGGCGTCACGAGCCTTGACGGCGTTGGCGCGGACGGCGGCCTTGGCGTTGTCGATCTTCCCCGCGTCGGTCGCGAACCGGTCCGCGGTGCGGCGGAGGTCCTCGCAGAACGAGGCCGAGCCGCCGCCCGCGGCGCACTGGTCGGCCAGCTGCCGGAACTGCTTCGCGGCGTTGCTCGCCGACGGCAGCGCGTCGATCGCGGCGATGATCCGGTCGGCCAGCGGCACCACCGCGGCGGCGAGCTGTTCGTTGCCGTCGGCGACCTGGTCCGCGCCGGCCGCCAGCTGCCGGGTCAGCGCGGGCAGCTGCGCGGTGTCCCGCTCGGCTTGGGTGAGCCCGGACGCAAGCTCGCCGGAACCAGCGGCGAGCTGTGCGGTCCCGTCGGCGAGCCGGTCGGCACCGGTGCGCAGCCGGCCGGCGGCGTCGGCCAGCTGACCGGTCCCGCCGGCCAGCTGCCCGGCGCCGTCCGCCGCCTGCCCGACCTGCTGGTGGAGGGTCGTGAAGCCGACGTACACGTTGTCCAAATAGGTCTCGACGACCTGCTGGTCCAACGTCCGTTGCGTGGCCTGGGCGATGTGGTCCGCCAAGCCGGGATCGCCGACGCCGGCGGCGTCGGACGTCCGCACCCGCAGCTGCGCCTGCCGGGCCTCGAGGGGTTTGGCGGTGGCGCTGGAGGTGGCGCGGGCGGAGAAGTCCGCGGGGATCGTGACCGTCGCCGCGTAGCTGCCGTCGGCGAGGCCGGCCGCGGCGTCGGCGGCGTCGGTGAGCACCCAGTCGTAGGGCGAATCTTCGCTGTGCGTCAGGTATCCGGCGAGCTGACGGCCGAGCGGGACGGTCCGACCGTCGACCTGGACGGGCTCGTCGTTGTTGACCACGGCCGCCTTCGCGGTGCCGTGGTTGGCGTCCGGCGTCCAGAACGCCCAGGTGAGCAGGCCCATGACGAGCAGCGGCACGGCGATCAGGCCGGCCCAGGTCCGCCAGGTCAGCGGGCCCGTGGCCAGAGCGCGAGCGGAGTTGGCGAACGGCTTCAGCATCAGGAAACCTCGACGGGCTGGGCTGCGGTGAGGGCGAGCAAGTGGGTGGCGCCGCCGGGCAGCAGGTCCCGGATGCGCTCGGGGTCCTGGCAGGTCAGCACGAACGTGGTGCTCCCCCGCTCGGCGAGCACGGCGCGCAGCCGGTCGCGGGTGCCGGGGCGGAGCACGAGGTCGACGTCGTCGACGACCACCAGCTCGGCGTCGCCGATCCGCCGCACGGGATCCTGCTCGTCGCGGCACGGCACGACGGCGACGTCGCGGCGCAACGCGTGCGTGTGCTGCGGCAGGACGCGCCCGAGCACCTTGAGGTCGCCGGTGAACTTCGTGACGCGCCCGGCCAGTGTGTACAGCAACGCGGTCTTGCCGCACGCGCCCGCACCGTGCAGCACGAGGACTCCCCCACGCGGCAGGCGCACGTCCACCCCGGTGTAGACCGGGCGCCCGCGGTCGTCCTCGAGGCGCAGCTCGCGGGCACTGACCGCTTCGTCGCTGCCGGGCCAGTCCGCGAGCCGCAGTTCGCGCACGAGCGCGTCGCCTTCGGCGTCGAACACCGGCAGCGCCCGGTCCAGCTTCGGCGGCAGTCCCCAGGCGCGGCGGCCCAGCAACGCCAGCACCGCGGGCACCAGGGTCATGCGGACGACGAAGGCGTCGATGAACACCCCGACCGCGAGGCTGAACGCGATCGGTTTGATGGTGGCGCTGCCTTCGGGGACGAACGCGGCGAAGACCGCGAACATGATCACCGCGGCCGCGACTACGACCCGCGACGCGGAAACGAACCCGGACTCGATCGCGTGGTGCGGGTCGCCGCGGTGGACGTAGTCCTCGCGGATCCGCGAGACGAGGAAGACCTCGTAGTCCATCGCGAGTCCGAAGAGGACACCCATGAGGATGATCGGCAGGAAGCTGATCACGCTGCCGGTGTGCGTCACGCCGAGGGCGTCCGCGAAGTGCCCTTGCACGAACACGAACGACGTCGCACCGAACGCCGCGGCGACGGAAAGCAGGTACCCCGCGGTCGCCTTGACCGGCACCCAGATCGAGCGGAACACCATGGCCAGCAGGATCAGCGAGAGGCCGACGACGAGGATCCCGAACGGCAGCAGCGCACCGCCCAGCTGCGCGGAGACGTCGATGCCGACCGCGGTGATGCCGGTGACGGCCGTCTGCGTGCCGTAGGCGTCCAGGAAGTGCGGCTCCAGCGCGCGCAGCCGGGCGACGAGGTCGTCGGTCCGCGCGGAGTCCGGCGCGGTGGCCGGGACGACCTGCACGATCCCGGTGTCGCCCTTGGGGTTCGGGGTGGCGAGCGGCACCGACGCGACGCCCGGCACGTGCCGGATCTCCTCGGCGATCTCGTTCATCAGCCCGACGGGGTCGGTGCTGGTGATGATGTCCGCCGTGACGATCAGCGGGCCGTTGTAGCCCGGCCCGAAGTGCTCGCTGACGACGTCGTAGGTGTCCCGCGCCGGGCTGCCGTGCTCCTCGGTTCCGTTGTCCGGCAACGCCAGCCGCAACGACGTGGCCGGGATCGCGCAGACAGCCAGCCCCGCCACCACGACCAGCACGGTGACCAGCGGCGCCTTGGTCGCGAGCCGGACCCACCCGCGCGCGATCCGCGGCTTCGGGCGGCGCCGGGTCCGCCGCGGTTTCGGGGCCCGCGGCCGCAACCGCCTGCCGGCGAAGGACATCAGGGCAGGCACCAGCGTGACGGCGATCGCGACCGCCAGCGCCACGGCGACCGCGGCGGCGACGCCCATGGTGGTCAGGAACGGGATGCCGGCCACCGCGAGGCCGAGCAGGGCGATCACGACGGTGAGCCCGGCGAAGATGACCGCCGACCCGGCGGTGGCCGTGGCCCTGGCGATCGACTCCTCGACGTCGAGGCCCTCGGCCAGCTGGTCGCGGTGCCGGGAGAGCAGGAACAGGGCGTAGTCGATCCCGACGGCGAGCCCGATCATCACCGCCAGCATCGGCGCCGTCGACGAGATCGGCGTGACGAGTGTGGCCAGGAAGATCAGCCCGACGGCGACGCCGACCCCGAGGACCGCGGTGACCAGCGGCATCACCGCGGCGATCAGGGACCGGAACATCAGCACCAGGACCAGCAGGGCGATGACCAGGCCGATGCCCTCGGTCGGGCTGAGCTTCGGCACCCGGTCGGAGAACGCGTCGCCGCCCGTGTGGACCTTCGCGCCGGTGGCCGTCCCGAGGTCCGCGGCGATCGCCGAGAGCTGCGTCCTGGTGACCGGGTCGACCTGCGCGAGCTGCACCTTCAGCGGCACGGCGATCAGCGCCGCCCGGCCGTCGCCGGACACCGCGCCGGTGACGCTCCGGTCGAACGGGTTCACGACGGTGGCGACCTGATCCAGCTTCCCGATCCGGGTCACCGCCTGCGCCACGGCCGCGCGGTTGCGCGGGGTGTCGGCCTTCGCGCCTTCCGGCACCACCAGCACCAGCTGCGCCGACGTGCCGCTGACCTCCGGGAAGACGCGGCCGAGGTGGTCGAGGGCGCCCTGCGATTCGGAACCCGGGATCTCGAACGCGTCATCGGTGCCCTGGTTGGCCAGCAGCGCGGCCCCGCCGGCCGCCGCCAGCACCACCACCCACAGCGCCAGCACGAGCACGCGCGCCCGGGCGGCGGCGCGGCCCAGCCGGTACAGGAACGACGACACGAGGACTCCCAGCTCTTCGGATACGTCGTGTATCGTAATGCAGTATGTATCCGATACACAGTGGATCTCGTCACTCCGCCGGGTGAGACGGGGAAAGTAAGGTGACCGGCATGGCGACGACCAGCGCGGACATCGGCGGTCCGAAGCGGATGACCCGGCGGCGCGCCGAGACCCGGCGCCGGGTCATGGCGGCCGCCTACGAGGTGTTCACCGAGCTGGGCATCCGCGATGCCCCGGTGGAGCTGATCTGCGAACGGGCCGGCTTCACCCGCGGCGCCTTCTACTCCAACTTCGCCAGCAAGGAGGAGCTCTTCCTGGCGATCTACGAGGAGGAGATGCGGGACCGCGCCGAACGGCTGCGCGTCGCCGTCGAGGAGGCGGCCGGCGGGGCCGGACCGGGTTCCGTCGACGAGGTGCTGCGGCAAGCCGGGTTGTTGTTCACGGGGTCACTCGCCGCCGACGAGACGTGGTACCTGCTCAACGCCGAGTTCCGCGCGCAGGCGATGCGGCAGCCGGAACTGCGCGAGCCGGCCGCCGTCGCGGAGGGCCGCTTCCACGACGAGCTCGCCGAAATCCTGCAGAGCCTGCTCGGCCGGCTCGAGCTGCGGCTGACCGTCGACCCGCGCAGCGCCGTCGTGACGATCGTGGCCCTGTACGAGACGATGCTCCAGCGCGCGATCCTCGACGCGCTGCCGGACCGGGCCGACAGCCGCTACCTGACCGACGTCCTCCCCCGGCTGTTCACCGCGCTGGTCGAACCGGGCCGGTGAGGTGACCGGCGAGCTCGCCGGACCGCGCCGAAGGGGATCCTCGACCGCGGCCGCCGGGCGGCCCGACGAAAGTCGGGGGCGGTTCCCGACGAAAGTCGGACGCGCGCCCCCGCCGATTCGTCCCGATCGGGCGGGAACGGGAGGCCGTGGCCGATTGGTCCGCGGGCCATTCGGCGGAATCGCCGCGGGGGTGGACGGCATCAATTGCTTATCCCCCTTCGAAAAGGGATCCCCGGTGGTCCGGGGACTGTATAAACAGGACACCCATGGGTCCCCACCGTCCGCAGGAACTCCTCCAGGAGGGCTCAGTGCGCCGTCCACCCCGAAGAATCCTCGCCGTCGCCGGTTTCGCGGCACTGGCGTTGACCACCCCCGCGCTCGCGGCCACCGCATCCGCCGCCACGGCCACCGTGCACCCGACGGCACGCGTGTGCGCGCAAGCCGCGAAACCCGGCATGGCAACGTGTTTCGCCGAACGCCAGACCGACACGATGCGCGCCGCGCTAGCCCCGGACGCCCTGCCGAGCGGGTTCGGGCCGTCCGGGCTGCGTTCCGCGTACAACCTCACCGCGAGCGGCAGCGCGTCGGCCACAGTGGCCATTGTGGACTCCAACGACGACCCCAACGCCGAGAGCGACCTCGCCACCTACCGGTCGACCTACGGCCTGCCCGCCTGCACCACGGCGAACGGCTGCTTCAAGAAGGTCAACGAAAACGGGCAAAGCAGCCCGCTGCCGTCCGCGGACAGCGGCTGGGCCGGCGAGATCTCCCTCGACGTCGACATGGTCTCGGCGATCTGCCCCAACTGCCACATCCTGCTCGTCGAAGCGAACCAGCCGAGCATGGCGGACCTCGGCACCGCGGTGAACACCGCCGTTTCGCTGGGCGCCAAGTACGTCTCCAACAGCTACGGCGGCGGTGAGGACGGCAGCGAACCCTCCTACGACGCCAGCTACTTCCACCACCCCGGCGTCGCGATCACCGCGAGCACCGGCGACAACGGCTACGGCATCAGCTACCCGGCCTCGTCGCAGTACGTCACCGCCGTCGGCGGCACGTCCCTCACCCAGGGCGGCGGCACCCGCGGCTGGACCGAAACCGCGTGGAGCGGCGCGGGCAGCGGCTGCTCGACCAGTGTGGCGAAGCCGGCGTTCCAGAACGTGACGACCGGGTGCGCCAAGCGTGCCAACGCCGACGTCTCCGCGGTCGCCGACCCGCAGACCGGCGTCGCGGTCTACCAGACCTACGGCGGCAGCGGCTGGGCCGTCTACGGCGGCACCAGCGCGTCCGCCCCGATCATCGCGTCGGTCTACGCGCTCGCCGGCACCCCCGGCGCGTCCGACACCCCCGCCGCCTACCCCTATTCGCACACGGGCAACCTCTACGACGTCACTTCCGGCAGCAACGGCAGCTGCTCGACGACCGTGCAGTGCAAGGCGGGCGCCGGCTGGGACGGCCCCACCGGGCTCGGCACGCCCAACGGGACCGCCGCCTTCACCGCCGGGACGTCCTCCGGCGGCGTGACCGCGGCGAACCCGGGCAACCAGAGCGGCGTCACCGGGACGGCGGCGAGCCTGCAACTGTCGGCGTCCGGCGGCAGCGGCGGCTACACGTGGACCGCCACCGGCCTGCCCGCCGGGCTGTCGATCGGTTCCTCGGGGCTGATCTCCGGCACGCCGACCACCGCGGGGACGTATTCGGTGACCGCCACCGCCAAGGATTCCGCGGGTGCCACCGGCAGCACGACGTTCTCGTGGACCATCACGTCCCCGGGTGGCGGCGGCTGTTCGGGCCAGAAGCTGGCCAACCCCGGCTTCGAAAGCGGCGCGACGGCGTGGACCGCGTCCAGCGGCGTGATCACCACGTCCGCCGACGGTGAGGCGCCGCACGCCGGCACGTACCTCGCCTACCTCGACGGCTACGGCAGCACGCACACCGACACGCTTTCGCAGCCGGTGACCATCCCGAGCGGGTGCCACGCGTCGCTGAGCTTCTACCTGCACGTCGATTCGGCGGAGACGACGACCTCGACGCAGTACGACAAGCTGACGGTCAAGGCCGGGTCGACGACGCTGGCGACGTATTCGAACCTGAACAAGGCGACCGGCTACCAGCAGCGCACGGTCGACGTCTCGGCGTTCGCCGGGCAGACCGTGACGCTGACGTTCACCGGCACCGAGGATTCGTCCCTGCAGACGTCGTTCTGCATCGACGACACGGCGGTGACGCTGAGCTGAGGGCCCGGAGCGAGGTAGACAGTCCTCAGTGGACGGTCTACCTCGCTCAGCGGGCCGCCCCCAGCGACCCGCGGTACCAGTCGGCCGCTTCGGCGAGGCGCGGGCCGAAGCCCGGGCCCGGGGAAACGCCCGTCAGTTCCCAGATGCGCGTGCTCTCGTACCAGTGATCCCGCGTGAGCAGGGAGTACTGGTGGTCGGTCAGCCCCGGGAGCGCGGCGCGCGTGCGGGCCCGGTGCTCGGTCAGCGTGAGGTCCGCGACCGGGACCGGGAGGCCGAGCAGCTCGCACACCGCGGTGATGAGGCCACGCAGCGGGACCGGGTCGGGGTCGGCCACGTGGAAGACCTCACCGGCCCCGCCGGTGCCGGGATTGAGCGCCAGCACCGCGATCGCGGCCGCCAGATCGGCGACGGCCACGAGCGAGGTGCGGGCGGCGCCGCCCGCGGCCCACGCGGGGACGGCGCTGATCCAGCGGGCCAGCGCGGGCACGACGTGCCGGTCACCGGCACCGTGGATCAGGTGCGGCCGGAGGACGACCCCGCCGGCGGCGAGGACGAGCCGCTCACCGGCGAGCCTGCTGCGGCTGGTCGCCGACGCCGGGCCGGTGACGAGGGCGGACCTCGGCTCGGCGGGGCCGGTGTGCGGGCCCGGATCCGCCGCCGCGCCTTTGCGAACGGCCGGACCGGACACATCCCACGGCCCGCCAAGACCGGTTGCCGAACCCGCCCCGGCTCCCGGCCAGCCACGGCCAGCCGCCGAACCAGCACCAGCTCCCGGCCAGCCACGACCACTCACCGAACCGGCCCCGGCTTCCGGCCCACCACGACCAGCCACCGAGCCAGCACCGGCTCCCGGCCAGCCACGACCAGCCACCAAACCAGCACCGGCTCCCGGCCCATCACGACCAGCCCGCCAACCAGCTCCAGCTCCCGGCCCATCACGACCAGCCCGCGAACCGGCTCCAGCTCCCGGCCAGCCACGGCCGGCCACCGAACCGGCCTCGCCCCCGAGGCCGCCCCGACCGGCCGGTGAACCCGGGTCCGTCCCCAGAGCGGACCCGGTCCCCCTTCCCCTGTCCGCGGCCCCGGGTTCCGGCGCCCCCTGGTGGATGCCGTCGCGGTAGACCGCGCACGTGCTCAGGTACAACACCTCCGCCGTGCCCGCTCGGCCGGCCTCCGCCAGGAGCTTCGCCGTGCCGTCCTCGTTGACGGCCGTGCACAGTTCCGCGTCGCCCCCCACCTGCGAAGCGAGGTGCACCAGCGTCGTGATGCCGGTGCACAGCCCCACCATGCCCGCCGCGTCGGTGACGTCGCCGCGCCAGGTCGTCACCCCCGCGTCCGTCATCCACCCCGGCACGGGGCGGCGGGCGAGGACGCGGACCCGCGCGCCCTCGCCGCGGGCGACCAGCTCGCGCAGCACCGCCGTGCCGACGAAGCCGGTCGCGCCGGTGACCAGCAGGTCCGGCTCACCGGCTCTCACGACAAGTGCATTCCCAGGGTGCCGCTCGCGGCCGTGGCGCCCTTCTGCCGGATGTCCACCCGGACGGTGCGGGTGCGGTCCGGCCCCGCCGGGGCCGCCTCGACCACCAGCAGGCACTCGGAGTCGAACTCCACGTACGAGCCGAAGGTGAAGTCCGCACGCTCGGGCAGCGCGTACGGGTCGCCGATCGCCAGCAGGGCCGCCTGCCGCGCCCCCTCGATGAGCACCATGCCCGGCACGTGGTCGACCGGGTGGTCGAAGAGCACCGCGTGGTCCGGGTCGAAGCGCAGCGCCCACGTGCCGTCCGTCGGCGTCGCCGCCAGCAGGACGTCTTCCGCGCGGTCGCGGCCGACCGACGCGGGCGCCACCGCGGCCAGCGCCGCGGCCTGGAACGGCGTCGCCGCGAAGTGGTCGCCCCGCACCCGGCGGTAGACGGCCGAGGACACGCAGCGCCAGCGCTCCGACGCCGTGCCGATCCGCCGCCCGTCGCGGAAGCACTCGAAGTCCAGCCGCATGCCGCCGACGCTCTTCCCCCGGAACTCGACCTCGTGCGCGGTGACCCGCAGGACCACGTCGACCGGGCGGCCCAGCGTGGCCAGCCCGGTCTGCTCGACCGCGTACTCCTTGTGGTCGGACAGGAAGCTGTGACTGAGCGGCACGCCGTAGGCGCGGTGCGCGATCAGCAGCGCGGCCTGGCGGATCGTCTCCGCGTAGAGCATCGGATCGTGGAAGACGGGCGTCCGCGGCCCGAAGAAGCTGTGCCGGCGCGGCCACTGCGCGCCGACTTCGAACCGGCCTTCGCCGAGGATGTGCAGGTCGGTGACGAAGACTTCCGAGACGGCCGCGCGGTGCACGAGGCTCCGCGGGATGGTCTGCTGGAAGTCGACCGAAGTCGCCGACGGGATCGCGTTGATCTTCGTTTCCGGTATTTCGCGCACAGACTCCTGCAACAGCGTGCCGCCCATGACGGTCCTCCTAGAAAGTTCAACCCCAGTACCCCAGTACTCCCCCGCTTCAGTTTTAGCGGAACAGGTCACCTAAAACCATACCAACCGAGCGGTTTTTTTAAGTGGCTTTCCCAGGTCGGAGGACGTAGACTGTCCTCCGGACCGGGAGGTACCGCCGAATGGTCTACTGTGGACTGATCGGCCGGAGCGAGAGGGGCTGGGCGTGGCTCGCCAAGAGCGTGCGGAGCAGACACGGAACGCGATCCTCGAGGCGGCCGCCTCGCGGTTCGACGCCGTCGGCTTCCTCGGCGCCAGCCTCTCGGACATCCTCGCGGAGGCGGGTGTCACGAAGGGTGCGCTTTACTTCCACTTCAAGTCGAAGGAAGACCTCGCCGACGCCCTGATCGACGAGCAGTTCACGGTCTGGGACCCGCTCGCCGAGATCGACGACCCCGGGTTGCAGACGGTGATCGACCTGACCCAGGGGATGGCGGCCAGTCTGCAGTCCGACGTCCGGGTACGGGCGAGCATCCGGCTGGTCATCGAGCAGGGATCGTTCATCGCCCCGGCCGGCGACGCGTACAAGCGCTGGATCGACACGATCCACGGCTGCCTGCTGGCGGCGAAGGCCGCGGGCGATCTGCGCAAGGAGATCAACGCGCACGACCTGGCGATGTTCATCCAGGCGTCGTTCACCGGAATCCAGCTGAGCTCGCAGGTCCTGACCGGCCGGTCGGACCTGATCGAGCGCGTGACGTTCATGTGGACCACGATCCTGAGCTCGGTGGTGCCGCCGCGGCGGCTGCACCGGTTCGTCCCGGAGGGGACGCAGCAGGTGACGGCCGCGGTCTGAGGTTCCGCGGAACGGGACAGGTGCCGGGGCCCCGAGCCGGCCCGCTCAGGTGCGCGCCGGGCGGGTCGCCACCGGCTGATGGGACAGCTCCAGCAGCCGCCACAGCTTGCCCAGCATCACCGCCAGGTCGCTGTCCGGGACCACTATCCGGCTCGACACCACCGACTCCAGGCCGACGCACGTCACGACCACCAGCAGCTCCGCGGTCTCGATCGGCACGTCCGTGCCCAGTTCCCCGCCCGCCAGCGCTTCCGCCACGTACTCGTGCACCTGCGCCAGCCACGCCCGGGAAAACCCCACGAACCGCTCGTCCGCCGCCCCCATCTCGCGGGCCATGCGGAAGCTCGCGCCCACCTTGGGGTCCGTGTCGAGCCAGCGCATCAGCGCCCGGCTCAGGTCCGCCAGCCGCGGCAACGCCGGGCGCGGGACCGCCGACTGCCGGTTCACGTGCTCGCGCAGCACCGCCGTCGCGGCGTCCTGAACCTCGTCGCAGATCTCGTCCTTCGACGAGAAGTGGAAGTACAGGCCACCCTTGGTGACCCCCGCCGCCTGCGCGATGCCCACCATGCTGGTGGCCGCGTACCCGTCCCGGTGCAGCAGCTCGGCCGCGGCCTCCAGCAACAGGCGCCGCGTCTGTTCCGAGCGTGCCTGCTTGGTCACCGTCGGTCCCCTCCGCTCGAGCCGTCCAGCGCGGGAGTCCCGCGCTTCCCGGTCATGGTTACATACCAACCGCCCGGTTTACAACTGGGGTAACCCCAGAAAACCGCCTCGCACAAGGAAGTTGTCAACTCAGGATAGAACAAACCGACCGACCTCCCGGTTTTGTCTTGAAAACCGGGAGGTCGGTTTAGTACGCTGCACTGGCAGGACCGGACATTGGGGCGCTGGAGGACAACACTGGGGGCGCCGGGCCGGGCAGATCCGATCGACGCGGACACCGGAGGGCACTGGAAATGGACTACGGGATACTGGGGCAGATCAGAGTCGGGGGGCGGCCCGGCGTGAGCGCCCCGCGGGCACGCAAGATCGAAACGCTCCTGGCCGTGCTGCTGGTCAAGCGCAACCAGGTCGCGACCACCGAGCACCTGATCGGCGAGCTCTGGGGAGAGCACCCGCCGGCCAGGGCGAGTGCGGCGCTGTACGTCTACGTCTCGCAGCTGCGGAAGCTGCTGCGCGGCACGGGCGACGACGCCGACGACAGCCCCGTCGTCACCAGCCCGCGCGGCTATTCACTGGTCGTCACCGGTGACGAGCTCGACGCCGACCGCTTCACCCGCCTCTACGAGCGAGGCCGGACCCTGTACTGGGACCGCAACTACAAGGAGGCCGCGAAGGTCCTGCGCGAGGCCGCGAACCTGTGGCGTGGTGAGGCATTCGGCGGCTTCACCGACTCTCCCGACGTCCAGGCCTACGCCGCGCTGCTGGCGGAAAGCCGGCTGGAGTGCCTGGAACTGCTGATGGAAACCGAGCTGCTGATCGGACGGCACCGCGAGGTCGTCGGTCAGCTCTCCGCGCTGGCGAAGGAACACACGCTGCGCGAGACGTTCTACGAGTACCTGATGACCGCCCTGCTGCGCTCGAACCGCCGTGCGGAAGCTCTCGAGACCTTCGCTTCCGCCCGGCAGCACCTGGTTCAGCAGCTGGGCATCGAGCCCGGCACTTCGCTGCGGAAGCTGCACCACAGCATCCTCGTCGGCGAGCTGTCGGACGCGGTCTGACCAGGCCCGCGTCCGGCGCTCAGCGGCCCGGTCCTCCGCCACCAGCGGGGACCGGGCCTCTTTCAGTTCCGGTAGAGGGAGACGACGGGCGAGCCGCACGCGGCGGGCTCGCCGTACCAGCCGCCCCAGCGACTGTCGAGCGCCAGCTCGGCCAGCTCGGCCATGAGGTCCAGCTCCGACGGCCACACGTAGCGCAGCGGCACCCGGGCGTCGGCCAGGAACAGCGTCTGGCGCGCGCAGTCGTGCCCGGTCACCAGCGGGTGCTCGGCCCAGCGGGCCGGGTCGGGGTGGTAGCCCTGCACGACGAGGGCGCCACCGGGCCGCAGCAGCGCCGCCAGCCGGCGGACCGCGCGCACCTGTTCCCGCTGCACGAGCAGCCGGGAAAGGGCGTCCGAACCGGTGTAGACGACGTCGAACCGCCCACCGGGCGGGCTGTCGAAGGCAGCTTCCGCGACGGCGTACCCCAGCTCCGCGAGCTGGTCCGCCACCGGGCCCGCGCTCAGGACGAGCACGCGCGGGCGGTGGGCCACCCGGTCGGCGACCTCGGCGAGGAACGCCGCCGCGCCCGCCGGGTCGGCGGCCAGCGGGGCGGACCACGCGTCGAGGCTCACGGCCGGGTTCTCGGCGATGCGGATCGGCATCGGGGCCCCCCTCACTTCACGGACTGGTCGGATGCTCTCTACGCAGAGTGCCCGACCGACCTAAAGTCGACCTTGCGCACGCGAGAGGCGGCCCGTGCTCGGGGGCACGGGCCGCCTTCGCCACCGCGGGGGAGTCAGCCGCGGGCGCGCTGGTGGAACTTCCGGATCGCGAGGTACGCGGCACCGGCGGTGATGGCGACCCACCAGGCCACGGCCAGCCAGCCGGTCGAACCCAGGTCCGTGCCGTTCACCAGGCCGCGGACGGCGTCGATCAGCACCGTCACCGGCTGGTTGTCCACGACGGCACGCAGCACCGACGGCATCGACGCCGTGGGGACGAGCGCGCTGGTGGCGTAGGGGACGAACACGAGGATCATGCCCAGGCCGCCCGCGCCCTCGACGGTCTTGGCGATCGACCCCAGCAGCGTGGCGAGCCAGAACACGCCGGAGGCGAAGAGCACCAGCAGGCCGATCGCGCCGAGCCAGCCGAGCACGCCGGCCGCGGGGCGGAATCCGACGGCCAGGCCGACCGCGACCATCACCACGAGCGAGATCATGCTGCGCAGCACGCCGGAGACGACGTGGCCCACGAGCACGGCGGGGCCGGCCATCGGCATCGAGCGGAACCGCTCCACCAGGCCCTGCGTGAGGTCGGCGGCGACGCCGACCACGGTCGACGTCGCGTTGAAGCCGATGCTGATGACCACCAAGCCGGGCACCAGGTAGTCGATGTAGGCCATGCCCGGCAGGTTGATCGCGCCGCCGAACATGAAGCGGAACAGCAGCAGGAGCACGACCGGCAGCGACACCGCCTGGATCAGCATCTCGGCGTTGCGGGCGATGTGCTTGACGTTGCGCCCGATCAGGACGCGGCAGTCGGACAGCGCCAGCGCGAACGACGAGCGGCTCGGGGTGTCGGAGAGCGGCATCCCCTCGACCTCCCTGGACAGAGTCTGGGTCATCGCTTCTCTCCCGCGGTTCCGGTAAGGGTGTGGAAAACGTCGTCCAGGGTCGGCTCGGAGAGCTCCAGCCCGGTGGTCTCGAGGCCGGCGTCGGCGACCTGGTTGAGCACCCGCCGGACTTGGGCGGGCTGGTCGATCGCGACGCTGACGGTGTCGTCGGTGAGCACGCCGCCGGTGACGCCGTGCGCGCGTACCGCTTCGGCGGCGGTGGCGAAGGTGAGCTTCAGCCGCTCGGTCCCCACCTTGCGCTTCAGCTCGGCCGCCGTGCCCTCGGCGACGACGCGGCCCTTGTCGATCACCGCGATCCGGTCGGCGAGCTGGTCGGCCTCCTCGAGGTACTGCGTGGTGAGCAGGATCGTGGTGCCGCCGTCGAGCAGCTCGCGGATCGCGTCCCACATCGCCGAGCGGCTGCGCGGGTCGAGACCGGTGGTCGGCTCGTCGAGGAACAGCACCGGCGGCGAGGTGATCAGGCTGATCGCCAGGTCGAGCCGGCGGCGCATGCCGCCGGAGTAGGTCTTGACCGGGCGGTCGGCGGCTTCGGTCAGGTCGAACTGCGTGAGCAGCTCGGTGGCGCGGCTCTTCGCCGCGGGCGTGGCCAGGTGGAACAGCCGGGCCATCATCTCCAGGTTCTCGCGGCCGGTGAGCAGCTCGTCGACCGCGGTGTTCTGGCCGGTGAGGCCGATCTGCTCACGCACCTTCCGCTTGGGGCCGGCGAGGTCGTGGCCGTTGATCGTCACGGTGCCGCCGTCGGCCTCCAGCAGGGTGCTGAGGATCCGCACCGTCGTGGTCTTGCCGGCGCCGTTCGGGCCGAGCAGCGCGAACATCGTGCCGCGCCGCACGCTCAGGTCGACGCTTTCCAGGACGTCCACGTCGCCATAGGACTTGCGCAGCCCCCGTGCTTCGATCGCGTAGCCGGTGACCATGGGATACCTCTCCTCGTTCGGATCAAGATCGTGGTGGAGCACGGGAAACTCTCCCGACCAGTGGGCCACAGCCGCGCCGGGCCGGGCAATAGCGGCCGACCCCTAGTCGTCGTCACCACCGCCGATCGCCATGCTGATCAGCGCGTCGGCGTCGAGGTCGTCGATCGTGGCCTCTTCGACGGCTTCGGGTTCTTCCGCCTCCGGCAGGCGGACGCCGGCCAGCTCGAGCAGCCCGTCCAGGAGCCCGGCGGCGCGCAGCTTCTCCAGCGGGATGGCCGCCAGCGCGTCGCGAACCCCTTGCTCGGTAACGGCTTCCTCGACGACCTCGGCCTCGGCCGGAGCCAGCTCGCCGACCAGGTGCTCGGCCAGGATCCGCGGGGTCGGGTAGTCGAAGATCAGGCTCACCGGCAGCTTGAGCCCGGTGACGAGGCTGAGCTTGTTGCGGAATCCGGTGGCGGACAGGGAATCGAAGCCGACCTCGTTGAACGAGCGGTCCGGTTCCACCGCCTCCGGCCCGGCGTGGCCCAGCAGCGTCGCCGCGTGCGTGCGGACCAGGGTCAGCACGGTCGGGACGCGCTTGGCCACCGGCAGCCCGGCGAGCTTCCTGGCGAGGGACTCGGTGTCCTCGGCCACGTCCTGCGCCGCGCGGCGGCCGGGGGTGCCGGCCAGGCCGCGCAGGACGGCGGGCAGGTCGTCGTCGCCCGACGAGGCCAGCACGCGGGTGTCCAGCGCGATCGGCACCAGCAGCGCTTCCGCGCCGCCGGCCGCCGCGTCCAGCAGCGCCAGTCCATCCTCAGTGGACAGTGCGGTGATGCCGGTCTCTCCGATGCGGTGCGCGTCCGCGTCTTCGAGGGCCTCGCCCATGCCGCCGGCCCACAGGCCCCACGCCAGCGAAGTGCCGGCCAGGCCGCCGGCCCGGCGCTTGGCCGCCAGCGCGTCGAGGAACGCGTTGGCCGCGGCGTAGCTGCCCTGCCCCGGGGCGCCGAGGACGCCGGCGGCCGAGGAGAACAGCACGAAGGCCGTGAGGTCGAGGTCGCGGGTCAGCTCGTCGAGCACCGAAGCCGCGTCGGCCTTCGGCCGCAGCACCGTGTTCAGGCGCTCCGGCGTCAGCGACGTCAGGACGCCGTCGTCGAGGACGCCCGCCGCGTGCACGACCGCACGCAGTGGTGTCTCCGCCGGGATTCCGGCCAGCAGCGCCGACACGGCGTCGCGGTCGGCGACGTCGCAGGCCGCGATGGTGACGTTCGCGTCGAGTGCGGCGAGTTCGGCCGCCCCGGGTGCGTCGGCGCCGCGGCGGCTGACCAGGAGCAGGTTGCGGACGCCGTGCTCGGCGACCAGGTGCCGCGCCACGGCCGAACCCAGCACGCCGGTGGCGCCGGTGACCAGGACCGTGCCGTCCGCGTCCCACACCGGGGCCGCGGCCGCGTCGGCCGCCTTGGCCAGCCGCGGCACCAGCACCGCGCCGGCCCGCAGGGCGACCTGCGGTTCGTCGGACGCCGCCACCGCGGCGAGCGTCCGGCCCGCCGGGGTGCCCGCGCCGAGGTCGACGAGGGTGATCCGGCCCGGGTGCTCGGCCTGCGCCGACCGGACCAGGCCGGCCACCGCGGCGCCGACCGGGTCGGGGTTCTCCCCCGCCTCGGCCGCCACCGCACCGCGGGTCACGACGATCAGCGACTCCCCCGGTCCGGCCAGCCAGGACTGCAGCAGGCCGAGCACGCGGTGCAGTTCGGCGTGCAGGTCGTCGCCGGCGACCGGCAGCACGGCCGGGCCGGTCGCGCCCGCCTCGGCGCCCAGCGCTTCGGTGAGGCCGAAGGCGTCGGTACCCAGCACGGACCAGTCGGTCACCTCCGCGACCGCGTCGAGCTCGGTGGGTTCCCAGGCGACGCGGAACAGCGTGTCGCCGCCACCGGTGGGCGCGGCCTGCGGAACGGCGGACATCGGCCGCAGCAGGAGCGACTCCACCGAGGTGACCGGGGCCCCGGCCCCGTCGGCGACGTCCAGCGCGACCGCGCCGGTGCCCGCCGGGCGGACGTGGACCCGCAGGGTCGTCGCGCCGACGGCGTGCAGCCGCACGCCTTCCCACGCGAACGGCAGGGCGGGTTCGGAACCCGCGGCGCCGGAGACGCCGATGGTGTGCAGCGCGGCGTCGAGCACGGCCGGGTGGACGCCGTAGCGGTCCACATCGGACACCGAAGCCGGGAGCCGGATCTCGGCGAAGGCCTCGCCGTCGCGCTTCCAGGCCGCGACGAGCCCGCGGAACGCGGGACCGTAGGCCAGCCCGTCGGCCGCCAATTCCTCGTACGTGCCCTCCAGGTTCACCTGCTCGGCGCCGGCGGGCGGCCAGGCCGTCAGGTCGAAGGTCGCCTTCGGGGACGCCTTGGCCAGCTTGCCGGTGGCGTGCCGCGTCCACGCGCCGCTCGCGCCCTCGGGTCGCGAGTGGACGCTGAACGCGCGGGTGCCGTCACCACCGGGGGCTTCGAGGGCGAACTGGACGCGGACGCCGGTCCGCTCCGGCACGACCAGCGGGTACTCCAGGGTCAGCTCGTCCAGCCGCGGGCAGCCCGCCTCGTCGCCGGCGCGGATCGCCATCTCGACGAACCCGGTGCCGGGGAACAGGATCGCGCCGCCGACGACGTGGTCGGCCAGCCACGGGTGCGTGCCCACGGAAAGCCGTCCGGAGAACAGCAGCCCGTCGGCGCCGGCCAGTTCGATGGCCGAACCGAGCAGCGGGTGGTCCTCCTGGCTCGCCGAGCCGGTGGTGCTCTCCAGCCAGAAGCGCTGCCGCTGGAACGGGTAGGTCGGCACCGCGACCGGCCGGGCACCCGTGGGCTCGTACACCGCGGCCCAGTCGACGTCGACGCCGCTGACGTGCAGCTGCGCGATGCCGGTCAGGGCGGCGACGGCTTCGTCGTTCTCCTTGTGCAGCAGGGAAGCCAGCACCTCGGGCCGCTCGTCGAGGCAGGCCGAGGCCGCCGCGGTGAGCGTGGTGTCCGGGCCCAGCTCCAGGAACCGGGTGACGCCCTCGGCCGCGGCGCGGGTGACCGCGTCGGCGAACCGGACGCCCGCGCGGACCTGGTCGACCCAGTACTCGGGCGTGGTCAGCTCGGCCGGTCCGCCGGTGACCGTGGAAACCACCGGGATGCGCGGCTGGGCGTAGGTCAGCTTCGAGGCCACCGCGTGGAACTCGTCCAGCATCGGGTCCATCAGCCGGGAGTGGAACGCGTGCGACACCTTCAGCTGCTTGGTGCGCTCGAACTTCGCGGCGACTTCGGCGACCGCGTCGGCCGCACCGGAAACGACGACCGCGTTCGGGCCGTTGACCGCGGCGAGGTCGACGGTGTCCCCGGCGGCTTCGCGCACCGCGTCGGCCGTCGCCTCGATCGCCACCATCGCCCCGCCGGCCGGCAGGGCCTGCATCAGGGCACCCCGGGCGACCACCAGCTGGGCGGCGTCCGCCAGGGAGAACACGCCCGCGCAGTGGGCCGCGGCGATCTCGCCGATCGAGTGTCCGATCAGGACGTCCGGCCGGACACCCCACGACCGCACCAGGCGGAACAACGCGACTTCCAGCGCGAACAACGCGGGCTGGGTGTAGCGGGTCTCGTGCAGTTCGTCGGTGACCGAGCGGATCGGGCGGTCCAGGTGCCGGTCGACTTCCGCGCAGACTTCGTCGTACGCGGCCGCGAAGGCCGGGAACTGCTCGGCGAGCCGAGCCCCCATGCCCACGCGCTGCGCACCCTGGCCGGCGAAGAGGAACGCCGTGCGTCCGCCTGCGGTGGCGACACCGCTGACGACGCCGCGCGCCTCCTCTTCGTCGACCAGCGCGGCGAGACCGCGGACGAACTGCGGCGACCGCTGGCCGATCAGCACCGCGCGGCGGTCGAACGCACCGCGGGTCGTGGCCAGCGAGAAGCCGATGTCGGCGAGGCTGCCCTCGGGGTCTTCGTCCACATAGGACATCAGCTGTTCGGCCTGCGCGCGCAGGGCCGCCGCGCCGCGGCCGGAGACCGGCCACGCGACCGGGCCTTCGTAGTCGTGCCCGCCGGTGACCTCGCGGCGGTCGCCCTCTTCGAGGATCACGTGGGCGTTGGTGCCGCTGACGCCGAACGACGAGACACCGGCCCGGCGGATGTGCCCGTTGGGCAGCCACTTCACCGGCTCGACGAGCGGCCGGACCGCGCCGGACGACCAGTCGATCTCGCTCGACGGGCGCCCGACGTGCAGCGTCGCGGGCAGCTCGCCCTGTCGCATGGCCATCACCATCTTGATCACACCCGCCGCGCCGGCCGCCGCTTGGGTGTGGCCGAGGTTCGACTTGACCGAGCCGATCCACAGGGGACGGTCGGCCGAGGTCTCCTTGCCGTAGGTGGCCAGCAGGGCCTGGACCTCGATCGGGTCGCCCAGCTTCGTGCCGGTGCCGTGCGCCTCGACGGCGTCGACGTCGGCCGCGGTGATGCCCGCGTCGGCCAGCGCCGCCCGGATCACGCGCTGCTGCGCGGGGCCGTTGGGGGCGGTGAGGCCGTTGGACGTGCCGTCCTGGTTGACCGCGCTGCCCTTGAGCACCGCGAGCACCGGGTGGCCGAGGCGGCGGGCTTCGGACAGCCGCTCCAGCACCAGCACGCCGACGCCTTCGGACCAGGTGGTGCCGTCGGCGTCGTCGGAGAACACCTTGCAGCGGCCGTCGGCGGCCAGCCCCTTCTGGCGGCTGAACTCGACGAACGTCTCCGGCGTCGCCATCACGGTCACGCCGCCGGCCAGCGCGAGCGAGCAGTCGCCGCCGCGCAGGGCCTGGGCCGCCATGTGCATCGCGACCAGCGACGACGAGCACGCCGTGTCGACGCTGACCGCCGGGCCCTCGAGGCCGAGGGTGTAGGACACCCGGCCGGTGA
Source organism: Amycolatopsis sp. NPDC003865 (assembly GCF_053605345.1). Classification (NCBI taxonomy): domain Bacteria; kingdom Bacillati; phylum Actinomycetota; class Actinomycetes; order Pseudonocardiales; family Pseudonocardiaceae; genus Amycolatopsis; species Amycolatopsis sp. NPDC003865. The sequence continues at coordinate 21,403 of NZ_JBSGJA010000029.1, read as the reverse complement.
CGATGGAGCCGGCGCTGTTCGCGCCCACGTAGTCGTGGTACTGGACGCCCGCGTAGACGCCGGTCGGGCTGCCTTTGAGCGAAGTCGGGTCGATGCCCGCGCGCTCCAGAGCTTCCCAGCAGGCTTCCAGCAGGAGCCGCTGCTGCGGGTCGATGGCCGGCGCTTCCTTCGGCGAGACGCCGAAGAAGGTGGCGTCGAAGTCGCCGGCGTCGTGGACGAACCCGCCGCGGGCCACGTAGGTCGTGCCGGGGCGGCGGCCGGTCGGGTCGAGCAGGCCGTCGACGTCCCAGCCGCGGTCGGCCGGGAAGTCGCCGATGGCGTCACGGCCGCCGGCGACGAGGTCCCACAGCTGCTCGGGCGAGGTGACCCCGCCGGGCAGCCGGCAGGCCATGCCGACGATCGCGATCGGCTCGTCGGACGTCGTGGACGAGGCCGTGGCGACCTCCTCCACCGCGCCCACCAGCTCGGTGAGCAGGTGCGCGGCCAGCGCCGACGGTGTCGGGTGGTCGAAGATCAGCGTCGCGGGCAGCCGCTGCCCGGTGGCCGCGGTGAGGCCGTTGCGCAGCTCGATCGCGGTGAGCGAGTCGAAGCCGAGCGACTGGAACTGCGCGCCCGGCTCGATCTCGTGCCCGCCGCCGTAGCCGAGGACGGTGGCCGCGTGCCCGCGGACCAGGTCCAGCACGGCGTCGGCCCGGTCGGGCTCCGGCAGGGCGCGGACGCGGGCGGCGAACGAGTCGTCGGTGGCCGCGGCCGCACTCGCCGCGACGCGCCGGGTGGGCCGTCCGGTCAGCTCCTCCAGGGTCTTCGGGATCCGGCCCAGCTTGCGCAGCGCCGGCAGGTCGAGCTTCACCGGCACGACGGCCGCCTGACGGGACGCCAGCGCGCGGTCGAACAGGTCGAGAGCGTCCGAAGTGGACAGCGGCACGATGCCGCCCGAAGCCAGGCGCGCGATCTCGGCCTCGGTCAGGGTGCCGCCCATGCCGCCGACTTCGCCCCACAGGCCCCAGCCCAGGGACAGCGCGGGCAGGCCGCGGGCGACGCGGTGGGCGGCGAGGCCGTCGAGGAACGCGTTCGCGGCGGCGTACCCGCCCTGGCCCGGGGCGCCGAGGACGCCGGAGACCGAGGAGAACAGTACGAACGCCGAGAGCGCGGTGTCGCGGGTGAGCTCGTGCAGGTTGAGTGCGCCGTCGACCTTCGGCCGCAGCACGGTGTCGAGGCGTTCGGGCGTGAGTGCGGTGACGACGCCGTCGTCGAGGACGCCGGCGGCGTGCACGACCGACGTCAGCGGGTGCTCGGCCGGGATCGCGGCCAGCACGGCGGCGAGCGCGGCGCGGTCGGCGACGTCGCAGAGGGCGATGTCGACGTGCACGCCCAGCTCGGCACCCAGGCTCTCCAGTTCGGGGGTGCTACGCCGGCTGACCAGCAGGAACCGCCGGACGTCGTGCTGTGCGGCCAGGTGCCGGACGAGCGCCCCGCCGATCGCGCCGGACGCGCCGGTGACCAGCACCGTGCCGCCCGGGTGGAAGTACGCCGGCTCGGCGGCCGCGGCGGTGCGCACCAAGCGCGGGACGAGGACCGCGCCGAAGCGGACGGCGGCCTGTGCCTCCCCGGTGGCGAGAACCTGCGGGAGGACCTCGGCCGCGGTGCTCACAGTGCTGTCCACGTCGAGGTCCAGCAGCACGAAGGTGTCGGGGTTCTCCTCCTGCGCCGAGCGCACGAGACCCCAGGCCGCGGCCGCGGCGAGGTCCGAGACGCCTCCGGCCGCCGCGACGGCACCGCGGGTGACGACGACCAGGCGCGCGTCCTCCGGGTGCTCCCCGGCGAGCCAGTCCTGCAGCGCGCCGAGCACGCGGTGGGTCACCTCGTGGGTGTCCGCACCCGCGCACTCGAAAACCTCGGCGGCCGAGGCGTCCACAGTGGACTCGGCTGCGATCCGCTGCCATTCGATCCGGTAGAGCGGGGCCTCCGCCGCGACCGGCGCGGTGAACGCCCGGAACACGGTCTCGGCGACCGTCGCGACCGGTGCGCCCGTGCTGTCGGCGAGCGCGACTTCGAAGCCGTCCTCGGTGGTCGGCGTGAATTTCACGCGCAGCGCCGAAGCGCCGGTGGCGTGCAGCTCGACGCCCGTCCAGCAGAACGGGACGCGGCCGACCCCGCCGTCTCCGCCGCCCGCGACGCGCAGTGCGTGCGTGCAGGCGTCGAGCGCGGCCGGGTGCAGGCCGAAGCGCTCGGCGTCGCTGTCCTCGGGCAGGGCGACCTCGGCGAAGACCTCGCGGCCGCGGCTCCAGACCGCCCGCAGCGAGCGGAAGAGCGGGCCGTAGGTGAGGCCGGTGCCGGCGAAGTCGTCGTAGAGACCGTCGATGGCGACGGGCTCGGCGCCGGCCGGCGGCCACTCGGTCAGCTCGGTCCCGCGGTGCGTCTGCGGGGCGACCGTGCCGTCGGCGTGCGCCGTCCACGGGTCGTCGCTGTCCTCGAGGCGCGAGTGGACGCTGACCGCGCGGACACCGTTCTCGCCCGCGGCCCCGACCGTGACCTGCACCTGGACCCCACCGCGGTCCGGGACGACCAGCGGGCTGCCGAGGGTGAGCTCCTCGATGCGGCCGCAGCCGACCTGGTCGCCGGCGCGGATCGCCAGCTCCAGGAACGCCGTGCCGGGCACGGTGGCGACGTCGCCGAGGCGGTGCTCGTCGAGCCACGCGTGGGTTTCCAGGGAGAGGCGGCCGGTGAGGACGACGCCGTCGGTGTCGGCGAGCGCGACGGCCGCGCCGAGCAGCGGGTGCCCGGCGGAGGTGAGGCCGGCGGCGGACACCTCGTCGCGGTTGGCGCGGGCGTCGATCCAGTAGCGCTTGCGCTGGAACGCATACGTCGGCAGCTCGACGCGCCGGGCGCCGCGGCCCTCGAACACCGCGGCCCAGTCCGGGTCCGAGCCGCTGACGTACAGCTCGGCCAGCGCGGTGAGCGCGGTGGCCGGCTCGGGCCGGTCCTTGCGCAGGACCGGCACGACCACGGCGTCGAAGCTCTGGCGGGCCAACGCGGACAGCACGCCGTCCGGGCCGACCTCGACGAACCGGGAGACGCCCTGGTCGCTCAGCGCGGTGAGACCGTCGTGGAACCGGACGGCCGCGCGGACGTGCGAGACCCAGTACTCCGGCGTGGCGACCTCGGGCCCGGCGAGCGTGCCGGACACGTTGGACACCAGCGGGATCCCGGGCTGGGCGAAGGTGAGCGTGCCGGCGATCGCGGCGAACTCGGCCAGCATCGGCTCCATCAGCGGCGAGTGGAAGGCGTGCGACACCTTGAGCTTCGACGACTTGCGGCCCTCGAACCGCGCGACCACGGCCGCCACGGCGTCCTCGGTGCCGGACAGCACGACGGAGTCCGGGCCGTTGATCGCCGCGATGCTGACGTCGTCGGTCAGGTGCGGCGTGACCTCGTCCTCGGTCGCCTGCACCGCGACCATCGCGCCGCCGGTCGGCAGCGCCTGCATCAGCTTCGCGCGGGCGGCGACCAGCTTGGCCGCGTCGGCCAGCGACAGCACCCCGGCGACGTGCGCTGCGGCCAGCTCGCCGACCGAATGGCCGAGCAGGAAGTCCGGCTTGATACCCCACGAGGACAGCAGCCGGAACAGCGCGACCTCGATCGCGAACAGCGCGGGCTGGGTGTAGCCGGTCTGGTTGATCAGGCGCGGCTTGTCGAAGACGACCGTCTTCAGTGGACGGTCGAGGTGCTGGTCCAGTTCCGCGCAGACCTCGTCCAGCGCGGCGGCGAACACCGGGAACGCGGCGGCCAGCTCGGCCCCCATGCCCGCGCGCTGCGCGCCCTGACCGGAGAACAGGAAGGCGGTGAGCCCTTCGACGGGCGTGCCGGCCTCCACGGCCGTAAGACCCGCCTTGCCGTCGAACACCACCGCACGGTGGCTCAGCGGCGAGCGCGACGTCGCCAACGAGAACCCGATGTCGAGTGCCGAGGCGTCCACATCGGACAGACGGGCTGCCTGCGCCTTCAGCGCGGCGGCACCGTGCCCGGAGAGGGGCCACGGGACCGGCACGTCCGCGGGCCAGCTCGGTGTGCCGTCCTCGACGTCGATGGCGGGCGCTTCCTCGATGATCACGTGCGCGTTGGTGCCACTCACCCCGAACGACGACACACCCGCACGACGCGGCGTCGAGCCCGCCTCCCACGAACGTTCCTCGGTCAGCAGCTCGACGTTCCCGGCGGTCCAGTCGACCTCGGTGCTCGGCTCGGTGACGTGCAGGGTCTTCGGCAGCAGGCCGTTGCGCAGGGCCTGCACCATCTTGATCACGCCGCCGACCCCGGCCGCGCCCTGGGCGTGGCCGATGTTCGACTTGATCGAGCCGAGCCAGAGCGGGCGGTCGCGGTCCTGGCCGTAGGTGGCGAGCAGGGCCTGTGCCTCGATCGGGTCACCGAGGGTGGTTCCGGTGCCGTGGCCCTCGACGGCGTCCACATCGGACGCCGACAACTGCGCGTTCGCCAGCGCCTGGCGGATGACGCGCTGCTGGGACGGGCCGTTCGGGGCGGTGAGGCCGTTGGACGCGCCGTCGGAGTTGACCGCGGTGCCGCGCACGACCGCGAGGACCTGGTGGCCGTTGCGGCGCGCGTCGGACAGCCGCTCCAGCAGGAGCGTGCCCGCGCCCTCGGCCCACCCGGTGCCGTCGGCGCTGTCGGAGAACGGCTTGCAGCGGCCGTCGGCGGCGAGGCCGCGCTGGCGGCTGAACGCGACGAACGGGCCGGGCCGCGACATCACCATGACGCCACCGGCCAGGGCCAGCGCGCAGTCGCGCTGCCGCAGCGCCTGCACGGCCAGGTGCAGGGCGACCAGCGAAGACGAGCACGCCGTGTCGATCGTGATGGCCGGGCCTTCCAGGCCCAGCGCGTAGGCGATCCGGCCGGAGATGACCGAGCCGGCGTTGCCGGTGCTCAGGTAGTCCTGGACCTCGCCGGCGAGCACCGACTGGGGCAGCTCGTCGTAGTAGTCCTGGTCGCCGCTGCCGAGGAAGACGCCGACCTGCTGCTTGGCGAGGCTGTGCGGCGCGATGCCGGCGCGTTCGAAGGTCTCCCACGCCAGCTCCAGCGTCAGCCGCTGCTGCGGGTCCATGGCGAGCGCTTCGCGCGGCGAGATGCCGAAGAACGGCGCGTCGAACTGGGCGACGTCGTGGAGGAACCCGCCCTCGCTCACGTAGCTCGTGCCCGGGCTGTCGGGGTCGGCGTCGAACATCGTGTCCAGGCCCCAGCCGCGGTCGGCCGGGAACGGCCCGATCGCGTCCCGGCCCTGCGCCACCAGTTCCCAGAGGTCCTCCGGGGAGCGGACGTCGCCCGGGTACCGGCAGCCCATCGCGACGATGGCGATCGGCTCGGCGTCGGCGGCCTCGACCTCGCGCAGCCGCTCCCGCGTCTCCTGCAGGGTGGCGGTCACCCGCTTCAGGTAGTCGACCAGCTTGCTTTCGTCAGTCATCGTGGACATACCTCTCAGGCGCCGAGCTCGTTGTCGATGAGGGCGAACAGCTCATCCGTGGTCGCGGTCTCCAGCACTTCGGTGCTCTTCGTGCCGGACAGGGTCTTGTGCAGCGTGGTCACCATCGCCTGCAGCCGGGCGACGATCCGGGACCGGTCGATCTCGGCCGCGTCCAATGTGGACGCGATGCCTTCCAGCCGGTCCAGCTCGGCCTCCAGCGGGACCGCGGCCTCGCCGCCGCCCAGCCGGGTCCACAGGTGCTCGGCGAGCGCCTGCGGGTTGACGTGGTCGAACGCGACGGTCGCCGGCAGCTTCAGGCCGGTGGCCGCGCCGAGCCGGTTGCGCAGGTCGACGGCGGTGACGGAGTCGAACCCCAGCTCCTTGAACGCGCGGGCGGGTTCGACCGCCGAACCGCCGTCGTAGCCGGCCACCACGGCGACCTCGCCGCGCACCAGCTCCAGCAGCGTCCGCTTCTGTTCGGCAGGCGTCAGCGAGGCGAGCTTCGCTTGCAGGTCACCGGTGTCCGCCGGGGTTTCCATCTTGTCCTCGGCGACCTCGGGCAGCCCGCGCAGCAGCGGCCGCGGCCGAGCGAGCTGGTACACCGGCGCGAACGCGGCCCAGTCGATGTCCGCGACGACCAGATGGGTTTCGTCGTGGTCAAGCGCTTGGCCCAGGGCCTCGACGGCCAGGTCCGGCGCCATCTCGGCCAGGCCCATGCGGCGCAGCAGGGCACTCGCCTCGGCGTCGACCATGCCCCCGCCGCCCCAGGAGCCCCAGGCGATCGCGGTGGCCTTCCGGCCGGCCGCGCGACGGCGCCGGGCGAGCGCGTCGAGGTAGGCGTTGCCCGCGGCGTAGGCGGGCTGGCCGGAGGTGCCCCACACCGCGGCCCCGGAGGACATCAGCACGAACGCGTCCAGTTCGGTGTCGCCGAGCAGCTCGTCGAGCAGCGCGGCGCCGGTGACCTTGGCCCGGGTGGCCGCGGCGAACTCGGCGGGCGTGACGTCGGTCAGCGACGACTCGGCGGTGAGGACACCGGCCGCGTGGACGACGGCGGTCGGTGGGTGCTCGGCCAGCAGGGCCTTGACCTGGTCCTCGTCGGTGACGTCGCAGGCCACGACGGTCGCGCCCAGCTCGTCGGCCAGCTCCCGCGCGCCCTCGGCGTCGAGGCCGCGACGGCTGGTGAGGACGAGGTTTTCCACGCCCCGGCCGGCGAGCCAGCGGGCGACGTGCGCGCCGACCGCGCCCGTGCCGCCGGTGACCAGGACCGTTCCGCGCGGCTGCCACTCCGCCGCGGTGGCCTTCAGCGGGGCGTGGACCATCCGCCGGGCGAACACCCCGGACGGCCGGATCGCGACCTGGTCTTCACTGTCCACACCGGACAGGACGGCGGCGAGGCGGGCGGCGTCGGCGGCGCCGTCGACGTCGACCAGGCCACCCCAGGTGGCGGGCAGGTCGAGCGCGGCCACCGTGCCGAGGCCCCACACCGCCGCGGCGGCCGGGTCGGCGTCGGAGAAGGCGTCCACCGCGACCGCGCCGCGGGTGACGACCCACACCGGAGTGTCGACGTCGCGCAGGGCCTGCAGGAGCGCGATGGTGGCGGCGACCGCGGTACTGAGCGCCGGGTGCTCCGGGTGCTCGCGCGTGTCGAGGGCGAGCAGGGACACCACGCCGTCGAACGGCCGGACCGCCGTCGCTTCGGTGAGCACTGCGGCCAGTTCGCCGTCTTCGGCGATCACCCGGACGACCTCGCCCTGTTCGGCGAGTGCGTCGGCCAGTTCGGCCGCCTCGGGGACGTCCGCCGGGACGACGACCAGCCAGGTGCCGATCAGCCCGCCCGTGACGGTCACCGGCGCCCACGACACGCGGTAGCGCCAGGACTCCACTGTGGACAGCTGGGTCCGCCGCCCGTGCCAGGCCGCGAGCGCCGGGACGATGTCGGCCAGGGGGTTCACCTCGACGCCGAGCCGGGCGGCGAGCCCGTCGACGTCGCCGGTGGTGACCTCCTGCCAGAAGTCCTGATCGGCCCCTTGGCCGGGCGCCGTGGCGGCTTCCGCTTCGAGCCAGAAGCGCTTGTGCTGGAACGGGTAGGTCGGCAGGTCGGCGATCCGGCCGCCGGGCACCAGCGACGCCCAGTCGGCCGCGCCGCCCCGCACCGAGTGCTCGGCCAGGGACATCGCGAACCGGGTCATGCTGCCTTCGTCGCGGCGCAGGGTACCGGTCACGGACCCGCTGTGCCCGCCCTCGTCGAGGGTCTCCTGGATGCTCATCGCGAGCACCGGGTGCGGGCTGACCTCGACGAACCGGGCGAAGCCCGCCTCGGCGAGCTTCGCGACGACCGGGGCGAACCGGACGGTCGTGCGCAGGTTGGTGAACCAGTACCGGGCGTCCATGGTGGCGCCCGGCTCTTCGGTGACCGTGGACGTCATCGCGACGCTGCCGGCGCCGGGTTCGATCGGGCCCAGGTCTTCGAGCAGGCGGTCGGCGAGGTGCTCGACGTGCGCGGAGTGCGACGCGTAGTCCACCGGCACGCGCTTGGCGCGGAAGCCCTCGGCGACGAGCTGGTCACGCAGCTCGTCGAGGGCGTCGCCGTCGCCGGACAGCACCGCCGAGGTGGCGCCGTTGTCGGCGGCCAGGGAGATCCGGCCGTCCCAGGCGTCGAGGCGGGTCAGCAGCTCGGCGGCGGGGAGACCGGCGGCGAGCATGCCGCCGCCGCGGCCGCCGAGGACGTCCCCGATCGCCCTGCTGCGCAGCGCGACCACGCGCGCACCGTCCTGAAGGGACAGTGCACCCGAGACGGTCGCCGCGGCGATCTCGCCCTGCGAGTGCCCGATCACCATGTCCGGCTCGACGCCGTGCGCGCGCCACAACGCTGCGAGGGAGACCATCACGGCCCACAGCATCGGCTGGACGACGTCGACCCGGTCCACGGGCGGGGTGCCCGGCTCGCCGTGCAGGACGTCGATCACCGACCAGCCGGTGAACCCGTGCAGCGCGGCGTCGCACTCGGCCATCCGGGCGGCGAACGCCGGCGACTGCGTCAGCAGCTCGGTCGCCATGCCGGTCCACTGGGCGCCCTGGCCGGGGAAGACGAACACGGTCTTGCCGCGGACGTCGGCGGTGCCGGTGACGACGCCGGGGTGCGAGCCGCCCGCGGCCAGCGTCTCCAGGGCCTGCTTCGGGTCCACCGACAGCACCACCGCGCGGTGGTCGAGCTGCGCGCGGCCGGTGGCCAGGGTGTGAGCGACATCGACGAGGTTGCCGTCCACATGGGACGCGAGCTGCCCGGCGGCTTCGGCGAGCGCGGCCGGGGTCCTGGCCGACAACACCAGCGGGTGGACCGCGGGCAGCGGCGGCTCGGCGACCTCGCTCTCGGGTGCCTGCTCGAGGATGACGTGCGCGTTGGTGCCGCTGACGCCGAACGACGACACCGCGGCCCGGCGCGGCCGGCCGACCTCGGGCCAGTCGCGCGGCTCGGTGAGCAGCTCGACGGCGCCCGCGGTCCAGTCGACGTGCGTCGAAGGCGTGCCGACGTGCAGGGTGCGCGGCGCCTTGCCGTGGCGCAACGCCTGCACCACCTTGATCACCCCGGCGACACCGGCCGCCGCCTGCGGGTGGCCCATGTTGGACTTGATCGAGCCGAGCAGCAGCGGCTCGCCCGTGGTGCGCTGCCCGTAGGTCTCCATCAGCGACTGCGCCTCGATCGGGTCGCCGAGCGCGGTGCCGGTGCCGTGCGCCTCGACGAGGTCCACATCGGACCGCGACAGCCCGGCGTCGGCCAGCGCGGCCTCGATCACGCGAACCTGCGAGGGGCCGTTGGGGGCGGAGAAACCGTTGCTGGCGCCGTCCTGGTTGATGGCGGACCCGCGCAGGAGCGCGAGGACGCGGTGACCGTTGCGGCGGGCGTCGGAAAGCTTCTCCAGCACGAGAACGCCGACACCCTCGGCCCAGGACGTCCCGTCGGCGTCGTCCGAAAAGGACTTGCTGCGGCCGTCGGCCGAGAGGCCACGGCGGCCGCTGAAGTCGACGAACATCTCGGGCGTGCCCATGACGGCGACTCCGCCGGCGAGCGCGAGGGAGCAGTCGCCGTCCCGGAGGCCCTGGGCGGCCATGTGCAGCGCGACCAGCGACGACGAGCACGCGGTGTCGACCGAGACGGACGGGCCTTCGAGACCGAGGGTGTAGGACACCTGCCCGGAGACGAGGCTGCCGTCGGGGCTGCCGCCGCTGTAGTCGTGGTACATGACGCCGGCGTAGACCCCGGTCGGGCTGCCCTTGAGCGAGTGCGGGTCGAGCCCGGCGCGTTCGAAGGCCTCCCACGAGGCCTCCAGGAGGATCCGCTGCTGCGGGTCGGAGCGGCGGGCGTCGCGCGGGCTGATGCCGAAGAACTCGGCGTCGAAACCCGGTGCGTCGTAGAGGAAACCGCCGTGGCGCGTGTAGGTCTTGCCCGGCCGGTCGGGAGTCGGGTCGTAGATGCCCTCGAGGTCCCACCCGCGGTCGGCGGGGAACTCCCCGATGACGTCGCGGCCCTGGTCGACCAGGTCCCACAGGTCGTCCGGCGTCCGGACGCCCCCGGGGTAGCGGCAGCTCATGCCGATGATGGCGATGGGCTCGGTGTTCCGTGCTTCCAGCTCCTGCACCCGGCGCCGGGCTGCCTGCAGATCCGCCGTCGCGCGCTTCAGGTAGTCGCGGAGCTTGTCCTCGTTGCTCATGAGATCCCCAGTTCTTCATCGAGCACGGCGAAGAGCTCGTCGTCGGTGGCTTCGTCCAGGTCGGCGGCTTCGGCGGTGGTCGTGTTCGCCTCGGTCCACTTGCGCACCAACGCGTCCAGGCGGGCGGTCACCTTCGCCGTCGAGCCGTTGAGGGAGCCCGCGCCCGCGAGGAGCGCCTCCAGGCGGTCGATCTCGGCCAGCAGCGAGTCCGCCGCGCCGCGAGCCGGGCCCAGCAGGGCGTGCAGCCGCTTGGCCAGCGCCGCCGGCGTCGGGTGGTCGAACACGATCGTCGCCGTCAGCTTCAGGCCGGTCAGGGCACCCAGCTGGTTGCGCAGCTCCACCGACGTCAGCGAGTCGAAGCCCATCTCCTGGAAGGCGCGCTCCGGCTCGACGAATCCGAGGCCCAGCACGGCCTTGACCTGCCCCGAAACGACTTCGAGGAGGTACGCCTCGCGCTCGGACTCCGGCAACGCGGCCAGGCGGGCCGCGACCGCGCCGTCGGTCTTCGCGGCCGTGCGGCGGGGTGCTTGCCGGACCATGCCGCGCAGGACCGGCGGCAGGGAGTCCGCGCGGGACCGCAAGGCCGCGAGGTCCAGCTTCACCGGCGCCAGCACGGCGTCGTCGGCGACGAGACACGCGTCGAACAGCGCGAGGGCGTCGGCCGTCGCCATCGGCGGGGTGCCGAGGCGGCGCAGGCGGCGGAAGTCGGCTTCGGTGAGTTCGCCGGCCATGCCGCCGTCGTCGGCCCACGCGCCCCAGCCGAGGGACGTCGCCGGGAGGCCCTGGGCGTGGCGGTGCCGGGCCAGCTCGTCGAGGAACGCGTTGGCCGCGGCGTACCCGGCCTGCCCGGCGGCCAGCACGGTGCTCGCGGCCGAGGAGAACAGGATGAACGCGTCGAGGCCCTCGGTCAGCTCGTGGAGGTGCCAGGCGCCGTCGACCTTGGGGGCGAAGACGCGGTCAAGTTCGGCATCGGTGAGGCTTTCGACGCGGCCGGCGGACGGAACACCCGCCGCGTGCACGACCGCCGTCAGCGGGACACCGTCGACCAGCTTGGCCACGGACGCCCGGTCGGTGACGTCGCAGCGCGCGATGGTCACCTCGGCGCCGAGACTCGTCAGCTCCTCGCGCAGCTCGGCTGCCCCGGGCGCGTCGGCGCCGCGGCGGCTGGAGAGCAGCAGGTGCCGGACGCCGTGGTTCGTCACCAGGTGCTTCGCCACGACGGCGCCGAGGCCGCCCGTGCCGCCGGTGATCAAGACCGTGCCGTCGGGGTTCCAGCCCAATTCGCCGGACGGCGCCGCCGCGACCAGCCTGGGGACGTAGGCCTTCCCCTCGCGGACGGCAACTTCGGGCTCGCCGGTCGCCAGCCCTGCTTCGACGTCGCCGTCGATGAGGACGAACCGGCCCGGGTTCTCGGCCTCGGCCGCGCGGACCAGGCCCCACACCGTCGCGAGCGCCGGGTCGACGTCTTCACCGTCGACCGACACCGCGCCACGCGTGACGACGGCCAGGCGATCCTCCGAGTTCCGGATGGCGTCGAGCACCTGGCGCGTGACCGCGCGGGCTCGTTCCGGCACTGTGCCATCCACAGTGGACACATTGAGGACTGTCGCCACGGTGGTTTCTCCCGCACCGACGGGCTCCCAGGCGGTGCGGAAGAGCGAACTCGGGGCCAGCTTGTCGAGGGAGATCGGCCGGGCGGCCAGGGAGTCGACCGTCAGCACCGGAAGCCCGGTGGCGTCGGCGATCCGCAGCGTGATGGTGTCCGGGCCGGTCGGCGACACGTGGACGCGGACCTCGCCGGTGCCGGCGGCGTGCCAGGTAGTGCCGCTGAACGCGAACGGCAACATCGGCTTCGCGTCACCGTCCTCGGGCGCGGGGCCGAGCAGCTGGGCGTGCATCGCGGCGTCGAACAGCGCCGGGTGCAGGCCGTAGTCGCGGGCGTCTTCGGGGAGCACGACCTCCGCGTAGACGTCGTCACCGTGCCGCCACATCGCGCGCAGGCCCTGGAACGCCGGGCCGTAGTCGTAGCCCAGGTCCGCGAGCTGCGCGTACGGGTCCGTCAGCGGGATCTCGGTGGCTCCGGCGGGCGGCCACTCGGTGAGGTCGAACGCCGGCGCGGCCGCCTCGGCCGTGAGGAACCCTTCGGCGTGCCGGGTCCACGCCTCGTCGCCGTCGGGTCGCGAATGGACGGTCACCCGGCGACGGCCGTCCTCTTCGGATTCGAGGGTGACCTGCAGGGCCGCGCCCGTGGTCAGGGCGAGCGGGGCGTGCAGTGTCAGCTCGTCGAGGCCGGTGTAGCCGATCTCGTCGGCGGCGGCGCGGGCCAGCTCGACGAAGGCCGTGCCCGGCACCAGGACCGTGCCGAGCACGACGTGGTCGGCCAGCCACGGCACGGTGTCCGTCGACAGCCGGCCGGTGAGGACGATCGTGTCCGTCTCCGGCACCCGGACGACCGCACTGAGCATCGGGTGGCCGGCGGCCTGCTGGCCGTGGTCCCCGGCGTCACCGGTCGCGGTGGTGGCGGGCAGCCAGTAGCGGGTGCGGCGGAAGGCGTACGTCGGCACCTCGACGCGGCGCGCACCGGGGTAGAACGCTTGCCAGTCCACGGGAATCCCGCGGGCGTGCAGCGCGGCGACCGCCGTGACGACGGTGTGGGTCTCGTCGCGGTCCGGGCGCACGGCCGGGACGAAGGCGAGGGTGTCGTCGTCCAGCGCGGTGCTCGCGGCGGCCGTCAGGACCGGAGCCGGGCCGATCTCGACGAACGTCTTGACGCCGTCCTCGGCGAGGGCGCGGACGCCGTCGGCGAACCGGACGGTCGCGCGGACCTGCTCCACCCAGTACTCCGGCGAGGTCAGGTCGGCGCCGATCGTCACAGTCGAGGTGATCGGGATTTCCGGCTTGGCGTAGGCGAGTTTCGCCGCCACGGCCGCGAACTCGGCCAGCATCGGCTCCATCAGCGGCGAGTGGAAGGCGTGCGAGACGCGCAGCTTCTTGGTTCGCTCGAAGTTCGCGGCGACGGCGGCGACGGCGTCCTCGGTACCCGAGACGACCAGCGAGACCGGGCCGTTGATCGCGGCGATGCTCACGCCGTCGGTCAGCAGCGGCGTCACCTCGGCCTCGGTGGCCGGGATGGCGACCATCGCCCCGCCCGCGGGCAGGGCCTGCATGAGCCGGGCGCGGGCGGCGACGAGCGTGCAGGCGTCGTCGAGCGAGAGGACGCCGGCGACGTGCGCCGCGGCCAGCTCGCCGATCGAGTGGCCGAGCAGGTGGTCGGGCCGCAGGCCCCACGACTCGAGGAGCCGGTACAGCGCGACTTCGAACGCGAACAGCGCGGGCTGCGTGTTCCCGGTCTGGGCCAACGCATCGGCGTCGTCCAGGACCGCGCGGTCGAGACCCAGGCGGGTGCACGCGGCGTCGAGGGCTTCGGCGAACACCGAGTACTTCGACAGCTCGCGGCCCATGCCGGCGCGCTGGGCGCCTTGGCCGGTGAAGAGGAAGGCCGTGCGGCCGGTGCCACGGCGGTCCCGGACGACGTTGGGCGCGTCCTCGTCGTTCGCGAGTGCTCGCAGGCCGGCACGCAGCTCTTCCGGTCCGCTTCCCACGACGACGGCTCGGTGGTCCAGCGCCGAGCGGGACGTGGCCAGCGAAAACCCGATGCCGGTCAGGTCTCCTTCGTGGTCCACGAGCTGCCGCGCCTGGGCCGCGACGGCGTCCGCCGTGTCGGCCGAGACCGGCCACGCGACCACGGGAACGCCTGCTCCGGCGGGCGCTTCTTCCGCGGGTCCGGCCTGCTCGATGATGACGTGGGCGTTGGTGCCGCTGATGCCGAACGACGACACCGCCCCGCGGCGGGGCCGGCCGGCCTCGGGCCAGTCGCGGGCCTCGGTGAGCAGCTCGACGGCGCCGGCCGACCAGTCGACGTGCGGCGACGGCGTGTCGACGTGCAGGGTCTTCGGCAGCACGCCGTGGCGGATGGCCTGCACGACCTTGATCACGCCGCCGACCCCGGCCGCGGCCTGGGTGTGCCCGATGTTGGACTTGAGCGAGCCGAGCCACAGCGGTTCTTCGCGGTCCTGCCCGTAGGTCGCGAGCAGGGCCTGCGCTTCGATCGGGTCGCCCAGCTTCGTGCCGGTGCCGTGGCCCTCGACGAGGTCGACGTCCGTTGTGGACAGTCCGGCGGTGGCGAGCGCCTGCCGGATCACGCGTTGCTGCGCGGGTCCATTGGGGACGGTCAGGCCGCTGGAGGCACCATCGGAGTTCACCGCGCTGCCGCGCACGACGGCGAGGACGTTGTGCCCCAGGCGCTGGGCGTCGGAGAGGCGTTCGACGACGAGGACGCCGACGCCCTCGCCCCAGCCCGTGCCGTCGGCACCGGCGGCGAAGGCCTTGCAGCGGCCGTCGTCGGACAGGCCGCGCTGCTCGGTGAAGTAGACGAAGGTCTCGGGCGTGGCCATGACGGTGACGCCGCCGACGAGGGCCAGCGAGCAGTCACCGCGGCGCAGCGCCTGCGCGGCCCAGTGCAGGGCGACGAGCGAGGACGAGCACGCGGTGTCGACGCTGACGGCGGGACCTTCCAGCCCGAGCGCGTAGGCGACCCGCCCGGAGACGACGCTGCCGGCGGCGGCGTGGCCGAGGTAGTCGTGGTACATGACGCCGGCGAAGACCCCGGTGCTGCTGCCCCGCAGGGTTTCGGGCACGATGCCGGCGCGCTCGAGGGCGGTCCAGGAGGTCTGGAGCAGGAGCCGCTGCTGGGCGTCCATGGAGAGTGCCTCGCGCGGTGAGATCCCGAAGAACTCGGGATCGAACTCCGCGGCGTCGTACAGGAAGCCGCCTTCGCGGGTGTTGGTGGTGCCGGGCTGTTCGCCGGCCGGGTCGTAGAGCCGGTCGAGCGGCCAGCCGCGGTCGGCCGGGAAGGCACCGATGCCGTCGGTCCCGGTGCGGACGAGCTCCCAGAGGTCCTCGGGGCTCCCGACGCCACCGGGATACCGGCAGTCCATGCCGACGATCGCGATGGGCTCGGAGTCGCGCCGCCGGACCTCCTGCAGGGCACCTTTGGCCTCCCGCAGATCGGCGGTGGCGCGCTTGAGGTAGTCGAGCAGTTTCCGCTCGTTTTCGGCGCTCACGCCATTACCCCCGTTCCGGCGCGAGGCCGGGAAATGGCAGGAAAAACGGTACTCACGTAATCGACCACCTAACCGCGAAAAGGGTGGAAGGTGCCACGCCGAAAACGCTACCGACGGACTTTCGGCCAACCCACCCCTAACGGCCCCACACTTGCCGGCCCGCCGCCCCGAGCGGCGGACTCGCTACGCGCCGGTCAGCTCCACCACCACGTCGCGCGGTGCCGGCAACCCCGCGATCTCCTCCCGCAGCGTCTCCGCCGCCCCCCGCAGCGAAGCCAGTTCGGCCACGGCCGAAGCCGGTCCCACGCGCCCCGCCCCCACCGCGGCGATGCGCGCGCCGATCGGTGTCTCCGTCAGGGACAGCTGTGGCAGGCCGAAACTCGCTGCCGCGAGGGCGAGCGAAGCGTCACCGTCGTGGACGACCGCCGTGCACGTCGGCAGGACCGCCGCCGGTGGGGCGGCGTCGACCAGGCGCACGTTCGGCGGCATCGTCACCCCCGCCGGGATGCTCGCCGGGTCCGTCGCCCACACCACCTCCGCGTCCAGGTCCGCGACCGCGTCGAACACCGGCCCGGCCAGTGCCGCGTCCGTCAGCGACAGCAGTACCCGGCTCCGCCTCGCCTTGCGCCGCAACCAGCCCGGCACCTCGACCGGCCCGAAGTACGGCACGTGCCGGATCGGGCGGGCATCGGCGACGGGATCCCGCAGCGACGGCGGCACCGTGTCGAAACCTGGGCCGGACTCGTCCAGCGGGCCCCGCAGCCGGACCGCCCCAGCCCCCACCGAGACCGTCGCGTCGGACACCACGACCGCGGGCCGCCACAGCTCGGCGAACTCCGCCAGGTCGAGGTCGGCCGCCACGCAGCCGGTCGTGAGGATCTCGCCGACGAACGACGGCTCGCCGGCGATCTTCACGTCGTGGCCCGCGGTCCGCAACGCCCACGCCAGCGGGACCAGGTTGCGCAGCCGCGCGGGGGACGACGGGGCGGCCAGGAGTACGCGCATGGGAATCCACTCCAGAAAAGGAAACCGGGCCGGCCCGGTGCGGACAGTCGAATTCGACACTATCCACACCGGGCCGGCCCGCTAACCCCTACAAATCGCTACTGCCCCGGCAATGTCACCGCTTCGATCGGGCTGCGCCGCATCGCCAGCCGCGCGGAGAGCACGGTGACCGGCCAGACGATCACGAACACCGCGGCGACGACCGCGAGGAACACCCACACCGGGCCCACCGGCACGATCGTGCCGGACGAGAGCGCCATGGGAATGATGGTGAACAACGAAATCGCCGTGCCGAGCACCAGGCCGAGCACGGCGAGGATGCCGCCCTCGATCAGCAGCATCGACCGGACCTGTCCCCGCCGCGCTCCCGCGAGCCGCTGCACGCCGAACTCACGGCGCCGCGAAAGCACCGCCACGGCGAGCGTGTTCACCGCCGCGATCGCCGCGTAGGCGATGGCGAGCACGGCCAGCAGGTAGTGGATCATCGCCTCCATGTCGGCGATGGCCGCGAAGCTCTCCTTCACCGCGTCGGAGTCGCCGACGACGGCACCCGGCCAGTTCGCCGTCGCCGTCGTGACCGCCGAGACGACGGCGTCCGCGTCCTGGCCGTCCGCCGCCCGCACCAGCAGCCGGTTCGCCACGCCCGGTGTCGTGTGCGGGGCGAGCAGCGCGGCCGGCAGCACGATGCTGGGGTAGCCCGACGGGCTGTCCAGCAACGCGACGATCTTCACCTTCGCCTGCGCGCCGTCGCCGAGCCGCAGCGTGATCCCGTCGCCGAGCTTGAGGTCGAGGTCGTCCGCGACGCCTTCGGGCAGCGCGACCGTGTCGCCCGTGAGGTCCCCGAGCGAGCCGGACGTCACCGGCGTCGCCAGGACCCCGTTCGGGTCCCGGACGTCGAGGCCGAGCAGCCGGCCCGGGTCGCTGCCGTTGCCGTCGTAGGGCTCTTCGATCCAGCCCTGGCTGGTCACCAGCGGTGACACCGACCCGACGCCGGGCGCCTGCCGGACGGCCTCGGCCAGCGCGGGCGAGACCGCGCCGGTCCCGCTGGTCACCACGGCGTCGGCCCGCAGCTGGCCGGCGTAGGCGTCGACGATGGCCCGCTGCTGCGTGGTTTCGGCGTACACGTTGCCGAGCGCGACCGCGGTGGCGAGCGTGATCGGCGTCAGCACCGCGGCGAACGCCACCGCCCGGGTCCGCGAGTTGATCACCGCGAGGACCGCGTCGCGACCGCCGACCCGCCGGATCAGCGGGCCGAACCGGGTGGCGACGAACGCCAGCAGCTCCGGGCCGATCAGCGCGACGGCGATCGAGCCGGTGAGCACGGCGGCACCGCACACGGCCGAGGTGATGTCCACCGGCGTGAACAGGCTCGCGACGGCCAGCACCACGGTGGCGCCCGCCAGCACCTTCGCGCCGAAGCGGCGCACGTCGCCGACCTTCGCGGGCGGGATGGCCGCCTCGGCCAGCGCCTGCAGCGGCCGGGCTCGCGCCGCCGGCAGCGCGGCGAACCACGCGGCGGCGAACGAGATCGCGAGCGACAGCACCAGGCCGCCGCCGAAGGCGATGATCCCCTGCTGGAACTCCAGCTGGGGCGGCAGCATCCCGTGCCCCGTGGTGAAGCCGAAGATCTCCGTGCCGACGAAGCGACCGCCGGCCAGCCCGGCGAGCGCGCCGAGCGCCGCCACGACCATCGTCTCGGCGAGCACCATGCGGTGCACCTGGCGCGGGACCGCACCGGTGGCCCGCAGCAGCGCGAGCTCCTGCTGCCGCTGCCGCACGGTGAGGCTGATCGTCGCCGACACCACCAGCGCCATCACCACCAGGACCATGCCGCCGAACACGCCGGCGAGCAGGATCAGCGGCAGCTGGGCGCCGTCGATGCCGGGGAACTCCGCGGCGCCGCGGTCGGCGCCGGTCAGCACGGTGAGGCCGGGCACCTGCTCGGCGATCCGGGCGGCGAGCTCGCCGGCGTCGACTCCGTCGGCGGGGAAGACGCCGGCCAGGTCGACCGTGCCGGGGTGCACCGAGAACTGCTGGGCGTCGGCGGGTGAGAAGAACAGCGCGGGCACGGCCGTGTCCGCGTGCGCGATCCCGGTGACCACGAAGTCCCGGGGCGCCGCGCCGTTCACGGCGATGGGCACCTGGCCGCCGGCGCGCACGCCGGCCGCCGCGGCCGAAGCTTCGTCCAGGACGACCTGGCCGGTCACCCGTGGCTGCGCGCCGTCCACCAGTGAATAGGGAGCCAGCGCGGCGGAGTCCCAGCCGTGCCCGGCCAACGGGGCCTGCGCACCCTGCGGCCCGGCCGACGTGACGACCACGGCGGCGAAGGTGGTGTCCGGCACGACCTGCCGCACGCCGGCCACGGCCGCGATCTTGGCGATCCGGTCGGCCGGGATGCCGGCCCGCTCGCCGTAGGGGACGACCTCGGACTCCTCGTCGGGCAGCTTGAACCCGGCCGAACCGCCGACGACGACCGGCGCGGCCGCCAGCCGCTGCGGCTGGGCGTCGAGGCTCAGCGCGGTTTCGAACAGCCCGCCGCAGGCGATCAGCAACGAGCAGCCGACGAGGACCGCGACGAACGTCGCCAGCGAGGCGGCCGCGCGGAACCGCAGGCTGGCCAGTGCCAGCCGCAGCACCACCCGCCGCGGGTTCACCGTCGCCCCCTCGCCTGCTTGGCCCGGGCGCCGAGGCGCGCCAGCTCGGCGGCGACCATCTCGACGGCCGGCGCCGCCATCTTGGTCACGATCTGCCCGTCCACCAGGAAGAGCACCTCGTCGGCGAACGACGCGGCGACCGGGTCGTGGGTGACCATGACGATCGTCTGGCCGGCGTCGGCGAGCTCGCGCAGCAACCCGAGCACCTCGAGCGCGGTGGACGTGTCCAGCGCACCCGTCGGCTCGTCGGCGAACGTCACCGCCGAGCGGCCGGCGAGCGCGCGGGCGATCGCCACGCGCTGCTGCTGGCCGCCGGACAGCTCGCCGGGACGGTGCCGGACCCGGTGCGTCAGGCCGACCCGCTCGACGACCTGGGCGATCCACGCCCGGTCCGGCTCCTTGCCCGCGAGCAGCATCGGGAGCGTGATGTTCTCCTCGACGTTGAGCGCGGGCATCAGGTTGAACGACTGGAACACGAACGCCACGTGCTCGCGGCGCAGTTCGGTCAGCTGGGTTTCGGTGCGGCCCCGCAGGTCGACGTCGACGAGCGTGACGCTGCCCGAGTCGGGCCGGTCGAGCCCGGCCGCGCAGTGCAGCAGGGTGCTCTTGCCGGACCCCGACGGGCCCATCACCGCGGTGAAGCTGCCGGCCGGGAACTCCACGCTGACCCCGGCGAGCGCCACCACACCGCTCTCGCCGCGCCCGTACGTCTTCTTCACCGAGTCCAGCCGGACGGGCGACCCGGTGGTCGTCATGGTCGTCATCCCCGGGTGACCCGTCCGTTCGAGCGGGAGCGGGTCGCGTAGTACCACGGCACCACGATGAGCGCGCCGCCGATCAGCGGCCAGATCCAAAACGGCGAGTGCAGGCTGAGCGTCGCGAAGCACATGATCAGCCAGACCAGCAGGTTGATGCCGACGGCCGCCAGCCACACGATCGCGATCACTTTGAGGGCGGTGTTCCGCCCCGCGGTTTCTGTCGTCCCGGCCATGTCGGCCCCCGATCTCAAAAACTGTGTATGGATTACACAGATTAACGCACGAAGGGCCCCGGGGGAACCGGCACCCCTGCCGGATCAGGGGTGGATCATTCGCCGAGGCGCATCCGGCGGTCCCGCTCGCGCATGGACCACAGGCCGAGCACGAGCAGTCCGCCACCGAGCGCCGGCCACAGCACCCAGGGCTCGTCCCACTGGCCGCTGACCATCCCGAGGGTGAGGTAGACGGCGAGGTCGGCCAGGGTGACCAGGCACCAGATCGCCAGCCCGACCCGCGGGGCGGCCTCCAGGACCGGCGGGACCGCGGAGCCGGACCGCCCGGCGACCGCACTGTCCAGCTCCGCGTGCGTCGTGGCCTCCCGCACCCGGGCGAGCCGGATCTCGGCGTCGGGGCACCGGCCCTCGGCGCGCTCGTGCTCGATCCGCGTGGCGGCGAGCTTGCGATCGAGTTCGGTGACCCGCGTACGCTCCGGCCACAGGAGCCGGCCGACGGCCTCGACCACCGGCCTGTTCTCGATCACGTCCGCTCGCCCTCCGCCCAGATCAGTGTAAGACTCTCACAGTTTACTGCCGAAAGCACTCGCCAGGGAAGACGCACCATGCTGGACAGGGACACGACGCCGGAACTGCCGCCCGGAACGGCACTGGCGTGGGGAGCGACACCACCACCGCGCCGCGGCCCCAAGCCGGCGTACACGGTGGCGCAGATCGTCGCGGCGGCGGTGGAGCTCGCCGACGCCGACGGCCTCGCCGGCGCCTCGCTCCCCAACATCGCCCACGAGGTGGGCGTCACGACGAACGCGCTTTACCGGTACGTCAGCTCGAAGGAGGAGCTGACGGTGCTGCTGGCCGACGCCGGCTGGGGACCGCCGCCGTCCGGGCTGGCGTCGTCGGGCGACTGGCGGTCCGACGTCCGCGCCTGGACCCGGGCGGTGGTCGAACGGCTGCTGAGCCGGACGTGGCTGCTGGACCTCCCGATGCGCGGCGACCCGGTGACCCCGCACCGGCTGGCCTGGACGGAACTGCTGCTGCGCGCGTGCGCTCTCGCCGGTGTCGGCGAAGAGCACCTGCCGGGGTGCGTGACGATGGTGTCCGGGTTCGCCCACGCGACAGCCGTCCGGCTGGCCACCCCGGCCACCCCGGCCGAGACGGCCGCGGTGCGGGACCACCTCGCACCCCACCTGGACCGGGCCGGCTCGGTCCGGCTGGCCGCACTGGTCGCCGGCGGCCGGTACCCGGCGACGGCCGAGGACCACGACGCCTTCTTCGCCGCCGGCCTCGAACCGGTGCTGGCCGGGGTGGCGGGCGTCGCCGGTCGTGAGTGAGAAACAGTGTTCTAACCCTGTTTCTCACTCACAGCCCGGCGATTCCGGCCTGGTTTCGCCGCCCCGCACCCTGGCATCGTCGAACGCACACGCACCGTGATCGCCGGGACCACCCCG
>NZ_JBSGJA010000028.1:0-126941 GCF_053605345.1 Amycolatopsis sp. NPDC003865 | reverse complement strand
AGATGTCGCAATCCACACCGAACCCGGAGGCCCTCCTTCACGCCAAGATCATCCGATCACGTGTCGCCACGATCGCAACCTCCCCGGACAGAACACCTAGGGCCGCCGGCCCCGGAAGGTGCGGCGCAGGTCGCCGACCCAGGCGTCCGGGTTCTCCCACGGGATGAAGTGCCCGCCGTGGTCGTGGGCCGCGACGTTGACGTGGTTGAACCACGCGGCCTGCGGGCCGTTCTCGAACGCCCGGACGCGGTCCTCGGCCGTGTGGATGCCCGGCGGGTTCTCGTACGTGACGAACGTGAGCCCCGTGGGCGCCTCCACCACCGGCGTGCGGTCGTGGGACGGCGTCCACGGGTAGCGGTTGGCGTTGGCGTAGTAGCGCATCGACGTGGCGATCGAGTTCGTCGCCCAGTAGATCGTGGCGTGGGTGAGCAGGTCGTCCCTGGTGAACACGGACTCGACGTCACCGCCGTTGTCGCTCCACGCCGTCCAGCGCTCCAGCAGCCAGGCCAGCAGCCCGGCGGGGGAGTCGCTCAGTCCGTGCGCGAGGGTGGCCCCGTCGAGCATGTGCACGGTGAGGTGGGCCGCCGAGCGGTGGTCCAGCTCGATGATCCGGTCGCGGACGTCGGCGGGCTGGTCGTCGGTCAGCGGCCGGTTCCTCGTGAAGCTCCAGGCGCGCGGGCCGGTGAAGAAGTCGAGCGGCAGCCCCGAACCGATGTGGATGCCGTACAGCTCACCGGCGTACTTGTGGCCGAGCTGGCTGGTGACGATCCCGCCGATGTCGCAGCCCCCGGCGGCGTACTTCGCATACCCCAGGGTCTCGGTCATCAGCGTGTGCCAGAGGTCGGACACCTTCCAGAAGTTGACGTCCGGGAAGCCGGCGAGCGGGCCGGGGAACCCGAAGCCGGGCAGTGACGGCACGATGACGTCGAACGCGTCGGCGGGATCACCGCCGGACGCGGCCGGGTCGGCGAGCGGGTCGATCACCTTCGACCAGTGCCAGAAGGTCCACGGCCAGCCGTGGGTGAGGATCAGCGGGATCGGCCGCGGGCCGCGGCCGGGCTTGCGCAGGAAGTGCACCGGGACCCCGGCGACGCTCACTTCGTAGTGCTCGTAGGCGTTGATCGCGGCCTCGGCCTCGCGCCAGTCGAAGCCGTCGCGCCAGTAGGCGACCAGCTCGCCGAGGTAGCCGGCGGGGACGCCGTAGGACCAGTCCTCGTTGCCCTCGTCGACCGGCGGCCGGGTCAGCGCGAGCCGGGCGCGCAGGTCGTCGAGGACCGCGTCGGGTACGTGGATCGGCTTGGGCGCCAAGGGAAAGGCGGTCATGCCGGCCATTCTCGCAGACGGCCGCCGGCAAGATCACCTGCTTTACAGGACGCCCTGGCGCCGCAGGTCCGCCGCGTCGAACCCGAACTCCGCCAGCACCGCGCCGGTGTGCTCGCCCAGTGCCGGCACCGGGTCCATCCGCGCGGCCCGGCCGGCGACGGTGATCGGCGGCAGCGTGGCCCGGACCGGCCCACCGGGCGTCACGACGTCGGCGAACCGGTCGCGCGCGGTGAGCTGCGGGTGCGCCAGGACGTCGGGCAGGTCGCGGCGGCGCGCGTGCGCGATCCGGCCGCGCCTCAGCCGCTCCTCCAGCTCAGCGCCGGTCAGCCGCGCGAAGACCGCGTCGATCTCACGTTCCAGGTCCGGCCGGTGGGCGACGCGGGCGCTGCCGGTGGCGTACCGCTCGTCGGTGACCCACTCCGGCCGCTCGACGGCGTGCTCGCAGAACGCCGCCCACTCGCGCTCGTTCTGTACCGCCAGCACGATCTCGGTCCCGTCGCCGGCGGCGAAGGTGCCGTAGGGCGCGATCGCCGGGTGGCTCGTCCCGGTGCGCGGCGGAGGCGTGCCGCCGTAGCCGGCGTAGTAGAGCGGGAACCCCATCCACTCGACCAGCGAGTCGAACAGGCTGACCTCCAGTTCGGTGCCCTGCCCCGTGCGTTCCCGCTCGTAGAGCGCGGAGAGGATGCCGGAGAAGGCGTACATGCCGGCGCCGATGTCCGCGGCCGGGATCCCGCTCTTGGCCGGCTCGGTCTCCGAGCCCGTCACCGAAACCAGGCCGGCTTCGGACTGGATGAGCAGGTCGTACGCCTTGGCGTCGCGGTAGGGCCCGCTCGAGCCGTAGCCCGACACCGAGCACGTGATCAGCCGGGGCCGCGCCGCGCGGATCGCCGCCGCTCCCAGCCCGAGCCGGTCGGCGACACCCGGGGCGAAGTTCTGCACGAACACGTCGGCCCGGTCGAGCAGGGCCGCCACGACCGGCGCCGCCGCGTCGCTCTTGAGGTCGAGCGTGACGCTCTCCTTGGACCGGTTCAGCCAGACGAAGTGGCTGGACTGGCCGTGCACGGTCTCGTCGTAGGCGCGGGCGAAGTCGCCGGTGCCCGGCCGTTCGACCTTGATCACCCGGGCCCCGAGATCGGCGAGGTGCCGGGTGGCCAGGGGCGCGGCGACCGCCTGTTCGCAGGACACGACGGTGACGCCGTCGAGGGGCAGGGAGCGCATGGCCGCATCCTGCCACCCGGGTTCAGACCGCGCGGGCGATGGCGATGTTCCCGGCGAGCCGCTCGCCCGCCTCGTAGACCATGTACTCGCGGCCCTGGTAGGTGCCGAAGCTGGGCGCCGCGGACCGCCCGTTGTCCGGGGCGCCGGCGAGCGGGGTGTGGAAGACACCCAGGTGGTTCCGTTTGGTGAAGTCGTTGCCGACTTCGGTGATCATCAGCTTCCCGCCGTGCGCGATGTCGGTGTTGTAGACGACGTACGTGCTGTTGTTGCGGTACAGCAGGTGCGGGCCGCCGATGTCGTTCGCGCCGACGTCGGTGTGGCGCACGAGCGGGGTCTGCGAGAACGTCCAGTTCAGCGCGTCGGGCGACCAGCCCCAGCCGATGTCGCGGTGGCTCGTGGTGTTGTTGAGCATGAACACCATGACGTACCGGGCGCTCTTCGCGGGCAGATCCTGGCGGAACACCCGCGCGTAGGACGTCTCGGTGGTGCCGGCGGGCTGCAAGCGGGTCGAAAGGACTTCCTTCTCGTAGGTGAAGTGGATGCCGTCGGCCGAGCTCGCCAGCCGGGTGACGGTGTTCTCGCCGTGGAAGTACAGGTAGATCCGCTTGACGTCGTCGTTCCACAGCGCGTGCGGGGAGGAGACGTGGCTGACGGAGTACTCGCCGGGCCAGGAGTTCTCGATGATCGGGTTGCCGGCGTACTCGGTGAACTCCTCGTCGAGGGAGTTCGCGTAGGCCAGGCAGATCCCGCCCGGGGC
Organism: Amycolatopsis sp. NPDC003865; assembly: GCF_053605345.1. NCBI lineage: Bacteria > Bacillati > Actinomycetota > Actinomycetes > Pseudonocardiales > Pseudonocardiaceae > Amycolatopsis > Amycolatopsis sp. NPDC003865. The sequence goes on along the minus strand of NZ_JBSGJA010000028.1, from coordinate 123,643 downwards.
GTCGTGGGGTGCGTAGTAGAGGTAGTACGCGCCGAGCGCCCCCGGGATGCGGTCCTTGGTGCCGCGGACGCACGGGAAGATCAGCTCGCCGGTCGGGTTGTAGCGCAGCTTGCTCTTGACGAGGGCGAGCCGCTGGTAGCGGTAGTCCGGGAAGCCGGCGAGGGCCGCGGCCGCGGTGGCGGGGAGCAAAGCGCCCGCGCCGAGCGCGGCGGCGCCGGCCAGCAGGCCGCGTCGGGTGAGGGTCATGACCGCTCCTTCGAGGTCCGGTGTGCCGCGACGGTGTCACGACCCGGTGAGCTGTTTCAAGGGAGTAATACGTATTAGTACGGTCGGGACAGGTTTGCCGGAGTTTCGGGCAAAACCGTTGACTCCCCGCCGGGAGCGGTCGCAGGCTGATCGGATCGGCTGACCCCGAGCGAGGTGGCGATGGGCAGGGTCCGGCAGACCGACATCGCGCGTGCGGCGGGGGTCTCGCAGGCGACGGTGTCGGTGGTGCTGGGCGGCAACCGGACCGGGGTCCGGCTCTCGGAGCGGACGCGGCTGCGCGTGCTGGAAGCGGCCGAAAGCCTGGGGTACCTGCCCGACCCGGTGTCTTCGCGGCTGACGTCCGCGCGCAACGACCTCCTCGGCGTGTACACCTCCGCCCCGGCGTTCCCGGACATCGCCGACGGGTACTCCCCGATCCTGGCCGGCGTCGAAGCGGAGGCGGCCGCGCTGGGCAAGGACCTGATCGTGTTCACGGCATCGAGCACGGCGCCCGACCGGATCCGCCGCACCCGCCTCGCCGACGGCTGCCTGTTCCTCGGCGGCCACGTCCCGGTCGACGCGCTCGCGGGCCTCCTGGACGCGGGCTTCCCGATCGTCTGCGTCGGACGGCGCACCGAACTGGGCGGCCGCATCCCGCACGTGGGCGCGGACTACGTCTCGGCGTCGGCGGAGGTGATCACGCGGCTGGCGCGGGCGGGGCACCGGCGCGTCCGGTACCTGCGCGAACCGGACGAGGCGCCGTCGTCCGTCGACCGCGAACGCGGGGTCCGCGGCGCGGCGGCCGACGCGGGGCTGTCCGTGGTGGTGACCCGGACCGACGGCACGGACCTGGCACCGGCGACGATCACGGGCTGGTTGGCCGACGGCGTGACGGCGCTGGTGGTCGAGGAGACCGACACGTTCGCGGTGTTCGACGGGACGCGCCGGGCCCTGCGCGAAGCGGGAGTTTCGGTGCCGGGAGACGTCTCGCTGGCGGTGCTGGGACGGCCGCCGGGCGGGGCGGCGGGCCCCGTGGTGAGCGGGTTCGAGGTGCCGAGGCGGGCGCTGGGCCAGGCGGCGGTGCGGCTGCTGGCCTCGTTGGTCGAGCCCGGGACGGGGGAGCCGTCGCCGCACCGCTTGCTGACGTGCCCACCGGTGCCGGGCGAGACGATCGCGACCGTCGCCTGACCGCTAGCGCGGCACCACCGAAAACCGCCGCAGCTCCAGCGCCGGGTTCTGCGCCCGGACTTCGCCGATCCGCGCGGGCGACACCTCGCCGACGGCCACGCCCGTCTGCTCGCCGAGGGAGGTGACGACGACGCCCATCGGGTCGACGAGCATGCTCGTGCCCGACCCGGTCGGCGCGGCCTGGCCCGCCGCGGCGACGTACAGCGTGTTCTCGATCGCGCGGGCGCGGACGAGCGTGCTCCAGTGGTACTCCTTCAACGGCCCCGGCACCCACTCCGCCGGCAGCAGCACGACGTCGGCGCCCGCGTCCGCCAGCCGCCGCGTGACTTCCGGGAACCGAAGGTCGTAGCACGTCTGAAGGCCGAAGCGGACGCCGTCGACCTCGAACGTCTCCGGCTCGGCGATGTCCCCGGCGCGCACGACGTCGGACTCGCGGAAGCCGAACGCGTCGTACAGGTGGATCTTGCGGTAGATCGCCGTCATCCCGTCCGGGCCGGCCGCCACGAGGGTGTTGGAGATCCGCGAGCCGTCGAGCCGCTCGTTCATGCCACCGACGATCGTGACGCCCCGGGCGGCGGCGAGCGAAAGCAGGCCCGTCACGAACTCGCCGTCGAGTGCCTCGGCGGAGTCGACGAACCGCCGGTCCATCGCCGGCACCGTGAACATCGCGTACTCGGGCAGCAGCACCACCCGCGCGCCGCGGTCGGCCGCGTCGCCCACCAGCTTCGTGATCAGCGCCAGGTTGGCGGCCTTGTCGTCGCCGGGCGCGTACTGCGCGAGTGCCACGGGTGTCATGCGGTTTCCTTCCGGGGAGCGGCGGGCATGCGGTCCAGCTTGCCGAGCACGACCGTGTAGCAGAAGATCCCGGCGAGCAGCACCACGCCGGTGACGAGGAACGCGCCGGCGAACGAGCCCGTCACGTCCACGACGGCACCGGTCACGATCGGGGCGGCGATGCCGATCAGGTTGGCCACGAAGTTGACCAGCCCGCCGAGCGTGCCGGAGCAGCCTTCCGGCGCGATGACCGCGACGATGCTGGACCCGGCCGGCACCGACACGGCGAGCCCGGCGGCGCCGATCGACAGGAACACCAGGGCCACCGCGACCGATCCGGCGTAGGCGGCCCCGGCGACCGACAGCGACACCAGCATGCTCACGACGAGCACGATCCGCCGCGCCTTGGTCTCGTCGCCGCTGCGGGCGATCAGCCGGTCCAGCACGATCCCGCCGACGAGGAACTGCGCGAGCACCGCGACCAGCCACGGGATCATCGTGTAGAAGCCGCCGGCCAGCAGCTTCACGCCGAACTGCTTCTCCAGGTAGCCCGGGAGCCAGGTCAGCAGCACGTAGTAGGCGTAGGTGTAGGACGCGTATCCCAGCGCGAGGCCCCACGTCTTGCGCCGGCGCAGCAGGTGCCCCAGGCCGGTGAGCGAACCGGGCGCGGGCGCGTCTTCGTCGTCCGCGCCGCCCGCGCGCAGGTACGCGAACTCCTCGGGCGACAGGCGCCCGCGTGCGAGAGCCTGCTTCGGCGTCAGGTAGAGCAGCCACCACACGAGCAGGTAGCCGATGCTGAGGACGCCGGTGAAGACGAACGCCGCGTGCCAGCCGAACACCGTCACCAGGAACGCCATCACCGGGATGCCGAGGACGTTGGAGATCTTGGCGCAGCCGTCGAAGATCGCGGTGGCGCGGCCGCGCTCGGAGCGCGGGAACCACTGGCCGATCGCCTTCCAGCCCGCCGGGATGGTCGGTGCCTCACCGAAACCGAGCACCAGCCGCGAGACCAGCAGCAGACCGAGGCCGCCCGCCGAGGCCGTCAGGAACGACGCGATGGCCCACAGGGCGGCGGCCGCGCGGTTGACCCAGCGGACGCCGATCCGGTCGAGGATCGCGCCGATCGGCAGCTGCAGCACCGCGTACGTCCAGAGGAACGCCGAGGCGACGACGCCGAGCTGGGCCGCGCTGAGGTGGAACTCGCGCATCATCTCGGGCCCGGCGATCGAAAGGTTGACGCGGTCGACGTAGTTGACGAACGAGCCGGCGCCGAGCACGCCGGCGATCGTCCACCGCGTCCTCGCCCGGGTCTTCGTGCGGACCGCGGTCGTCATCGCGCCTGCTCGGCGAGCGAAGTGGTCTCCTCGAACGCGGCGGTGAGCCCGGCGGCGAGGGCGCCGTGCTGCATCGTCAGCGCGAGCTGCCCGGCCCCGTGGGCGAGGGCGAACTCCTTCTCCTCCCGGCTCCACGCGGGCAGTACCCACGGCTTCCCGGCCGCGCGGGCGGCGTCGGCGATGCGTTCCAGGTCGGCGAAGTCGCCTTCTTCCCGCGTGTACGCCCCGCGTTCGCGGCGCAGCGACAGGTCGGACGGGCCGACGAAGACACCGTCCACTGTGTCCAGTGCGAGGATCTCGGCGACGTCCTCGAGGGCGCCGGCGTCCTCGATCATCGGCAGGCACCGGGTGCCGCGGTCCTGCGCGGTGACCCAGTCGTCGGTGAAGCCGCGGTAGCCGGTGGTGCGCCCGCCCGCGAAACTGCGGTCGCCCAGCGGCGGGAACTTCGCGAAAGCGGTCACGGCCTTGGCGTGGGCGGCGTTCTCGACGTGCGGGACGACCACCGCGTCGGCGCCGAAGTCGAGGGCCTGCTGGATCGGCCCGCGCTCCGGGCCGAGGACCTTGGCGAGCACCTCCAGGCCCAGCGCGCGCAGGAACGGGACGAACCGCTCGAGGTCGGCCAGGTCGAACGCGCCGTGCTCGATGTCGAGGACGGCGGCGCCGTAGCCGATCCCGCGGGCGATCTCGGCCGCGGCGAACGAGGGATCGGAGAGCCAGACGGCGTAGCGCCGGTCGGCGGGGACGGGGGACATCGGCAGCCTCCTCACGGTTGTGTGCACCGTGTATACACGATGGATATCACTCGGTCCAGACGCTAAGCTGGCTCCCGGACGAGGGGAGAGGCATGACGACCAGCGCACCGGCCGGGCCGGCGCGGGACCGCGTGTACGCCTGGCTGCGCGACGGGATCATCGCGGGCGAGCTCGAAGGCGGCCGGTTCCTCGACGAGCAGTGGGTGTCCGGCGTGGTCGGGGTGTCCCGGACGCCGGTCCGCGAGGCGTTCCACCGCCTGGAGGCCGAGCGCTTCATCAGCTTGCTGCCCCGCAAGGGCGCGCAGGTCCGCACGGTCACCGCGCGCGAGCTCGAGGAGGTCTACCAGAGCCGCCGACTGATCGAGGGGCACGCGATCGCGGAGGTCTGCGCGGCCCGGGCCGGGGCGCCGGCGGAGATGGCCGGGCTGATCGAGGAGATGGACCGCGCCGGGCGGGCCCGCGACTGGTTCGCGGTGTCCGGCCTGGACCGCGCGTTCCACCGCGCGATCGTCAACGCGGCGGGCAACTCCGTGCTGACCGAGCTGTACGACACGCTGCGCTCGCGCCAGCAGCGCGTCGCGGTGCGGGCACTGGAGGCCCGGCCCGAGCGGCTGCCGGTGATCGACGCCGAGCACCGGGCGCTGGTGGCGGCGCTGGACGCGCACGACGCCGGCGAAGCGCTGCGGATCCTCAACCAGCACCTGCGCCCGGTGTCGGAAGTGGTGTCGGCCCTGGACCGCGGCTGATCCAGGCGTGCGCGCTCCTTTGCGGAGGCGCGTCGGCCGGGCGTCCCACGTGCGGCGGTACCGGCCGTGCGAATGATAGGAATGGCCGGTGACCGAACCGAACCTGATCGAAGCCGCCGCGGCCGAGGCCGTCACGCTGACCAGCGAGCTCATCCGCATCGACACGACCAACACCGGCGACCCCGACACGCTGGTCGGCGAGCGGGTGGCGGCGGAGTACGTCGCGGAGAAGCTGACCGACGCCGGCTACGAGATCACCTACGTCGAGTCGGGCGGGAAGAACCGGCACAACGTGATCGTCCGGCTCGAAGGCGCCGACCGGTCCCGGGGCGGGCTGCTCATCCACGGCCACCTCGACGCCGTGCCCGCCGACGCCTCGGAGTGGTCGGTGCACCCCTTCTCCGGCGCGGTCCAGGACGACTACGTCTGGGGCCGCGGCGCGGTCGACATGAAGGACATGTGCGGGATGGCGCTCGCGCTGGCCCGGCACTACAAGCTGAACAACGTCGTGCCGCCGCGCGACCTCGTCTTCGCCTTCCTCGCCGACGAAGAGGCCGGCGGCAAGTTCGGGGCCCAGTGGCTCGTCGAGAACCGGCCCGAGCTGTTCGAGGGCGTCACCGAGGCGATCAGCGAGGTCGGCGGCTTCTCGATCACGCTCAAGGACGACGTCCGCGCGTACCTGATCGAGACGGCGGAGAAGGGCATCCGCTGGATGAAGCTGCGCGTGCGCGGCACGGCGGGCCACGGCTCGATGATCCACCGCGACAACGCGGTCACCAAGCTGTCCGAGGCCGTCGCGAAGCTCGGCAACCACCGCTTCCCGCTGGTGCTCACCGACTCGGTGAAGGAGTTCCTCGCCGGCATCACCGAGATCACCGGCTGGGACTTCCCCGAGGACGACCTCGAAGGCTCGGTCGCCAAGCTGGGCAACATCTCCCGGATGATCGGCGCGACCCTGCGCGACACCGCCAACCCGACGATGCTCACCGCCGGGTACAAGTCGAACGTGATCCCGTCGGTCGCGGAAGCCGCGGTGGACTGCCGGATCCTGCCGGGCCGGCTGGAGGCGTTCGACCGCGAGCTCGACGAGCTGCTCGGCCCGGACATCGAGAAGGAGTGGATGGAGCTCCCGCCGGTCGAGACGACGTTCGACGGCGCCCTCGTCGACGCCATGACCGCGGCCGTGCTCGCCGAGGACCCGGGTGCGAAGACGCTGCCGTACATGCTTTCCGGCGGCACGGACGCGAAGTCGTTCCAGGAGCTCGGGATCCGCAACTTCGGCTTCGCGCCGCTCAAGCTGCCCGCCGACCTCGACTTCTCGGCGCTGTTCCACGGCGTCGACGAGCGCGTGCCGGTCGAGGCGCTGAAGTTCGGCACCCGCGTGCTGGACCGGTTCCTGCGCACCAGCTGATGACCGCGTTCGCGCTCGCCGACGGCACGTCCCTGCAGGTGGTGCGCAGGGGCGACCCCGCCGCGCCGGTGACCGTCGTGTTCGTCCACGGCTATGCGCTCGACCAGCGCAGCTGGGGGCGGATCGCGCCGCTGGTGCCGGACGCCGCCGACGGGCCGGTGGCCGTGCTGACCTACGACCAGCGCGGCCACGGCGGGTCGGGACGGGCGCGCCGCGGCACCGCGACGATGGCCCAGCTCGGCGACGACCTCGCGGAGCTGCTGTCCGGCGAGGTGCCCGAGGGCCGGGTGGTCCTGGTGGGCCACGACATGGGCGGGCTGGCGATCATGTCACTGTCCCAGCGGCACCCGGCGTTGTTCGAGGCGCGCGTGTCGGGGCTGGTGCTGCTCGCGACGTCGTCGGGCACGCTCGCCACGGAGGTCTCGGCGGCCTGGCCGAACGCGCTGGGCAAGCTGGCCCGCGATCTCGAGGCGGTGCTCGGCTCGAAGCTCTTCGGCGTGGTGCGCGAGCACACCAGCCGCGCCGTCAGCGCGGGCCTGCGGTGGTGGCTCTTCGGTGACGACCCGGACCCGGAGCTGGTCGAGCTGACCGTGAAGATGATCCGCGGCAACTGGCCGCACACGGTCTCGCTGTTCCGCCCGGCACTGGACGCCTACGCCCGTGACGCGGCCTTGGCGCAGGTCGGCGGCCTGCCGGTGACCGCGATCGTGGGGGAGCGGGACCGGATCGTCCGCGCGTCCGACGTCGAGCAGTGGGTCGGCGGCCTCGACGACGGGACGGCGGTGGTGCTGCCCGGCGTCGGGCACGTCGTGCCGCTGGAGGCCGCGGCGCAGGTGCTGCCGCGGGTCGTCGCCCTGGTCAACGCCGTCCACCGACAAGACGAGAGTTCTTGACAAGATAAGTGTTCGGCGAGATGCTGGGCTTATGTTCTCCGTGGCGGTGATCGAAGACCCGGCCGCGGCCGAGGTGTCCCTGGACCCGATCCGCGCCCGGCTGCTGGCCGAACTGGCGGAGCCCGCGTCGGCGACGATGCTCGCGGCGCGCGTCGACCTGCCGCGCCAGAAGGTCAACTACCACCTGCGGGCCCTGGAAGCGCACGGCCTCGTGGAGCTGGTCGAGGAACGGCGGAAGGGCAACGTCACCGAGCGGATGATGCGGGCGACGGCGTCGTCGTACGTCATCTCACCGGCCGCGCTCGCCGCCGTCCAGCCCGACCCGGCCCGGTCGCCGGACCGGCTCTCCGCCCGGTGGCTGCTCGCCGTCGCCGGCCGGCTGGTGCGCGACGTCGGCGTGCTGATCACCGGCGCCGCCAAGGCCAAGCAGCGCGTCGCGACCTTCGCGATCGACGGCGAGATCCGGTTCGCCTCCGCGGCCGACCGCGCCGCGTTCGCCGAGGAGCTCGCGACCGCGGTCACCACCCTGGTCGGCAAGTACCACGACGAGACGGCCGAGAAGGGCCGACCGCACCGGGTGGTCGTCGCCGTCCACCCGAGCGTCCCGGAGGAGACCGCCAGTGGGGCATGAGTTCGAGCGGACCGACGTCGCCGAGGTCGGCGCGACGCCGGAACAGGTGTGGGACGCGATCGCCACCGGACCGGGCATCGACTCGTGGTTCATGGGCCGCAACGAGGTCGAGGGCGGCACCGGCGGCGTGGTCCGCGGCGCTTTCGGCGGGTACGAGCCGGAGTACCGGATCCGCGAGTGGGACCCGCTCGAAAAGCTCGTCTACGGCAGCGACCCGGCGCCGGACGGGCGGACGATCGCCTACGAATTCCTCATCGAGGGCCGCGCGGGCGGCAGTTCGGTGGTCCGGTGCGTCACCAGCGGCTTCCTGCCCGGCGACGACTGGGAGGACGAGTTCGAGGCGATGACCACGGGCAACGCCCTGTTCTTCCGCACGCTGGTCGAGTACGTGACGCACTTCGCCGGGCGGACGGCGGTGCCGGTGACGGCGTTCGGCCCGCCGGTGGGGGACTGGCCGTCGGCGTGGGCCCGGCTCGGCACGGCACTGGGGCTGGCTTCCCGGCCCGCTGTGGGCGACCGGGTATCGCTCGGCGGCGTCGTGTACGCGGCCAACGACCAGACGGTGGGGATCCGCACACCGGACGCGATGCTCCGGTTCATCCGGGGCTTCCGCGGCCCGATGGTCGCCTCCCACCACGTCTTCACCCCGGGCGCGGACGCGCAGACCGAGGAGAAGACCTGGAGCGACTGGCTGAACCGCGTGTTCGGCTAGGTCGGGAGGGCACCCGGCAGGCTTTCCTTCGTCTTCTTGCGGCGCAGCCAGACCCTGCGCGTGCCGTCGGCGTAGAGCCGCACCGTGCGCAGTTCCCAGCCCGCGAACTCCGCGTGGATGGAGAGCTGGATCGCCGCCGCACGCCGGGACACACCCGGGGGGAGGTGCAGGCGGCGATACTCCCAATCCCCTTCGACCACCGCCTCGCTGACCGTCGTCATGGCTGGATCACCTGGGTCCCTTCTCCGGCGGCCGAGCCGACGAGCACCCGGCCGCTCTTCTCGTCCACCCCGACCGAGTCCGGCTGGCGCACGGTGGGGAACCGGTACTTCTCGACGGGCTCGCCGCCGCGGACGTCGAACCCCACCACCTCGTTGCGTTCGGTGAGCGTCACCCAGGCCAGGCTCCGCCGAGCGTCGTAGGCGATCCCGTACACGCCCCCCGGCACCGGGTAGCGCTGGCGCATGATCAGCGGCGACGCCGAGAACGCGATCAACGCACCCGCGCGCGCGTCCGTCACCAGCACCCGCCCGTAGGAATCGGCCACCGCGTTCGCGGCGCCGTCGCCCGCGCGCAGGCCCTCGCCGACCTTCCCGCCGGCGACGTCGACCGAGAACACCGCGGTCCGCAGCCGGTCCAGCACCACGACACCCTTCCCGGTGTCCACGACGTCGTCCGCGCTGTAGAGCTGCCCGCCGATCGTCCGCGCCGGCCCCGTCACCGGCAGCACCTGGATGTCCTTCGCCGGCCCCATCGCGACCAGCCGGTCGGCGCCGTAGGCGATGCTCGACGCCGGCTGCCCGCCCGTCTTCGTCTCCGTGAGCTGCCGATCCGGCAGTGACAGCTGCTGCACCACACCCTGCGCCGGCTCCGCGATCTCGACCCGCCCCGGCGCGACGGTCAGCTTCTCCGCCTTGCCGTATAACGGCATATTCACCGGGGCGGACGCGAGCGCGTCCAGGTCGTACAACCGCAAAGACGGCGGTTGAGCGAGAGCGACGACGAGGGTCCCGCCGGCGACGGCCAGCGCCGAGACGGCTCCGGTGGCGAGCACCTGCCCGGCGGGCTTCACGGTCGCGGCGGGGGACACCGCCGGCTTCGCCGCCACGGGGTTCGCGACGATCTGCAGCTCGTCGCCGGAGTCGGACTCGGCCGACGAGCAGCCCGAAAGCACCAGGACACCGGCGAGCGGGATCGCGATCCACGACACGGCGGCGAACCGACGCACGTTGCTGCCTCCAGGTGTCCCTCGACGGGCGGTCAACACCAGCATCCTCCACGATCGTCTTGCCGTCACGTGCATGTCACCCAACAGACACCTAGCGCGGCCATCGCTCCGGGTAACCGACGTCGATGGCGCTCACGTCGTCGAGCGCCGAGCGGATCGCGGGCGGGAGGGTGATCTCCTCCGCCGCCAGCGAGCCGGTGAGCTGACCGGTGTCCCGCGCGCCGACGACCGGGGCGACGACGCCGGGCCGGTCGCGGACCCACGCCAGCGCCACGGCCAGCGGGGACGTGCCGAGCCCGTCGGCCGCGGTCGCGACCGCCTGCACGATCCGGGCGGCCCGGTCGGTGCGGTGGTGCTCGACGTAGCCGGCGTACGCGCTGTTCGCGCCGCGCGAGTCGGCGGGGGTGCCGGTGCGGTACTTGCCGGTCAGCACCCCGCGGCCCAGCGGCGCCCAGGGCAGCAGCCCGATGCCGTGGTGCTCGGCGGCCGGGACGACCTCGCGGTCCACCCCGCGCTCCAGCAGCGAGTACTCGACCTGGGTGGAGACGATCGGGGCGACCGCGGCGGCGCCGGCGGCGGCCGTCGCGAGCTGCCAGCCCGCGTAGTTCGAAACGCCGACGTAGCGGACCTTGCCGCTGGTCACGGCGTACTCGAGCGCGGCGAGGGTCTCGGCGATCGGCGCGCAGGTGTCCCACGCGTGCAGCTGCCAGAGGTCGATGTGGTCGGTGCCGAGCCGCTTGAGCGAGCCGTCGAGGGCACTGAGCAGGGCGCCGCGGGAGGCGCCGCCGCCGAACGGGCCGTCGGTGCGCCGGGCGACCGCCTTCGTCGCGAGGACGACGTCGTCGCGGGGCACGAGGTCGCCGAGCAGCGAGCCGAGCACCCGCTCGCTCTCGCCCTCGCCGTAGATGTCGGCCGTGTCCACCAGGGTCCCGCCGGCGTCGACGAAGGCGACCAGCTGGCTGGCGGCCTCTTCCGCGTCGGTGTCGCCACCCCAGGTCATGGTGCCGAGCGCCATCCGCGAGACGCGCAGTCCCGAGCGGCCGAGCAGTCGCTTTTCCACGACCGCCGAGCCTAGTGGGCAGCGCCTTCCGAACATGACCAAGGTGAGTCGTGTCGCCCACAAGGGCCCCCGTTAGGGTCTGGCCCCGTGCGACTCGGACTGAATCTCGGCTACTGGGGAGCGGGGAACGACCCCGCGAACCTGGCGCTGGCGAAACAAGCGGACGAACTGGGCTACGCGGTCGTGTGGGCCGCGGAGGCGTACGGCTCGGACGCGGTGACCGTGCTGACCTGGATCGCGGCGCGGACGTCGCGGATCGACGTCGGTGCCGCCGTCCTGCAGATCCCGGCCCGCACCCCGGCGATGACCGCGATGACCGCCGCGACCCTCGACACGCTCTCGGGCGGCCGGTTCCGGCTCGGCCTCGGCGTGTCCGGCCCGCAGGTGTCCGAGGGCTGGCACGGCGTGCGGTTCGCCTCGCCGCTGGGCCGCACCCGCGAGTACGCCTCGATCGTGCGCTCGGCGTTGCGGCGCGAGCGGCTGAAGTTCGAGGGCGAGCATTTCACGCTGCCGCTGCCGGACGGCCCCGGCAAGGCGCTGCGGCTGACCGTCCGGCCCGCGCGCAAGCACATCCCGCTCTACCTGGCCGCGATCGGCCCGAAGAACCTGGAGCTGACCGGGGAGATCGCCGACGGCTGGCTCCCGGTGTTCTTCTCGCCGGCCCACGCGGGGGAGCAGCTGGCGCAGCTGCGGGCCGGAGCCGAGCGGGCCGGGCGCACCCTCGACGGCTTCGACGTCGTCCCCACGGTGCCGCTCGTCCCGGGCGCGGACTGGAAGGCGTGCGCGGACGCCGTCCGCGGGTACGCGGCGCTCTACCTCGGCGGGATGGGCAGCAAGGAGAAGAACTTCTACAACCGGCTGGCGTGCCGGATGGGCTTCGAGGCCGAAGCCGCGGATGTGCAGCAGAAGTACCTGGCCGGCGACCGCGCCGGGGCGATGGCGGCGGTGCCGCTGGAGTTCCTCGACGCCACGTCGCTGCTGGGCCCGAAGGAACGGATCGCGGAGAAGATGACCGAATTCGCCGAGGCCGGCGTGACGACCCTGTCGGTGTCGCCGTTCACCCCCGACCCGGCAGGCGCGCTGACCACCGCCGTCGAGGCGCTCGAGCTGGCGGGGGTGGCCTGACGTGGGCTGGTTCGAAGCACTGGTCCTGGGCCTGGTCCAGGGCCTGACCGAGTTCCTCCCGATCTCCTCGAGCGCGCACCTGCGGATCGTCGCGGCGCTCGCCGGCTGGGACGACCCGGGCGCGGCGTTCACCGCGGTCACCCAGATCGGCACCGAGCTGGCGGTGATCATCTACTTCGGCAAGAAGATCGGCCGGATCCTGCAGGCCTGGTTCTTCTCGCTGTACAAGAAGGAGTGGCGCCAGGACCCGGACGCCCGGCTCGGCTGGCTGATCATCGTCGGCTCGCTGCCGATCGTGGTGCTCGGCCTGCTGCTGCAGGACCAGATCGACAGCGCGTTCCGCGACCTGCGGATCACCGCCACCGTGCTCATCGTGTTCGGCCTGATCCTGCTCTACGCCGACCGCGTCGGGAAGCAGGAGCGGACGCTGGACCACCTGACCGTGCCGCACGGCCTCGGCTTCGGCTTCGCCCAGGCGCTGGCGCTGATCCCGGGCGTCTCCCGCTCGGGCGGCACGACCAGCGCGGGCCTGCTGCTGGGCTACACCCGCGCGGAGGCGGCGGAGTATTCGTTCCTGCTGGCGCTGCCGGCGGTGTTCGGGTCGGGGGTCTACAAGCTCAAGGACATCGGCTCGGGCGACGCGCCGGCCCAGTGGGGCCCGACGATCCTGGCGACGCTGGTGGCGTTCGGCGTCGGGTACGCGGTGATCGCGTGGCTGATGGCCTACATCAAGAAGCGCAGCTTCGTGCCGTTCGTGGTGTACCGGCTGGTCCTCGGCGTGCTGCTGTTCGTGCTGATCTTCACCGGTGTCCTGGACCCGAACGCGGGCCCGGTCGGTCACTGATCGCCGCCACGTAGGCTGGGGTCCGTGAGTACGGTCATTCTGCTCCGGCACGGCAAGTCGACGGCCAACGGTTCCGGGATCCTGGCCGGGCGTTCGCCGAAGGTGAACCTCGACGACACCGGCCGCGCCCAGGCGGAGAAACTCGTCGAACGGCTCGACGGCGTGCCCCTCTCGGGGCTCGTCGTCTCACCCATGCTGCGGTGCAAGCAGACCGTCGGCCCCCTGGCGGCCGCGCGCGGCCTGGACAAGGTCGTCGAGCCCGGGCTGTCCGAAGTGGACTACGGCGACTGGACCGGCAAGGAACTCAAGCACCTGGCGAAGGAGCCGCTCTGGCGGGTCGTGCAGGCGCACGCGTCGGCCGCGGTGTTCCCCGGCGGCGAGGGGCTCGCGGCCATGCAGGCGCGGTCGGTGGCCGCCGTCCGCGCGCACGACCGGCGGATGACGGCCGAGCACGGCGACCACGCCGTCTGGCTCCTGTGCAGCCACGGCGACGTGATCAAGTCCATCCTCGCCGACGCGCTCGGCCAGCACCTCGACGCGTTCCAGCGGATCGTCGTCGACCCCGCGTCCATCTCGGTCGTGCGGTACACCGAGACGCGGCCGTTCGTCATGCGGGTCAACGACCACGGCGGTGACCTGCGCGGGATCGTGCCGCCCGAGCCGAAGCCGAAACGGGGCAAGAAGGCCGCTTCGGGCAGCGACGCCGTCGTGGGCGGTACCACCGGCCGGTGAGCTTGGCCACCTCCGGAAAGCGCTGACATCGGCACAGGTGGACCACGTAGGGTGGCGGGACCGAGTGTTGCACCCCCACAGGAGCCTGCCCTGATGATTTCGCCGGAGAACCCGTTCGCCGCACCCAGCGAGCTGCCCTACGCCCTGCCGCCCTTCGACCGGATCGAAGACGAGCACTACCGGCCCGCGTTCGAGGCGGGCCTGGCCGAGCACGCGGCGGAGATCGAGCAGATCGCGGCGCAGGACGCCGAGCCGACGTTCGAGAACACCATCGTCGCCCTCGAGCGCGCCGGCGAGCTGCTGGGCCGCGTGGCGAGCGTGTTCTACAACCTCTCCGGCTCCAACAGCACCGACGAGATCCAGGCGATCCAGGCGGAGTTCGCGCCGAAACTGGCCGCCCACCACGACGCGATCCACCTGAACCCGAAGCTGTTCGCCCGCATCGACGCCCTGCACGCGAAGCGGGACGAGCTGGGCCTGGACGGGGAGTCGCGGCGGCTGCTCGAACGCCGGCACCTCGACTTCAGCCGCGCGGGCGCGGGGCTGGGCGAGGCCGAGCAGGCCCGCCTGCGCGAGCTGAACGCGCAGCTGTCGACGCTGCAGACGAAGTTCCAGCAGAACCTGCTCAAGGACACCAACGACCTCGCCGTCGTCATCGAGGACCGCGCGGAACTGGCCGGCTTCGGCGACGGCGCGATCGCCACCGCCGCCGAGGCGGCGTCCGCCCGCGGTGAGGACGGCAAGTACGTCATCCCGCTGACGCTCCCGACGAGCCAGGCGTCGCCGCTGGAGACCCTGACCGACCGGGACGTCCGCGCGCGGATCCACGCCGCTTCGATGGCGCGCGGCAACCGCGGCAACGACTTCGACAACAACGCGCTCGTCGCCGAAATCGCGCACCTGCGCGCGGAACGGGCGGTGCTGCTCGGCTACCCGAACCACGCGGCGTACGTCATCGCCGACGAGACGGCGAAGACCGCCGAGGCCGCGGCCGGCCTCCTGGAACGGCTCGCGCCCGCCGCCGTCGCGAACGCCCGCACCGAAGCCGCGGAACTGCAGCAGCTGCTGGAATCGGACGTTCCCGGCGCGACGCTGCGCCCGTCGGACTGGCCCTACTACGCCGCCCAGGTCCGCCGTGAGCGCTTCGACGTCGACACCGAGGCGCTGCGCCCCTACTTCGAGGCCGACCGCGTCTACCTCGACGGCGTCTTCTTCGCCGCCACCAAGCTCTACGGCCTCACCTTCACCGAGCGGACCGACCTCCCCAAGTACCACCCGGAGGTCCGGACCTTCGAGGTGTTCGACGCCGACGGCACCCCGCTCGGCCTGTACCTGCTCGACCTCTACACCCGCGACGCCAAGCGCGGCGGTGCGTGGATGAACACCTTCGTCGACCAGTCGTGGCTGCTGGACCGCAAAACGGTCGTGGTGAACGTCCTCAACGTCGGCAAGCCGCCGGCGGGGGAGCCGACCCTGCTCACCTTCGACGAGGTCGTCACCGCCTTCCACGAGTTCGGCCACGCGCTGCACGCCCTCGTCTCGGCGGTCCGCTACCCGACGTTCTCCGGCACCAACGTCCCCCGCGACTTCGTCGAATACCCCTCCCAGGTCAACGAAATGTGGATGCTGTGGCCGGAGGTGCTGGCCAACTACGCCAAGCACCACGAGACGAGGGAGGCCCTGCCGCAGGAGCAGGTCGACAAGCTCCTCGCCGCCCAGCAGTACGGCGAAGGCTTCGCCACCACCGAATACCTAGCCGCGTCGCTGCTCGACCAGGCCTGGCACCGCCTCGGCGTCGACGACCGCGTGGAGGAGGTCCAGCGGTTCGAAACCGACGCCCTCGTGAAGGCGGGCGTCGCCGTCGAGGCCATCCCGCCGCGCTACCGCACGACATACTTCGCCCACGTCTTCAGCGGCGGCTACAGCGCCGGGTACTACTCCTACATCTGGAGCGAAGTCCTCGACGCCGACACCGTCCAGTGGTTCCGCGAGAGCGGGGGACTGACCCGCGAGAACGGCGACCACTTCCGCCGCACCCTCCTCGGCAGGGGAGGAAGCATCGACCCGATGGACGCCTTCCGCGCCTTCCGCGGCCGCGACCCCGAAATCGAGCCCCTGCTGGCCCGCCGCGGCCTCACCGGAGCCTGATCTTCAACTGTATAACGACCTATACTGTGGGGCTGGTTTTTCAAAACCAGCCCCACAGTCGTTCCTGCCGCCCAAAACAGCGCAAAGACGGACAGGGGCGGCTGCCCTGGAAACCGCACGTCCGTGACCTTCGCCGAGCGCCCTGCGGAGCTAACTTGGGGCTTCGACAACTCTCGGGTCGTGGCCTTGTTCGTGCTGGCGCTGAGCAGCCTGTTCGTCGTTCCGGCGTCGGCCGGGACGCAGACGGCGGAGGCGACGTGCACCGGCGCCGGTTCGTGCCGGTCGCCACGGACACGAGCGGGTTCGTGCTGGGGCCGATCACGCACGGGGGCGACCCGAAGTTCGTGCGGGGCACGGTGAAGAACACGTGGACGTGGTGGTTCGACGCCGGGTCGTTCGACCCGGCGTGGTTCGACCGGATCCACAGCATGAGGTTGACGAGTCACTGCTGATCGCCGCTCGCCCCGGTGTCCGTCCGGCGCCGGGGCGGTTCGGAGCACCGGTACGGCTAGGCGACCAGGTCGAGCCAGGCTTCCGCGAGGGCACAGTGGCCGGCCGGGGTCGGGTGCACGCCGTCCGCGGACCAGTGTTCCGGTCCGGTTTCCGCGGAGAGCTCGGCGAACATGCGGTCGGCGGTGATCAGCCGCACGGCCTCTATCTTCGGGTCGAGGCCGGCTCGCCAGTCGCGGCGCACGTCGGCGTCGATGCGGATGTCCCCGGCTTCGGTGACTCCTTCGACCGGCAGGAGGAACGGTTCGATGAGGATCAGTTCCGCGCCGGTTTCGGCGAGGGGTGCGAGCAGGCGGTCGTAGCCCGCCGCGAACTCGTCCGCGGAGACTTCCGGCCGGCGTGGGTCGAAGGTGTGCCGGCCGTTCAGCGGGCTTGCAGGTCGGTCACGGTGTGGCCGGCGTCGGCGGTGTCGATCCAGGTGATGGGGCGGCCGGGGTGGCGGAAGGACCATTCGCCGGCGACGAGGAGGGGGTAGCCGCAGCGTTCTTCGCCGTCCGGGCGCCAGAGGGTGGTGATGGAGTCGCCGGCGAAGAGCACGGTGCTGTGGGGTTTCAAGGTGATCGTCATGCGGTCGAGCGTGGCGGTGGCGGCTGGCGGGAGACGCACATGGCGCTGGCATCCCCCGCCAGGGGCGTGTCAGGCGCCGGCGACGATGTGGTCGACGAAGCCGTAGGTGAGGGCTTCCTCGGCGTCGAACCAGCGGTCGCGGTCGGCGTCGGTGGTGATGCGTTCGACGCTCTGGCCGGTCTGGCGGGCGGTGATTTCGGCGATGCGGCGCTTCATCTTGCCGAAGACTTCGGCCTGGATGGCGATGTCAGTGGCGGCGCCGCTGATGCCGGCCGAGGGCTGGTGCATGACGATGCGGGTGTTGGGCAGGAGGTAGCGCTTTCCGGGAGTGCCGGAGGAGAGCAGGAACTGGCCCATGGAGGCGACGAAGCCGAGGCCGTAGGTGGCGACGTCGGGTTTGACGAGCTGCATGGTGTCGTAGATGGCCATGCCGGCGGTGACCGAGCCGCCGGGGGAGTTGATGTAGAAGGTGATGTCCTTCGCCGGGTCGTCGGCGGCGAGCAGGAGGAGCTGGGCGATGATGCGGTTGGCGACGTCGTCGTTGACCTCGGAGCCGAGGAAGACGATGCGGTCGCGCAGGAGCTGCTGGTAGACCGAGTCTTCGGGGGCGGTGCTCGGTGCCTGCATGTCGGGTGCGGCGAGAAGGGTCATGGGCCGACCGTAGGGCGGTGGGCTGGGCTCGCGGGGGTGGTTTCGCTGTGAGCGTGCGGAGTTCGCTGCCGGCGATCACGCGAACGGGCCGCCGTCCGGTGTGGACGGCGGCCCGTTGTCGTGGGGAGGCTCAGATGAGGCCGAGCTTCTGCACGGTGTCGCGTTCTTCGACGAGCTCGGCGACGGAGGCGTCGATGCGGGCGCGGGAGAAGTCGTCGATCTCGAGGCCCTGGACGATTTCGTACTTGCCGTTCTTGGCGGTGACCGGGAAGGAGGAGATGATGCCTTCGGCGACGCCGTAGGAGCCGTCGGAGACGACGCCGGCGGAGGTCCAGTCGCCTTCGGGGGTGCCGTTGACCCAGGTGTAGACGTGGTCGATGGCGGCGGAGGCGGCCGAGGCGGCGGAGGAGAGGCCGCGGGCTTCGATGATGGCGGCGCCGCGCTTGGCGACGGTGGGGATGAAGTCGTTCTCGAGCCAGGCCTGGTCGACCTCGACGGCCTTGCCGCCGACTTCGGCGTGCTGGACCGAGGGGTACTGGGTGGCGGAGTGGTTGCCCCAGATGGCGAGCTTCTTGAGCTCGGTGACGGGGACGCCGAGCTTCTTGGAGAGCTGGGCGAGGGCGCGGTTGTGGTCGAGGCGGGTCATCGCGGTGAAGCGGTCGGCGGGCACGTCGGGGGCGTGTGAGCGGGCGATGAGGGCGTTGGTGTTGGCGGGGTTGCCGACGACGAGGACCTTGATGTCGTCGGCGGCGCCGGCGTTGATGGCTTCGCCCTGGGGCTTGAAGATGCCGCCGTTGGCTTCGAGGAGGTCGCCGCGTTCCATGCCCTTGCTGCGGGGGCGGGCGCCGACGAGGAGGGCGATGTTGGCGCCGGAGAAGGCCTGCTTGGGGTCGTCGAAGATGTCGATGCCGGCCAGGAGCGGGAACGCGCCGTCGTCGAGCTCCATGGCGGTGCCCTCGGCCGCCTTGACCGCCTGCGGGATCTCGAGGAGCCGCAGCTTCACCGGGACGTCCTGGCCGAGGAGCTGACCGGAAGCGATGCGGAAGAGCAGCGCGTAGCCGATCTGGCCGGCGGCGCCGGTGACGGTCACGTTGACAGGGGCTTGGGTCATTGCGGTACTCCAGCTTGAGACGACTTTGGCTAGTGGTGTGGAGCCTATCCCTCCTCGGCGTCGCTGGTCGGGTGCGTCCAGTCACTGTTGCGAGGATCGCTTTTCGTCGTCGGAGACGTTCGCCGCGAGGCGGTGGAGGAGGTCGGCGAGCTGGGCGATCTCGGTGTCGGTGAGGCCTTTGCGCATGCGTTCGTCGTGGGCGATGGCGGCCGAGGCCAGGCGGAGGAAGAGCTGTTCGCCTTCGGGGGTGAGGGTGACCAGGTGGACGCGGCGGTTGCCGGGGTCGCGGCGGCGGGTGACGAGGCCGGCGGTTTCCATGCCGTTGAGGTGGTGGGTGAGGGTGGCGCCTTGGATGCCGACGGCGTCGGCGAGTTCGCGCTGGTTGGCGACCGGTCTGGTTTTGAGGGAGATGAGGATCTGCCAGACGGGCTGGGAGCCGCCGGCGGTGGCGAGGGCCTGGTCGAAGGCGCGGCCCGCGGTTTTGGCGGTGCGGGCGAGGACGACGCCGATGGGGGCGGTGGCTGGTGCCGGCATGGTGCGCAGCTTACCGCAGAAGTCTAAGCGTTTGACCTCTAATCATTAGACTTCTAACGTTGTGCCCATCGAACCGGAAGGGGAACGCGATGAGCACCGATGAAGAGGTCCGCGAGTTCGGCCGGGTCTGGGCCGCGGCGGAAGAACGGGGCGACACCGAAGAGCTGGCCGGTCTGGCCGCCGACGGCTTCCGCCTGGTCGGCCCGCTGGGCTTCGTCCTGGACCGCGACCAGTGGCTGGCGCGCTACGGCGGCGGCGCGCTGGTCACCGAGAAGCTGGACTGGGCCGACGTCGAGGTTCGCGACTTCGGCGGCACCGCCATCGCGATCGGCGTGCACGACCAGGTCGCCACGCACGAGGGCAACCCGGTGAACGGCAGGTTCCGCGCGACGCACGTCCTGGTCCGCGACGACGACCGGTGGCGCCTGGCCGGCATCCACCTCAGCCCGATCGGTGGCCCGCCGCCCTTCGCGCCCGGGCGGAGCGAGCGATGAGCGTCGAGCTGAACCACACGATCGTGTGTGCCACCGACCGGGAGCGGTCGGCTGAGTTCCTGGCCGGGATCCTCGGGCTGCGGACCGAGCCGGTCACCGGGCCGTTCGTGCCGGTCCGGCTCGCGAACGGTGTCACGCTGGACTACCTGCGGGTCGACCGCGTGACGAGCCAGCACTACGCCTTCCTGGTCGGCGAGGACGACTTCGACGCCGCCATGGCGCGGATCGAGCGGGCCGGCGTCACGTACTGGGCGGACCCGTTCCACGAGCGGGCCGGTGAGATCAACTCCATGAACGGCGGCCGCGGGGTCTACTTCGAGGACCCGGACGGTCACAACCTGGAACTGCTCACGAGGGGGTAGCCGTGCGGCTGAGCATCGGGGTCACGGACTTCTCGTGGCCGGACAAGGTGACCGAAGAGCTGGCGGGCGTGGCGGTGGCGGCCGAGGACGCCGGGCTCGACACGCTGTGGGTGCCTGATCACCTGCTGCAGGCCGACCCGAACAGCACGCCGGATTCGGCGATGCTGGAGGCGTACACGACGCTGGGGTTCCTCGCTGCCCGCACCGGCCGGATCGGGCTGGGGACGATGGTGTCGGCGGTGACGTTCCGGCCGCCGGCGCTGCTGATCAAGGCGGTCACGACCCTCGACGTCCTCTCCGGCGGGCGGGCCCGGTTCGGGATCGGCACCGGGCACCACGACGGCGAGGCGCGGGCGATGGGGCTGCCGTTCCCGCCGGTGGGCGAGCGCTTCGAGCGGATGGAGGAAACGCTCCGGCTGGCGCGGCGGATGTGGGACGGCGACTCCTCGGCGTTCGAGGGCAGGCACTACCGCCTCGGCCGTCCGGTCGGGAACCCGCGGCCGGTGCGCCGCCCGCGGGTGCTGATCGGCGGGGCGGGTGAGCGCAGGACGCTGCGGCTGGTGGCGGAGTATGCCGACGCGTGCAATGTGTTCGACATCCCGGACGGCGGGAAGACCGTGCGGCACAAGCTGGCCGTCCTCGCGCGGCACTGCGAGGAGGCGGGGCGGCCGTACGGGGAGATCGAGAAGACGATCAGCACGCGCTTGGCGCCGGGGGAGCCCGTGGAGTCGTTCGCGCGGCGGTGCGCGGAGTTCGCGGAGTGGGGGATCGAGCACGCCGTCGTGATCACGGCGGGGCCGTGGCGGGCTGCGGGCGTGGCGACGCTGGGGCGGGTCGCGGGCCTGCTGGCGGAGTGAAACGATCAAGCCCGGACGTCGCGGGGTGATCGCGGACGGCGGGCGGCGGTCCGGAGGCACGAAATCGTTTTCCGGTCCTTTTCATTCGTGCGCGGTGAAATGACGGCTCGAAATTATCGGTATACCGCGTGGCGGGACGGCTACTGCGTGTTGCTCCGTTCAGCGGGGTTTCGGACCATGATCCTTTCGCTACCATGGTCGGCGCCCCCGTCCCCAATTCGAATGTATTGGGAAGGATTCCGATGCTTTCTGCGGTCGTTGCTGCCGTGCTGGCGCTGTCCTCTGTGGTCACCCCGCATTCCTGGAACACTCCTCCGCCGCCCGACAAAATCGTCATCGACGTCGCGACCGTCAACGGTACCGGGTGTCCGCCCAACACGGCCGCCGTCTCGGTGTCGCAGGACAACACGGCGTTCACGGTAACTTACAGCACCTACACGGCGCTGGTGGGTGTCGGCGCCGGCCCGCTGGACGCCAGGAAGAACTGCCAGATCGGCCTGCGGGTGCACGTGCCGCAGGGGTTCACGTACGGAATCGCTTCGGCGGACTACCGCGGTTTCGCGCACCTGGAGCGCGGCGCGACCGGACTGGAGAGAGCGAACTACTATTTCCAGGGTAATTCACCGACGGCCTATGTCCAGCATCCGCTGACGGGTCCGTTCGAGAACGACTGGCAATTCACCGATTCCACGGAGGTCGGTGCGATCGCATTCAAGCCGTGCGGCGAGGAACGGAACCTGAACATCAACACGGAATTGCGGGCCGCGGCCGGGACGTCGGATCCGAAGAAGACGACGAGCTACGTCACGATGGACTCCACCGACGGCAGCATCACCACGACGTACCACTTCGCGTGGTTGTCCTGTCCGTGAGTTGAGCACCACGGGGCGGCGCTGCGCGGGCGCCGCCCCGGCGGTCACTTCCCGGCCGGGGCCCGCGGGTCGGTGGCCTGGAGGTCGAAGACGCGGCCGAGGGAGACGAGTGCTTCGTCGAGGTGGCTGAGGCTGGAGAGGACGGCACGGGTTTCGGCCTGCTCGACGCGGTCGGACACCGGGGTGCCGTCGTCGCGCACGAGCGTGCCGGGTGTGGGGCCACCCGGTGCGTCGAGTGCTTTGCGGAGGACGTCGAGGTTGGCCAGCAGGCGGCCGGTGAACTGGCGCAGGCGGTCGGCGTCGGGGCCGGCGAGCATCCCGGGCTGGGCGCGGGCGGCGACGTGGCGGGCGCGGAAGGCGATGGTTTCCAGCGTGGTGAGCACGTGCCAGCCGTAGTCGCGGCGGGCGCTGCGGAGGTTCACCGGGTGGGTGAGCGGCTCGACGGTGGTGCGGACCTGTTCGACGGCGCGGTCGAGGTCGCGGGACAGTTCGATGATGTTGACGTTCTCTTCGCCGGCGAGCAGGTCGCGGGTGTGCTCGAGGAACTCTTCCAGTTCGTCGAGGACGGCGCCGATGTCGTCGAGCATGACCGAGCGGGTGCGGACCGGGACGATGACGACGGCGGCGAGGATGCCGGCGGTGGCGCCGACCGCGGTCTCGGCGACGCGGATCCAGAGGACTTCGAGGCTGAAGGTGCCGAGCAGGCTGTAGAGCAGGCCGAGCATGCTGGTGATGAAGAAGGCCATCACGACCTGGGAGACGCGGGCGGTGTAGACCATCCCGAACACGCAGACCAGGATCAGGGCGAGGGTGGCGGCGGTGTTGCCGCCGACTCCCAGCGCGAGCAGGACGCCGCCGACGATGCCGATGAGGGTGCCGCCGAGGCGGCGGACGCCTTTGACGAAGGTGGCGCCGGCGCTGGAGGCGCCGATGAACACGACGAAGACGGTGAGCACGGCCCAGTACCAGCGCTGGTGGGAGACGAGTTCGCCGCCGAGGACGGCGAGCCCGCCGCCGACGACGGCCTGGATGGCGCTGCGGGTGCGGTTGTCGTAGGCGAAGGTCGGGGCCGGCTCGTCGTCTTCGTGGTCGTCGAGTGGATCCACTGTGGACTCCGGTGCGGCGGCGCGCTGGGCGCGGTCGTCGGCCAGTGCCAGCTCCGCGAGGGCTTTGCGGACGCCGTCGCCGGGCGTGGCGTGTTCGTCGATGCGGCTGCCTTCGACGAGCATGCGGCTGTATTCGCCGGTCTGGCTGATCAGCGGAAGCTCTCGAGGGTCGCGTTCCATCAGGGCGCGGAAGCGGGCGAGGCGGGCGATGAGGTCGTCGCGGACGTCGGCGTCGAGTTCGGCGGAGCAGGTGCGCTGGACGGTGATGGTGAGCCACTGGACGGCGAGCTCGACTTCGATGGCGCGGCGGCGCAGCCGGTCGGCGGCCCGCGCGTCGACGACGTCGGGGGCGGCGTCCTCGATGAGCAGGACGCACTCGTGGAGCTGGGCCAGTGCGTGGCGGAGCTGCTTGCGGGTGCGGTCGCTGCCGTTGACGGCGAGGTGGGCCTCGGCGGCGCGCACGACCGCGGCGAGGCGCGCGCGGAAGGCGCGGCGCACGCGCAGGAACTCGGCTTCGGCGTTGTGGCGCAGCAGGACGAACCGGACCACGGCGTTGGCGAGGACGCCGACGCCGAGCGCCATCAGCAGCTGCGGCACCTGGGCGAGGTGGGCCTGCAGGAACATCGGGAAGAAGAACAGGAAGAACCCGATCGACCCGAGCGCGGTGCCGCGGGCGCCGAAGCGCTGGGCGTAGACGGCGACGAAGATGAGCAGGACGAACACGACGCTGTCCATCGGCGGCAGCGCCGAGCCGAGGCTGGCGACGGTGATCGACGCGGCCCCGGTGAGGAACGCCAGCACGAGGGTGACGGCCTGGCCGCCGGGGGTGGCGTCGTTGACGGTGAACGCCGTCATCATCGCCGCGATGGCGCCGACGAGCATCACCGTGAGCGGGACGTGCGCGGGCAGCAGCGCGGCGACGGCCAGGACGATGCCGAGGACCGCGGACCCGGCCAGGCGCAGCCGGACGAGGCCGGGGTCGGCCGCCGCCAGCCGGTCGAGCGCGGCGGTGCGGAAGTGGTTCATCGGGCGAGCAGCTCCCACTGGGCGAGGGTGGCGCGGCCGCCGCGGGTGGCGGTGATCCGCAGCCGGTAGTGCGGGTGGGCCGCCGGGGCGGCGAGGGCGAAGGGGCGGGTCTGGCGGCGCCAGCGGAACAGCTCGCCGGCGCGTTCGTCCAAGGTGGTCCAGTGGGTGCCGTCGTCGGAACCTTCGAGGACCCACGCGCTGGGGTCGCCGCGGCGGGTGCCGGAGGTGAGCGTGTACATCGTGACTTCGCGGGGTTCGCCGGTGACGGTGAACTCGACCGACGGTGTGGCGCCGCGGAAGGTGACCTGGGTGCGGGTGGTGTCGTCGAAGAGCGCGGCGAGGTTCTTGGCGTTCTCGCTGGTGGCGGTGCCGGTGAGGTCGGAGATGGGGGCCGGGTGCCGGGCCGGCGGCGGCGGGGCGCCCCAGCCGGTGGGTTCGGTCGTGAGGTCGAAGACGAGCTCGGCGCCGGCGGCGAGGGTGGCGTGGGCGATGGTCGTCGCGTCGTGCGGTTCGCCGTTGACCGTCAGGCCGCGGACGTACACGGTCTCGTCGGTGTTGCCGGGGGCGTGGACGACGAGCTTCCTGCCGCCGCCCAGGTGCACGGTCGCCTTCTCGAACAGCGGCGAGCCGATCGCGTAACGCGGGCTGCCGACGGCCAGCGGGTAGAAGCCCAGCGCGCTGAACACCCACCAGGCGGACATTTCGCCGTTGTCCTCGTCGCCGGGGTAGCCCTGCCCGATCTCGCTGCCCAGGTAGAGCCGTCGCAGCACTTCGCGCACGACGCGCTGGGTCTTCGCCGGCGCGCCGGCGAGGTTGTAGACGTAGGGGATGTGGTGGGAGGGCTGGTTGGAGTGGCCGTACTGGCCCATGCGGACGTCGCGGGCTTCGGTCATCTCGTGGATCAGGCCGCCGTACGCGCCGGGACGCCGCCCGGTCTCGGGGGTCGCGAAGAACTCGTCGAGCTTGGCTTCGAGGCCGGCGTTTCCGCCGTGCAGGGCGGCGAGGCCGGGGCCGTCGTGGGGTGCGGTGAAGGCGGTGTTCCACGCGTTGGTCTCGACGAAGTCGCCGCCCCACGCGGCCGGGTCGTAGCCGTGCGCGCCGAACTTGCGGCGGCCGTCGCGGTGGCGGCCCTGGAAGAAGCCGATCTCCGGGTCGAAGTGGTGGACGTAGTGCTGCGCGCGCTCGCGGAAGTAGGCGGCCTCCTCGGCGTACCTGCGCGCCCGGGGCCCGGAGCTTTCCCGGGAAAGCTCCGCGGCCAGGTTGGCGAGGCCGAAGTCGTTGATACAGCCTTCGAGGGCCCAGGACAGTCCTTCGTGGACCGACACCGGGGTGTAGCCGAGGAAGATCGACTCCGCCAGGCCCTTGCGGCCGACCGACCGGCGCGGCGGGGTGACGGTGGCGTTCTTGAGGGCGGCGTCGTAGGCGGCCTCGACGTCGAAGTCCCGGACGCCCTTGAGGTAGGCGTCGGCGAACGCGACGTCGGAGCTGGTTCCGGTCATCAGGTCCGCGTAGCCCGGTGAGGACCAGCGGGAGATCCAGCCGCCTTCGCGGTACTGCTGGACGAACCCGTCGACCAGCCGGCCGCAGTGGTCCGGGGTGAGCAGCGCGTAGGCGGGCCAGGTGGTGCGGTAGGTGTCCCAGAAGCCGTTGTTGACGTACATTTCGCCGTCGACGACCTTCGCGCCGGTGCGCCGCCGGGTGCTCGGCCACCGTCGCCGCACCACGGGGCTCGCGTGCCGGACGCCCTTGGGCGTGTTCTCGTGCGCGGCGTTCGGGTAGAGGAACAGCCGGTAGAGGTTGGAGTACAGCGTGGTGCGCTGGTCCTCGGTCGCGCCTTCGACCTCGACCCGGCCGAGCTGCTCCCGCCACCGCGCCCGCGCCTGGTCGCGGACCTGCTCGAACGTCGTCCCGGCCGGGATCTCCAGCTCGAGGTTGCGCTGGGCCTGGGCCAGGCTGATCAGCGAGGTCGCGATCCGCAGCGTCGCGTCGGGACTGTCGAACTCGAAGTAGCCCGCCACCCGCCGCCACGGCGGCCGGCGGACCTTCGCGCCGCGCGTCGCCGGGGCGTCGGTGACGCCGTAGAAGAACATCCGCCGCGCGCCGGCGGACAGGCGGCTGCGGACCGTCGTGTACCCCGAGATGACGCCGGTGTCGGCGTTCAGGCGGAGGCGGCCCCGGTTGCCGACGTTGTCGAACAGCAGCCAGCCGTGCTTGTCCGGGAAGGTGACCCGCAGGATCGCCGCGTGCGACGTCGGCGCGAGGTCGGCGGTCATGCCGCCGGCGAACCGGACGCCGTAGTGGTGCGGCGAGTCGGTTTCGTCGTCGTGGCTGAAGGCCAGCGCGCGCTTGCGGCGGTGGGGTTCGACCGGGCCGGTGCCCGGCATCACGTGGAAGGTGTGCCGGTCGCCCATCCACGGGCTCGGCTGGTGCGAGAGCGCGAGCGCCTGCAGCGCCGGGCGGTTCTCCTCGTCGTTGTGGCGGTGGTAGGAGTAGATCCAGTTGGTGACCCCGGCGTCGGTGACCGGGGTCCAGAAGTTGAACCCGTGCGGCACCGCCGTTGCGGGGAAGTTGTTGCCGCGGGAGAAGTCCGCGCTGGAGTGCGTGCCGCGGGTCGTGCGGACGCAGTCGACGGGGTCTCGGGGCGGCTCGGGGCGTTCGGCGACGCGGACGTCGTCGAGCCAGCCGGTGATCTCCCCGGGCGCGTCGGTGCGCAGCACGATCCGGGCGATCCGGCGGCCGGCGAACGCCCCGAGCGGGCGGCGGACGAGGTTCCACTGGTCCACCCACAGCGTCTTGTCGTCCACCGGGTCGAACCCGGCGGTGGTGCCGTCGGCGAACTCGACGTCCAGGCTGACCCGGGTGGCGTGGTAGGCGGGGACGTCGCCGTCGGACCGGGGGAAGACCACATAGGACAGCTCGGTGCGCTCGGTGACCGGCACGTCGAGTTCGAACAGGACGCCGCGGGGCCGCGCGGTGTAGCGCAGGGCCTTGGCCCCGGTGAAGCCGACGCCGGTCTTGGCCGTGGGGGAGCGGTCCGGGCCGCTGTCGACCGTCAGCGTGACGTCCGCGGGCTGCGGATCGCCGGTTTCGAAGGACGAGAAGAACACGGCGTCGGGCATGCGCCCACCGTATCGGCCGATCGGCGTAGCGGCGCGCAGGAGTGGAGGCGAACCCGAGCACCGGCCTACGGTCCCGGTCCGCGTGGCAGCCGGGTCCGGCAGGAAGAACTCCCTGACGCGAGGATGCCCTCCCCGCCGGATCGCGGGGAGGGCATCCACTGCACCAGCGGGACTAGATCTTCGCGCACTGCCCCGCGGCCGGGCCGCGGACGGTGTTCGGCAGGTCGTAGTCCGTCGGCACCGGCGAGTTGGCCGCGCACGCCAGCGGGCCGGCGATCGTGCTGGCGGTCAGCACCGGTCCGTGGTTGGCCGTCAGCGCCACCGGGCCGCCCACCTGGGTCAGCTCGATCGACACCGTCCCGCTCGTCCCGGTGATCGCCACCGGTCCGCCGACCTTCGTGCGGTTCAGCACGACCTGGCCCGCGCCCGTGGCCGACAGCGGGCCCTTGATCTCGCCGCCGCGCACCACCAGCGACGCGCCGGGCGCGACGGTGACCGGACCCGACACCGTCGCGTCCTGCAGGCACACGGTGCCGTTCGACACCGTCAGCGGGCCGTTCGAGACGCCCGTGATCGTCTTCGTGCAGGACGCGTCCGGCTTGCCCAGCAGCTCGAACTCGGCCAGCTGCGCCGGGGCGCCGGTGCTGGTCGCGGTGACTTCGAGCTTGTAGTAGGCGTAGTGCGCCGGGTTGGCGACCTTGAACGCGCGGGTCTGCTGCCGCCAGCTGAACGCCTGGTTCGCCTGCTGGTCGGCCACCGCCCAGGTCTTGCCGTCGTAGGAGCCCTTCAGCGTCCAGCTCTTCGGGTCGCCCGCACCGGTCTGGGACGTCAGCGTGTAGTGCGTGACGGCCTCGTCGGTGTTGTCCAGCTGGTACTGGACGGCGCCGGTGACGGCGGCCTGGGTGCGCGAGGTGTTGTCGACCAGCGCCGCGGCGGCGGAGCCGTCCGAAGTGGACAGCGTGCCCCTGCCGGGGCCGGTCTCGTCGTGCAGCGGCGCCGGTGCGGCGTCACCCGTGGTGATCGACTTCGGCGCGTCGTTCGGGCCGGTGCCCCACGACGAGGGGTTCGGGCCCATGTCGAAGTCGATGACCCCGCCGCGAGCGATGACGTCCTGCGGCAGCGACGTCGAGGAGTACGCCTTGCCGTTGACCTTCACGCCCTGGACGTAGACGTTCTTCGCGCTGTTCTTCGGCGCGTTGATCACCAGGTTCTTGCCACCGGCCAGGTGGATGGTGGCCTTCTTGAACAGCGGCGACCCGATCGCGTAGTTCGGGCTGCCCATCTGCAGCGGGTAGAAGCCCAGCGCGCTGAAGGTCCACCACGCGGACTGCTCGCCGTTGTCCTCGTCGCCGGCGTAGCCCTGGCCGATCTCGCTGCCGGTGTAGAGCCGCGAGAGGGCCTCGCGGACCTTCTCCTGCGTCTTCGCCGGCTGGCCCGCGTAGTCGTACATGTAGAGCGTGTGGTGCGAGGCCTGGTTGGAGTGGCCGAGCTGACCCATCCGCACGTCGCGGGCCTCCCGCATCTCGTGGATCACCCCACCGTAGGAGCCCGGGAAGTTCGCGGTCTCCTGGTCGGCGAAGAACGCGTCCAGCTTCTTCGCCAGGCCCGCCTTGCCGCCGTAGAGGTTGGCCAGGCCCTGGCCGTCCTGCGGCACGGAGAACGCCATGCCCCAGCCGTCGGTCTCGGTGTAGTCGATGCCCCACACCCGCGGGTCGTACTCCTGCGGCGACCGGCTGAACTTCCCGGCAGCGTCCCGGCCCTGGAAGAACCCGACGCTCGGGTCGAACACGTTCACGTACTGCTGGGCCCGGTTGGTGAAGTACTCGTAGTTGGCCAGGTACTCCTGCTTGCGCGGGTCGGTCGCGGCAGCTTCGTCGTAGAGCTTCTTCGACAGGTTCGCGATGCCGAAGTCGTTGACGTAGCCCTCGATCGACCAGGAGAACCCGTGCTCGGCGGTGTTCGGGGAGTAGCCGAGGAAGATGCCCTCGTCGATGCCCTTGCGGCCGACCGCGTTGTTCGGCGGGGTCACCGTCGCGTCCTTCAGCGCCGCGTCGTAGAACGACTTGACGTCGAAGTTCTTCACGCCCTTCAGGTAGGCGTCGGCGAACGCGACGTCCGCGCTGGTGCCGGTCATCAGGTCGGCGTACCCCGGCGAGGACCACCGGGAGATCCAGCCGCCGTCGCGGTACTGCTGGACGAACCCGTCGATCATCTTCCCGGCCGTGTCCGGGGTGAGCAGCGAGTACGCCGGCCACGTCGTGCGGTAGGTGTCCCAGAACCCGTTGTTGACGTAGGTCTGGCCGTCGACGATCTTCGACCCGGTCTGCGTCGGGGTGTCGGCGCCGGTCTTCGGCGAGACGAAGCTCGCGTACTTGTAGACCGGCTTCTCCGGCGTGCCGGTGTTCTCGAACCCGGAGTTCGGGTAGAGGAACAGCCGGTACAGGTTCGAGTAGAGCGTCGTGAGCTGGTCCTTCGACGCGCCCTCGACCTCGATCACCTTCAGCTGGTCGTCCCAGGTCCGCTGCGCGGCGTCGCGGACGGTGTCGAACGTCGCGGCCGGGGCGATCTCCATGGCGAGGTTCTTCTTCGCCTGCTCCACGCTGATCAGCGACGTCGCGATCCGCATGTTCACCGTCTTGTCGGCGCCGGCGGCGAACCGCAGGTAGCCGGCGACGTCGTCGTGGCCGTGCCCGGTGAGCTTCCCGCCCGCGGTCACCGGCTTGTCGAACGTCGCGTAGACGAACATCCGGCCGGCGCCCGCCGACAGGCCGCTCTTGACGTCGGTGAAGCCCGACAGCGTGCCGCCCGCGGTGTCGAGGGTCAGCCCGCCCTGGTTCTTGAAGTTGTCGAAGATCAGGCTGGAGTCGCCGCCCGGGAAGGAGAACCGGAACATCGCCGCGTGGTCGGTCGGGGCGATCTCGGTCTTGATCCCGTTCTCGAACCGCACGCCGTAGTAGTGCGCCCGCGCGGTCTCGTTGTCGTGCTTGAACGCCAGCGCCCGGGCGTCGCGGTCGGCGTCCGGCACCCCGGCGGCCGCGGACGGCATCACCTGGAAGGTCTGCCGGTCGCCCATCCACGGGCTCGGCTCGTGGCTGACGCTGAACGCCTGCAGCTCCGGCAGGTTCTGCTCGTTGTTCTGGCTGTGGTAGTTGTACATCCACCGCACGTCGCCGTTGTCGGCGTTCGCGTCGGTGACCGGGGTCCAGAAGTTGAACCCGTGCGGCACCGCCGTGGCCGGGAAGTTGTTGCCCCGGGAGAAGCTCCCGTTGGCCATCGTCCCCCGCGTGGTGACCACGTTGTCACTCGGACGGAGGCTGGCGGGCGGGGTCGGCGTCGCGGAGATCTTCACGTCGTCCAGCCAGCCCTGCAGCGAGCCGGGGCCGTCGGGGTTGTCGTAGCCGACCAGGATCCGGTCGATCGTCTTGCCCTTGGCGACCTGCCCGATCGCCGAGCGCACCGAATTCCACTGGTTGGTGTAGAGGACCTTGCTCTTGCCCTGGCCTTCCGGCGTCAGCGGGAACCCGTACTGGTCGGTCGCGCCCAGGTCGCGCAGGTAGGTGCCGTCGGTGAAGGCGAGGTCGATCGCGACGTTCGTGCTGGGGTACTTCAGATCGCCGGTGATGAACTGCGGCTGCACCTTGTACGACAGCTCGGTCGAGGCCACGACCGGGACGTCCACGTCGAAGATCTTGTTGTAGGACCAGCCGTGCCCGGCCGCGGTCTGGCTGCCCGAGTAGCGGAAGGCCTTCAGGCCGGTGAAGCCGACGCGGTTCTTGTTCGTGTAACCGGTCGTCGGGCCGGAGTCGACGAAGCTGCGCATGTTCGGCAGCGGCGGCGGGGCCGGGTCGTCGTTGGCCAGCAGCAGCTCGGACAGCTGCAGGATCGGGCCGCCGTTGTTGCGCGTGATGTCCAGCCGGAAGTACTTGTACGCCGCGGTCGGGGCGGCGAGCTTGTAGTCCTTCTGCTGGAACCGCTCGGTGAACGACTGGTCGGTCTGCTTGTCCAGGTCGGTCCAGGAGCTCGCGTCGTTCGAGCCCTGCAGCGTCCAGTCCTTCGGGTCGCGGTTGTCGAAGTCGTTGGCCGAGGAGATCGCGTAGTGCGTGATCGAGGTGGCCTCCGACAGCGTGATCTGCGCCCACGCCGTCGGGTCCCACGACAGCCACTTCGTGTCCGTCGTGCCGTCGACGAGGTTCGACACCACCTCGCCGCCGGAAGTGTTCTCGCTGCTGGCGCTGGTCTCGGTCACCTTGCCGCGGATGTCGCCGGGGATCGTGGTGCCGTTCGCGCCGTTGACGCCGTAGGCGCGCGGCTTGCCCGCCGCGTCGGTGTCGACGGTGTCGGTCCACGCCGGCTGCGCGTCACCGGCCTCGAACGAGGACGAGAAATCGGCGGGCAGGGCTTCTTCGGCGGCGGACGCCGTGGCGGGGAGGGCGACCAGGCCGGCGGCGACCACGGCGGCGGTCACCAGGAAAGCGACCGGCGGTCTGGCGCTTCGGGGCATCGTTGCTCCAAGCTCTGGAGGGTGAACTGGGGACCGACGGACGGGGGACCGGCGGCGCCCAGAGAGCGAAACGCGCGGGTGACATCGATGTCAAGACCGGTCGGCAAACCTGGCCAGAACTGGACAACCGAGGGAATGGGGAACCCATGAGACCAGTCCGGATCTTCACCGCACTCACGACACTCCTGCTCGCCGCCACCGGGTTCGCGCCGGTGACCGCCACCGCCGCGACGGCCTCACCCGTCCGGCCGATCACCGCCTGCGGCGACCTGGTCCGCGGGTTCGCCCTCCCGGGCGCCGCCACGCACGTCACCTCGGCCGCCGTCGTCGCCGCGACCGCCGGCGACCCCGAATACTGCGGTGTCCAGGGCTACGTCGAACCCGCCGTCCGCTTCGAGCTGCGGCTGCCCACCAAGACCTACGCCGGCCGCTACCTGCAGTACGGCTGCGGCGGCTTCTGCGGCCTGGTCAACCCGCCCGCCTTCGCCGACTGCGGCCTGCCCCACGGTGGCGACGTCGCCGTCGCGGCCACCGACGACGGGCACGTCGGCACGACCCCCGCCGTCGTCGACGACGGCAGCTGGGGCGCGCACGACCAGGCGGCGCGCGACGACTTCGAATTCCGCGCGCCCCACGTCGTCTCCCGCGCGTCGAAGGCGATCATCCAGGCGTTCTACGGCTCCCCGCCGCGCAAGTCCTACTTCACCGGCTGCTCCGACGGCGGCCGCGAAGGCCTGCTGCTGGCCCAGCGCTACCCGGCCGACTTCGACGGCATCGACGCCGGCGCCCCCGCGAACTACTGGGGACCGCTGCTCGGGGAGTACCAGACCTGGCTCGCTCGGGTGAACGCCGCCGCCGACGGCAGCCCGGTCCTCACCGCCGCCAAGCTGCCCGCGCTGCACGACGCGGTGCTCGCCGCCTGCGACCGCCTCGACGGGCTCGCCGACGGCCAGCTCGACGACCCGCGTGCCTGCCGCTTCGACCCCGCGACCCTGACCTGCGCCGGCCCCGACACCCCGGCCTGCCTCACCCCGGCCCAGGTCACCGTCGTGCACAAGCTGTACTCGCCGCCCACCGACGCCCACGGGACGCTGCTCTACCCCGGTGGCCAGGAGCCCGGCTCCGAGCTGTCCTGGGCGGGGTGGATCATCCCGACCCCGGAGACGGGCGGGTTCGCCTTCGCCCGCAGCCTCGCCGACAACTACCTGCGCTACCTCGGCTACCCGATCGGCGCACCGGCCTCGACCGTGGACACCTTCGCCTTCACCCGGCGCGAGTTCGACCGGCTCACCCCGGTCGGCGTCCGCTACGACGCGCTGAGCCTGGACCTGTCGGCGTTCCGCCAGCGCGGCGGCAAGCTCGTGCTGTGGCACGGCTGGGCCGACGAGGCCATCCCGCCGGCCGGCACGCTCGACTACTACCAGCGGCTCACCCGCGGCCACGCCCAGGACTGGGTCCGGCTGTTCATGGTCCCGTCGCTCTACCACTGCGGCGGCGGCACCACGCTCACCGAATTCGATCCGCTCAAGCAGCTGGTCGCCTGGGTCGAACGCGGCACGACGCCCACCGTGGTGACCGCGACCGGCCGCGACGCCGCCGGGAACGTCACCCGGACCCGGCCGGTGTTCGCCTACCCGCAGCGCGCGGTCTACGACGGCACCGGCAGCGTCGACGAAGCCGCCAATTTCCACCCCGCCCCGCCCGTCTCACCGGTCCGGGACGTCGTCCACTGGGCCGGTGAGCACCTGTACGCGATTCCGGGGCCGGTCGCGCGGTAAACGGGTCCCACGGGTCCGGCGTCGCCGCTAAGGTCACGCTCATGACGACGCCGGAACCCGCCGACCGAGTGCTCTCCCGCGCCTCCCTCGCCGACGGCAGCCCGACCCGCTGGTTCGACGAGCTCTACACCGCCGCCGCCCGCGGCGAGGCCGAGGTCCCGTGGACCCGCGGCGCACCGAACGCCGACCTGGCCGACTGGGTGGAGCCGGGCGAGGGCCGCCGGGCGCTGGTGGTGGGCAGCGCCCTGGGCGACGACTCGGAGCTGCTGGCGGCGGCGGGCTGGACGGTGACCGGCTTCGACGTCGCCCCCGCCGCGGTCGAGGCCGCCCGCGCCCGGTTCCCGGAGTCACGAGTGGACTACGTGGTGGCGGACCTGCTGAAGCCGCCGGGGGAGTGGCACCACGCGTTCGACCTGGTCGTGGAGATCATCAACATCCAGGCGATGCCCCGCGACTTCCGCGCCGCGGCGATCACGTCGCTGGCCGGCTTCCTCGCCCCGGGCGGCACGATGCTGGTGTCGGAGGTGGCGGAGGAGAACGTGGCACCGGAACCGGGACCGCCGTGGCCGTTCAGCCGCGCGGAGATCGAGTCGGTCGCCCAGGACGGCGTGAAACTGGTGGGCTTGGAGACCATCCGCGACGGGGCCCGCTACTGGGCCGAGTTCACCCGCTGAGGCCTTCTCGTGCCCGAGGGAAGGGGCCGCAAGGTCGCCCGGCCGCTCAAGTACCGTTCGCCCGGACCGTCGGCGGGCCCGGTCGAGCGCCCCGACCGCGGCCCGGACGACGACGATGGCGGTGTCGGAGCGCGCGAGCCGCGCCGCCCCCTCCCGCCGTCCCCCGTCGGCGGCGCGGGTGCGCGGCCGCTGCCGGAGGCCGTCCTCGCCGCCGAGCTGCCCAATCCGCCGGTGCGCTGAACCGGCTCAGCACTCCGCCAGGAACCGGGACAGCACCCGGGTCCCGAAGTGCAGGCCCTCCACCGGGACCCGCTCGTCCACGCCGTGCGCCATCGCCCGGTACGGGAAGCCCTTCGGCAGCCACAGCGGCGCGAACCCGTAGTTGGCGATCCCCAGCTGCGCGAACGCCTTCGCGTCCGTCCCGCCGCCCAGGCAGTACGGCACCACCACCGCTTCGGGGTCCTCCGCCCGCAACGCGGCAGCCATCGCCGCGAACCACAACGAGTCCACCGGGGCCTGCACCGGCGGCTGGTGCGCCACGAACTCCCGCGTCACCCCCTCGCCGAGCAGCTCGTCCAGCGCCGCGAACAGCGACTCCTCGGTGCCCGGCAGCACCCGCACGTCGACCTGCGCCGTCGCCGTCGAGGGGATCACGTTCACCTTGTAGCCCGCGTCCAGCATCGTCGGGGTCGTGCTGGTGCGGACCGTCGGCAGCACCAGCCCGCCCGCCGGCCCCAGCGCCGCCACCGCCGCGTCCACGCCGTCCGAAGTGGACAGATCGACCGGCACGCCCAGCGCCGCGCCGGTCCGCTCCAGGAACGCCCGCACCGCCGGGGTCAGCGACACCGGCCAGCGGTGTGACGCGATCCGGTGCAAAGCGCCCACCAGCCGGGTGACGGCGTTCTCGTCGTTGGGCCGCGACCCGTGCCCCGCCCGGCCTCGCGCGGTCAGCCGCAGGTGCGCGGTGCCGCGCTCGGCCGTCCCGACCGGGTACAGGCGCACGTCACGGCCGTCGGCCGCCGGGACGTGGTAGGTGTAGCCGCCCGATTCGCTGATCGCCGCCTCGCAGCCCTCGAACAGCTCCGGGTGAGACGCGACCAGCCAGTGCGCGCCCCAGTCGCCGCGGTCCTCCTCGTCGGCCACGAACGCCAGCACCAGCTCACGCCGCGGCCGCACCCCGCCCGCCAGCGCGGCGAGGACCATCGCCACGAAGTCCTTCATGTCGGTCGCGCCGCGGCCCCACAGGTAGCCGTCGCGGACCTCGCCGGCGAACGGCGGCACCGACCAGTCCGCGGCGTCGGCCGGGACGACGTCCAGGTGCCCCTGCACCAGCAGCGCCGGCAGCGACGGGTCCGTGCCCGGCACACGGGCGATCACGCTCGCCCGGCCCGGCGCCGCCTCCAGGATCTTCGACGGGATCCCCAACCCGTCCAGGAACGCGGCCACGTACTCCGCCGCCGGCCGCTCCGGCTCGGCGTCGTTGCCGCCGCGGTTGGTCGTGTCGAACCGGATCAGGTCCGCGCACAGCTCGACGACGTCAGCCATAGATGCCCTGCACCGCCCCCGCCGCGATCGCCGTGACGACCTTGAACGCCTTCATCGCCTCGGTCATGTTCGGCGCGTCGAACCCGACCCGGCGCGTCCCGATCTGCTCCACCGTCGGGATCACCGCCGTCGCCTGGGCCAGGTGGCTCGCGTCGAACTCCACCTCGATCCGGTGCCCCCCGACCCGGCGCTCTTCCCGTCCCGCCCGCGCCATCGCGTCGGCCGCCGCGCCGGTCAGCAGGTCCGCCGTGCGCGACGGCGGCAGGCAGATCGCCGCGTACCGGCTCACGCACTCCTTCACCTGCACCAGCTCCGCCTCCGGAGCGTAATCACGGGCGTCGTCACACGTTTTGTCGTCACCCGAAACGAGCAGGACAGGGACGCCGTACTCCGCGGCCATCGCCGCGTTCAGCCTGCCCTCGCTCGCCGGGACGTCGTCCAGCCACACCCCGGTGATCTGGTTCTCCAGGTAGGTGTGGGAAAGCACCCCGTCGAACCCGGCACCGGCGTGGTAGCCCAGGAACACCACACCGTCCACACCGGAATCGACGCCCTGCATCATCGACAGCGGCTTGTGCCGCCCGGTCAGCATCCGCGCCCGCGGGTCCAGCTCCTCCAGCAGCAGGTTCCGCTGCGACGAATGCGCCTCGTTGACCAGCACGTCCCCGGCGCCGGCCTGGTAGAGCCCGGCCAGCACCGCGTTGACGTCGCCGGTGAACAGCCGCCGGAAGCGGTCCCACTGCGGCGAACCGGGCACGACGTCGTCGGTCCAGGTGACGCCGGTGGCGCCCTCCATGTCCGCCGAGATCAGGATGCGCATGACCGGCACTCTAGCCAGGCCGCCGCGGCCCCGGGCACGGATCCCCGATCACGCAGCGTCACCGAAAGCGATCGATAACGATCGGACACCTGCCGCAGCGGCAACATATTGCGCGGTTGTGGCGGTATGTGGTTACTTCTCGTCCTTGGGGAGGCTCACAGCGAGAACGATGGGGTGGTTTTTGGTGCATTTCCAACGCAGAATCGGGCGGTTCGGCCGCGTGGGCGCGGTCGTCGCGGCCGCGGCGCTGGCGGGGATCCCGCTCGCCGTACCCGCCCAGGCCCAGCAGGGCAAGGTGCTGCGGGTCGCGCTGACCACCGGCATCGACCACCTGAACCCGTTCACCGCCGTGCTGTCGGCGTCCACGCAGATCGGCCGGTTCACCTACGAGTTCCTCACCGTCCCGGACGCCGCGAAGGCCGAGGCCTCGCCCGCCCTCGCCGAGTCCTGGACCCCGTCGGCGGACAAGCTGACCTGGACGTTCAAGATCCGCAGCGGCGTCAAGTGGAGCGACGGGCAGCCGGTGACCGCCAAGGACGCGGCGTTCACGTTCAACCGCATGCTCAAGGACGAGAACGCCCGCACCGCCAACGGCAACTACGTGGCCAACTTCGAGACGGTCACCGCGCCCGACGACACCACCCTCGTCATCAAGACCAAGGCCGTGCAGGTCAACATGAACCTGCTCGACGTCCCGATCGTGCCGCAGCACATCTGGGAGGGGGTCACCGACCTCAAGGCCGCCGAGACCGACGACCTGAAGATCGCCGGCGTCTCCGACGGCCCGTTCCAGGTCACCGAGTACAAGCCGAACGAGTACGTCAAGTTCAAGGCCAACAAGGACTACTGGCGCGGCGCGCCGAAGGTCGACGAGCTGCAGCTGCTGCAGTTCAAGGACACCGAAGCCGCGGTCAACGCGCTCAAGCAGGGCGAAGTCGACGTCATCAACCGGCTCAACCCCAACCAGTTCGCCGCGCTGCAGGGCCAGCAGGGCATCACCACCAACGCCGCCCCCGGCCGCCGCTACGACGAGCTGTCGATCAACTTCGGCGTCACCGACAACGCCAACAACCCCATCGGCGACGGCAACCCGGTCCTCAAGGACATCAACGTCCGCAAGGCCATCACCCAGGCCGTGGACACCCAGGCCATCGTCGACAAGGTCCTCAAGGGCCTCGGCCAGGTCGGCGGCGGCGTCGTGCCCGCCATCTACGCCGACTACCACTGGGACCCCAGCGACAGCGAAAAGGTCAAGTTCGACCTCGCCGCCGCCAACAACACCCTCGAGCAGGCCGGCTACAAGAAGGGCCCCGACGGCGTCCGCACCGCCCCCGGCGGCGCCAAGCTCGAACTGCGCCTGACCGGGCACGCCAACCGCAGCTACGACCAGGGCGTCGCCCAGTACGTCACCGGCTGGCTCAAGGACATCGGCATCACCGTCAAGCAGGACCTCGTCTCCGACGACGAGCTGTCCGACCGCACCGCCGTCGGCAAGTACGACCTCGCCATCGGCGGCTACGGCACCAACCCCGACCCGGACTACGTGCTGTCGCTGCACACCTGCGGCGCGCGGCCCGCTCCGGACGGCAAGGGCGGTAGCACCGACACGTTCTTCTGCGACGCCCAGTACGACGACCTGTACAAGAAGCAGCTGACCGAAACCGACGACGCCAAGCGCGCGGACTACGTCAAGCAGGCACAGGCCCGGCTCTACAGCCAGTTCCCGACGATCGTGCTCGACTACCAGAACGCGCTGGAGGCCTACCGCTCCGACAAGTTCTCCGCCTTCACCACCCAGCCCCAGCCCAAGGGCGCGATCCTCGAGCAGACCGGCTACTGGGGCGTCTACGGCGCCACCCCGGCCGGTGCGGAAGCGACCGCGGACTCCGGCAGCAGCGGCACCGTCGTGTGGATCGTCGTCGGCGCGATCGTCGTGGTGATCGTCGTCGTCGGCGGGGTCGTCATCAGCCGCCGGAACAAGACCACAGAGGACCGCGAGTAAGCATGACCACGCCCGACCAGGCCGCGGTGCTCGTCGACACGGGTGAGCACCGCGGCGGGACCGGCACCGCCCGGTTCGTGCTGCGGAAGGTGATCGAAGCCGTCATCAGCGTCCTGCTGGTGATCGTGCTGTTCTTCTTCCTCTTCCGGATGCTGCCGGGCGACCCGGTCGCGGCGATGACCCGCGACCGCGTCACCAGCCCCCAGCAGATCGCCGAGCTGCGCGAGAAGATGGGCGTCGACAAGCCCGTCTTCGTCCAGTTCGGGGACTACTTCTGGAACCTGCTGCACGGCGACCTCGGCGAGTCCCGGCTGCTCAACAACGGCCGCCCGGTCGCCGACATGATCGGCGAACGGCTCTGGCCGACCATCCTGCTCGTCGGCAGCGCCACCGTCCTGGCCGTGCTCATCGGCCTGTGGCTGGGCATCCGCGCAGCCTGGCGCCGCGACAGCTTCTTCGACCGCAGCCAGACCGGCATCGCGCTGACCCTCTGGTCGGTCCCGCAGTTCTGGCTCGGCCTGATGCTGCTCGTGGTGACCAACGGGCTGTTCCCCAGCCGCGGCATGCACTCCCCGGACGCCGCGCCCGACTTCCTGTCCCAGACGCTCGACGTCCTGCACCACCTCGTGCTGCCGTGCGTGACGCTGCTGGCGGTGTTCTACGCCCAGTACATGCTGATCATGCGCTCGTCGCTGCTGGGGGAGATGAACGCCGACTACCTCACCACCGCCCGCGCCAAGGGCCTGCGCGACGACCTCGTCCGCCGCCGCCACGCCGTCCCCAACGCCCTGCTGCCGACCACCACGCTGGTGTTCATGCAGTTCGGCCAGGTCGTCGCCGGCGCGGTCACCGTCGAGGCCGTGTTCAGCTGGCCCGGTCTCGGGCAGCTGACCTACGACGCCCTGCACGGGCCCGACCTGCCCGTCCTGCAGGGCGTGTTCACCGTGCTGGCCAGCGCCGTGGTGCTGATGAACCTGCTCGCGGAACTGCTCTACCGCGTGCTCGACCCCAGGGTGCGTACCTCATGACCACCGCCGAGACACCCCGGCAGATCGCCTGGGCCCGCCGCCGCGCGTCACTGGCCAGGACCTGGCGGGAGTTCGCCGCCCAGCGGGCCGCGCTCGCCGGGCTCGTCCTGCTCGGCGCCACGGTGCTCGTCGCCCTGCTGCTGCCACTGATCAGCGACGAAAGCGGCCTGGACGTCACCAAGGCCACCGGGCAGCCGCTGGCCCCGCCCGACGGCGACTTCTGGCTCGGCACCGACAACTTCGGCCGCTCGGTGCTGCTGATGACCGTCTGGGGCAGCCGGATCTCCCTGCTCGTCGGGTTCTCCGCGGCGCTGCTGTCGGTCGTCATCGGCACGCTCATCGGCATCACCGCCGCCCACTTCGGCGGCTGGGTGTCGGCGACGCTGCTGCGGTTCACCGACTTCTTCCTGGTCCTGCCCTCGCTGATCCTCGCGATCGCGCTCTCGGCGGTGCTGCCCAAGGGCGTCGGCACGATCATCGTCGCCATCGGCCTCACCGCCTGGCCCAGCACCGCCCGGCTGGTCCGCGCCCAGACGCTGACCATCGAAAGCCGCCCCTACATCGAACGCGCCCACGCCCTCGGCGGCGGCCACCTGCACATCATCGGCCGGCACGTCCTGCCCGGCGTGATGCCGCTGGTCCTGGCCAACACCACCCTCGTCGTCGGCAACGCCGTCATCGCCGACGCGACCCTGTCCTTCCTCGGCGTCGGCGACCCCAACTCCATCACCTGGGGCCTGGTGCTGGAGAACGCGCTCAACAACGGCGCCATCAGCCGCGGCGCCTGGTGGAACGTCCTCCCGCCCGGTATCGCGATCGTCCTCGTCGTCCTCTTCTTCACCCTGGTCGGCCGGGGCCTGGAGACCGTGTTCAACCCGAGGTTGAAGAAGTGACCACCCCGCTGCTGCAGCTCAAGGACCTCAACGTCACCTACGCGGTGGGCGAGCAGGACGTCCCCGCCGTGCGCGGGGTCGACCTCACCCTCGACCCCGGCGGCACCCTCGGCGTCGCGGGGGAGTCCGGCTCCGGCAAGTCGACCGTCGCGATGAGCGTGCTGCGGCTGCTGCCGCGCACGGCGAAGATCACCGGCGAGATCCTCCTCGACGGCGAAGACGTCACCGCCATGAAGTGGGGCCGCCTGCGCGCGGTCCGCTGGGCCGAGGCGTCGGTGGTGTTCCAGGGCGCCATGCACGCGCTCAACCCCGTCCGCAAGATCGGCGAGCAGATCGCCGAGCCGCTGCGGCTGCACCCGCCCACGGGCGGGGCGCTCACCGACGCCCAGGTCGACGCCCGCGTCGCCGAGCTCCTCACCCAGGTCGACCTGCCCGCGAGCCGGGCCGGCGCCTACCCCCACGAGCTCTCCGGCGGGCAGAAGCAGCGCGTCATGATCGCCATGGCACTGGCCTGCTCGCCCCGGCTGATCATCGCCGACGAGCCGACCACCGCCCTGGACGTCATCGTCCAGGCCCAGGTCCTCGCCCTGCTGTCCCGGCTGGTCGCCGAGCAGGACATCGGCCTGATCATGATCAGCCACGACCTGTCGGTGCTGGCCTCGACCTGCGAGCGCATCGCCGTGATGTACGACGGGCAGATCGTCGAGGAAGGCCCCAGCGCCGAGGTGATGGGCTCACCTCGCCACGAACACACGCGAGCACTGGCCGCGGCGTTCCCCACGGTCGGCGACCCGGTGTCCCGGTTCGCGCCCGCGACCAGCGCCCCGCTGCCGCCCGAACCGTCGGAACGGGTGGTGGGAGAGCCGCTGCTGGCCGCGGAGAACCTGCGCGTGTCCTTCCGCGACCGCACCGGCAAACGCATCGACGCCGTCGCCGGGGTCGACCTCACGGTGGCGCGCGACGAGATCGTCGCCCTGGTCGGCCAGTCCGGCTCCGGCAAGACGACGCTCGCCCGCACCCTGCTCGGCCTGCAGAAACCCGACTCCGGCGTGGTCCGCTACGACGGCAGGCCGGTGCCTTCGGGCGGGGCGGGGCTCAAGGCCTACCGCCGCCAGGTCCAGCTGGTCCTGCAGGACCCGACGAGCGCGCTGAACCCGGCGCACACGGTGTACGAGGCCGTCGCCGAGGGGCCCCGGATCCACAAGCTCGCCGACGAGCGGGCGGTCGTGTACCGGGCGCTGGAGGCCGCGGAACTGCGGCCGGCGGAGAAGTACGCCGACCGGCTCCCGCACCAGCTCTCCGGCGGCCAGCGCCAGCGCGTCGTCATCGCCGGGGCGCTCGCGCTGGAGCCGTCGGTGGTGGTGGCCGACGAACCGGTCGCCTCGCTCGACGCGTCCGTGCGCGGGGAGATCCTCGGGCTGCTGCTGCGGCTGCGGCGCGAACTCGGCCTCGCCGCTCTGGTGATCACCCACGACCTGGGGCTGGCCTGGAACATCGCCGACCGCGTCGCCGTGATGTACCGCGGCGAGCTCGTCGAAACCGGGACGGTGGAACAGGTCCTGCTCGACCCGCGGCACGAATACACGAAGTCCCTCCTGGCCGCCCTCCCCGGCGGCACGGCCCAGCGCCGCACGGTGGAAACCTGACACTGCGGGAACCCCGCGCGAGCGCGGTGTGTAATCTCCGAACGGAAATGGCGACCACCACCGACCCCACACAGACGCCCTCGGCCGGGCTGGCCGAGCGGCTTCGCGTGCCCTCGCGATTCCCGTACCGCACGATCGCCATGGGCACGGTCGGCAGCACGCTGCTCATGCTGGCCGCGTTCGGCGCCGGCGGCATCCTGATCAAGGACCCCGTGCTCGGCCACGGCCCGCTCTCCTGGATCCGCTACGGCCACGGGCGCATGCTCGCCAACGCCGTCCTCTACGCCGGCTTCGGCCTCGTCGTGTGGGCCTGGGTCCGCCTCGGCCGCTACGTGCTGGCCGGGCGCATCGGCAGCCGCCCCATCCTGGTCGCCGCCGGCTGCTGGATGGCGCCGCTGCTCATCTCGCCACCGCTGTTCACCCGCGACGTCTTCTCCTACCTCGGCCAGGGCGCCCAGCTGCTCTACGGGCTCGACCCGTACGCCAACGGCCCCGCCGAGCTCGACGTGCTGCCGAACGTGGTGCAGAACGTCCACCCGCTCTGGCAGACCACGCCCGCCCCGTACGGGCCGCTGTTCCTGCTCATCTCCAAGGGCGTCGTCGCCACCACCGGCGACAACATGATCCTCGGCGTCATCCTCATGCGCGTCGTGCTGCTGGCCGGCCTCGCCGGGACGCTGTGGGCGCTGCCGCGGCTGGTCAAGCACCTCGGCGGCAAGCTCCCGGTCGCGCTGTGGCTCGCGGTCGCCAGCCCGATGATGGTGATCCACCTCTTCGGCGGCCCGCACAACGACCTGATGATGCTCGCGTTCCTCACCATCGGCGTCCTGGCCGCCCTGGAGCGCAAGCACGTGGCCGCGGTCGTCCTGGTCACGATCGGCATGCTGATCAAGCCGACGGCGGCGATCGCGCTGCCGTTCATCGTCTGGATGTGGGCCAACCACCTCGAAGGCGAGTCGAAGGTCCGCAACTTCCTGCGCGCCGGCGCCGCCTCGGTCGGGCTGTTCCTGCCGGTGTTCGTGGCGGGCACGTGGATCTCACTCGGCTCGCTGAACCTGGGCTGGTGGTCCGGGCTCAAGGCCCCGCAGCTCATCGCGAACTGGCTGAACATCCCCACCGGCATCGGCGAGGTGTTCTACAACCTGGTCCACATCGTCGTGGACGTCCAGGTGTCGCCGTTCGTGACGGTCGCCCGCGCGGCGGGCATGCTGGTCCTGATCGGCTTCGGCATCCGCCAGTGGTGGCTCGGCCGCGGCGGCGGCACGGAAGCGGTCTACCGGGCCGGGATCTCGCTGCTCGCGGTCGCGATCCTCATGCCGCCGACCCTGCCGTGGTACCTGACCTGGGGCTTCGTGCTCCTGTCGGCGTTCAAGTGGCAGCCCCGCCACCTCGCGCTGGTCGTGGCGGTGTCGGTGTTCGTGACCCTGGTCTACTACCCGACCGGCGAGCAGGCGCTGTACGACTGGTGGTTCATCGCGCTGGTCGTCGTGGCCAGCCTGTACTCGGCGGCGTCGCTGCTGCGGCCGGACCCGCTGGGCATCATCGACGCCTGGCGCCGCCCCGAGAAGTTCCTCCGCGACTAGGAACCGGCCCAGCCGCTCCACTTGCGCACCCGGGTGACCACCACCGCGTGCTCCGGCGGCCGTTCCCGGTACTGCGCGTACTTCTCCACCAGCCACGACACCGGCTCGGCACCCGGCGACAGCACCCGAGCCGTGCCGTCCGCGCGCGCCCACCACAGCCGTGACCAGTCCTCGTCGTAGCCGTCGGCCAGGAAGCACACGGCCGGGTTCTCCTCGATGTTGCGCAGCCGCCGCAGCGACGTCGTCGACTTCGGCTTGTGGTCGACCGCGAACACCACCTGATCACCCCGGACCGCGAAGGTCACCGGCACCAGGTGCGGCACGCCGTCGCCCGACACCGTCGCCAGCCGCGCGACCCGCGCGGCGGCGAAACGGTCCCGGGCTTCTCCGGGTGTCATGTCAACGCGGGGGAGTCGAAGGTGAGCGTCCCCAGGTCCGCGTCCAAGGTCACCGGCACGCCCAGCGGCAACGTCGGCGACGACGGCACGTGCCCGAACCCGAACTCCTCCAGCACCGGCACCCCCAGCGGCCCCAGCCGGTCCAGCAGCAGCGCCCGCACCTCCGCCGGGTCCCCGCACGCCGCCCACGACCCCAGCACGATCCCGCGGACCCCGGCGAACCAGCCGGCACGCAGCAGCTGCGTCAGCATCCGGTCCAGCCGGTACACGCTCTCCGTGACGTCCTCCAGCAGCACCACCGCGTCCCGCGCCGACCCCTGCTCCGGCGTCCCGAGCCCCGCCGCCAGCAGCGACAGGTTCCCGCCCGTCAACACCCCCGACGCCCGGCCCGGCACCAGCGCCGAACCACCGCGCACGACCACGTTCAGCTCGGGCTCGAACAACGACCGCCGCAGGTGCTCGACCGCGAAGTCGTCGAACAGCACGCTCGCCGGCATCGGCGAGAACAAAGTGGACAGTCCCAAGTGGACGTCCACGGCCCGGTGCAGCGCCGTGATGTCCGACGACCCGGCCAGCGCCTTCGGGCCCGCCTCCCGCAACGCCGCCCAGTCCACCAGGTCCAGCATCCGCTGCACGCCGTAGCCGCCGCGCGCGGCCAGCACGCACCGCACGCCCGGATCCAGCCACGCCTCGGTGAACTCTGCCGCGCGCGCGGCGTCCGAACCGGACAGGTACGGCGGCGACCCCGCCTCGGCCCGCACGCACGGCCCGATCCGCAGCTCGACACCCCAGCCGCGCAGTACCGGCACCGCCTTCTCCAGCAGGTCCGCCGGCACCGGCCCGGCCGGCGCCACCAGCGCGACCGTGTCGCCCGCACACAACCGAGGGGGCCTCATCGCGACAGCTCCAGCTTCGTCACACCCGGCGTCTCGAACCCGAACACCTGCCCGTAGAACGACAGCTCCGCCTCCAGCGCCGCGATGATCGTCGCGGCCTGCCGGAA
This sequence comes from Amycolatopsis sp. NPDC003865, assembly GCF_053605345.1. Lineage (NCBI taxonomy): Bacteria > Bacillati > Actinomycetota > Actinomycetes > Pseudonocardiales > Pseudonocardiaceae > Amycolatopsis > Amycolatopsis sp. NPDC003865. Next base: position 78,739 of record NZ_JBSGJA010000028.1, on the reverse strand, counting down.
CCCGTGCTGCTCCCCGGCGAACCGCTGGTAGGCGTGCGGGATGCCGCGGCCGGCGAGCCCGGCCACGAACCGGTCCGCCTGCTCCGGCGGGCAGATCCGGTCCTCCAGGCCCTGCTGGAACAGCACCGGCCCGGCCAGCGACGCCGAGTTCGCCAGCGGCGACCGCTCGACGTACCGCTGCCGCGCCGAGGGCAGCGGCCCGATCAGCCCGTCCAGGTACCGCGACTCGAAGTCGTGCGTGTCGCCCTCGGTGCCGGTCCACCCGGCCAGGTCCAGCACCGGGTACATCACCGTGCCCGCCCGGTAGGTCTTCGTCGTCGTGAGCGACGCGGCCGCGGTGAACCCGCCCGCGCTGCCGCCGCGGATCGCCAGCCGGTCACCGTCGGCCAGCCCGGCCGCCACCAGCGCCTCGGCCACCGCGACGCAGTCGGCGACGTCGACCACGCCCCACTGCTCGCGCAGCCGCTCCCGGTAGGCGCGGCCGAACCCGGTCGACCCGCCGTAGTTCACCGCCGCCACGGCGATGCCACGGCTGGTGAAGTACGCGATCTCCAGGTTCAGCGCGGCGAAGTGCTGCCCGGTCGGGCCGCCGTGGACGTCCACCAGCAGCGGCGGCAGCTCACCATCGGGAGGCGCGAACTCCGGGTTCCGCGGCAGGTACAGCGCCACCGGCACGGTTTCGCCGTCCGCGGTGCTGAACACCCGCTCCTGCGGCTCCGGCAGGAACGCCGCGGGCAGCTCCGGCTGCGGCGTCAGGTCCGTCACCGCACCATCGGGGGAAACCCGCACGACGGCGGACTCCCGGGCCGGCCCGCCCGCGACGCCCACCACCTCGTCACCGAGGACGGCGAATCCCAGCGAAGACCAGGCCGTCAGGTCGCCGGTCACCGGCGTCACCGAGCCGTCGGCCTCGTCGAGCACCGCCAGCCGGCCCGAGGACAGCACGGCGTGCCGCCCGCCGCCGAGCGGGGCGAACCACCGCGACCCCACCTTCCACAGCGGCCCGCCGAACTCCTGCTCCACCGGCGCCAGGTTCACCACCGACCCGTCGAGGCCGACCCGGTGCAGGTTCCACCAGCCGTCCGGGTCCAGCAGCGCCAGCAGCGACGCCGGCGACTCCCACTCGACCTGGCACACCGAGACCTCCGGCCCGCCGGCCAGCACGCGGTGCGGCCCGAAGGTGCCGTCTTCGGCCACGGGAGCGACGCACAGCTCGGTCCCGTCCCACGGCATCGCCGGGTGGTCCCAGCCGAACCACGCCGCGTGCCGCCCGTCCGGCGCGAGCTTCGGCGCGGTCAGGAAGTGGTGGCTCGCGGCCAGCACCCGCTCGCCGCCGCCGTCCAGGGCGATCGCCACCAGCTCCCGCGCGACGTCGGTTGGGCGCGGCCCGGTGCCGCGCTCCCGCACCGCCCACACCTCACCGGGCCGCCCGGCCACCAGGTCGCCGTACCGCACGCCCTGGGGCTGCGCGGGCTCCGGCGTGACCGGCACGACACCGGTTTCGCCCACGGCGTAAACCCGCTGATCCGCCCAGTGCGTGAAGACCACCACACCGCCGGCGACCACCCACGGCCGCCCGCCGTACTCGTGCAGCCGGTTGCGGACGTTCCACGGCGCCGGCAGCACGTCCTGCGGGCCGTCGGCACCGGCCTTCACCAGGGCGACCCGGCCCTGCTCACCGGGCCGCGCCTCGGCCCACCACACCTCGCCGGAGACGACGTCGAGCCACTGCGGGCCGCCACCGGAGGCGGCCACCTCGGCGGCGGTGATGGGCGAGGACCAGGTTCCGTACGGGGAGATCCGAGACACCCCCAGAGGCTAGCGGCCCGCGAAGGTGGGGCGGCGGATGCCGATCATGCGCCCGTGGCCTAGGGTCGACAGTGCTATGTCTCGCGTAATCCACGTCTTCCGCCAGCCGGATCGGTTCGTCGCCGGCACCGTCGGCGAGCCCGGCGATCGCACGTTCTACCTCCAGGCTTCCGAGGACGTGCGCACCATCAGCGTCACGATCGAAAAGCAGCAGGTCGTCGTCCTCGCCGAACGCCTCAGCTCACTGCTCGAGGAGGTCGCCAGCCGCTTCGGCGCCGACGTGCCCGACGACGTCCCCGAGGACCTCGTCGACGTCGACCCCCTCACCGTGCCGGTCGAGGAGGAGTTCCGCGTCGGCACCATGGGCCTCGGCTGGGACGCCGACAGCAGCGCCGTCGTCATCGAGCTGCTCGCCATCACCGAGGGCGAGGTCGACGAAACGGTCGTGCTGGACGACACCGAGGAGGGCCCGGACGCCGTCCGCGTGTTCCTCAGCCCGGCCGCCGCCCGCGCCTTCGCCGAACGCGCCGACCGCGTCGTCAACGCCGGCCGCAAGCCCTGCCCGCTGTGCGGGGAGCCGCTGGACCCGAACGGGCACATCTGCCCCCGGCAGAACGGCTACCGGCGCGAGACCGAGGCGGACGAAGACTGACCATGGCCACGACCCCCGATCCGGCCGACCCGGCGTCCCGCGAGCTGGTCACCCACGGCCGCATCGACGTCGAAGGCCGCCTGGTCGACGCCTCCAACGTCACGCTGTTCTGCGCCATCGAACTCGACGGCGTCACCGGCCGGGTCGTCTACAAGCCGGTGTCGGGGGAGCGGCCGCTGTGGGACTTCCCCGACGGCACCCTGGCCGGGCGCGAGGTCGCCACCGCGATCATCAGCGACACCGCCGGCCTCGGCGCCATCCCGCCGACCGTGCTGCGCGACGGCCCGTTCGGCCCCGGCATGGTCCAGCTGTGGATCGAGACCACCGACGACGACCTCGTCGAAGTCCTCCCGCCCGACGAGGTCCCCGACGGCTGGCGGCCGGTGCTGCACGCCCACGACCGCCTCGGCGAACCCGCGGTGCTGGCCCACGCCGACCACGCCGGGCTGCGCGAGCTCGCCGTGCTCGACATCGTCGTCAACAACACCGACCGCAAGGGCGGCCACCTGCTGCCCGGCGTCGACGGCCGCGTCTACGGCTGCGACCACGGCATCTGCCTGCACACCGACCCCAAGCTGCGGACCGTCCTCTGGGGCTGGATCGGCGAGCCGGTGCCGCCGGACACCGTCGAGAAGCTGCGCAAGCTGCGCTCGGAGCTCGACGGCGGCCTCGGCACGACCCTGGCCGAGCACATCACCAAGTTCGAGATCCGGGCGCTGGCCGAGCGCACCGACGTGCTGCTGGCCGAGGGCATCTTCCCCGAACCCGGCGACGACTGGCGCGCCATCCCGTGGCCCCTGTTCTGATCGACGACGCCGCCCGCGCGCGGCTGGTCGACCGCTTCGGCGCCGAACTGGCCGAGCCGTGGTGCGACACGCTCCCGGACCTCGTCGCCCGGCTGAGCGCCCGGTGGAACCTTGACGTCCGCGAGGCCCGCCCCGGCAACACCGGCCGCACGCTGCTGTGCGCCGGTCCCGGCGGCGACCTGCGCGTGCTCAAGCTGACCCCGGACCCCGAGGTCGCCCAGCTCGAGTTCGCCGGGTTGAGTGCCTGGGCCGGCTGCTCCCGCGTCGTCCAGGTGCTCGACGCCGACCTCGACGCGAACGCGATCCTCCTCGAAGGCCTGGTTCCGGGCACCCAGCTCGACGGCGACGTCCCGTGGGCGGAGATCGGCGAGATGCTCGACCAGCTGCATTCGGTCGAACCGCGCGCCGAGTTCCGGCGGCTGGCCGAGGGCATCGAGTTCATCTTCACCCTCTCCGAACGCCGCCGCCGCGAAACGGCCGCCGCGGCGCACATGAGCGCCGAGATCCTCGACAAGGGCCGCCGGCGCGCTCTCGACCTCGCCGCCGGCGGCCCAGTCACGCTCATCCACGGCGACCTGCACCCGGCGAACGTCCTCGACGCGGGCCCCGGCCGCGGCGCCGTCGCCATCGACCCGCGGCCCGGCATCGGCGACCCGGCGCTCGACGCCGTCGACTTCGTCTACGTCCCGATGGCCCACGGCGGCACGATCGACGACGGCATCGCCGCCCTCGCCCCGCACGTGACCGGCTTCGACGCCGACCGCGTCCGCGCCTGGTGCGTCGCCATGGCCCCGCTCATCGCGCTGGCGCCGCTGCGGCGCGGGGAGCCGTCGCCGTTCACCGACCGGGTCCTCGAACTCGCCCGCTGACGGCGTGGCATGACCCGTCCGGGTGCTCGCGCCCACTAGGTTGCCTGGTCGTGCGCTCCCACTCGTATGACGACGTGCTCGCCGGCCCGCGCCGCAAGAAGGTGCCCGAAGTCCCGGCCGAACCCGGCCTGGTCGTCGAGGACCCGGCCAGCGGCTACTGCGGCGCGGTGGTGAAGATCGAGTACGGGAACGTCGTGCTCGAGGACGCCAAGGGCCGCCACCGCGTCTTCCCGCTCGCCCCCGCCGGGTTCCTGCTGGAGGGCAAGCCGGTCACGCTCGTGCCGTTCAAAGCCCCGGCGAAGGAGCCGGCCCGCCGGGTCTCGGCGTCCGGGTCGGTCCGCGTCGAAGGCCTGAAAGCCCGCGTCGCCCGCGACTCGCGGATCTGGGTGGAGGGCAAGCACGACGCCGAGCTGGTCGAACGCGTCTGGGGTCACGACCTGCGCGTCGAAGGCGTCGTCGTGGAACCCCTCGACGGCGTCGACGTCCTGGCCGACCGGATCGCCGAGTTCGGCACCGGCCCCGGGCGGCGGCTGGGTGTGCTCGTCGACCACCTCGTCCCCGGCAGCAAGGAGTCCCGGCTCGTCGAGGCGATCCGCGACGAGAACGTGCTGGTCACCGGCCACCCCTACATCGACGTCTGGGAAGCCGTGCGCCCCGCCGCCGTCGGGATCCGGGCGTGGCCGAAGATCCCGCGCGGCACCGAATGGAAGCAGGGGATCTGCGACGCGCTCGGCTGGGGGCAACCTTTCGAAGGCTGGCAACGTGTGCTGAGTGGAGTGAGCAGTTTCCGCGACCTCGAGACCCCGCTCATCGGGGCCGTGGAACGGCTCATCGACTTCGTCACCGAGCCGGCGGAAGAGGGCTGAATGTCCGAATTGTCCAAGGTCACGCGGAGGTCACGTCCCGTCACCACGCCGGTGCGAACCGGCGCGATCTGAGAGCATGAAGCCATGGCATGGGCAGTGGTCTGGTTGGTCGTCGGCATCGCCCTGATGATCGCGGAAGTCCTCTCCGGTGACTTCGTGCTGATCATGCTGGGCGTCGGTGCGCTGTTCGGCGCCGGAGCCGACGTGCTCACCGGGAACGTCTTCATCGACGTCGCCGTGTTCGCCGTCGCCTCCGTCGGCATGCTCGTGCTGGTCCGGCCCGCGCTCAAGCGCCGCTTCCTCGCCGGCACCGGGCACCGCACCGGCATCGAGGCCCTGATCGGCGCCCGCGCGGTCGTGGTGTCCACAGTGGACTACGAAACCGGGCAGGTGAAGCTGGCCGGCGACGTCTGGTCGGCCCGCAGCCTGTCGGAGCACCACCCGCCGATCCAGCCCGGCACGGCGGTCACCGTCGTCGAGATCTCCGGCGCCACCGCCGTCGTGTCGGCCGAGCCGTGAGCCTCGGCCTCGTCACCGTCGCGCAAGGCCGGGCCGCGGTGATCGAACGCGGCGGGCGCTTCCGCGCCGTGCTCGGCCCCGGCCGCCACTTCGTCGTGCCGTTCGCCGACCGGGTCCGCGCCCGCGTCGACCTCGGCGACCAGATCCTGTCCGCCCCGCCGCGCCCGGTCGAAACCGGCGACGGCCGCGAAGTCCTCATCGGCTTCGAGGTCGTCTTCGCCGTCACCGACCCGCGGCTGGCGACCTACGAGATCAGCAACCCGGCGTTCGCGATCGAACAGCTGACCACCACCGCCCTGCGGCAGGAGGCGAGCCTGACCACCGGCGAGCGCGCCGTCACCGCACCGGGGGAACTGCACCGTACAGTGTGGACGGTCCTGCACGACACCACCGGCCGCTGGGGCATCGCCGCGAAGGAGCTCAAGCTCGAGGTGAGCCCGCCCGCGGCGCCCGGACCACCGTCAACCGCGCAAGAATGGTACTAGGTAAGGGGAAGATCTCTTGACCACCACAGTAGCGATCGTCGTGGTCGTCTTACTGGCTCTCTTCGTGATCATCACGGTAGCCAAGGCGATCATGGTCGTGCCGCAGGCGCAGTCGGCGGTGATCGAGCGGCTGGGCCGGTTCCGCACGGTGGCCTCGCCCGGCCTCACCTTCCTGGTGCCGTTCCTGGACAAGGTGCGCGCCCGGATCGACCTGCGCGAGCAGGTCGTCTCGTTCCCGCCGCAGCCGGTGATCACCGAGGACAACCTGACGGTGTCGATCGACACCGTCGTCTACTTCCAGGTGACCGACTCCCGCGCCGCGGTGTACGAGATCTCCAACTACATCGTCGGTGTCGAGCAGCTGACCACCACCACGCTGCGCAACGTGGTCGGTGGCATGAGCCTCGAGCAGACCCTGACCTCGCGCGACTCCATCAACAGCCAGCTGCGCGGCGTCCTCGACGAGGCCACCGGCCGCTGGGGCATCCGCGTCGCCCGCGTCGAGCTGAAGGCGATCGACCCGCCGCCGTCCATCCAGGACTCGATGGAAAAGCAGATGCGCGCCGACCGTGAGAAGCGCGCCATGATCCTCACCGCCGAAGGCCAGCGGGAATCCGCGATCAAGACGGCGGAGGGCCAGAAGCAGAGCCAGATCCTCGCCGCCGAAGGGTCCAAGCAGGCCGCGATCCTCGCCGCCGAAGCCGAGCGGCAGTCCCGCATCCTGCGGGCGCAGGGTGAACGGGCCGCGCGGTACCTGCAGGCGCAGGGCCAGGCGAAGGCGATCGAGAAGGTGTTCGCCGCGATCAAGGCCGGCCGCCCGACGCCGGAGGTGCTGGCCTACCAGTACCTGCAGACGCTGCCGCAGATGGCCCAGGGCGACGCGAACAAGGTCTGGATGATCCCCAGCGACTACGGCAAGGCCCTCGAAGGCTTCGCCCGCGCGCTCGGCGCCCCCGGCGACGACGGCGTGTTCCGCTACGAGCCGCCGAAGGACGACGACGTCCCGGACAAGCCGGAGCTGGAGGACGAAGAGGTCCAGGGCTGGTTCGACACCTCCAGCGACCCGAAGGTCGCCGAGGCCGTGGCCGCCGCGGAAGCCGTGGCGCGCAAGGAGGTCCCGGCCCTCGGGGCCCCGTCCGCGCCGCCCGCGCGGCCGTCGATCCCGCGTCCGGTGCAGCAGCAGCCCGAGCCGGAGGCGGACGAGGAGCGCGGCACCGAGGTCGCGCCGGCCCCGCAGCAGCCGCAGCCGCTGCAGAACCCGCCCACCCCGCAGAGCGGCCAGCCGCTCCCGCAACCGCAGCAGCCGCCCCAGGGCGGCCAGTACCAGGGCCCGCCGCCGCAGTCCCCGCCGCCGGGCCAGTTCGGCGGCCCGCAGAACCCGGGCAGCGGCCCGTTCCCGCAGCAGCCCCCGTTCGGCGGCCCGCGCCGCTGACACGTCCGTGAGAAAGGGCCCGTCCACCGAATTCTGGTGGGCGGGCCCTTTTCCGTGGGTTCAGCGCCGGTAGACGGTCACGTCGTCGATGTCGGCCTTCGACCGGTCGCGCAGGAAGACCACGCACAGCACCGTGACCACCGCCGACAGGATGATGTAGCCCGAGATCGAGTACGGCGTCCCGGTCGTGTGCAGCAGCCACGTCGCCAGCAGCGGCGCCGGACCGCCCGCGAACACCGACGCCAGCTGGTAGCCCAGCCCCGCGCCGCCGTAACGCAGGTGCGTCGGGAAGCTTTCGCCGATCAACGCCGCCTGCGGCCCGTACTGCAGCGCGTGCGGGATGAACGACACGACCACCGCGACGAAGACCAGCGCGTGGTTGCCGTGCGCCAGGATCGTGAAGTACGGGAACGCGATCACGGCGGTCAACACCGCGCCCGCCAGGTACACCCGCTTGCGCCCGATCCGGTCCGACAGCGCCGAGAAGAACGGGATCAGCGCGAGTTCGCACGCGGCGCCGACGAGAACGGCGTTGAGCACGAACGTCTTGCTGAACTCGTGCCGCGACACGACGTAGATCAGCACGTAGCTGGTGAACAGGTAGAACGGCATCTGTTCGCTGAAGCGCACGCCGGCCGAGAGCAGGATCTCCCGCCAGTGGTGGCGGAGCGCGTCCAGCACCGGCGTCCGCGCGGTCTGCCGGTTTTCGACCAGCTTGGCGAACATCGGCGTCTCGAGGATCTTCAGCCGGATCACCAGACCGACCGCGACGAGCACCAGGCTGAGCAGGAACGGGATCCGCCAGCCCCAGGAGTCGAACGCGGCGGGGGAGAGGGTCGCCGACAGCAGCGTCATCCCGCCCGTGCCGAGCACGAGCCCGACCGGGACGCCGATCTGCGCGAAACTGCCGAGCAGCCCGCGTTTGCGCTGGTCACCCCATTCCATGGCGAGCAGGACCGACCCGCTCCACTCGCCGCCGATGGCGATGCCCTGGATCAGCCGCAGCAGCACCAGGATCAGCGGCGCGGCGAACCCGATGGCCGACGTCCCGGGCAGCATCCCGACAATGCCGGAGGAGATGCCCATCAGCAGCAGCGTGACGATCAGGGTGGCCTTGCGCCCGATCCGGTCGCCCCAGTGCCCGAAGATCGCGGCGCCGACCGGGCGGGCGGCGAACCCGACCGCGTAGGTGGCGAAGGACTGCATGGCGCCCGCGTAGGCGCTCGACGCGGGGAAGAACAGGTGCGGGAAGACCAGTGCCGCCGCGGTGTTGTAGAGGAAGAAGTCGTACCACTCGATGGTCGTGCCGATCGCGCTCGCCAGCGCCGCACGTCGTACCTGCACTTTCCCGGACTTGCTGTCCGGTTCCACCTTGTGAGTGACTCCGCTGTCGCCCAAAACCATGTCGCAACACCTCCAGTGACTGACGTCACACAACAGTGTGACGCCCGTCGACGGTTTCGGCGATCGATGGCCGGTATCTCGTCCAGTCGGTGATGAACGGTCCGCCCACACTTTGCCGAATCTGCAACTTTGCAGATTCGGCAAGTTCCGCTACGCTGGTCCCATGGACGCCAAAGGGCTGCGCGAGCGCAAGAAGCAGGAGACGCGCATCGCGCTGAGCTGGGCGGCCATCCGGCTCACGGTGGAACGCGGTTTCGACAACGTCCGGATCGAAGACATCGCCGCCGAGGCCGGGGTCTCCACCCGGACGTTCAGCAACTACTTCGGCAGCAAGGGCGAAGCCATCGTCGCCCGCCACCACGACCGGGCCCGCGCCATCGCCGAAGCGCTGCGGCAGCGACCCGACGGCGAGCCGATCTGGACGGCCATCACCGAAGCCGCCTTGGCCGGGTTCGCCCTCGGTGAGCCGGTCACCGGCGGGCGCCCGCCCGAGCAGGCGTGGGTCGAAGGCCTCCGGCTGATGGTCGCGGAACCCGCGCTGCAGGGCGAGTTCCAGAAAGCCGGCGCGGCGGCCGAAACCGAGATCGCGCTCGTCGTGGCCGAACGCACCGGCACCGACGCGGCCAAGGACGTCTACCCGCGGCTCGTCGCGGGCGTCGTCGGTGCCGCGCTCAACACCGTCACGCAGCAGTGGCTCCTGGCCGGCCGGCCCCAGTCGATGGAGGAGCTCCTGCGGGACGTGTTCGGCCGGCTGGCCGCCGGTCTGCCCGAACCACGCTGAATCCCACCGCCCTACGCCCGCCCACGTCGCCGGGTTTCTTCGTCATGCCCTTTCACCGCAAGGAGTTCCGCCATGGAAGACGTCGTCATCGCGGGCGCCGGGCCCAACGGCCTGATGCTCGCCTGTGAACTCGCCCTCGCCGGCATCCGCCCGCTCGTGCTGGAACGGCTGCCCGAGCCGACCGAGGAGAACCGCGCCAACGGGCTGGTCGGCCAGGTCGTGCGCCTGCTCGACCGCCGCGGCCTGCACGACCGCCTCGCCGGCCCGATCGGCCCGCCCGTCCCGGCGTTCGTCTTCGGCGCGATGCGCCTGGACCTCACGCTGCCCGAGCACAACTCGCTCAACATCCTCGGCGTGCCGCAGCGGCGCGTCGCGGCGATGCTCACCGAACGCGCCGGCGAGCTCGGCGTCGAGATCCGCCGGGGCCACGAGGTCACCGGCCTGACCCAAGACGCCGACGCCGTCACGATCGACTTCACCGGACCGGACGGTCCCGGCCGGCTCACCACCCGATACCTCGTCGGCGCCGACGGCGGCCGCAGCGTCACCCGCAAGCTCGCCGGCATCGGCTTCCCCGGTGTCACCGAGGACCGCACCCTGTCCCTCACCTCGAACGCCACCGTCCCGGCCGAGTTCGTCGACCGCGCGTCCGGCGGGCTGTCCGTGCCCGGCCACGGCGTCATCCCGCCGTTCTTCCACTACCGCACCGAAACCGGGCTCTTCGTCTACGCGCCGTTCCCCACCGGGCCGCTCGTCACGACGATGGAGTGGACCGACGACGAGGAACCCGCCGACGAGCCGGCGATGACCCTCGACGACCAGCGCGCGAGCATCGAGCGCGTGCTCGGCTTCGCGCTGCCGATCGGGCCGCCGCAGGGCGAGGGACCGCACCTGCTGCGGCGGCTGCGCGGGCGCAACACCCGGCTGGCCGACCGGTTCCGCGCCGGCCGGGTGCTGCTGGTCGGCGACGCCGCGCACGTCCACTCCGCGATCGGCGGCCCCGGCCTGAACCTCGGCCTGCAGGACGCCGTCGGCCTCGGCTGGAAGCTCGCCGCCGAACTGCACGGCTGGGCGCCCGCCGGCCTGCTCGACACCTACGAGAGCGAACGCCGCCCGGTCGCCGAGCGCGTCGTGATGCAGACCCAGGCCCAGTCCGCGCTGATCGCGCCCGGCCGGGACGTCACCGCGCTGCGGGAGCTGTTCGGCGAACTGCTGCGGCTGCCGGGCACCGTCCAGCACATCGCCGACCTGATGTCCGGCGCCGACGTCCGCTACGAACCCGGCACCGCCCACCCGCTCGACGGCCGGTGGGCCCCGGACCTGGTCCTGGCCGACGGCACCCGGCTGGCCGAGCTGACCCGCACCGCCCGGCCGCTGCTGCTGGACTTCACCGGCTCGCTCGCGGCCGAGCTGCACGGCTGGACCGATCGCGTCGACCTCGTCACCGGCCGGGCGGAGGCGGACGCGACCGCGATGCTGATCCGCCCCGACGGCTACGTCGCCTGGGCCTCCGGCTCGGCCGAACCCGACGACACCGACCGGAAGGCGCTGCGCGCGGCCCTCGAACGGTGGTTCGGCACCCCCGTTGACATGTAGGAGATCTCCTACGTATTGTCGGCGCCATGACGATCACCCACGTGCAGTTCCTGACCCTGCCCGTCGCCGACCACGCCCGCGCGCGCGACTTCTACGTCGGCAAGCTCGGCTTCGAAGCGCTGGTCGACCGCCGCACGCCGGAGGGCGGCCGGTTCGTGATGGTCGCCCCGAAGGGCGCGAAGACGGGCGTGGTGCTGACCGACCAGCAGGTCACCGGGGTCGAGCCGGGCCCGCGGCACTTCCAGCTGCAGACCACCGACCTCGACGCCGACGTCGCCGCGCTGCGGTCGGCCGGCGTCGAGGTCGCCGAGCCGGACGAGCGGCCGTGGGGGCGGGCGACGTCGTTCACCGACCTCGACGGCCACGCGATCGGCCTGCTCCAGCCGTCGGACTTCGGCAACGTGCCGAACTGATGCCGGTCAACGACGACGTCTTCGCCGCCCTCGCCAGCCCGGCGCGGCGCGAAGTCCTGCGGCTGCTGCTGGACGGTCCGATGGCGGCCGGCGCGATCGCCGAGCGGTTCGCCATGGCCCGGCCCAGCCTCTCCGAACACCTTCGGGTGCTTCGGCAGGCCGGCCTGGTCAGCGAGCAGCGGCAGGGCCGCAACCGCGTCTACCGTCTGGACGCGGCTCCGCTCGAAGAAGTCGCCGACTGGCTCACGCCCTACGAGCGCTTCTGGCGAAGCAAGCTCGCGAACCTGCGTGACCTGCTCGACGAGGAGGACCTGTGACCGACGACGACCCGACCGCGATCCACGTCGATCAGTTCCTCGCGCACCCGCCCCGCAAGGTCTGGCGCGCGCTCACCGAACCGGACCTGCTGGAACGCTGGATCAGCATGCCCAACGACATCAAACCCGTGGTGGGCCACCGGTTCGAGCTGCTGGCCGAGCCGGTGCCCGCCGCCGGGTTCGCCGGCGGCCCGGTGGCGTGCGAGGTCCTGGAGGTCGAGCCCGAACGCAAGCTCAGCATCCGCTGGGGTCCGCAGTGGACGGTCACCTGGCGGCTGGCACCGGAGGGCGCCGGTACCCGGCTGTTCCTGAGCCATGAGGGCTTCGACCCGGACGACGAGTTCCAGCGCGTCTCCCGGCGCATCATGGGCGGCGGCTGGCGTTCCCACGTGCCGCGCGCGCTGGCCCGGGTGCTGGACGCCCTCGACGACCCGGCCCGGGACCGATCCGGCCGGGAGTAGGCCGCCGAGCAGCGCCGCCGAGCAGCACGGAACCGTTGCCCCGAACGCCATCGGCCGTGGCTGTCGCCGGATCGGCCACCAGCAGCGCAGTACGATCGGGAGGTGACCCCCGCCGCCGCTGAGCCCACCGAGTCGAAACCGCTGCGCGCCGACGCCCGGCGCAACCGGGCACGCGTGCTGGAGGCGGCCGAAAGCGTGTTCGCCGCCAAGGGTACCGGGGCACCGACCGAAGAGGTCGCCCGCGCCGCCGGCGTCGGCATCGGCACGGTGTTCCGGCACTTCCCGACGAAGGAAGCCCTTCTCGAGGCCGTGCTGGTCGCCCGCCTGCACCGCTTCGCCGACGAGGCCGAAGCCGTCGTGGCGGCCGACTCGGCCGATCCGGGTGGGGCGTTCTTCACGTTCCTCGCCGGCTGGATCGAGATGTCCAGCGAGAAGAACGCCTACTTCGAGGCGCTCACCGCCGCCGGGGTCACCGTGCCGAAGGCGAAGTCCGAGATCGGCGGCCGGCTGCTCGGCGCGCTCGGGGTGCTGCTGTCGCGCGCCCAGGCCGCGGGCGCGGTCCGCGAGGACCTCGTCCCCGGCGAGCTGATCACGATCATCATCGGCGTGGCGAAGGCCGCCGAGTACGCCGGCCGGGACGCGCGGCTGCGCGACCGGGCCGTGACGATCCTCTTCGACGGTCTGCGCCCGTCAGCGGGGGAGCGGCGCTGAGTCCACCGGCGCCAGTTCCGGGCGCTTCGCGGTGAGGGTGTCCCCGGAGGATTCGCCGCGCAGCCGGCGGCGCACCCACGGCAGCGCGTGTTCGCGGGCCCACCGCAGGTTCTGGCCGCGGCGGGCAGCCGGGCTGAGCACCTCGCGCGGACCCAGCTCGGCGCCCTTGAGCGGGTGCTCGACGCCCAGTGCCGTCAGGACCGCGATGGCGACCTCGGTGTGGCCGTAGGCGTTGAGGTGCAGGCGATCCGGCGCCCAGAACCGCCGGTCGCGCAGCTGCCGCATGGCCCACATGTCCACCAGGTGCGCGCCGTGGCGGACGGCGATGGCGCGGACGAACTCGTTGTAGATCGCGACCCGCCCGCGCATCTTGCGGAACAACGCGTCCTCGACGCCGTCGACGCCGGTGAACAGCACCAGCTCGGCCCCGGTCGCGCGGATCCGGGCGACGGCGGTTTCGTAGTCGGCCATCAGCGCGTCGATGTCGACCTTCGGCCGCATCAGGTCGTTGCCACCGCCGTAGAGGGTGACGAGGTCGGGCGCCATGGCCAGGCCCGGCTCGAGCTGCTCGCCGAGGATCTGCGGCAGCAGCTTCCCGCGGATGGCGAGGTTGGCGTACCGGAAGCCCGGCTCGCGGCCGGCGAGCTGTTCGGCGACGCGGTCGGCCCAGCCGCGCACGCCGTTCGGGGCGGCCGGGTCTTCGTCCCCGACACCTTCGGTGAACGAGTCCCCCATGGCCACTAAGCGCTTGCTCATGCAGGCAGTCTAAGCGGGCGCCCGGCGTGCGCCTTCCGCCCGGGGCGGAAGCCCTGGCGAGCCGTTAAGCGCTGACCTGCCGGGCCCGGTGGTCGGCGACGTGCACCCGGGTCGCGCAGCGGGTCGAGCAGAACCGCCGCCGGCCGTTGCGGGACGTGTCGACGTACGCCGTTTCGCACCCTTCGCGGCCGCAGACGCCCAGGCGGTCAGGGGCTTCGCACACCAGGTGGGCCAGCCCGCCCGCGGTGTACGCGCGGACGCGGCCCACCGGCCCGGCGTCCTCGGCCGAGTAGTGCAGGTGCGGCGGCTTGCCGTCGTGGGTGGTGATGTACGGGCGGCACGCCGCTTCGGCCAGCAGGTCGTTGACCAGTTCCGGGCGGTCGGCCGGCTCGGCGGCGAACACCGGCCGCAACCGGCCGGCCCACGTCGCGATCCGCGTCGCTTCCTCGTCGGTCAGCGCGGGGATGGACATGCCGTTGCGGACCATCCCGGCCAGCAGCTCGCTCGCCGACCCGGCGTTCACCAGGTCGGCGGCCACGAGCGCGGCCGCGCCACCGTAAGGGTTGAAGTGCACAAAGTCATTACAGCACGATCGGGACATGGACGGAAACCGCTGCCCCCGCTGCGGCTGGCCACTCGCCGAACTGCCGGCGAGCGCGGCCCGGCCCGCCACCCACCGGCTCGACTACGTGCGCTGCGTCTGCGGCAGCTGGCTCGCCCGCCTCGACGGCGAGGTCGTCGGCGCCACGCGGACGCCGTGACTCACAGGTCGAGCACGCCCGCGGCGTTGTCGTCCCACTGGTCGACGCGGCGGATGTACTCGTACAGCGCACGGCTGCCGCGCACCCACCGGCCCTGGTCGGCGATCGCGAGGTCGTCGGCCCCGGCCCGGCGGGCCTCGGTGGCGAACCCGGACCGCAGCGAGTGCCCGGTCACCGGGTACGGCAGGCCCGCGCGGACGCCCGCGCGGGTGAGGATCTGGTTGACGCCGGTGGTGCTCAGCGGCGGCTCGCCGACGTTGCCGTGCCGGTCGACCCGGCGGAACGCGGGACCCTCGGCGATCCCCGCTCCCGAGCGCCACGCGTGCCACGCCCGCACCGGGTCGGTGTCGGGGTTCTCGCGCCGCGGGACGACCATGGCGCCGGTGCTCTTGCCGTGCCGCACGGTCACCGCCAGCCCCCGGTCGTCGACCGGCTCGACGTCGGTGACCAGCAGGTTCGCCAGGTCGGAGCACCGGGCGGCGATCGGGAACCCGATCAGCAGCATCGCCCGGTCGCGGGCGCCGGCCAGGGTGTCCGGGCAGGCCCGCGACATCGCCCGCAGGTCGGTGAGGGTGACCATGGTCGCCTTGCCGCGGCCGCGCTGGATGCCGTCCCTGGCCAGCCGCTGCCGGTAGCCCTTCAGCGCCCGCCACGCGGCGCGGCTCGCTTCGGGGTCGACGAAGACTTTGTGGTGGCGCAGCCCGGCGAGGGCGCCGGTGAGCCGCCGTTCGATCGTCGAGGGCGCCGCCGGAGCGGCCCGCTCGGGCACTTCGGGCACGGCGCGTTCGGCGGGCCGCAGGGTCCGGCCGCGTTCGAGCCAGACGACGAACCCGGTGAGCGCGCCGATCGACGCCGACAGCGGCGGGATCCCGGCTTCGGCGGTGTAGTCCTGCCAGACCTGCCAGTCCTGGGCGTAGGCCTTGAGCGTGTTGGGCGGCCGTTGCTCGTCGACGTGCCGCGCGGCGGCCTCGTCCAGCAGGGCGAGCCGCTCCTGCGGGCTCAGGGCGGCGGTCACCGGTTCCAGCTCGGGCACGCGCCGAGGTTACGGGATGTCGATCTCCGCGGGCAGGAACCGGTCCAGGGCGTCGGCCACCTCGCCGGGGCGTTCGAGGGTCTGCATGTGCGGGGCGCCGGCGACGACCTCGAACTTCGCGCCACCGCCGATCCGGCCGGCGATGGCGGCCATGCCCTCGACCGGGATCGACGCGTCCGCTTCCCCGGCGAGCGCCAGCACCGGCGCGGGAAAGTCCCGCAGCCGTGCGTAGACGTCGAGCCCGCCGTAGCCGCGCCAGATCGAGGCCCAGGTGACCGGGTCGAACGAGGCGACGCACTCGCGGGCGTAGCGCACGCCCTCGGTGTCCGCTTCGAGGGCTTCCGGGGTGAACCAGCGGTCCAGCGTGGGCGCGACGAGCGCGGTCATGCCGTCGGTTTCGGCGAGCCGCGCTCGCTGCTCGAAGGCCTCGGGCACCGGCCGGTCCGGCGCCGCCATCAGGGTCAGCGAGGCGAAGCGCCGGGGCGCGGCGACGGCGGCGGTCTGGGCGATCGCCCCGCCCAGCGACAGCCCGGCGACGTGGGCGGTGTCCAGCTCGAGCGCGTCCAGCACGGCCACGAGGTCGGCGCCGGTGGCCGCCATGGTGAACGGCAGCGGCGCTCCGGCGGCGCTGCCGTGCCCGCGCACGTCGTAGGCGAACACGCGGCGTCCTCGGGCGAGGCGGTCGAGCACCGGATCCCACATCCGGCGGTCCACGCCGAGGGAGTGGACGAGCAGCACCGCGGGCCCGCGGGTGCCGCGGGCGGTGACGGTGGTTCGGTGGTCGGACGCGCGGATCCTCATAGGGTGATCCTGCCAGCGGCGTCCACGCGAAATTCGTCCGCGAACGCTGTCGATCCGGCCGGGCGCTGTTCGTATGAGCGGTGACGGCAGCGAAAGGAGCCGACGTGAAGCAGTACCTGCTCAGCATCTACCAGCCCGACGGACCGACCCCGCCGCCGAAGGTCCTCGACGGCGTCGTCAAGAAGCTCGACGCGCTGAACGCCGACCTCAAGGCGGCCGGGGCCTGGGTGTTCGCCGGCGGGCTGCACCCGCCGTCCACCGCGACCGTGCTGCGCGCGGACAACGGCGACACCGTCGTCACCGATGGCCCGTTCACCGAGGGCAAGGAACACCTCGGCGGGTTCACGATCATCACCGCGCCCGACCTCGACGCGGCGCTGGCCTGGGGCGGCAGGCTCGCCGACGCCGTCGCGCCGCTGCCGGTCGAGGTGCGGCCGTTCGCCGGATGACCGTCGAAGAGGTCTTCGCCGCGGAGTACGGCCGCGCCGTGTCGGTGCTGGTGCGGGTGTTCGACAGCATCGACATCGCCGAGGAGGCCGTGCAGGACGCCTTCACCGAGGCGGTCCGGCGGTGGCCGGAAACCGGGATCCCGCCCAGCCCGGCGGGCTGGATCATCACCACCGCCCGCAACCGCGCGATCGACCGGCTGCGCCGCGAGGCCGCCGGCGCGGGCAAACACGCCCAGGCAGCGTTGCTGCACGCCGAACGAGAGCCCGTCGAGGAGGGCGCCGTGCCCGACGAACGGCTCCGGCTGATCTTCACCTGCTGCCACCCCGCACTCGCCCGCCCCACCCAGGTCGCGCTGACCCTGCGGCTGCTCGGCGGGCTGAGCACCGCGGAGATCGCCGGCGCGTTCCTGGTCGCCGAGCCCACGATGGCCCAGCGGATCGTCCGGGCGAAGAACAAGATCCGTGACGCCGGCATCCCCTACCGCGTCCCGCAGGACGCCGACCTGCCCGCGCGGTTGTCGGCGGTGCTCGCCGTGCTGTACCTGATCTTCAACGAGGGCTACACGGCGAGGACGGGGAAGGACCTCGTCCGCGACGACCTGTGCCGCGAGGCGATCCGCCTGACCCGCGTCCTGGCCGGCCTGATGCCCGACGAGCCGGAGGTGCAGGGCCTGCTCGCGCTGATGCTGCTGATCGACGCGCGCCGGGCGACCCGCACGTCCGCGTCCGGCGAGGTGGTGCTGCTGGCCGATCAGGACCGGTCCCGCTGGGACGCCGACCTGATCGCCGAAGGCCAGGGGATCGTCCGGCGCTGCCTGCGCCGCAACCAGCCGGGCCCGTACCAGGTCCAGGCGGCGATCCAGGCCGTCCACAGCGACGCGCCGACGGACTGGTCCCAGGTCAAGGCGTTGTACGACCAGCTGCAGGCGTTCACGCCGACGCCGGTGGTGGCGTTGAACCGGGCGGTGGCGGTCGCCGAGGTCGACGGTCCCGCTGCCGCGTTGGCGCTGGTGGACGAGCTGGAGCTGGAACGGTTCCCGCTGTTCCACGCGATCCGCGCGGACCTGCTGGCCCGGCTGGGTCGCGGCGGGGAAGCGGCGGCGGCTTACACGGCGGCCATCGACCTCACCGGCAACTCCGCCGAGCGGGCACTGCTGGAACGGAAGCGATCGTCAACTCTCGGTTGACGATCCGAGGGGGTCCTAGTTTTTCGCGGCCCCCCTCGCACCCCTTGATCGCACCGCGCCCTCCTAGACCGTTCTGAGTTGGGATATGTGACCTTATCCAAACTCAAGGCACCTACTTCTTATCTTCTAATTCTGAACAGCTAGTTCTACTTCTAATTAGAAGCTTTGATACGCTCTCGATCATGACGGAAGACGCAGGTCAGCTGCGGGTGTGCGAGTACCGACGCTGCGGAGCGCCGCTGCCGCCGGCGGTGGGCCGGGGGAGCCGGGCGCGGTTCTGCCAGGACGGGAAGACCTGGGGACGGCGGAACCTGTCCTGCCGGGACGCCGAGGCCGTCCTGTCGGACGCCGAGTCGCTGCGGGAGAGCGACACCGAGCTGGACGACACCGCCGTCACCGCGCTCGCCGGGCAGGTCGACCGGGTCCTCGAACCCGCTCGCGGCCTCGTCGAGACGCTCACCACCCTGCGGCACCAGCTCGAAGCCACCACCGCGACCGCCCTCGCCGAACGGGACGCCGCCTTGGCCGAAGCCGACGAGCACCGCCGTCAGCGCGGGCTCGCCGAAGCCGACGCCGCACAAGCTCGTGAGATCGCCGAGGAAGCCTCCGCCGCCGCGACGGCCGCGGAGAAGGAGAAGGCCGCGGCGATCCGGGAGCGAGACGCTGCCCGCGGCGCTCAGCGGGAGGCGTTGCACGAACAGCAGCGGGCCGCAGGGCAGCTGACCGCCGTGCGGGACGAGCTGGCCCGGGTCGCCGAGCGGGCCGATGCCTCCGGCGCGCTCGCCGGCGAGCGCGCCGGAACGATCGCCGCGCTGACCGCCGAACTCGCGGCGACCCGGGCGGCTCTCGACGAGGAACGCGGCCGCGGCCAGGCCGCGGAGAGCCGCGCCGAGGCAGCCGCGCTCCGGCTCGAGGCGGCCGAATCGCGCGCCGATGCCGCCACCGCCCGGCTCGACGCCGCCCACGACGAGCTGACCAAGGCGGCTACTGCCCACCAGGCCGCCCAGGACCAGGCCCGGACGGAGGCCGACCGCCTGCGCGCGCGGTTCGACGAGCGGCTGGCCGAGCTGCAGGCGGCGCACGAGCAGACCGTCCGGTCCATGCACGAGACCACCACCAGTCTCGGCGCCGAGCTGCGGGCGGCGGCCGCCCGGGCCGACGCCGCGGAACGGGCGTTGAGCGGGGTGTTGACCGTCCTGCGGGACATGCCGGGACTGGAGCTGCCCGAGGACATCGCGGCAATGCTCAAGTAGTTACTTGACTATCAGGGGAGCCGGGCATAACTTAAGTACATGCTTGACCATGAGCTGGACCTGGTGTTCCGCGCCCTGGGCGACCGGACGCGGCGGGCGCTGGTGGAGCGGCTCGTGCGCGGGCCGGCGTCGGTCAGCGAGCTCGCCGAGCCGTTGACCATGTCGCTCGCCGCCGTGGTGCAGCACCTGCAGGTGCTCGAATCCGCCGGGATCGTGCGCTCGGAGAAGGTCGGCCGGGTCCGGACCTGCCGGATCGAGCCCGCGGTGCTGCGCGAGGGCGAGCACTGGCTGGGACGTCAGCGCACGACGTGGGAGAGCAGGCTCGACCGGCTCGGCGACTTCCTCGCCGAGCCGCCCGATACGTCGGAAGGGAGCACGACATGACTGTCAGGCACGCCACCTTCACGCTGGAACGCACCTACCCCGTCCCGCCGCCCCGGGTCTTCGCCGCGTGGTCGGACGCGGCCGCGAAGGCCCGCTGGTTCGCCCCCGGCAGCACGCACGAGCTGGACTTCCGCGTCGGCGGCCGGGAAACCGTCGACGCCGCGGGCCCGGACGGCACGGCCTTGTCGGTCGTCTCGACCTACCACGACATCGTGCCGGACCAGCGGATCGTCTACGCCACGACGCTCAGCGGCGGCAAGACGCTGGCCACGGTCTCGATCACCACCGTCGAGCTGGCGGCCGAAGGCGAAGGCACCCGGCTGGTCCTGACCGAGCAGGGCACGTTCCTCGACGGCGCCGAAGAGCCGGCCTGGCGTGAGCAGGGCACCGGCGACTGGCTCGACCGGCTGGGCGAGGCCCTCCGGTGACCGCGGCACTCACCGCGCTCGTGGAATCCCGGGTCGCGGCCGTGGCGGCGAAGGACGTCGAGACACTGGTGGCCCAGTACGCCGAGGACGTCACGCTGTTCGACGCGCTCGGCCCGGTGCGCGGCACGGGCCGGGACGTCGAACGGAACCGGCTGCGGGAGTGGTTCGGCGCCTACCGGACGTCGATCGACCTGCGGATCCGGGATCTCGAAGTGGTCGCCGACGGGAATGCCGGCTTCGCGCACTACGTGTTTCAAGTCCGCGGCACGATGACCGACGGCACCGACGTGGACATGGCCGTGCGCGCGACCCTCGGGTTCCGCCGCGGCGAGGCGGGCTGGAAGATCGTGCACGAGCACAGTTCCGTGCCGCTCACGCCGTCCGGTACCCCTGCGGGCTGACGCCGAACTCGCGTTTGAAGGCCGCGCTCAGCGTGAACGCGCTGCCGTAGCCGACCTGGCGGGCGACCGAGGCGATCGTCGCCTCGGGGTGCTGACGCAGGAGATCCGCGGCGAGGGCCAGCCGCCAGCCGGTGAGGTAGGCCATCGGGGTCTCGCCGACCGTCGCGGCGAACCGCCGCGCCAGCGCGGCCCGGGAGACGCCGGTGTTCGCGGCGAGCTTCGCGACCGTCCACGGCTCGGCGGGCTGGTGCTGCAGCAACCGCAGGGCCTGTCCGACGACCGGGTCGTGGTGGGCGCGGTACCAGGCGGGCGCGTTCGTGCCGGGGCGGTCGAACCAGGCGCGCAGCGCGGCGATCAGCAGCACGTCGAGCAGCCGGTCGAGAACGGCCTCCTGTCCCGGCACGTCCCGGCCGATTTCGCCGGCCAGCAGGGCGACCAGCGGGGTCGGCCAGTCCGCGGCCCGCAGGACGAGCAATGCCGGCAGCGCGGCCAGCAGCTTCTTGCTGATCTCCCCCGCCATCCCGTAGGTGCCGGTGAGCAGCACGACCGGACCGCCGGTGCCCCAGGTGCGGACCCCGAGGTCGGCGTAGCCGGTCAGGTGGCCGCCGTCGGGGGTGCGGCATTCCTGGCCGGGCAGGATCAGCGCCTGCGGCGGCGTCGAGGGGTGGTCGGCGACCAGGTACGGGTCCGGGCCGCGGGCGATCGCGACGTCGCCTTCGCCCAGGAGGACGGCTTCGCCGGCGTCGGGGACGATCCACGCCTCGCCGCGCACGGCCGACACGACGGTCAGCGGCGCCCGGTCTTCGATGCGCAGCGACCACGGCGGGGTCAGCACCGAGCGGAGCAGGAACGCGCCGTGGGCGCGGGGGCCGTTGAGGAGCGCGGCGAGCGGGTCCATGGCCGCAGTGTAGACGCTGGAACATGCGATCGAGGCTGTGAACTATGGAGAGTCTCACCGTGGCCCGGTTGACTCACTGCCATGACAACGAATTTCGTGGTGGTGGGCGGCGTCGCGGCGGCGACCGGGGTCTGGGCCCGGTGAAGGGGAGGGAGAGACCGATGTCCACTGTGGTGCTGGTGGCCGCGCTGGTCGCGGCCGGGTTGATCGCCGGGTTGTTCTACGCCTACGCGTGTTCGGTGCTGCCGGGCATCGGCCGCGGCGACGACAAGACGTTCGTGGAGGCGATGCGCGGGATCAACGTCGCGATCGTCAACCCGGTCTTCATGCTGACGTTCCTGGGTGCGCCGCTGCTGGCGGGCGTGGCGATCTTCCTCGCCCCGGGGCCGCGGCCGTGGGTGATCGCCGGGTTCGCCTGCCTGGCGGCGATGCTCGTGATCACCGGGGTGGTGAACATCCCGCTGAACAACGCGCTGGAGTCCGGCGGTGACGACTACGCGGCGGTGCGGGCGAACTTCGAGGCGGTGTGGGTGCGCTGGAACGTCCTGCGGGCGGTGGTGAGCACGGCCGGCTTCGGCTGCCTGGTGGCGGCCGTGCTCACCGATCGCTGATCAGTCCGCGAGCCGGAAGAGCAGGTCGGTGACCCATTGGGTGGGGTCGGGTACCTCGAGGGGGTTGGTGCGCAGCACTTCCAGCCGCCCGCCCCATTCCTCGCCGCCCGCGCCTTCGGTGACGTCCCACGTGAGGCCCTCGGCGGCGCCCCAGGCCAGGACCGCTTCGGTCGCGGCGGCCAGTCCGTCGGGGGCGCCGACGTAGGTCTCGAGCACGTACTTCCCGGCCGGGACCTCCCCGCGGAACGCCGGTTCCTCGGGGGTGAACCCGCCCTCGACCGGGACGCCGGCTTCGACGGTGAACCGCATGCCGGGGTGCAGGACGCGGTAGCGGAAGAACGGCGCCCCGGCTGGGACGATCCCGTGCCCGGCGAGCGTGCCGATCAGCGGGGGCAGCCGGTCGGCGATGCGCGGGAACTCTTCGATGCCGAGGGTCGCGCGCTCGGCGACGTAGGGCTGGGCGGGCCGGTCCACGATGGACGGCATCAGGGTTCCTCCGGGACGAAGACGGGACGGACCTCGATACTGCCGTAGGTCGCGGCGGGGTGCCCGGCCGCGATCTCCAGTGCTTCGTCGAGGTCGTCGCACTCGATGACGACGTAGCCGCCGATCTGTTCCTTGGCTTCGGCGAAGGGCCCGTCGGTGAGCAGCACTTCGCCGTCGCGGACGCGGATCGTGGTGGCTTCCGACGGCGGGCGCAGGCCGCCGCCGCCGTGGATCCTGCCGCGGCGGGCGAGGTCTTCACCCCAGCCGTCGCAGCCGTCGTACTGGTGTTCTTCGGCGGTTTCGTCGCCGGCGATCAAGAGCAGGTACCGCACTTCAGCGTCCTTCCAGTACTTCGCGCAGGCGTGCGGCGAAGGTATCGGCTTCGGTGTCGAACCCGCCGTGGGCGCCCGGGAACTCCGCCGGTGTCAGGCCGAGGGCGGTGGCGAGCCCGAGGCCGGCGTGGTGGGCGGTCGACCCGGCGGACTTCTCGCCGACGGCGACGACGAGCCGCGCGGACGTCGCCCGGAGCGCGTCGAGGTCGGGTTCGTAGGCGCCGGTGGCGGCCATCAGGTGGCGGAAGAAGTAGGTGAAGTTGCCTTCGCCGCGCGGGTCGAGCGGCGGCGCGGGGTCGACGCCCACGAGGGCCATGAACGCACGAAAGGCCGCCTCGATGCCGTGTTCGCGGAACAGCGCCGGGATGTCCGGGCCGTCGAGGGCGCCGGCGGGCAGGTAACGGGTGACCGGGGGTTCGTGCAGGACGACCGTGCGGACGTCGCCGGGGTGGCGCACGACGTGGTCGAGCATCGTGACGGCGCCGCCGCTGCTGGCGAAGACGTCGGCGGGCCCGACCTGGGTGAGCAGGCGGTGCACGTCCTCGGCGTGCTCGTGGATCGGGTCGCCCGAGGGTTCGCCGTCGAGGGGGCTGCGGCCGAGTCCGCGGGGGTCGAACGTGACGACGGTGTGGTCTTCGGCCAGCAGGGGCCGGATGGGGGTGAACACCGCGGCGTCGGCGGGGCCGCCGGGGACCAGCAGCAGCACGGGGCCGCGGCCGGTGACGTCGTAGGTGAGGGTGGCGCCGGGGACGGCGAGGGTGGTCATGGGCGTTCCTCCGGAGATCGTGGTTCGCCCGACCGACGAACGGGTTCGCCCGGGACCGACACCACCTCCGAAATTCTTCGGGTCAGGTACGCGCGTTCGGCGTCGGTGGGCGCGAGGTCGCGGGCTTTCGCGTACCACTCGGCGGCTTCGGTGGTCCGGCCGAGGCGGCGGAGGAAGTCGGCGCGGGTGGCGGGCAGCAGGTGGTAGCCGGCCAGGTCCAGCTCGTCGAGCAGGGCGAGCCCGGCGAGCGGGCCGTCGGCCATGCCGACCGCGACGGCCCGGTTGAGCTCGACGACGGCGCTGGGGACGTATTTGCGCAGCTCGCCGTAAAGACCGGCGATCTGGGCCCAGTCGGTGTCGGCGGCCCGGGCGGCGCCGGCGTGGCAGGCGGCGATGGCGGCCTGGATCTGGTACGGCCCGGGTCGCCGCCGGCGCAGCGCGGTCTCCAGCAGCTGGGTCCCTTCGGCGATTTCGGCCGCGTCCCACCGGGCGCGGTCCTGTTCTTCGAGCGGGACGAGCTCGCCGCGGGCGCCGGCGCGGGTGGCACGCCGGGCGTGCTGCAGCAGCATGAGCGCGAGCAGGCCGAGGACCTCGGGTTCGTCGGGCATGAGCCGGGTCAGGACGCGGGCGAGGCGGACGGCTTCGGCGGCGAGGTCGGGGCGCTGCAGGCCGGGTCCGGCGCTGGCGGAGTAGCCCTCGTTGAACGTCAGGTACAGCACGCCGAGGACGGCGTTGGTGCGTTCGGGCAGCAAGTGCGCGGGCGGGACGCGGTAGGGGATCCCGGCGCCCTTGATCTTGCGCTTCACCCGCACCAGGCGCTGGGACATCGTGGCTTCCGGGACGAGGAACGCGCGGGCGATTTCGGCGGTGGACAGCCCGGCGAGCGTGCGCAGGGCGAGGGCGACCTGCGCTTCGGTGGCCAGGGCCGGGTGGCAGCAGGTGAAGATCAGCCGGAGCCGGTCGTCGGTGACGCCGCTGTCGTCGGGGTCGGGGTCGTCGGGGACGTGCATCAGCGCGGCCTCCCGCAGCTTGGCGGCGCCGACGGTGTCGCGGCGGAGCCGGTCGGTGGCGCGGTTGCGGGCGGCGGTGGTCAGCCAGGCACCGGGGCGCTTCGGGACGCCGTCACGCGGCCAGGAGCGCAGCGCGAGGGCGAACGCGTCCTGCGCGCACTCCTCGGCGAGGTCCCAGTCGCCGGTGATCCGGATGAGCGTGGCCACGACCTGGCCCCACTCTTCGCGGAACGCCTCCGCGACCGCGGTCTCGACGTCCACCGTGCCTCCTTCGCGCCGGGTCACCCACCCGACGAACGGCCGGGACCGGAACCGACAGCGGCGGCCGCGTGGCAGGCGCCGAACCCCTCGGCGCGCGCGACGATCCGGCGGTGCTCGACGCGGACGGCGGTTTCGGTGGCGTCGCTGACCGCGGTGACGCCGGCGGCCGCGGCGAGCTCTCCGGTCGCGTCGCAGACCAGCCGCAGCCGGGGCCGGGCCGGGGGCGTGACGGCCTGGTCGAGGCAGCCGCGCAGGTCGGCGACGGCGAGCCGGGCCAGGGGCGCGAGTTCGCCGGGGTCGCTGGTGACGAGCACGGCGGTGACGTCGGCGCCGGCGCGCACGGCTTCTTCGAAGGCGGCGGCGCGGTGCAGGCCCAGGACGGCGACGACACCGTCGCCGGGCCGGAACGGCTCGCCGGTCAGCAGGTCGGTCGCCGACGGCGGGGTCCAGGGCTCGTCGGCGGGCCGCGCCCGGGTGGTGATGGGCGGAGTGGCCGGCCAGTCGTCGTCCAGGTCCAGGTCGAGCAGCGCGGTGCAGGCGGCGACGATGTGGAACGGTTCGCCGAAGCCGGGCGCGGCCGCGGCGAGCTGGCTCGTGCCGTGCAGGGTCGTCAACGCGGCTTCGGCGACACGCACCAGGCGCCGGCCCGGGCGGAGCCGTTCGAGGGCGAGCCCGAGCAGGATCGCGTCGACCCGCATGAGCTGCGCGAACGGCCGGCGGGTGTGTTCGTCGGCGAGGATCTCGGGCAGCAGGTCGCGGCCGAGGCGCGCTTCGCCGCTGTCGGTGTCGGTGGCCAGGGGCAGCCGGGCGATCCAGGCACGGGCGAACGCGGCGAGGGCGTCGGCGGCGGTGGGGGCGGCCGGCGGCGTGGCGGGGCGGTGCGCGTGTTCGGCGAGTTCGGCCAAGACGGCGAAGTACAGGGCCCGCTTGCCGGGGAAGTTGGAGTACACCGCGCCGCGGGTGAGCTCGGCGTGTTCGGCGATGACGTCGATCTTCGCTTCGCGGAAGCCGCGCCGGGCGAACTCGTCGCGGGCGGCGGCGAGCACC
This sequence comes from Amycolatopsis sp. NPDC003865, assembly GCF_053605345.1. Classification (NCBI taxonomy): domain Bacteria; kingdom Bacillati; phylum Actinomycetota; class Actinomycetes; order Pseudonocardiales; family Pseudonocardiaceae; genus Amycolatopsis; species Amycolatopsis sp. NPDC003865. The sequence continues at coordinate 52,754 of NZ_JBSGJA010000028.1, read as the reverse complement.
TTCGCGCGGTTGCGCTCCTGGGTTTCCGCCCTGCTGAGCCTGACCATCGTCCTCCTTGCCGCGGCGTCGCGAGTCAAGATACCGTGACCACTGAGATGATAAGAACATCTGATATCAACATCTGGAGTGGTGGATGACGCCCGAGATCGACCTGACCGACTTCAAGGTCCTGACCGACCCCTTCACCGCCTACGACCAGGCGCGGGAAGTGAGCGCGGTGGCGCGGCTGGTGATCCCCGGCTTCGGCCCGTTCTGGGCGCTGACCCGTTACCGCGAGGCCCGCGCGATGCTGGCCGACCCGCGCTTCGAGGTCCGCCCCGAGAGCTTCATGCGCCCGCCGGGCATCCCCGAGCACTGCCTCGAGTACCTGCGCACGATGGCCGAGCAGGACGGGCCCGAGCACCTGCGGCTACGCCGGCTGGTCGCGCCCGCCTTCACCCCGAAGCGCGCGGCTCAGCTGCGGCCGAGGCTGGCGGCGCTGACCGATCGGCTGCTCGACGAGCTGCCCGGCCACGCCGAGAACGGCGTCGTGGACCTCGTGCCCCACTTCGCCCGGCCGCTGCCGATGGACGTCATCTGCGAGCTGGCCGGTATCGCCGAAGCCGACCGGCCGCGGTGGCGCGAATACGGCGCCGCGGTCGCCAGTGGCGTTGGCCCCGATTTCGCGGCCGCGATCCCGGCGATCATCGAGGGCGCGAAGGAAGCGGTGGCGCGCAGCCGGGCCGAACCGGGTGACGACCTCATCGGCGATCTCGTCCACGCCCAGGACGACGACCGGCTCACCGACACCGAGCTGGTCACGCTCGTCTGGCACCTGGTGCTGGCCGGGCAGACGCCGGTGAACCTGATCGCCAACGCCGTCGAAGCGCTGCTGCGGCACCCGGACCAGCTGGACCTGCTGCGCGCGGACCCCGGGTTGTGGCCGGGTGCGGTCGAGGAGCTGATGCGCTTCTGCAGCCCGCAGCTGCTGACCACGCCGCGGTTCGCCCGCGAAGACGTCGAGGTCGACGGGCAGCTGATCCGGGAAGGCGAGCGGGTGACCGCGGCGATGGTGGCCGCCGACCGCGACCCGCGCGTCTTCGGCGACGCGGACCGCCTCGACGTCACGCGGCCCGGGCCGGCCCAGCTGGGGTTCTCCCACGGCCCGCACTTCTGCCTGGGTGCCTCGATCGCGCGGGTGGAGACGGAGGTGGCGCTTTCGGCGCTGTTCTCCCGCTTCCCGGACCTCGCGCCGGCCGGTGACGTGCCGCGGGCGCCCGACGGCGGGACCTGGCGCCCGGCGTCGCTACCGCTGACGCTCTGACACCAGGGCCTCGATGCCGTCGAGGACGCGGGCGAGGCCGAAGCGGAAGGTGTAGGCCGGGTCTTCGGCGGCGTTGTGGGCTTCGCCCGCGGCCTGGCCGACGCGGGAGGCGAGGGGGTAGTGCTCGGGCGCGGCGGCCGGGATGCCGGCCAGCACCGGCGCGGCGCGCTCCCACCACTGCGCGTCGGTCAGGCCGCTGGTGCGGACCAGCCGGGCGGCGTCGAGCGAGCTGCGCGCGGTGGTCCGCACCAGTCCGGTGACGAGGCCGACGGCGGCGTCCATCTCGACGTCGTCCAGCCCGATGCCGTCCAGGGCGCGCAGTTCGTGCTCGTACTTGGCGAAGCTGTGCGGCCCCAGCGCCGAGCGGCTGGTGGTGACCTGCAGCAGCCAGGGGTGGCGGTGGAACAGCGCCCACTGGTCTTCGGCGATCGCGGTCAGCGCGTCGCGCCAGCCCAGGGCCGGATCGGGGACGGCCAGTTCGCCGTGGGCGTGGTCGATCATCAGGTCCAGCAGCTCGGCGCGGCCGGGTACGTAGGTGTAGAGGGACATGGGGGAGACGCCGAGCTGCTCGGCGACGCGCCGGATGGTGACGGCGTCGATGGTGTCGGCGTCGGCCAGTGCGATGGCCGCGCGGACGACGTCGGTGGTGGTCAGCTTCGGTTTCGGGCCGCGCCGCGGGGGCGCGGCGACGCCCCAGAGCAGCTCGATCGCCCGTCGCGGGTCGCCGTTGCCGTTGTCCTCGGTGCTCACGCCGCTCATTCTGCCCACCGGATTCTCGTACGCCGTACAGAGTTGTGCTACAGTTTCTTTGTACACAGTACAGAGTTAAGGGGCTCGATGACTCCGCAGATCCACGCCGAGGGACTCCGCAAGCGCTACGGCGACGCGTACGCCCTCGATGGGTTCGATCTCTCCGTCCCGGCCGGGACGCTGCACGGCCTGCTGGGACCCAACGGCGCGGGCAAGACGACGGCCGTGCGCGTGCTGTCCACGCTGCTGCGCCACGACGGGGGTACCGCACGCGTGGCCGGCTTCGACGTCGTCACTGAATCGGCGAAAGTGCGCGCCTCGATCGGGCTGGTCGGCCAGCAGGCCGCGGTCGACGAGATCCTGTCCGGGCGGCAGAACCTGATCCTGTTCGGCCGACTGCACCACCTGGGCCGGCGCGAGGCCGCGCGCCGTACCGACGAGCTACTCGAGCGCTTCGGCCTGGCGGACACCGGCGCCAAGCCGGTCGCGGCGTACTCCGGCGGCATGCGGCGACGGCTGGACCTGGCCGCGTCGCTGCTGGCGGCCCCGCGGGTGCTGTTCCTCGACGAGCCGACGACCGGGCTCGACCCCCGCAGCCGCACCGAGGTCTGGCGCGCGGTGCGCTCGTTGGTCGCCGACGGGACCACCGTCCTGCTGACCACGCAGTACCTGGAGGAGGCCGACCGGCTGGCCGACCGCATCTCGCTGGTCGAACACGGCCGCGTGATCGCCGAAGGTACCCCCGGGGAGCTGAAGGGTTCGCTCGGCGCGACCCGGATCGAGCTGGCGCTGAGCGAGCCGGACACGGTGGCCGCGGCGACGGCGTTGCTGGCCAGGGTCACCGGCGCCGACCCGGTCGCCGAGGAGCTGCGGGTGAGCGCACCGGCCGAGCCGTCGATGCTGACCGACCTGGTGCGCGAGCTGGCCGCGACCGGGCTGGCGGTCGCCGACGTGGCGCTGCGGCACCCGACGCTGGACGAAGTGTTCCTGGAGCTGACCGGAAAGGGGGCGCGATGAGGTGGGCCCTGGCCGACGGCTGGACGCTGACCGGCCGTTACCTCGCGCAGCTGGCCCGGCGCCCGGCGCGGCTGGCCACGGTGGTGGCGTTCCCGATCCTGATGGTGCTGATCTTCGCCTACCTGCTCGGCGGCGGGATGACCGTGCCCGGCGGTGGTTCCTACCGCGAGTTCCTGATGCCGGGGATGTTCGCGATGACCATGGCCTTCGGGCTGTCGGGGACGATGATCGCGGTGCTCGACGACGCCACCAAGGGCGTCACCGACCGGTTCCGGTCGCTGCCGATGGCACCGTCGGCGGTGCTCACCGGCCGGGTCGCGGCGGACCTGGTCAACGCGGTGCTCGCGCTGGTGGTGCTGCTGGGCTGCGGGTTCGCCGTCGGCTGGCGGCCGCACGGTTCGCTCGCCGAAACCCTGGCCGCGTTCGGGCTGCTGCTCCTGCTGCGCACGGCGCTGGTGTGGGCCGGGATCTACCTGGGGCTGCTGACCACTGATCCGGCGATGGTGACGCTCGCGCAGACGCTGGAGTTCCCGTTCGGGTTCCTCTCCAGCGCGTTCGTCGCGACCGCGACGATGCCGGCGTGGCTGGGAACCGTGGCCGAGTGGAACCCGTTGTCCTCCACGGTGACCGCGGCGCGGGTGCTGTTCGGCAACCCGGGCGCGGCCGGGACGTCCTGGGTGAGCGCGCACCCGGTGCTGATGGCGGTGGTCTGGCCGCTGGTGCTGCTCGCGGTGTTCGTGCCGCAGGCGGTCCGCCGATACGGGAGGCTGGGAAACTGAACGTCGACTTCGAACCGGGCGAACCACCGCGCGCGAGCCGCCTCGTCATCGACGGCCGCCGGCTGTCCATGGTGGATGGTCTGCCCGAACTGCTCGCCGGGCCCGATCGTTTCTGGGCGACCGCGGCGAAGGCGGCGCTGCGCTTGGTCGCGGCCGGGCGGTTGCTGCCCGGCGTCACCGACACCGGGCACGACGCCTGGCGCGTCGGTCCCCTGGAGCCGGCGGAGGCGGCGTGGCTGCGGGACCTGGCGGCGGCGATGCCGGTGGACGAGCGTGCGCCGGGCCCGCTGCTGCGGGCGTTCCTCGACGCCGTCGCCGACACCCTGCCCCGCACCCCGGCCGCCGCGAAGGCGGCCGGGGTGCGGCTGTTCGCCGCGGTGGCCCCGCAGCGGGCGGAGTCGCTGCGGGACTGGGCCGACGAGCTGGCGGCCGGGCTCGACTCGGGCATCCGGGTGTCGCTGCGCGTCGAGGCGCCCGACGGGTTCGACACCGGCCGCTTCCACCTCGTCGTGCAGGTGCACAGCCTGGCCGAGCCGGGCGAGGTCGCCGACGCGGCGCGGTTGTGGGAGACGGGCCGGTTCGGGCCGCGGGCGCGCATCGACGTCGTGCTGGCGCTGCGGCGCGGCGCGCAGGTGTGGCCGGCGTTGGGCCCGTTGCTCACCTCGGCCGTGCCGGATGAGCTGGCGCTGGGCGAGGACGAGGTGACCGAGCTGGCCGCGGCCGCGGCGCCGCGGCTGGCGGCGGCGGGCATCGACGTGCACTGGCCCGCGGAGCTGGCGGGGTCGCTGACCGCGCGGGCGGTGGTGACCGCCGGCGACGCGCCGGGCGACCTGCCGTCGTTCTTCGGCGGCGGCCGGGCCTTGGCCTTCGACTGGCAGCTCGCGCTGGGCGGGCAGGTGCTGACCGAGGCGGAGCTGGACGCGCTCGCCGAGGCCCGCCGCCCCGTCGTGCGGCTGCGCGACCGCTGGGTCCTGGTCGACCCGGCACTGGCGGCGAAGGCGCGGGACCGGACGCTCAAGCCGTTGACGCCGGTCGACGCGCTGGGCGCGGTGCTGACCGGGACCACCGAAGTCGACGGCGAGCGCGTCGAAGTCGTCACCGAAGGCTGGCTCGCCCGGTTGCGAGAGCGGCTCTCGGCACCGCCGGAGCCCCAGGCGCCGCCGGCCGGGCTGGCCGCGACGCTGCGGGACTACCAGCTGCGCGGGCTGCAGTGGCTGGCCACGGTCACCGGCCTGGGTCTCGGTGGTTGCCTGGCCGACGACATGGGGCTGGGCAAGACGGTGACGCTGATCGCGCTGCACCTGCACCGGGCTTCCGGTGCGACGCTGGTGGTGTGCCCGGCGTCGCTGCTGGGCAACTGGGAGCGGGAGATCCGGCGGTTCGCCCCGGGCGTGCCGGTGCGCCGCTTCCACGGCACCGCCCGGTCGCTCGAGGACGCCGCCGGGTTCGTGCTGACGACCTACGGCACCCTGCGCGCCGATCCGGCGCCGCTGGCCGGCGTCCGGTGGGGGCTGCTGGTGGCCGATGAGGCCCAGCACGTGAAGAACCACCGGTCGAGCACGGCGAAGGCGCTACGGCTGGTGCCCGCGGCGGCGCGGGTGGCGCTGACCGGCACGCCGGTGGAGAACACGCTGTCGGAGCTGTGGGCGATCCTCGACTGGTCCGCGCCGGGTCTGCTGGGGTCGCTGCCGGAGTTCCGGGCTCGGTGGGCGAAACCGATCGAGGGCGGGGACGCGGTCGCGGCCGAGCGGCTGTCGCGGCTGCTGCGCCCGTTCCTGTTGCGGCGCCGCAAGTCCGACCCCGGGATCGCGCCGGAGCTGCCGGCGAAGACCGAGACCGACCGGCCGGTGGCGCTGAGCCCGGAGCAAGTGGCCCTGTACGAGGCCGTGGTGCGGGAGATGATGGCCGGGATCGCCGCGAGCGAGGGGATGGCCCGGCGCGGCCGGATCGTCAAGCTGCTGACCGCGCTCAAGCAGATCTGCAACCACCCCGCCCAGTACCTCAAGCAGCCCGGTGGCCGGTCGGGCAAGCTCGACCTGCTCGACGAGCTCCTCGACACGATCCTCGCCGAGGGCGGCGCGGTGCTGGTGTTCACCCAGTACGTCGCCATGGCCCGGCTGCTGGAACAGCACCTCACCGCGCGCGGGATCGGGACGCGGCTGCTGCACGGCGGCACCCCCGTCGCCCGCCGGGAGGACCTCGTCCAGCGGTTCCAGGACGGCGAGGTGCCGGTGTTCCTGCTGTCGCTCAAGGCGGCCGGGACCGGGCTGAACCTGACGCGCGCGGACCACGTCGTGCACTTCGACCGCTGGTGGAACCCGGCGGTCGAGGACCAGGCGACCGACCGGGCGTACCGGATCGGGCAGACGCGGCCGGTGCAGGTGCACCGGCTGGTGGCCGAAGGCACGGTCGAGGACCGGATCGCGGCGATGCTGCGGGAGAAGCGGGCGCTGGCCGAGGCGGTGCTGGCCGGCGGCGAGGCGGCGTTGACGGAACTGACCGACACCGAGCTCGCGGAGCTCGTCGAGCTGAGGAGCCGCGGATGAGCGACGAGGCGGTGCGGGGGTTCCCGGCGTTCGGGGCGGGCGGCCGGCTGGCCCGCTCGTGGTGGGGGCGGGCGTGGGTGCGCGCGATGGAGGACACGGCGCTGGACCTGCGGCAGCTCAAGGCCGGACGCAAGTACGCCGCGGCCGGGCTGGTCGGCCCGATCACGGTGAGCCCGGGCCGGATCGCGGCGGTGGTCGAGGACGCCGACGGCGGCCCGTTCCGGACCGAGCTGCGGCTGGCGGTGCTGTCCGAAGTGGACTGGACGCGGTTCCTGGACCGGGTGGCCTCCCGCGCCGGGCACCTGGCGGCGCTGCTGGACCGGGACATGCCCCACGACCTGGTGACGGCGGCCGACGACGCCGGTGTCCACCTGCTGCCGGGCATCGGGGACCTGGACCCCGAATGCGACTGCCCGGGCTGGGAACTGCCCTGCCGGCACGCGGCGGCGTTGTCGTTCCAGGCGTCGTGGCTGCTGGACGCGGACCCGTTCGTGCTGCTGCTGATGCGGGGCAAGGGCGAGCGGGAGATCCGGGAGGAGCTGGAGAGCCGCACGGCACCGCGGGCGGAGCTGGTCGTCGAGGACCGGACGCTTTGGGTGCTGCCGGACCTGGCGGAATTCCAGCCGGCGGGGGCGCCGTCGATCCCGGCCGCGCCGGGCGTGCCCGCGGAGGCGTTCGCCGTGCTGAGGGCTCACGCCGGGGCGCAGGCGCGGGCGGTGCTGGCCGGGCAACCGTGGCCGGGTCGGCGGGCCGACACCGTCCGGCTGGCCGCGGAGTTCCCGTCGGTGGCGTCGCGGCTGGGCGAAGGCGCGGAGTTCGAGCGAGCGGTCGCGGCCTGGAGGCACGGCGGGCAGGCCGGTCTCGAGGTCCTGGACTCGGCGTGGAGCCCGCCGAAGGCGGCGCTGGCGGCGGCGCTGGCCGCGCTCGCCGAGGAGGAACCGGTGTTCGAGCGCAACCGGTGCACGGTGGGGGAGGTGCAGCTGCGGCTGGACCGGGCCGGGCGGTGGCACCCGTACCGGCGTGAGGGCGGCGACTGGTGGCCGTCGGGTCCGCCGGAGTCCGATCCGGGGCTGCTGGTCGGCTGACGCTTCTTCACGGGCTCAGTCCGTGGCAGGCCAGGGATTTTCGTGGGATTTCGCGGTATCCAGCGTGATCGTCGTTGTCTCCTGTGCGCGACGGCGGGATATCCGCCGGGACCCACTGGGGGTGCGGGCGCGCGGGGCCGGTCTTTCCCGCGCGCCCGCCCGGTTTCGCTACGCGGCGGCGCGGTCGGCGAGCGGACGGCGGCGCAGGTCCGGCCGGCTCAGCCACGGCGGCTGGTAGGCCTGGTCGAGGACCCCGACGTCGGTGCCGGGCGGGACGATCTCGTCGATGCGGTCGAGGAGGTCGTCGGACAGGGTCACGTCCACACCGGCCAGCAGGTCGTCGAGGTGGGCCGTCGTGCGGGCGCCCAGGAGCGCGCTCGTCACGCCGGGGTGGGCGATGGTGAACGCCATCGCGAGGTGGGTCGGGGGCAGGCCGGCTTCCGCGGCGAGGGCGGCGAACTTCCCGGCGACGGCGAGCCGGGTTTCGTCGTCGAGGTGGCGGACCAGGCCGGCGCGGCGCAGCTCGCCGGGTTGCCGGCCGGTGAGCAGGCCCTGCCCGAGCGGGCCCCAGACGAGGGTGCCCATGCCGAACCGCTGGGTCGCGGGCAGGACCTCGCGTTCGATGCCGCGGTTGAGCAGCGAGTAGACCGGCTGTTCGGTGTGGAAGCCGGTCAGGCCGCGGCGGGACGCGGACCACTGGGCTTCGACGATGCCGGCGGCGGGGGTCCCGGACGCGCCGATCGCGCGGACCTTCCCGCTGCGCAGCAGGTCGTCGAGGGCCGCGAGCGTCTCCTCGATGCCGGTGTCGGGGTCGGGGCGGTGCAGCTGGTAGAGGTCGATGTGGTCGGTCCGCAGGCGGCGCAGGGAGTTCTCGACCGCGGTGACGATCCAGCGCCGGGACGCGCCCTGGTGGTTGGGGTCCTGCCCGGTCGGGCGGCCGAACTTGGTGGCGAGCACGACGTCGTCGCGGCGGCCTTCCAGGGCTTTGCCGACGATCTCCTCGGAGTCGCCGTAGGCGTCGGCGGTGTCGACGAAGTTGATGCCGGCGTCGAGTGCCTTGTGCAGGACGCGGGCGGAGTCGCTGGGGTCGGCGTTGCCGATCGACGTGGCGAACATCAGGGTGCCCAGGGCGTAGGGACTGACCTGGATGCCGGTCCGGCCCAGGGTGCGGTACTGCATGGGAGCTCCTCGGGAGTACGCTAAGCGGAAAGCTTTTCCGCAACTATACGGAAAGCCTTTCCGCTTAGCTACCACGAGGAGGACCGTGACCGGCAGCAGCACCCCACGGCGTCGCCGGGCCGACGCGCAACGCAACGTCGACGCGCTGCTCGACGCGGCGAAACGCGTCTTCGCCACGTCCGGGGTGGATGCACCGGCGAAGGAGATCACCGATCTCGCCGGGCTCGGCGTCGGCACGCTCTACCGGCACTTCCCGCAGCGCGCCGACCTGGTCGCGGCCGTGCTGCAGCGCGAGATCGACGTCCTGGCCGACGCCGGGCCGGCGATCAGCGCCGGGCACGCGCCCGCGGCGGCGCTGCGGGAGTGGCTGCGGCGCTACACCGAGCTGGTCGGCACCAAACGCGGGCTGGCCACGGCGCTGCACTCGGGCGACCCGGCGTTCGACGCCCTGCCGGGCTACTTCATGGAGCGGATGGAACCGGTGCTGGCCACCCTGCTCGAAGCGGCGGCCGCGGCGGGGGAGGTCCGCGCCGACGTCAGCGCGAAGGACCTCCTGCACGCCGTGGCCCTGCTCTGCCAGCCCGTGCGCGGCGAGGACCTGACCTACAACCAGCGGATGGTCGCGGTCCTCGCCGACGGGCTCAGCCCACGGGCGTGACGGCGTAGTCCCCGACCCGCATCGAGTCGTGCATCCGCACACCGCCGGTGTTGAGCTTCGCCAGCGCCGTCGTGACCCGGGCCGGGAGCGCCGACACCAGCTGCCCGCCGCGCGCCAGCGCCCAGACGCCCGCCCGCGAACCGGGGATCAGGCTGCGGGCCGCGCCGACGGCGAACGCGCGGCTCTTGCGCACCAGCTCGCCCATTTCCCGTTCGTAGGCGGCGAAAGCGCGCTCGTGGTCGCCCCCGGCCGCGGCCAGCTCACCGGCCAGCACGTACGCGCCGAGCACGGCGAGACTGGTGCTGCCGCCGACCGCGGGCCCGGGGCAGTAGCCGGCGTCGCCGACGAGCGTGACCCGCCCGCGCGACCAGCTTTCCAGCCGCAGCTGGGTGATCGAGTCGAAGTAGAACGGGCCCGGGCCGTCCAGCTCGGCCAGCCAGGCGTCGACCTGCGGGTGCATCCCGGCGTAGGCCTGGCGCAGCAGCTCCTTCTGCCGCGCCAGGTCGCGGTGGTGGTAGTCCAGCTGCCGGTCGCGGCGGAACAGGAACACCGCACGGGCCTCGTCGAGGTGGCGGGCGCCGTAGATCCCGGCGGTGCGCCCGGCACCGAGGTGGATGACGGTCTCCCCGTCGCCGAGGCCGAGCGTGTCGGGCAGCGACAGCACGGCCAGGTAGGCCCCGATGAACTTCGTCAGCCCGGCTTCCTCGCCGAAGGTCAGGCGCCGGACGTTCGAGTGCAGGCCGTCGGCGCCGACGACGAGGTCGAACTTCCGCGGCGCGGCGTGCTCGAAGGTGACTTCGGCGTCGGGAGAGATCGCCGTGATCGAGTCGCCGAAGAGGTACTCGACGTCGTCGCGGCCGGCGTCGTAGTAGATCTCGCTGAGGTCGTCGCGCATGATCTCGACGTGCCGTTCGGAGGTGGCGCGGTAGATCTTCGTCAGGTCCACCCGCGCCGGCCGGCGGGCGCCTTCCCGGTGCAGCGTCATTCGCGTGGTGCCGGTCTTGAGGGCTTCGACGCGCGGGAGCACGCCCATCTTTTCGGTGATCTCCACGGCCGGCCGGAAGAGGTCGACGGCGTGGCCGCCGGTCTTGCGCAGCTCCGGGGCGCGCTCGACGACGGTGACGTCGAAGCCGTGCCGGGTGAGCCAATAGGCGAGGACCGGGCCGGCGATGCTGGCGCCCGAGACGAGGATCCGCATGAGTACCTCCCTGACTTAACGGTAGGTAAGTTGTACCACAGCTCCTTACCTATCGTTAAGTCAGTTATGCTGGGCCGGTGCCGAAACCCTCCGACACCAAGCAGCGCATCCTCGACGTCGCGCGCGAGCTGTTCGCGACCCAAGGCGTGCAGCGCACCAGCCTCCAGGACATCGCCGACCGGCTGGGCATCACCAAACCCGCGCTCTACTACCACTTCCCGTCCCGCGACGACCTCGTCCGCAGCATCATCCAGCCGCTGCTCGACGACGGCGAGCAGTTCCTCCTCGCCCACGAGGCGCGCGGCGACACCCCGGCGCGGGAGCTGATCGAGGGGTTCTTCGACTTCAACCACCGCCACCGCGCGCCGGTGATCATGCTGCTGGCCGAGATGCCGACACTGGCCGACCTCGGGCTCATCGACCGCGTGCTGGGCTGGCGCAAGCGGCTCACCGAGCTGATCTGCGGCCCGCAGCCGTCACTCGAGCAGGCCGCCCGCGCGGTGCTCGCGCTGGGCGGCCTGCAGGACGTCTGCATGCAGTTCCCCGACGCCCCGGTCGACGACCTCAGGGCCGCCGCGGTCGCCGGCGCCCTCGACGCACTCGGCCGCTAACGCACCGCGGCGCGGTCGATGATCGCGGCCGTGTCCACCCCCGCCGGCAGCGTGCCGAACGCGATGCCCCAGTCCCCGCCGAACCGGGACGCGCAGAACGCGTCCGCGACCGCCGGGTGCCCGTGGCGCACCAGCAGCGACCCCTGCAGCACCAGCGCCATCGCCTCGACCAGCCGCCGGGCCCGGTACTCGATGCCGTCGAGGTCGGTCAGCTCCTTGCGGACCCGGTCCACGGCGTCGTCGAGCCGCGCGTCCCCGCCGGCCGCCCGCTCGACCTCGGCGAAGAACGCCGCGACCGACTCCGGCTGCTTGCCCATGGCACGCAACGCGTCCAGCGCGGCGACATTGCCCGAGCCCTCCCAGATCGACGACAACGGCGCCTCGCGGTAGAGCCGCGGCATGCCCGACTCCTCGACGTAGCCGTTGCCGCCGAAGCACTCCAGCGCCTCGGCCGCGTGCATCGGCGCGCGCTTGCACACCCAGTACTTCGACACCGCCAGGCCGAGGCGCCGGAACGCCTGCTCCTGCCCGTCGTCGCGCCGGTCGCCCGCCGCGGCCAGCCGCATCGCCACCGTCGTCGCCGCCTCCGACTCGACGACCAGGTCCGCCAGGACGTTGGCCATCAGCGGCTGGTGGAGGAGCGCCTTGCCGAACGCGTACCGGTGCGTCGCGTGGTGCACCGCGCGCACCGCACCCAGCCGCATCCCCGACGCGCTGCCGAGCGTGCAGTCCAGCCGGGTGTTGTTGACCATCTCGATGATCGTGCGGACCCCACGGCCCTCCTCGCCGACCAGCCAGCCCACCGCGTCGTCGTACTCGATCTCCGACGACGCGTTCGACCGGTTGCCCAGCTTGTCCTTCAGCCGCTGCAACCGGATCGGGTTGCGCGAGCCGTCGGGCAGGACCCGGGGGAGCAGGAAGCACGAGAGCCCGCCGGGGGCCTGGGCCAGCGTCAGGAACATGTCCGACATCGGCGCCGAGGTGAACCACTTGTGCCCGACGAGGGTGTAGCCGCCATCGGCGGACGGTGTCGCCGTGGTCGTGTTGGCCCGGACGTCGGAGCCGCCCTGCTTCTCCGTCATCGACATACCCGCGATCAGGCCGCGCTTGGAGCTCGGCTCGCGCAGCCCGAAGTCGTACTCGGTCGCCGCCAGCAACGGCTCGTACCGCGCGGCCAGCTCCGGGTTCGCCCGCAGCGCCGGGATCGCCGCGTACGTCATCGAAATCGGGCAGCTGTGCCCGGCCTCGACCTGCCCCCACACGTAGAACTTCGCCGCGCGCGCGGCGTGCGCCCCCTCGCGCGGGTCCTGCCAGGGCGTGCCGTGCAGCCCGTGCGACACCGCGACCGTCATCAGGTCGTGCCAGTGCGGGTGGAACTCGACCTCGTCGATCCGGTGCCCGTACCGGTCGTGGGTGCGCAGCACCGGCTCGTTCTCGTTGACCAGCCGCCCCCACTCCTGCGCCTGCTCGCTCCCGGCCAGCCGGCCCAGCTCGTGCAGCTCCTCCGCCGCCCAGCCCGCCCCACCGCGCTCGAGCCCGGCCACCAGCGCGGGATCGTCGGCGACGTCGTGGCCCACCAGCGGCGGGACCTGGTTGGTGACCTCATGCGTGGCGGGCATCGGAACCTCCTAGAGCGCGGACGACGAACGTGCGGAGCTCGGCGACGTCACCGGCGTTGCCGCTGGTCAACGGGCCGATGAGAACTTCGGCCGCCGCGCCGACCAGCGCGGCGGCGGTGAGCCGGCCGTCCTGCGGCGGCAGCACGCCCTCCTTCACGCCGGCCGCGACGTGTTCGGCGACGACCTCGGTGAACGCGCGCCGGAACTCCAGCCGCTCGGCATCGATCAGTGCGTCGACCGGCTCGGCGAGCAGGGCGTAGGCCTGCCTCGGGGCTTTCAGGGCGCGCTGGGCGAAGGTCTCGAACACCGCCACGACCCGCTCGGCGGGCTCACCGGGCTGCGCCGACACCGCCCGCACCGCCTCGACCTCCCGCGTCACGACCTGCCGGAACACGTGCACGACCAGGTCGGCCTTGGTGGGGAAGTGCTGGTAGACGCTCCCGACGGCAACCCCGGCGCGCTCGGCCACCGCGGCGACCGAGCAGCCGCCGTAGCCGTGCTCGGCCAGCTGCTCGGTAGCGGCGGCGACGATCGTCGCGCGCTGAGCGTCCAGGCGTTCCTGCACCTTCGGGGTACGGCGGTACGGCACGTCAAGAAGTGAAGCACCGATTCATTGCTTCAGTCAACGGCTCGAGCCGACCTGAGGAACGCCCGCACCGCCCGCGGCGACCGCAGCTCCACGACGTCCACCCCGGACTCCGCCAGCACCCGCCGCACCCCCGGCAGGTGCCGCCACCGGTAGGTCAGCACCCACCACCAGAAGTCCCACCGCTCCCGGCCCCTCCGCAAAGCCCGCCACGCACACCGCACCGGCGACAGGTTCAGCAGCACCACCGTGTCCGCCGCCGCCAGCCGCACCTCGAGCACGTCGTACGGCCCCAGGTCACCGTCCAGAATCCACTCCGGACCCGCGACCAGCCCCCGCTGCGTCGCCACCCACTCCGCGCGCGAAAGCCCCACCGGGCCCGGCCGCCAGAACACCGAGTCCAGCTCCACCACAAGCAATCCCGTCCGCACCCCCAGCCGCCGCGCGAAGACCGACTTCCCCGCCCCGCCGCAGCCCAGCACCAGCACCCGCTCCACACCGGCCATTGTCGCTACTTCCCGGTGATCACACCCACCGCGATCCCCAGGATCGCCGTGTTGTAGACGAACGACACCACGCTGTGCGTCAGCACCGTGTACCGGATCGGCCGCGCCCGGACCTCCACATCGGACGTCGCGAACGAAGTCCCCACCGTGAACGCGAAATACGCGAAATCCAGCAGGTTCGGCTTCTCAGTCCCCGGGAACCGCAACCCCGCCTCCGCCCGGTGGTGCAGGTGCGCGTACCGGTCCGCGTACCCGAAGTGCAACAGGATCCACGCCGCCAGCACCGCCGGCACCGCGCACACCTGCAACGCGAACGCGTACTCGTCGTCCTCCTCCGCGATCGCGTTCGCCACCAGGATCAACCCGCCCGCCGACATCCCCACCACGCTCACCAGCACCGTCGCCGCGAAACTCGACCGGCGGCCCAGCAGGCTGTGCAGCCACGCCGGCTCCGCGTCACCCGCCACCCGGTACCGCCGGATCCGCAGGAACCGCGTCCCGATCACCGCCACCGCCAGCACGTCCCACGCCAGCAGGAACACCACGTCCAGCCCCGTGTCCGGCGCCAGCAACCAGCCCAACCCCAGCAGCACCAGCACGAACTCCGCGCACTGGTACCAGAACCTCCGCAGACGACGCACCGCGCGAAGCTAACCGCCACCGCCCGCCACGGCACCCCGGATCACCCGCTCAGGTGGCCCGCTTCACCAACGCCACCAGGTACCGGCAGGGGAGCGGCCCCGGGTTCACGAACACGCAGTCCGCCGCCGCCCCCAGCTGCAGGCAGTCCCCAGCGGCCAGCTCGTGCACCTGCGTGTCCTCGAGGAACCGCAAGTGCCCCGCCAGCACCCAGATCTGCTGGTGCAGGAACGCATACGTCCCCGCCGCCAACGGCACCTCCGCACCCGGCGGCAGCTCGACCTCCACCAGCTCCAGCGGACGCCCGCCCGCGGGGGAGACCGCCCGCCGCCGGTAGCCGGTGTCCGGATCCACCCACACCGGCTGCTCCGCCGCGCGCACCAGCCGCCGCTCGTCACCCTCCGCGCGCGCGATCAGCTCCGACAACGTCATGCCCAACGCCGCCGACAGCTTCGCCAGCAACGCGGCCGTCGGCTGCACGTCACCCCGCTCGATCTTGCCGATCATCGCGCGCGAAACCCCGGACTGCTCCGCGAGCACCGCCGCCGACAGACCTCGGGACGTACGAGCCGTGTGCACAGTGGCCGCCAGGCGAGCGGTCAGGGGATCCGTCATAAACCTGGATACTATACGACCCAAATTGGCTACCATCTGAGCCATGATTCGAGACGCCCTCCCGGCCGACGCCGCCGCCTGCGCCGCCCTCTATGCGCCCTACGTCACCGACACCGCGATCTCCTTCGAAACCGAACCACCGTCCGCCACCGAAATGGCCCACCGCATCGCCCACGCCCACGCCTGGTTCGTCCTCGAAGACGACGACCACATCGCCGGCTTCGCCTACGCCCACCCCTTCGCCGAACGCGCCGCCTACCAGTGGGCCTGCGAAACCAGCATCTACCTCGAACGCGGCCGCCGCCGCACCGGCGCCGGCCGCGCCCTCTACGAAAACCTCTTCGAACGCCTGCGGGAGAAAGGCTTCTGCTGCGCCTTCGCCGGCATGACCCTCCCGAACGACGCCAGCGCCGGCCTGCACCGCGCGCTCGGCTTCGAACCCGCCGGCGTCTACCGCCGCGTCGGCTGGAAACACGGCGCGTGGCACGACGTCGCCTGGGTCCAGAAAGACCTTCAAGCAACCGATGGTTGCGCGTCGCCGCCGGCGCGGCTACCGTAACGAGCAACCAAACGTTGCACGAGGAGCCGACATGGACCACGGAACACTCGAACGCGAAATCCACATCGACGCCAGCCCCGACATCGTCTTCGACGTCGTCAGCAACCCCGAACACGTCCGCGACTGGTGGACCGACGAAGCCGACTACCCCGTCGAACCCGGGGGAGCGGGCCACATCGGCTTCGGCGGCACCCGGATCGGCTTCACCGTCGTCGACGCCATCCCGCCCAAGCTCTTCTCCTTCCGCTGGACCCACGCCGAAGGGGAGACCGCCGCACCGGGCAACTCGTTCCTCGTCGTCTTCGAACTCGAACCCACCGCCAACGGCACCCGCCTGCGCATGACCGAAACCGGCTTCCGCGAACGCGGCTGGGACGAAGCCAAGATCGCCGCCGAATACGCCGACCACGTCAGCGGCTGGGACCACTTCCTGCCCCGCATCCCCGCCTGCGCCGCCAAGGCCGGAGCCGCACGGTGAGCACCGCCGTCGACGACGACCTCTGGTCCGCCATCGGCGACCCCACCCGCCGCCGCCTGCTCGACCTGCTGCTCAGCGCCGGCGGGGGAACGGCCACCACCCTCAGCGAACACCTCCCGGTCACCCGCCAGGCCGTTGCCAAGCACCTCGCCGTCCTCGACCGCGCCGGCCTCGTCCACGCCCGGCCCGAAGGACGCGAAAAACAGTTCCGCGTCGACGAAACCCAGCTCGCCCGCGCCGCCGCCCAGCTCGCCGACGTCGGCAAGACCTGGGACGCCCGCCTGCAGCGCGTCAAGCGCATCGCCGAAACCATCGAACGGAAGAAGAAGGAGCAGTAGAAATGGACATCCTGCACCGCATCGGCGTCCACAACGCCACGCCGGAGAAGGTCTACGACGCACTCACCACGATCGACGGCCTCGCCGGCTGGTGGACGGAAAAGACCGAGGGGGAGACCGCACCCGGTGGCGTCATCGCCTTTCGCTTCATCCCGGGCGGCTTCGACATGAAGGTCCTCGAACTCGATCCGGGCAGACTCGTCCGCTGGGAGGTCGTCGACGGACCGCCGGAGTGGATCGGCACGACGATCCGCTGGGACATCGAGCAGCGCGACGACTACACGATCGTCTTGTTCAAGCACGAGGGCTGGCGCGAGGCCGTCGAGTTCATGCACCACTGCAGCACCAAGTGGGCGATCTACCTGATGAGCCTGAAGCGGCTGCTGGAGACCGGGGAAGGCGCCCCGGCACCGCGGGACGTGATGATCAGCGACTGGCACTGACGTTACTTGACATAATGTACATTATCGGCACTTGAGGACACGCTGGGACGCCGAGCCGGGAGGGGTGCCGAGGGCGGGAAATGCAGGAGACACGTTCACTTCGTCAGGACGGCTTCTCCTCAGGTTTCCGGCGAGCCGTCCGTCCCTCCAGTCCCTCGAGAGCACCAGAGATTCCCCTGAAGGCCACGAGAAGGCCGCAGGAGCACCCCCTCGGAGCCGTTGAGCCGACGTCGGACCACCCGACCTCAAAACGTCACGGTGACGAAACTATGGTGACCGATCCGGCGTTGCGAAGCCCGCCGGTGACGCTCACGTGGCGGCCCGCCGAGGTCTCCCTGGATACCCAGCTTTCCCAGGCCGGCGGTCCAGCTGCAGGTTATCGAACACCTGTGCGCATCCCCGCTGCGCGCATCAAGGGGTGTCTCGGCGGCCGGAATCGTCGCGGAGAGAGTCCCGGATCCCCCAAGGGCCCGATCCGGGCCAAACCGGCATTTCATGCATAATGGCAATTATGCATGAAATGGGGAGAGTGACCCGGCGGCCGAAACTGTCGGTGGTGTGCGGTACAAGATCCACATGAAGGTTTCCGAGGCCCAGCAAGCCTTCTTCGCGGCCCGCCGGCCCCGCAAGGACTCTCCGCACACCACCGACGCCTACCGCCGGGACCTCGCCGGGATCACCACTCTCCTGGTTTCGGAACTGGGGCGCCCGGCCGAAGACCTGGATGTCGCCGACCTCACCGGGCCGGCGCTGCGGGCGGTGTTCGGCGTGTTCGCCGACGGGCACGCGAAGAGCTCGGTCCTGCGCGCGTGGTCGACGTGGAACCAGTTCCTGACGTTCTGCGTGGCGGACGGGCTGCTGGAGGGCAATCCGATGGGGGCGGTGGCGCGGCCGCGGACGCCGGCGTTGACGCCGAAACCGTTGCGGGGTGAGGAAACCCCGGAGCAGCTGCTGTCGGCGGCGGCCGCGGGTTCGCGGCGGGCGCGGGATCCGTGGCCGGAGCGGGACGTGCTGGTGATCGCGCTGGGGCTGGTGGCGGGGTTGCGGGCGGCGGAAATGCGGGCGCTGACGGGCCGGTCGCTGGTGGGGCGCGCGGGTGAGCTCCGGTTGCACGTGAAGGGGAAGGGCAGCCGGGACCGGTCGATCCCGGTGCAGCCGGTGCTGGCGGAGCTGATCGAGCGGTACCGGGAGTCGTGCCGGGTGCGGTTCCCGAGTGTGCGGTTCTCCCCTGGTTCGCCGTTGCTGCTGGACCGGTCGGGTGAGCCGATCGGGCGGGGTGCGCTGGAGTACCTGGTGAAGTCGTGTTACCGGGGTGCGGGGTTGCACGACCGGGTGCCGGTGGGGGCGAATCTGCACGCGCTGCGGCACACGTTCGCGACGCGGTTGGCGGAGGACGGGGCGTCGGCTTCGGAGATCATGGCGTTGCTGGGGCATGCGAGTTTGGCGACGAGCCAGAACTACATCGAGGCGACGGGTCGCGAGCAGCGTGCGGCGGCGGCGAGCAACCGGACGTACCGGGCGCTGGACGGTTTGGGCTGATCGTGGGGGTCAGCGGAGTTGTTCGAGGTCCTTGGCGGCGTGGGCGATCTCCTGGGCGAGTCCCCGGAGTTCTCGGGGGTCGGCGCCGTCGTCGGCGGCGGTGACGATGTCTTCGGCGGCGCAGCGCAGCTGGAA
Organism: Amycolatopsis sp. NPDC003865; assembly: GCF_053605345.1. Classification (NCBI taxonomy): domain Bacteria; kingdom Bacillati; phylum Actinomycetota; class Actinomycetes; order Pseudonocardiales; family Pseudonocardiaceae; genus Amycolatopsis; species Amycolatopsis sp. NPDC003865. Next base: position 34,171 of record NZ_JBSGJA010000028.1, on the reverse strand, counting down.
GAGGCGGTCCTGGAGGGCGGCGATTTCGGCGTCGGAGAGCACGACGGCGTCTTCGGGGAGGCCGCTTCGCTGGAGTGCGGTGCGGCGTTCGTAGGCGCGCTGGCGGCAGGATTGGCCGCAGTAGCGGCGGCGGCGGCCGACGTTGCCCGCTTCGGGCAGGCGGCGGCCGCACCAGCCGCAGTGCTTGGGGGCGCCGCGGCGGGCGGGGGCGGGTTCGAGCTGGATCGGTTCGGCGGCTTCCCTCACCCGGGAGACCCTAGCTGGCCACCGGTTGCTCATGCCGGGGTCATGGCGGAAGGGCACACTTGGGGGATGCAGGCGTCGTATCCGTACCTGGCCGATCCGGTTCCCCGTGCGTTCGCGCACCGGGGGTGGCACCTCGACGAGCTGGAGGGGCTGGAGAACTCGTTGCCGGCGTTCCGGCGGGCGTGTGAGGAGGGGTACCGGTACCTGGAGACGGATGTGCACGCGACGGCGGACGGGGTGGTCGTGGTGCACCACGACGCGAACCTGGACCGGACGACGGACGGGTCGGGTCCGATCGCGGCGCAGACGTGGGCGCAGCTGAAGAACGTGAAGGTGGGTGGGAAGGCTCCGCTGTCGCGGCTCGAGGACGTGCTGGAGGAGCTGCCGAACGCGCGGTTCAACGTCGATGTGAAGGCCGATCGGGCGGTGGAGCCGTTCGTGGGGGTGCTGGAGCGGACGAAGGCGCACGACCGGGTGGCGGCGGCGGCGTTTTCGGACGCGCGGCTGGTGCGGTTGCGGAAGCTGGCGGGGCCGGAGCTGGTGACGGCGATGGGGCCGCGGTCGGCGTTCGCGTTGTGGGCGCGGGGGAAGCTGCCGCTGCTCCCCCTGGGCCGGCTGGTGCTGGGGGCGATGGCGCAGGTGCCGGTGCGGCAGGGGGCGTTGCGGGTGGTGGACAAGGCGTTCCTGTCGATCGCCGGGCGTTCGGGGGTCGAGGTGCACACGTGGACGATCGATGATCCGGCGGAGATGCGGATGCTGCTGGACCTGGGGGTGCACGGGATCGTGACGGACCGGCCGGATCTGCTGCGTGAGGTGCTGGTGGAGCGGGGCAAGTGGCAGCAGTCCCAGGAGCCGTGAGGCGTCAGCGGGGTGGTTTGCCGGTCCAGGCGGCGTCCCAGGTCTTGGGGCCGAGCAGGCCGCTGTCCTTGATGCCGTTGGCGCGTTGGAGGTCGAGGACGGCGGTGCGGGTCTTTTCGTAGTAGCAGCCGGTGCCGGTGAAGCCGTAGCCGAAGGCGTTCATGCGCAGCTGGAAGGTTTTGAGCGGGGTGGCGCAGTCGCCGTAGGAGTAGACGACGCCGGGCCAGGCGGGTTTGGGGCCGCCGGGGCCCGGTGGCGGGGTGGGGAGTCCTCCCCCGCCGATGTAGGCGGCTTCGGCGTAGGTGGGGACGCGTTTGCTGCGGGCGTCGGCGTCGCCGGCGAGGTTGAGCATGCCGGCGCACTGCCAGGGTTGCCAGCCGCGCATGCGGTAGAGGTAGAGGGCGCGGTAGTCCTGTTCGGCGGGGGCGGCCTGGTCGGGGCGGCCGGTGCCGCCGACGCTGCGCCAGGTGGGCAGGTCGAACTGGTAGGCGCCGTAGTAGCCGTTGCCGGTGTTGGTGGCGTAGCGGCCGCTGGATTCGCACATGCGGAGCTTGGCCCAGGCGCTCGACGCGGGGTCCGCGGAGGCGGCGGCTGGGGTGGTGAGCTGCAGACCCAAGGCGGTGAGGGCGAGGAGCAGGACTCTCGCGGCGGTGCGTCTGCGGTTTTGGATCATGCGGTGCACAGTAGGAGCGTGTCCCACTGACCACAAGGGACACACTGCGCGCCTCAGTCTCACATGAAACACCGTTCACTTCTGTTTGCGACACGCCGTGCGGGGTGGTTCGTGATTGCCCCGGAAGTGGCGGATGGGCGTGAAGCGACAAAGCGGACACGGTTTGGGCGGGCCGGGTCCTTCGCGTTGCGAAGGACCAGTAGTCTCCGCGCTGACCTGGAAGTTTCCGACCTCGAGGAGCCGTGGATGACGCTGGCCGGGACGCGCTCGACCAAGCGCGAGCGCTGGGGCTGGTATTTCTACGACTGGGCGAATTCGCCGTTCTATTCGTCGTCGACGACGGTGTTCGGCGCGCTGTCGATGAGCGGGATCGCGGCGGCGGACGCGAAGACGAACTTCACCCTTAACGGGGACCGCCCGTGTGTCGACGCGGCGGGCAAGACCGACACGTTGCACAACTGCGACGTGACGTTGTTCGGGTTGCACTTCCCGGCCGGTTCGGTGTGGGGGTACCTGCTGTCGGTGGCGACGGTGGTGCAGGTGCTGGTGCTGCCGATCGCGGGTGCGGTGGCCGACCGGAGCCACAACAAGCGGCGGATCCTGGGCGGGTTCGCGTTCCTGGGCGCGGCCGCGGCGGCGGCGTTGTTCTTCTTCGCGGGGTCGGACTGGCAGCTGGGTGTGGTGCTGTTCGTCGTCGCCAACATCGGGTACGGCGGGTCGCTGGTCGTCTACTACTCGTTCCTGGTGGACATCGGGGGGCCGGACGAGCGGGACGACATCTCGGCGAAGGGCTGGGCGTTCGGGTACCTGGGCGGCGGGCTGGCGCTGGCGTTGCAGCTGGGGTTCTACCTCGGGCACGACTCCTTCGGTGTCAGCGAGGGCATGGCGGTGCAGATCTGCTTCCTGACCTCGGGGCTGTGGTGGGCGGCGTTCACGGTCCCGGCGGTGCGGGCGCTCCCCCGGCGGCACGAGCCGGTCGACGTCGTGCCGGGGAAGTCGGTGTTGCGGGCGGGCTTCGCGGAGCTGCGGCAGACGCTGGTGTCGGCGAAGGCGTTCCCGTTGACGCTGGCGTTCCTGGGCAGCTACCTGATCTTCACCGACGGCATCAACACCGTGGTCACGGTGTCGGCGCAGTACGGCAAGGACGAGCTGGGCTTCGGCAACAGCGTGCTGATCGTGACGATCCTGGTGATCCAGTTCGTGGCGTACCTGGGCGGGACGCTGCACGGGCTGGTGGCGCGGCGGATCGGGGCGAAGCGGACGATCCTGGGCAGTTTGGTGCTGTGGGTGGTGGTGCTGGCCGGGGCGTACTTCGTGCAGCCGAAGCAGATGCTGCAGTTCCTCGCGGTGGCGGTGGGGATCGGGCTGGTGCTCGGGGGAACGAACGCGCTGTCGCGGTCGTTGTTCAGCCAGATGATCCCGGCGGGCAAGGATGCCCAGTACTACTCGCTCTACGTCGTGGGCGAGCGCGGGACGTCGTGGCTGGGGCCGCTGGTGTTCGCCGGGGTCGGGCAGGCGACGGGGTCGTTCCGGCTGGCCATCGTGGCGCTGGTGATCTTCTTCGCGGCGGGGTTGGTGCTGGTCTGGCTGGTGCCGGTGCGGCGGGCGATCGTGGCGGCGGGCAACACCCCGCCGGAGGTTCTGTAGGTCCCGATAGGGTCGGGCGTCGTGACCTTGGTGAACGACCGTCCGACCGGCCCTGATCCCACCGACGCGTTGTCGTCGGTTCCCGCGGCCGGGTCGCGGCGCGGGACGCCGCCGGTGGGCAGGCTGAAGTTCTGTTACGGGCCGATGGACTGCGGGAAGTCGACGCTGGCGCTGCAGATCGACCACAACCACGCGCGGCAGGGCCGGCGGGGGCTGGTGCTGGTGCGCCACGACCGGTCGGGGGCGCCGCAGATCTCGAGCCGGATCGGGTTGACCCGGCAGGCGGTGGAGGTCGGCGAGGACACCGACGTGCGGGATCTGGTGCGGCAGGAGTGGGCGCGCGGGCAGCACGTGGACTACGTGGTGGTGGACGAGGCGCAGTTCCTCTCCCCCGGGCAGGTCGACCAGCTGGCGGAGCTGGCCGACGAGGTCGAGATCGACGTGTACTGCTTCGGCATCGCGACGGACTTCCGGAGCCGGCTGTTCCCGGGTGCCGCTCGTCTGTTCGAACTGGCGGACGAGTTGCAGCCGGTTCAGGTGGAGGTGCTGTGCTGGTGCGGGCTGCCGGGACGGTTCAACGCGCGGGTGCTGGACGGCGAGGTCGTGCGCGAGGGCGACACCGTTGTGGTGGCAGATACCGAACAATCCGTAGTTGAATCTTCAGCTTTGGCCGATTTTGAGGCCGAAAACGCTACCGTGCGTTATCAGGTATTGTGCCGCCGCCACTTTCGATCGGGTGACTTGGGGCCCGTTACTGGTCGTCACGGTCAGTTACGGTTGACCTGACGTGGGTGCCAGTAGCCCATCCGGGGGATATCAGCACTAAGAAGGCCGTATTGACGTCACGCCGAAGCGCGAAACGCCTCCTACTAGAGGAAGCTGATGCCGAGGGGTGATGCAGCTCATCGTGAGCAACGACATGGTGGCCCGGGAATCCTCGGGGCCCCCGAGTCGTTGCATAGGGTGAGCATCACCCTGGCTCCACCCGGAGCTGACTGAAAGGACCCCATCATGGCCGACCGTGTTCTTCGTGGAAGCCGGCTGGGAGCGGTCAGCTACGAGACCGACCGCAACCACGACCTCGCCCCACGCCGCACCGTGCGCTACGCCTGCCCGAAGAACCACGAGTTCGAGGTGCCGTTCTCCGACGACGCCGAGATCCCGACGGTCTGGGAATGCCGCCTGCACGGCAGTGAGTCGGAGATCGTGGATGGCGGGCAGCCCGAGCAGAAGAAGGTCAAGCCGCCGCGCACCCACTGGGACATGCTGCTCGAGCGGCGCACGATCCCCGAGCTCGAGGACCTGTTGAACGAACGTCTCGCCGAGCTGAAGGGCCGGCGGACCTCCCGGTCCGCGTAACGCCCTGAGCGTCGGCCCGTAGCCACCGCTCCCACCACAACGGAAAGGCCCCCGCGACCTCCCCCCGCGGGGGCCTTTCGCATGCCCGGCCACGACCGCGCCGATCAGGAATCCCCCGCCACGCCGTCGGTACTGTCAGCCCCTCTCGCACCGGTGGAAGGAACGACGACCCATGACCGACGCGGCGCGGTTCGCGCTTCTCGCGGAGCGCCACCGGCGCGAGCTGCAGGTGCACTGCTACCGGATGCTCGCGAACTACGAGGACGCCCGGGACCTGACGCAGGAGACGCTCCTGCGGGCGTGGCACAAGCGCGAGTCGTTCCAGGGCCACGCCACCCTGCGGACCTGGCTGTACCGGATCGCGACGAACGCCTGCCTCGACTTCCTGGACAAGCGCACACCGGTGCCGTTCGGGCCGCCGGACCCCGGCTCCGAGCTGCCGTACCTGCAGCCCTACCCCGACCGGATGCTCCCCGAGGACCCGCAGGAAGCGGCGGTGGCGCGGGAGACGATCGAGCTGGCGTTCATCGTCGCCGTCCAGCACCTGCCGCCGCGGCAACGGGCGGCGTTCATCCTGCGCGACGTCCTCGGCTGGCCGGCGCCGAAGGCCGCCGATGCCCTCGAGCTGACCGTCGCCTCGGTGACCAGCGCCCTGCAGCGGGCGCGCGTGACGGTGCGCGAACAGCTGCCCGGCCGCCGCCTCGACTGGCGCAGCCCCGCCACCCACGAGCTGACGAGCGACGAACGCGCCGTGGTGAGGTCCTACACCGACGCCCACGAGCGCAACGACCTCAAGGGACTGACGTCCCTGCTGCGCGACGACCTGCGCTTCGCGATGCTGCCCGACCCCGGCACCGTGACCACGACGGCCGAGGAGGCGGTGGACGGCTGGGTCTCCGGCGGGCTCTTCCAGCGTGGCCACGACGACTGGCGCGGTATCACCACGACGGTCAACCGCATGCCGGCCGCCGCGCTGTACCTGCGCACCCCCGGCGCCCCGGAGCACCGGCTCTTCGCCGTCGCGCTCCTGCACGTCGTCGACGGGAAGATCGCCGAGCTCACCGGGTTCGACGCCGGGGGCAAACCCTGGCTGGGCCTGCCCCCGGCGCTGTGATCACCTCGTCGCGTACCGGGCCAGCACCACGCCGCCGGGGAACGTCCGCGTCTCCACCAGGCTCAGGTTCACCCAGCTGTCCAGCGCCGTGAAGAACGGGGTGCCGGCGCCCACCAGGACCGGGTGGGTGACCAGCACGTACTCGTCGACCAGCCCGGCGCGCACGGCGGCCCCGGCGAGCGTCGCGCCGCCGATGCTCATCGGGCCGCCGTCCCCGGCCTTGAGCCGGGTGATCTCGGCGACCGCGTCCCCGGTGACCAGCCGGGTGTTCCAGCCGACCTCGCCGACCGTCGAGGAGAACACCACCTTTGGCGTGTCCCGCCAGTTGCGCGCGAACTCGATCTCCGCCGGCCCGGCGTCGGGCTGCCGGTCGCCGGTCGGCCAGTAGGAGCTCATGGTCTCCCAGAGCTTGCGCCCGTACAGCGCCGTGCTCATGGCGAGGTCGTGGTCGAGCCAGAACCGGAACAGCTCCTCGCTCGGCGCGCCGCTCCAGCCGATGTCGTCCCCGGGCGCGGCGATGTAGCCGTCCAGGGTCAGGTTCATGCCGAAGATCAGTTTCCGCATCCTGCCAGCCTCCTGTGGGTCGATCTCCCCGGTACGGACGGGCGGGGCGCGAGAACCTGATCGGTGCGGAACGGGCCGCGCAGGGCAGCCCACTGGAGCAGCATGATGGTCTTCGCGTCGGCGATCTCGCCGGTTTCGATCATCTTCAGCGCGTCCTCGAAGCGCAGCTCGATCACTTCGATGTCCTCCCCCTCCGCCGCGATCCCGCCGCCCGCTCCCCGGTCCGCCGGGTCGTAGGGCGCCGCGTAGCAGTGCAGGCGCTCGGTCACCGAGCCCGGGCTCGTGTAGACGTCGAACACGTGCTCCAGCGCGCCGATCCGCACGCCCGTCTCCTCCTGCGCCTCCCGGCGGATCGCGGTCTCCGGGTCGTCGGCGTCCAGCAGGCCCGCCGCCGTTTCCACGAACATCCCGTCCGGGTGGTCGTTGACGTAGACCGGGTAGCGGAACTGGCGCGTCAGCAGCACCGTGCCGCCGGCCGTGTCGTACAGCAGCACCGTCGCGCCGTTGCCGCGGTCGTAGGTCTCACGCTGCTCGGTCGTCCAGCGGCCGTCGCGGTGCCGGAAGTCGAACGTCGTGCGCCGCAGCACGTACCACGCCGAGGACAGCAGCTCCACGTCCCGGACCCGGACGCGCGGATTGCGGGACAAGCTTGGCGAAGAGGTCATGCCGCGACCATAATGTGCAGGACTCGGCGGAAACAAGGAGGATCGTGCATGTTGGTCGGGGAACGTCGTGACCTGCTGCTGGCCCGGCTCGCCGCGGACGGCAAGGTACTGGCCAAGGACGTCGCGGCCGAGCTGGGCGTCTCGGAAGACAGCATCCGCCGGGACCTGCGCGACCTCGCCGCCGCCGGGCTCTGCCAGCGCGTCTACGGCGGCGCACTGCCCGTCTCCCCCGCCGTCGCCGACTACGCGAGCCGCACGGAGATCGCCGTCGACGGCAAGGACCGGGTCGCCGTGGTCGCCGCCGGGCTGGTCCAGCCGGGCTCGACCGTCATCCTCGACGGCGGCACCACCACCCTCGCCGTCGCGAAAGCCCTGCCCCGGGACCTCGAGGCCACCGTCGTCACGCACAGCCCGACCGTCGCCGTCGCCCTCCTCGAACACCCGGGCATCGACGTCTTCCTGCTCGGCGGCCTGCTGTTCCGGCACTCCGCGGTCACCTGCGGCGCCGCCGCCGCCGAGGCCGCCCAGGCGATCAGCGCCGACGTCTTCCTCCTCGGCGTCACCGGCGTCCACCCCGAAGCCGGTTTCACCACCGGCGACGCCGAGGAAGCCGCGATGAAGCGCACCCTCGCCCGGCGCGCGGCCGACACGTTCGTCCTGGCCAGCGCCGAGAAGATCGGCGCGGCCTCGCGGTTCGCCGTCCTGCCCTTCACCGACGTCGCCGGCGTGATCACCGACGCCGAGAACGTGCAGGAACTTGCAGAGCGGGTGCCGATCCTGTCCGCGTGACCTCGACGTACCACTCCCGGCCCGCCACCACCGCGAACAGCGGCGCCGGCAGCCACACCAGCAGGCGCAGCACCGCCGCGAGCCGCCCCGAGCCGCGGACGTCGGACACGTGCGCCGCCAGCGCCGCCTGCTTGCGCCCGGCGAAGCGCCGCACGTCGAACCGGTGGGTGACGGACGCGGCCGGGCTGTAGACCCGCTCGAGCGCTTCGGCGTCGTAGTCGAACGGGATCCGCAGCGCCCGCACGACCCGGACGAACCGCCGCGCGAAGTCACGCGGCATCGTGGCCTCCAGCAACCGCGTTCCGGTCAGCCGGGCCGCCCGCCGCGCGACTTCGTGCACCTTGACGTGGTCGCGGTGCCCGTAGCCTCCGTTGGCGTCGTAACCGAGCAGCAGGCCGGCGCGCTCCTCGTGCAGGATGGCCGCGAGCCGGTGCGCGGCTTCCTCGGTGTCAGCGCGGGCGAAGCGCTGCCGTCCGGGCGGATCCGCGTACAGCTGCGGCCCGTGCCCGCTGTCGGCGTACCCGAGGTGCACGACGCGCCGGACGCCCAGGATGGCCGCGCTCGCCTCCAGCTCGGCCCACCGCGGGGTCGGGTGCTCCGCGGACATGCCGTCGGTGGCCACGACGACCACCACCCGGTGCCCGTCGGCCGCGGCGCGGGCCAGGGTGCCGCCGCTCAGCAGCACGGGGTCGTCGGCGTGCGCGTGGAAGGCCACGATGGTCGTCATCGGCCCCATGATGGCCGAGGACGGGCGAAATCGGCATGAGCGCCGAACGGGACCGCGCGGCTCAGCGGCGCTTGACCAGCCGGCGCAGCTGCTGCCAGCGCCGCTCCGCGCCCCACGTGGCCACCCGCAGGAACGCCTCGCGGATGATCGAGCCGCTCATCTTCGACTCGCCGATCTCGCGCTCGGTGAAGGTGATCGGCACCTCGACGATCTCGAACCCGGCGTCGGCCGTGCGGATGGTCAGGTCGATCTGGAAGCAGTAGCCGTGCGAGTTGACCTCGTCCAGCGCCAGCTTCTCCAGCACCGGGCGGCGGTAGGCCCGGAAACCCGCGGTGATGTCGCGGGTGCGCATGCCCAGCGCGATCTGCGAGTAGATGTTGGCGCCGCGCGAGAGCACCTGGCGGTTGAGCGGCCAGTTCACCACCGCCCCGCCCGGCACGTACCGCGACCCGATGGCCAGGTCGGCGTCGCCGACGGCGTCCAGCAGCCGCGGCAGGTCCTCCGGCGCGTGCGAGCCGTCGGCGTCCATCTCGACGATCGTGTTGTACTCCCGCGCCAGGCCCCAGCGGAAGCCGGCGATGTAGGCGGCGCCGAGGCCGGCCTTCTCCGTGCGGTGCAGCACGTGGACGTGGTCGTTGGCGGCCGCGCGCTCGTCGGCCAGCTCGCCGGTGCCGTCCGGGCTGCCGTCGTCCACCACGAGCACGTGCACGTCCGGGAGTACCTTGTGCAGGCGATCCAGGATCGGGCCGAGGTTCTCCCGCTCGTTGTACGTCGGGATCACCACCAGCACCGGCTCGATTTCCCGGGCCCCCCGCGGCGCCTGCGACATCCGTGCTCCTCCGATATCCGCGACGGTCAGTCCGCCGCTTCCCCTGCCGTGCCGGCGCTGCCGCGCCGGGTGCGAAAACGGAGCACGAGCCCGCCGGCCACCCCGGCGATCGCCAGTGCCAGCAGCCCGTACTCCGTCCACGCACCGAGTCGATCCGACAGCGTAGTCTGCGTCCGCAACGGGACGCGCCCGACCAGGGAATCGGCGGTGAAAAGGCCCGTTGAGCTGGTAACCGTCCCGTCGGGGGCGACGATCGCGCTCACTCCTGAGACGGCGGACACCACGACGGCGCGGCCGTGCTCGACCGCCCGCAGCCGCGACATGGCCAGCTGCTGGACGCTCATTTCGCTCTCGCCGTACCAGGCGTTGTTGGTCGGTACCACGAGCACCTCGGCGCCGTCGCGCACGGCGTCGCGGCCCGGGTAGTCGAACGCGGCCTCGTAGCAGACGAACACGCCGACCTTGGTGCCCGCGACGGCCATGGCCTGGTTCGTGCCGTCCCCGGGGACCATGTCGACGGTTTCGGAGTCCAGGAACGGCGTGACGAGCTCGGCGACCTTGCGGGCCGGCACGTACTCGCCGAAAGGCACCAGCTGCTGCTTCGCGTAGCGCGGCCCCGGCCCGGAGTTCGGGTCCCAGGCGATCACGGAGTTCTGCAGGTGGCCGTCCGGGAGCTGGTAGAGCGCGCCGATCAGGGCGGGCACGCCGAAGTCGGCCACGAGCTGGTCGACCTGCGGGTCGGGCCCGGTGACGGTCGTCGCGCTCTCCGGCCACAGCAGCAGGTCCGGCTTCGGCAGCGTTCCGGCGCGGATGGCGTCGAGCAGCCGTTGGCTTTCGGCGATGGTGTTGCGGCGCAGCAGCGCGCGCTCGCCTTGTAGCGCCAGCCCGATGTCCGGGGCGTTGCCCTGCACGGTCGCGATGGTCCGCTCGCCGTCCTGGGCGCCGGTGCCGATCGCCGGCCACAGCGCCAGGCCCGCCACGACGGGCAAGAGGGTGCCGAGGGCGGCGAAGACGGCCGGACGGGTCGCCTTGCGCGTCTCCCACAGGCGCGCGGCGAGCGCGGCGAGGCAGAAGCCGCTGAGGACGACGGCGAGACCGACCAGTGGCGCGCCGCCGATCGAGGCCAGCGGCAGGAACGCGCCTTCGGGCTGGCTGAACGCGACCCGGCCCCACGGGAAGCCGCCGAAGGGGAACCACGCGCGCGGGGTCTCCAGCGCGATGAACACCAGCGCGGCCCACAGCGGCGCGGCGGGCAGGCGCGAGACCCACGTGATGAGACCGCCCGCGAGACCGTAGTAGAGCGCCAGCGCGAACGACAGGCCCAGCCACGGCCACGGCCCGAAGTCCGGGCCCAGGAAGTCCAGCAGCCACGTCAGCAGCGGCAGGAAGAACACGAACCCGAACGCGAAGCCGTAGCCGAACGCGCCGCGGAAGGTCCGGCCGCGCAGCACGAGCGCGAACCCGGCGAAGGCCAGCGGCGCCAGCCACCACAGCGGGCGCGGGGCGAAGCTCAGGTAGTAGGCGAAACCGGACACCAGCGCCGCGGCCAGGCGCAGCGCCCAGGCGCGCGGGAACCGCCGGGTTCGCGAAGGTTGGTGCGAGGCGCCCGGTTCGGGGTCGGCCACGGTGACTGCCACGGGTGCCAACTCTAGGAGATCGCGTCGTGGAGGACCGCACCCGCGCGGACCGTGCGCAGGCAGCGCGGGAGAGCGGCATCCGGTTCCAGCCGGGGCAGGGGCGGCACGCCGGCGCGCGGATCGGTGGACCAGCGCTGCACGCGGCTGTCCGGGGTGGCCACGACGAGGTCGGTGGCGTCCCAGATCGCGTAGTGCGCCGGCGCGCCGGGGACGAGGCTGCCGGTGACGCCGTCGTTGACCCCGGCGGCCCGGTGCCCGGCGCGGGTGTGAGCGGTGAACGCCGCGCGCGGCGACAGACCGGCGCCCGGGGTCCGGTGGTAGGCGGCCGCGCGGACGCTCGCCCACGGATCCAGCGGCGTGACGGGCGCGTCGGAGCCGAAGGCCAGCAGGACGCCTTCGGCGGCCAGCGTCGCGAAGGGGTTGAGCCCGGCCGCACGGTCCGCGCCCAGACGTTCGGCGTACATGCCTTCGGTGCCGCCCCACAGCGCGTCGAACAGCGGCTGCATCGACGCGACGACGCCCCAGCCGGCCAGCAGCTTGGCCTGCTCGGCGGTGACCATCTCCAGGTGCTCGAGGCGGTGGTGACGGGCCGCGAGCGCGCGCTGCCCGACCTCCTTCTCGGCCAGCCGGAAGCCTTCGACGACTTCGGCGACGGCGGCGTCGCCGATGACGTGGAACCCGGCCTGCAGCCCGGCTTCGGTGCAGGCGGCCAGGTGTTCGGCGATGCGGTGGGCGTCGAGGTAGAGCGTGCCTTCGCTCGGGTGGTCGGCATAGGGCCGCGTCAGGGCGGCGGTGTGGGAGCCGAGGGCGCCGTCGACGAACAGGTCGCCGGCCAGGCCGCGAGCCCCGAGCGCCGTGGCGGTCTCGACGGCGCCGAGTTCACCCCAGTAGCCGACGACCTCGGGCGTGGCGGGGCCGGCGAGGGCGAACAGGGCGGCGAGGTCGTCGCGGCCGGAGATGTCGGGGCCGGCGCATTCGTGGACGCTGACGATCCCCTGCTTCGAGGCCTCGGCGAGGAAGGCCCGCTGGGCGCGGTCACGCTGCTCCGGGGTGATGGCGGCGCGCACCGCGGCGCGGACGGCGTGGTGCGCGCCGCGGGTCAGCGGGCCGTCGGGTGACCAGCCGTCGGCGTCGCGGGCGGCCGGCGCCAGCTCGACCAGCGCGGTGGAGACCAGCGCGGAGTGGACGTCGACGCGGCTGAGGTAGACGGGCGTGCCCTCGGCGGCGGCGTCGAGCTCGGCGCGGCTGGGCAGCCGCGAGTCGGTCCAGCCGCTCTCGTCCCAGCCGTGGGCGAGCAGGACCTGGCCGGGGACGACGGCGTCGCGCACGCGGGCCAGCAGCTCGGCGCCGCTGTGGACGCCGGTGAGGTCGAGGCCGGTCAGGTGCAGGCCGGTGGCGGTGGCGTGAACGTGCGCGTCGACGAAGGCGGGGGCGACGAAGGCGCCGTCGAGGTCGACGATCTCCGCGTCCGGGTGCAGGGCGCGGGCCGGGGCGTCCTGGCCGATCCAGACCACGGTGCCGCCGGTGACCGCCATGGCCGTGGCGTCCGGGCCGGCGGGGGTGTAGACGCGCCCGCCGAGCAGGAGCGTCGTGTGTTCGTCCGTCACGCCCTTGAGTCTGCCTCCCCGGCCGGGCCCCTCCGCCACCTGGGGGAAGATCCGCCAGCAGGCAGGAAGATTTACTCTGTGAGAGCGTTATGACAGGATATTTTTACGCGTTCCCGACGACTAGGAGTACAAGTGACTGCGATCCAGGAACCTGTGACGCCTGCCGCCGCCTATGACCAGCCCTACGAGTACGCCCGCGCCGAGCTGGTGGAACCCGACTGGCGCCGCTTCCCGGGCTGGCACGACGTGACCGAGGCCGAGTGGCGCGACGCGCAGTGGCAGCGCGTGCACTGCGTCCGCAACGTCAAGCAGCTGCGCGCCCTGATGGGCGACCTGCTGGAGGAGCGCTTCTACGACGACCTGCTCGCCGACCAGCGCGAGATGGCGACGATGTCGATGCTGCTGCCGCCGCAGATGCTCAACACGATGGCGCCGACGGCGGGCACCGACCCGGCGAAGGTCACCGAGGCGTTCTACGCCGACCCGATCCGCCGCTACATGCTGCCGGTGCGCAGCGACCGTGACTCGGTGTGGGCGAGCCACCCGCACTCCGAGCGCGACTCGCTGCACGAGGCCGAGATGTGGGTCGTCGAGGGGTTGACCCACCGCTACCCGACCAAGGTGCTGGCCGAGATGATCTCGACCTGCCCGCAGTACTGCGGCCACTGCACCCGCATGGACCTGGTCGGCAATTCGACGGAGACGGTCGAAAAGCACAAGCTGACGCTCAAGCCGGTCGACCGCCAGGACGCGATGATCGCGTACCTGAAGAAGACCCCGGGTGTGCGCGACGTGGTGGTCTCCGGCGGCGACGTCGCCAACGTGCCGTGGCCGCAGCTGGAGTCGTTCCTGATGCGCCTGATGGACATCGACACGGTCCGCGACATCCGCCTGGCGACGAAGGCACTGGCGGCGCTGCCGCAGCACTGGATCCAGCCGAAGGTCGTCGAAGGCCTCGAGCGCGTCGCGGTCACCGCCCAGCGGCGGGGGGTCAACCTGGCGATCCACACCCACGTCAACCACGCCCAGTCGGTGACGCCACTGGTGGCCGAGGCGGCCCAGACGGCGCTGAACGTGGGTGTCCGCGACGTGCGCAACCAGGGTGTGCTGATGCGCGGGGTGAACGCGACCCCGGCGGCGCTGCTGGACCTGTGCTTCGCGCTGCAGGGCGAGGCGAACATCCTGCCGTACTACTTCTACATGTGCGACATGATCCCGAACGCCGAGCACTGGCGCGTGGCCGTGTGGGAGGCGCAGGAGCTGCAGCACGCGATCATGGGGTACCTGCCGGGGTACGCGACCCCGCGGATCGTGTGCGACGTGCCCTACGTCGGGAAGCGATGGGTGCACCAGCTCGCCGAGTACGACCGCGAGCTGGGGATCTCGTACTGGACCAAGAACTACCTGACCAGCGTCGACAAGGCTGACGCGGAGGATCGGGGCGAGGCGCTGCAGCGGCGCTACCCCTACTACGACCCGATCACCACCCTTCCCGAAGCCGGCCAGGCGTGGTGGGCGAACCACTCCAGCTGACGCGACGCATCACCGGCCAAGAGGCGTACCGAGGGGTGCTGCGGGGCCTGATCGGGGCCGCGCAGCACCCCTTCGGTCGTCTCGGGCATTTGGGCTGGTCAGAGCCGGTGCGTACCGGTTACGACCGATCACGATATGCCCCAGGTATGCCCCAGAAATTCCATTGTGGACAGAAGGGTGTACCCGATGATCAGCGCGGGCGAGTCGGTCAACCAAGTCCCTCGGTCGCCTTTTCGTGGGGCTGATTCATCCGTCCGCGCGGCAACAAATTCCAAAATAACGCTGGCATCCGCAGGCTGACATTGCGAGAGTATTAATTTCACTTCATTGGCATGTATAGTGAATTGCCATATGAGCCCAAGTGAGGGTGATTGGACTGATCACTCACTGTAGTTTCGTCACAAGGTGGGACGTCAGGGAGTGCCGCGGTCTGGTGGTCCGAGCTGCGAGAACGGTCGACCGTCGGCGACAATTCGGATACAAGATGTGGGTGATACCCCTGGGTATCACCCACATGTTGCGGGTCTCGGGAAGGTCAGGTTGTGCAGTGGTCGCGAATGCATGCTGCTCGCGGTGTTTGTGTCGCTTGCACACGCTTGATGGCACTCTGGGAATGTGTCCAGGCCCGCAGCCTCCGTCAACCCGAAGGCAACCTCGCGCCCCGACGTCGAACTGCGCCCATCGGTGGTGCGGCAGTACTCCCCCAAGACACTCGCGTGCTACCGCGCCCGGCTCGCGCACTACCAACACTGGTGCCGCACCCGCGACTACCAGCACGGGACCGACACGATCACAACCTCCAAGCTCGTCGAGTACGTCCACGATCAGATCAGCCGCTGGAACGACTCCCGCGACACCCCGGACCCCGACGTCTACCCGCGGTACCGACCGGACACCATCCGGCAGGCCGTGAACGCCCTCGTCTACTGGGCCGAACGCAGCACCGGCCAGCCACCTGACGACCGCGCCGCGAAGGAAGCTCTCCGCCGATTCGCCGACGACTTCAACCAGGCCCACCCAGCAGCGTGGCGAGTAGTCGCACGCCGATCACCCAGGCCACGACGCCAAGCCATTCAGCGACCGTCCGAGTGAGGCCCGCCGGAGAGACAGCGCCTGCAAGCCGGAGCAGCTCTAGCCACCGCGAGGACAGCTTCGCCGGAGTAGGCAGCGTCGTGGTTCAGGTGTGGTCGAGGTCGTCGAGTTGGTGTTGGACGCGCTCGGCATCGGCGTCGCGGCCTTGTTCCCGGTACAGCTGCAGCGCCTCCCGCCACACCGCGCGGGCCTGCTCGTACCGGCCGAGCGCGGCGTGGGGATGGCCCACGTGGTCGAGGGTGTCCGCGACTGTGTAGGCGGCGCCGACGCCGCGGAGCAGGGTGAGGGCGTGGTGGTAGTGGTCGAGGGCTTGGTGGTAGTCGCCGGCGTGGTGGGCGATGTAGCCCAGGCTGTCCAGCGTGACCGCCTCGCCGTCGGGATTGTGGTGGTGTCGATGCAGGGGGAGAGCGGCCTGGCAGTGCTCGCGGGCGGTGTCGAACCGGCCCAGGCGCGCGGCATACCAGCCCACCGCGCTGAGCGCACAGGCTTCCCACACCGGCTGGTCGACGGCGCGGTAGAGGTCGAGGGCGTGGTGGGCGTGCTCCAGGGCCTGCTGGTCGTCCCTCCGTCGTTCCCAGGCGACCGCGAGTGTCTGGTGGGTGTGGGCCTGTTCGGCGGGGTCGTGGTGGCGCAAGGCGAGGTCCAGGGCCTCCACCAGGTGGGTGCTGGCCTGGTCGTGCAGGCCCAGCCGGGAGCAGGCGTCACCGAGGTGCCGGTGGGTGCGGCTGCGAGTGGCGGTGTCGGGCAGGTGGTCGGCGGCGTCCAGTGCGGCTTGCCATGTGGTGACCTCGTCGTGCCGGTGTCCCCGTCGGAGGTGGAAGGTGGTCAGGTTCCAGGCCAGGTGCCAGACGGTGTGGTGGTGGCCGAGCGTGGCGGCGGTGTGCTGGGTGGCCAGCAGCGTGGCGTGTTCGGCGTCCATCCACGCCAGTGCCGCGGCAGTGTCGGGTAGCGGGTGTGGGTGCACGCCGGGCGCGGGCGGCTCGGGCCGCACGAGCACGAGGTGGGGGTCCAGGAGGCGGTCGGCGGTGTGGGCGGTGTGCAGGTGGAAGTCCCCCGCCCGGGTCAGGGCCGCTTCCCGTACCTGCTCGGGCAGGGTGGTGTGGGCGGTGTCCGTGGCGTAGCGGCGGACCAGGTCGTGCATCGCGTAGCGGCCGCCCGGCCGCCGTTCCAGCAGGGAGGCGTTCTCCAGCCCGCTCAGCGTCCGGCGGGCGAGGCGGTCGGGCAGGGCGGTGAGGGCGGCGGTGGCGGGTGGGGTGGTGTCGGGACCGGGGGCGATGCCCAGCAGCGCGAACACGGTGCGCTGGGTGTCGGTGAGGTAGCGCAGGGACCAGGACAGCACGGTGGGCAGGCTGGCGGCCGGGTCGGTGTCGTGGTCGAGCGCCTCCAGGCCGAGCTCGCGCAGTTCGGCGGCGGCCTCGGCCAACGGAACGTCGGGGCGGGTGCCGGCGGTGCGCGCGGTGATCGACAACGCCAGCGGGTGGCCCCCGCACAGTCCGATCAGCTCGTTGACCGCCTCGGGTTCGGCGGCGACGCGGTCGGCGCCCAGGCGGGCGGCCAGCAGGCCGCGGGCCTCCTCGGGGGGCAGGACGTCCAGGGGCAGGTGGCGGGCGTCGTGCCGGTCGATCAGCGAGGCCAGCCGGTGCCGGCCGGTGACCAGCACGGTGCAGGACGGCGAGCCGGGCAGCAGGGGTGCGACCTGGTCGCTGGTGGCGGCGTTGTCCAGCACGATGAGCATCCGCCGCCCGGCCACCAGGCTGCGGTAGAGCGTCGCTTGGGCGTCGAGGTCGGTGGGGATGCGGTTCGCTTCGACGCCCAGGGCGTCGAGGAACCCGCGGACCGCCGTCGCTGGCTGCACCGGTTCGTCGGTGGGGCTGAAGCCGTGCAGGTCGACGAACAGCTGCCCGTCCGGGAACCGCTCCAGATGCCGGTATGCCCAGGCCAGGGCGAGCCAGGTCTTGCCGATGCCCCCGGCACCGCCGACCGCCGAGACCAGCACCGTCGCGCCCTGCCCCTGCGGTGTGGCGGCGTGGGTCAGGGCGCAATCCAGGCGGGCCAGTTCCGTGGTCCGGCCGGTGAACAGTCCCGGTGCGGCGGGCAGCTGCCGCGGGATGGTCGGCGCGGGTCGCGGGGGTGGCGGGTGCAGGTTCAGGTTGCCGTGCACCACACCGACGGCGGCACCGTGATCGGTGGCGACGAGGTCACCGTGGATGCTCGTGGTCACCGCGGTACCGGCGGCCGAGGTGATGCCGGGGTGAGGCGGGTCGGCCGCCGACGCGGTGCGCCCGTGGTCCGCGTCGGCTAGCGAGGGTGGTGCGGCTGCTGCGCAGAAGGTGGTGGTGTGCCGATGGTGAGGTGGTCGCCGGTGGCCGCGCCGATGGTGATGCCGGGTCCGGAGCCGTGCACGTCGCCGGCGATGTGCACCCCGCGCGGCCCGGGACCGTCGTACCGACCGTGTGTTCCGGGGCCGGCGGCAGGGCCGGCCGACGCGGTCTCCGGTGCTGGAGTGTCCGGCGGGCGTGGGGTGAGGACGGTGGGGTCGGCCGGGTAGGGGTGGTCGGGCAGGGCGATCCAGGCGCGGTCGTGGAAGGACTTCACCGTCACCTCGACGGGCCGGAACGTGGCCGGGTCCAGGGTAGTGGAGTTGCGTACGACCTCGTCGAAGACCAGCCCGGACACGATCATGGCCAGCACGCCCGGTGAACCGGTCAGGGCCTCGCGGACCGGGGCTGCGTCCAGCAGCCGGAACGCCGCGACCATCGTGGGCGAGGTCGCGCCGTGGTCGTCGAAGGCGACCTCCCCGGCGTGCACTGCCAGCCGCAGCCGGGCGCGCGCGGCGGTGGGGCTCGTGCTGTTGTGCCCACGTATTGCGCGCACCAGCGCCTGGGGCAGCACCTCCAGCAACGGCGCCTTCGGGTACTCCGGCGGGACCAGTACCACCACACCGTCCCCGGCGTCTCCGTGCCAGCACGCCTGCATCGGTACCCCGGCTGCCGCCAGCGCCTCGGTGACCACCGCGTACATCCCGGCGCGGGTGCCGAGCTGGTGGGGCAGCGTCCGGGTCGGAGCGCTGTAGCCCTCCACGTCGACCAGGACCATCGTGCGGTGGACCGCGTGCCGACCCGTTTTCGCCATGCCGACCCCCCGAGGGCAGAACCGCGTGGTGCGCCGATGAACCACCGTTGTATCGGCTGGCGGGGCGGGTTCCGCGTCATGTGACGCACCGGCCGCCCGTTCGGCCCTACGAGTCCACCCGACCGGGCGACACGCCGCGATTCGTCGGCAAGTGGGTGATCAGGGCGTCCCAGCGGCCGTTGGGGTCGCGGCGTCATCAGGACCCCGACAATGCCGCCATGACCTCGGCGCCGGGCTGGCTGGCGAACATCCTGTGGGAGGGCGAACCGGATGGTGTGCTTATCCGAGAGTCCCGTCGAGCACCTGCACTGGCTGCTCCACGACCAGGCGTTCCCGCCGTGGGCGCTGCTGTTCACCCGCGAATGGGTGTACCAGACCAGGCCGGAGGCGGCCCGGTCTGGTACACCCGCGAAGCCAACACCGGACCCTGACGGCGGAGCAGCGGAACTGGGCGGTGAGGTTCGAGGGCTACACCAGCGACTGGCTGCACGAGCGGGAATGGCGTGTCCCCGTCCCTCCCGGCTTCACCGGGCTGCAGCTCACCGCCGGCATCGTCAAGGCCGTCCTCATCGGAGAGCCGACGTGGGCGCCGCCGTGGCGGCAGGTGCTCGAGCCGACCGGCTACCTGATCGACGTGGATGGCACTCCCGGCCTCGACGGTGTCGCCCCGGAGCTGGCGCCGCAGTGGCGGCTGCCGGCGTTGTGGGAGCGGATCCCCGCGTTCTGGCGGGATCGCGCAAATCGCCGGTTTGTCCTCGTGCAAGGTCCAGCGCAGAGCTGACCCCGCACCACGCGCGCCGGCTACATCGAGGCGACGGCGCGGAACCGGGCCGTGACGTCCACGCCGAGCCGGAGGCCGGCGGTGATCCTGATCAGGCGCCCGTTGACGTGGGCGGAGTGCCGGCCGGCCGTTTCGAGCTCGGCCACCGGAACCTCACGGGCCTCGCGCAGCGCGTAGGTAGCGCTGTCGAAGGTGATCAGCACAGCGATGTCGAAGTCGAAGGACCGGAAGACCGAGAACACCGCACCCGCGCCGGTGTCCGGCCCGACGGTGCGGGCCTTCACCTGGATCCGGCGGCCGTCGGCGTCGATCAGGTCGTAGGACTTGACCGAGTTCGGCTCGAGCGTCCCGTGATAGACCTTCGCGGCGAGGTACTCGGCGTAGTCGCCCAGGGGCGCGTTGCGGGTCCGCACGACACCGCGGTCACGCAGCTCGGCCAGGATCGCGGCGTACCGGCCCAGCAGTTCCGGGACGGACGCCGCGCCGAGGTCGTCGGGTTGTTCAGTCACGCGCTCATCTTCCGCCGACGCTGCCGAAGGTGAGCGCGCCAGGGCTGTCAGGACTACTTTCCGGCAAGAGCTACGGCGCCCGGGGAGGGTGATGGTGTCGAGGATGTCGCACTGGTAGCGGCCGTCGGTGGGGTGCTGGGTGACCGCGGCGACGTGCAGGGCGTCCGGCTGCCAGGCCCAGCGCCGGCGGACGTGGTTGATGCCGGTGGCGTCGAGGATCTCGCGATCGGCCCGGGGGTAGGCGTGCGCGAGGTGCGGTCGCCAGTGCCGGCCGATCGCGTCGGCGTGCGCGAGCGCGCGGACCTGGTTGACCAGCTGCCCCAGGGGCTCGTCGCGGGCCTCGAACACCTCCGGGCCGGTCGGGCCGGGGCTGCTGATGTCGAGCTGGACACCGTCGGCGTTGACAGTGGTGGGCCCAGCAGCAGCTCGATGCCCTGCAGCAGCTTGTCGCCGGCGCCCTGGCGCAGCCGCGCGGTCAGCTGTTGCGCCGCGTGCTCGTGGTCGTCGGCGTTGACGCCGGCCGCGGCGCCGCACAGGGTGAGGTGCGGCCAGTCCGCGGGCACCGCGGCGCAGCCCCACTGGTCGGCCAGGATCTTCTGGTAGGCGCCGTGACCCGGCGGCGGATGTCCAGCGGCGGCGCGGCGAGCACCTGCAGCCGAGTCTCACCCGGTGTCCACGAGTGCGCGGCGAAGTGGTCGCGCGTGGCCACGCCGGGCCGCGACCGCGCGGCAAACGTCCAATGTGAGCAGGCGGAATCCTTCGGCGGTCCGGGTATCGGGAATCGACGCCACCCAGGACGGCCGCCACGCGCTCGGGTCGTGCATGCCGGCCCGCGCTGCTTCGGCGGCCGCGGCGGTACGCCACGCGGGCTGGTGCTCCTGGCCGCAGCCGGGCACCTGCGCCGGCGTCACGATCCGGGTGGTCACCACGCTGCTGGCCGGGAGCAGGACGATCCCGCCGGCGATGTCGCCGCACGGGCTGCCCAGCTCGTCGGCGATGACGACGATCGCCCGCGCCAGCTTGCGGGCGTGGGCGCGCAGCTGCTGCTCCTGCTCGGCGTCGGCGGTGCGCTCGATCGCCCACAGGCAGTCCGCGTGCCGGGTCCGCAGCCCTGCCAGCCGCGTCATCCCCTCGGTGCGGTCGGCGCGCCCGAGTGACCGGAGCCGCTGGTCCAGCAGCAGGTCCCGGGCATCCACGAGTTCGCGCTCGTCGCTCATGCCCGCAGCGATCAGCGATCACCCCATGGGCGGGCCGGTGACGCACTTCGGGTCAGCGCGACGACCGCCTCCCAAGCTGCCGGCTCGAGCACCCGCCGCCCACGTATCGCGGCTCCCTTTTCATCTCCGGTGGTCGGGACGCCGGTGAAGTCGATGGTCAGCACTACTGTGTGGCGCAGTAGCCCTTCACGAGCTCAGCTGAGGACCGCGAATGACCGTTCAGATTGACTTCGAGATGCCGGCAGAGATCGCGGAGGGCCTGCTCAAGGGCGATCTGCGCCTCTTTGGCGGCGTTGTGCGCAACCGCGCTGGACACATCGTGGCCCACCTCAAGGAGGCCTCCGCCTCCAAGCTGCACCAGCAGGGCGCGGTCGGCGCGGCAGCCTCGATGCTCAAGAAGAAGCCGGTCGTCGTTGCGGGGCTCGCGACGCTGGCGGTCGCCGGGACGGTCGCCGCCGTCGTTCCGATCGTGCGCCAGCGAAGGCGGGCCCTGCCGGAGTGCGTCACGAACTACAACGACTCGCTGCGCGCCTACCTCGAGGGCGTCCGCGACCAGAACCTCGACGCTGAGATCATCGAACGCCTCATCGCCGATCTCGACGCGGTCAAGGCGTACTCCGAGAACGGCAACATCACCGTCGACTTCTCCGCGGAGCAGTCCGAAACCCTCGTCCAGGTCGTCATCGACTACACGCGGCAGCTGGCCCAGGCGAACTCGTTCGAACTGGACGAGCCACCGGAGCCGACCCCGACCTCGACCGACGCTCCCGTCGTCGACCTGCGTCGCTACCTGGAGATCCAGCGGAAGATCTTCAACGACGCCGCCTGATCGACTCCGCTCGAGTCCGCCCTCTGCCGTGGACCGTCAGGCCCGAACGCGCCAGCCGGACACGCATCCGGACGTCGGCTACGCGCGGATAGCCGACGTCGGCGCCGACCAAGGTCGGGCGACCTTCGCCAAGGGCCTGCACCGCCACCGCCGAGGTGGAGGCGAAAAACCACGACAGGGTGACGGTGGTGGCCAGGTACTGACGGTGCTATTCGCAGGACGCCCTGCTACCAGCCAGCGGCCGGGTCGTAGGGCGGGAAGTTCGCCCGTTTGGGATTGAGCGCCACGACCGGGTCTGGTGCGGCGGCCAGCGCGGGACGCCGGTGATCCGCCGGCGAGGAACACTGCCGGGGCGTCGCCGGGCTGGGTCCGGTTGTAGTCCGGGGCATCAAAGTACAGATCGCTTGGCTCGCGCTGACGTAGGTCCACTGGCGCAGCATCTGCGGTGATGACATGCGGTAAGAGAGAGTTGTGCACGTCGCGGTGCTCCAGTCCAACGCCGTACCCGCGCAGCGCGAGCCGCCCGGCGGCGAGCTCGGCCAGGGTGAACGCTGTGGTGCCGGCCGCGGAAGCAGCCGAAGGCCGGGCCGTCCGGTTACCAGTTCGGTGTCAACAGATGTCTTCACCGTCGTCCGCCACGGCCCGACACCCGCGAACGGTCGCTACTCGCTCAGCTCGCGACGTTCGGGCGTGTCTTCCACCTGTGCTCGGGTGACCTCCAGGTGACCCAGCTTGATCGACAGCGCCGGGCTCAGCATCCGCAGGACACGCACAGCGACCTGGCGGCGCTTGGCGTTGCTGGTGTTGAGCGCGATCAAGACGGCGTAGACGACCAGGGCGCAGCGGACCAGAGTGGACACCGCAACTGCGCTGATGAAGGCGACGAAACCAACTTGGACAGCCGACACGGCTCCTCCAGGTGAGGATGACGTGCCGGGTGCCTCAAACCCGACGTGGCGAGCGGTCCCGCCTCAGGCATGCGTTTGTGCGATCAGGATACCGGAGCCTCGTCGTCTGGTTGCGGTACGCGGGTGGCGGGGTGTCGGATTTTCCGGCCCTTGGCCCGGTAACGGTCAACGATGGCCCGGCAGTCCGCGCCGGTGATCCGCAAGCCTCCGTGGCCGCGCCAGCACACCAGGTCCGCCGTCTCGTCGTCGGCGGGTTCGGCGGCCGTGATCAGTGTGTAGAAGGCGTATCCGACGCTCAGGCTCTGCGGGTTGGCCACAGACGAGCCGCGCATCCAGGAGGTGAGGCCGACGCCGTCGTCACGGTCGCGCAGCCGGGCGAGGATGTTGTTGCAGTCCGGGCAGACGATTTCGGCGATGAGCCGTCGATCACCTGAGCCCGCGGGGATGTCCTTCTCGGTGTAGGGCCCCTGCTGGGTTCGCCAGAAGGTCATGCCGGCCGCCTGACCCCACGAGGCGGTGCCGCAGACGCGCCGGGGCGCTCGGTGAAGGGGGCGCGGTCCGACATGGTTATGAGGGTACCGAGCGGGCACCGCGCTTGATCCGAACCGATCGCGCGGCGTGGACTACCTTCAGACCAACCCGGCGCCGACGTTGATGCGGCCGACGTGCCACCGGTGCGGCTGCACCTCGCAGAACATGGGGTAGCTGCGCAGCAGTTCGTACAGGCTGTACATCCGCTCGATGTGGCTGTGGCCTGGGAACTCGGGCACTGCGGCCAGAATTTCCGACCGGGTCATCGGCTCGGGCGAGCAGGCCAGCACTCGGGCGACCCGGTGCAGCAGGGCCTCGCCGATCGAGCCGCGTTCGGCGACGGCCCAGACGGTCTCACCCCGCTCGAAGCGTTTGTTGACCGCGGTGGCTTGCTTGACGATGGCCTCGCCGACGTCGTGTAGGAGCGGCTTGATCGTGTCGTTGGGTATGGGGTGCGCGCGCCGGTATGCCAGGAACCCGCCCATCAGCGCCGCGGCGATCAGCAGCGCCGCCAGCGGGTGATCCCACGAAGCCCGCGCCGTCCGCACGACCGCGCGGGCGGTGCCTTCCACTGCGAGCGTGACGACTTTGTTGGCGGTGCTGGCCAGCCCCTCGGCGGTCGTGACCTGCCCTACCGCCGAGCGCAGGCTGATCCAGTCCTCGTGCGCCAGGCCGCTGCGGCGCAGGTCGCGATCGCCGGTGATCAATGCGGCCGGGCTGAGCACGGGGTGCAGCAGCAGCATTCCGACGTCGCTGGGGTCCTCCGTGGCCAGCTGCTCTGACTCGGGCGTGGAGGGCAGCCGATCGGTGTCCACGGTGTAGAGGAGGGGAACGTAGATGCTCCACCAGATGTGCCTTGCGGCGTCCAGGTCGAACCCGCCGTCGCTTTCCTGCCAGCGGTCTTCCAACACCCGTGGCACCTCGGCCCAGACTTGGCGGGTGATGAACCCGCGGAGCGTGCCGTCCCTCATCGCGTCGACGAACGACGAGTGTCGTGGCAGCCGGCGGGTCGCGGCGATCACGTCAGAGCTGAGCACCGAGCAGTCGAAGATCGCCAGGCGCCGAGGAGCCGTGTGCAGCACGCTGCGCCTCGCGGGCGGCACCAGGGTCGGCTCACGGGTCATGTGATCAGGGTACGGGGCGGCTCAGACAAACACCCTTGATTTCAGCGCAAGCGGCATGCGTCCTCTGACAGGCCGACGAGGTCCAGGAACGACTGGCCGTGGGAGCGCTCGCGCGGAGAGATCCCGCCGTAAGCGGGCAGCTACGGCCGCGACCCGGGATCCTGGTCGAGTACTCGTCAGACGGCGTCATCCAGATTGGTCTTGGCCGCAGCGAAGCCAGCGCCCTGGTCGGCCTGCTGGAGTTGCTTGGCGCTCGGCCCGCCGACGACGCGACCAGCGCCGAAGGCATCCTCAATGCCACGGCGCGACGCCTGGCGGCCTGGCTGCGGGAGCAGGTCGCACGGCGCGGATGACGTAGACCGCCCCGGACGACAGGCCTCGCACGAGCTCGGGTTACTGCTGGGCGGTCGCCTCGCCGTCGGGCTGCGTCGTGGGCTCGCCCTCGCCGTAGGACGTCCAGTCTTCGGGCTGCGGGAGCGCATAGCCGTGTTCGCGCAGCGTGTCGAGGATCGCGGCGACCTTCTGGTGCTGCTGCTCGAGGATCGCGTCCTCCTCGTCGTGCTGCACGCGGGCTTCGATGACCGCCTTCTCGCCGGGCTGGTCGAGCCAGCCGGTCCATCGCTCGTCGACGTCAAGGCCAGCGTCGCGGGCCAGGTGCACGGTCAGCGACAGATCTTCCTGGGCGCGGTGATACTCGATGGCCGCAGCCTTCAGCGCCTCATACGCCTGGTGCGCGTTGCGGGTGACCAACTCCAGGTCCGCGTGGTGGCGGCTGATCTCCGGTCGCTGCGTGAGGTAGGTCCAGCTGCGCAGCTCGAGCGCGTCGCCGAGGGCGACGGCCTCGCTGACCTTGACGGGCCGTTGTTTGCTTTCGATCTTCCAGATCGTGGCTTGGCTGAATCCAAAGCCGCGATCGGTCATCCGTTGGGCGAGCTCGCCCTGGCTCAGGCCCTGGCGCTCGCGGAAGTTCCGCACGTTGGCCGCGACGTTGTCGTCGATGTCGGCCGGCGGCTTGGGCGTCTCACTCATCATGACTCCGATACAGAGTTGCGATCTATGTCAAACCGTAGTCTACTTGGTTCCAGAGTCAAGTCGAACACCACATTGGAGTTGCGATGGCAGCGCAGACCAGCGACCGGCCGACGTCCGCAGGACCCCACCCCACAAACCGAGAGTTCGTGGACCAGCTCACCGCGTGGGGATTCACGCGCCGCAAGGAAGAAGGAGTGCACCTCGTGTTCCGCGGACCGCACGGCGGCACGCTTCGAGTGGTCCGCTCCCTGCTCGGCCGGGTCGACACCGACCGCGTGGACAAGGCCGCCCGGCTGCTCCGCGTCACGATCAGCCAATTCTGGGCTGGTCCAGAGACCAGCGTCCCCGAGCCTCTCAGCCCAGCCCTCGACACCGACCTCGCGCACCGCCGGGCCGCGTCGACCGACCGCGTCACGTCCGTGGTGCTCGGCGTCCACGCTTCCGAGGACCGTCCGCTCGGCTTCGACCAGGTCGTCGCGCTCGGCGGCGGGAAAGTGACCCGGGAACAGGTGCGCACCGCCAGCGCGCAGCTCTGCCGCGAGGGCGACCTCGACCGCATCCGATCAGGCGTTTACCAGTGGGCGGAAGGCACCCGAGTACGGAACCGGCAGGAGACGCCGTCACTGCTGCCCGCAGCCGGCGCGGCCGGCCCCTCTGCGCGGCTCCGGACGGCGCCGAGCACACTTAGCGCAGCGGCGATGCTGTTCAACCAGCTGTTCCCCACCGGCATCCGCATGACCGCTGAGGCCGTCGTCGACGTCGCCCGGTGGACCGAGCTGACCGAAAAGCTCGTCTCCTACGCCGAGGCATCCTGAACCCGGCCGCCTCTCCTCCACTGGCTGCCAGGGGTTCCGTGCCGCTGACGGCCAGCTCGTCCCGGCGCAGCGCCAGGGCGCCGACCACCAGGTGCGCCTGCCGCCCGACGCCCGACACCCCAGGCCGCGGGCGGGGCGGGCAGTTCTAACGAGTCGAACTGGGTCTCCTCCCCCGGCGGGTGCACGATGATTGCGACGTCGCCGCCGGGGGCGACCTGACACGGCTCGCAGTGCGGGCGCAGCTCATAGCGGCGCAGCCCCGAGTGAAGGTCGAGTAGCAGCCCTGGTAGACCAGCTCGGTGACCTCGTCCAGCAGCGTCGAGGCCCACACGTGCGGGTCGTCGGCGAGCCGAACGCGGCAGTAGGCGACGAACGAGCCGAACGGGTCCGGCCCCGCCGGCTTCCGCTCGCCGGACAGGTAGCTGCGGATCGTCTTACGGGTCGCGTCCGAGGCGCGGGGCGATCGCCGAGTCGGGGCTACGCAGGGGTCGGATACTGTTTGGCGTGCTCTCCACCGATTCCCCTGACGTGACGCTGTTCGCCGGCCGAGCCCGCGTGTATGCCCGCTGCGCGTTCGCGCTGCGATCAGACCCGAACGCAGTCGGGGCCGAGTCCTTATTCGACGCCGCGCTCAGCAACGGCCTAGCCGTTGTCGTCGGATCGGGATGGCGCGGCGAGGAGTTCGTCGCGCAAAAGCCGAACAAGCCCGGTAAATCCAGGGTCAAGTTCGCTCGCGTCATGCTGGAGCTACTCGCGACAAAGGCTCGCCGCCAGGAGACGACCCCAGTCGGCGCTGAACTTGTCCCACCGCAGGTGCGGGTGGACGCTATCTCCGCGGAATGGGAGGCAACAGGTGAAGTCGCCAAGTCCGTGACGCTGACGGTGACGCAGTACCTCACCGTTCCATCGGAGCAACACCGGCCGACCAGCGAGGTGGAGCGCGAGCCGTTCGCGCCGCGCGCCCACGATCATGCTGTGGTGAAAGTTGAGACAGCGATCTTGCTGGAGGCGATCGACATCGCCAATGCGATCAGGCATGGTAACGAGAGCAGTGGTGAGCTGGAACAACGTCATCTCGACGCGCTGTTCGCCTTGGACGAACACCCCCGCCTGCGCGGACTGCTCGACGAGCAGATCGACGCCCACCAACGCGGCGATTCCGAGGCAGACAGCATCCGCGCCGGCATCGCGCAGGAATACCTCAGCCTGCTCGACCCCGACGAAATCGCTCGCCGGGTCGAGGCGGCGGGCTGGCATGCGCCAGCCCCGGGCGACGTCGGCGAGGCCCTCCAGGAATGCCCGGTCTGCGACCAGGAAGCACTGATTCCCGACGGCGGTGTAGACGATTTTGGCGCCGGCATCGTCGCGGGCACATGCCACGTATGTGGTTACCGCCGCAGTCGTGAGCAGGCAGATCGTGAAGCCTGGCAAATCAGGCTGGACAAGCACCAGGACCGCTGAGCTTGGGGGTGCAGGTCGCGACCGCGATTCACGGAAGCTGCGCGGCCCGTGCTGACCCGGCGCCGGTTGCCTCTTCCGCCAGGGCGCCGCCGATCGACCGACCGCGTCGACTTACATCGGAGACGCACTGCAATGACTACTGGCACTGAGCTGACCGCTGCAGCGCTGCGCCATCCGCCGGACGGCGGCTCGCCGCCAGACCGCGAGGGCTTCAGCCAGGCTAGTGGCGCGGGGAGCACGCTCCCCGGCCATGCTTCAGCCCGGTCGGCTGTCAATGTAAGTTGACTCTCCCGTCCGTGAGCGATTGAGACTACGCGGCCCAGACCGAGCAGCACGTCGTCAACACCATCGAGGCTCGTGGCGGAAACTACGTGCGCAGCCGCATCCTGGACGAGCTTCGGCTGGCCGCAACCGGCTCGCTCAGTGCGAGCCGGCGGAAGCTGCCCGGATCGGCATCAGCGCGTTGCAGCAGGCCGAAGGGATGCGGTCCACGGTCGTGACGAAGTGGCTGATCGGGCTGGCCGGTCCGTTGAACAAGAACTACGGCTCGGTTGCGGAGGTGACGGATTTCGTTGAAGGTCTGACTGCCTACGTTCAGCACGCCGCTCCAGGAGGAACACCGTGACCGCTCCGTCCAGCGACATGCCTATCCTGATCGATCAGGCCGCCGAGCGGCGGCCGAGCTGACGCCCACGCTGACCGGCATCTACTCGCGCGTGTACGCCGAACCGCCCTTCCGGGTGCGAGCGTGGGTGCGCCAGGGCGCGGGGCGCCCGCGCGGGCCCTGAAGGTAGTGGAGTCGAGCTTGCCGAACCGGACCGCGCGGTCTGGGCGTAGACGGTGCCGCGGCGCGCGGTAAGGAGCCGGCCGACGCCGCGGTGGTGACGCGGTTGGACGTCCAGGCCAAGCAACACGCCACGATGGTTGCAGCGGCTGCCGGCTCTCGCGCCGCCCGTCAGCTAAGCGGCGCAGGTCCACCGTGGCCACGGCCGAATGCGGCACGACGCGGCCGCCCGTGCCCGGCCGTGGCCAGGTGCTGGAGCTAGAACCAGCCTCCTGTCATTGCTGCTGCTCACGCGGTATCCGGGGCAGGTCTCTGCCGTCGTCCGCGGATGCATGGCCGCCGTTGTCCCGCGACGCTTCCTGTTGCGCCAATCGAGAGAGCAGCCTCCCCACCTGGCCTGCCTTGAACAGGTAGTGCGGAAGGGAGATCAGCCACGCGGTCAGCACGACCGCGCAGATGGCCCAGATCAGCGCGAACCTGATGTCCAGGCCGCCCAGCTTCAGGATTGGGGTCAAGATGACCATCAGCATGGTCAGCACGACATCTGACCAGGGGCGGGGTGGGCGCGTGCCGTGTGGTGCCGCCCTGGCGGCGTCGATCATTGTTCCTCCCGAGCGGCGATAAGTGATCGAAAAATCCGGGGTGCGATGCGCCCCGTAATCACTTCTCTGATTGGTGTGCGGTCGAGCAAAATCAAGCGTGCTCGAAGAGCAGAACCGCGTCTGGAAACACGGTTCATCGAGCGGTGGCGCCGCCTGCTGGCGGACACCACGTGTAATAAACCACTATTAGTCGCAGACCGCTACCCCGCGTACCAGGCGGGAGAAACTTTCCTGAAAACGAGCCAAAGGGGTTCTCGGCAACAGCCGTGAACCCCTTCGGAGATCCGTGATCAACTCTCGTTCCAGCGAGGCTGACCTCGTGTCCTTGCGCTCGACCGCACACCAGTCTTCGCTCAAGGTGGCCGGGTCGTGACCCGACTTGCCCGACGGACGCCGTGACCAGCGCTCCGTGCGACGCTGGGTAATCGTAAGCACCTCCCCCCTGGTCAGTCCAGATTTCAATCAGCAATACCCGGTTGGCGGAAGCGATCGTGATGTTCCCGTGACCAGACCCCGCACATTACGATTAATCGGTTTCAGGATGACTGCTGGTCGAGCCGTGAATCTGCCATTTTCGGGCGCAGTTGGCGAGGTATCGACTGACCCGGTGGAACGTTTTCCGAATTGAACAATGGCTTTGCGGGACAGTTGTGGATGGCCTGGCCGCGACACCGAAATCCCGGTCTCGCGATCTCGATCTTGGCGGCTGGTCCGGGGCTTCGCAGCCTTCCGGGGGCTGGATCGTGCCGCGCTGCCTGCGCCAGCCCGCCGGCCGAGTCGGTGCCGGCGACGGCAACGTTGCCGTCGCCGAGGGAGACGTGCGCCGGTGCCGTCAATCGTGAAGTTGCGTTTATCGGCTGGACGTCGACCACAGACATCGCTGAAGGAGGGACGGGTCCGGCCGGCAAGCGTACGCGGGAGCACGAGCGCTGACGGCGTCCGCGGTAACTGTCTGTAAGGTCCGCCGGGTCACGAGGTTGGCGAACAGGTAATAGCTGCGCGTCGGTGCGCCACCGACGCGGAACGTCGTCGAGCGGGCGCTACACGGCCACGGCCGTGGTCATGTGCGAGCAGTAGAACCCGTCGCCGAGCTGCATCCCGTCGGGCAGATGCTGGGCGGCCCAGAACGCGCGAGCGCCGGCCGTCGTCCCGAGATCGGTCGTGGACCACCGGTAGCCGGGCCGGTGGTTCAGCGCCGCGAGCACCAGCACGGTCCCGAACCGGCGGAGCCGGTAGGACGGGGTTGACTTCGACCCGGCTGATGACGCCGCTGAGGTCGATGGCGCACAACTGCATGCTCAGGACGGCGACCTGCTGCTCGCGTAGCTGGAGAACGAGGTCGCCGATCCCCGTCGGCCGGCGGGGCGGACAGGTGCGGATGACGAGCTCGGCCAGGTCCTCGGGGACGGTGCGGTGGAATCGGAGGTCGACCTCGAGCCACGTCGCGCGGTCGAGGTGGGATTCCAGGCACGCGTTGCAGCTGGTGGTGTGCAGGCTGAGCGTGTGGTCGTAGCCGGCGGTCTGCCCGCCGACCGCGAGGACGTGCTTGCGGTTCCGGCACCTCGTGTGCGGACCCGCGGGCTGGACCGGCAGGTCGCTGTCGCTGCCCGGGCTGTGCCCGCCACCCTTGAGCGTGGTCACCGGCGACGCATCAGCGGAAATCCCGGCTGCCAGCGGCGAGCGCGCGCAGGTCGAGCTCGGTCACCCGGTCCGCGATCAGCCACGCGGCACCCTGGGCAACCTGAGCGCGGCCGCGCACGACCACCGCCGAGCTGGAGCGCAGCACCTGCGCGAAGCGCGCCCAGGTGGTGGCGTGGACGACGACGTTGGCCAGCCCGGTCTCGTCCTCGAGGCTGAGGAACGTGATCCCGCCGGCCGTGGCCGGGCGTTGCCGGTGGGTGACCGCGCCGCCGACCAGGACCCGGGTGCCGTCGACGACGTCGAGCAGCCGCCCGGCCGCCACCAACGGGACCCCGTCCGTAGCGGCGAGGTTCTCCAGGTGGTCGCGGATGAACCGCATCGGGTGCAGCCCCGGGGTGGTGCCGGTGGCCCACAGGTCCGCGGCCGCGACCTCGATCGGCGACATGCCAGGCAGCGTCGGCGCCGACGGCGACGCCGGGCAGGTGGCCGGGGCGGGTGCGGGCCGCGGCGCCGGCGGTCCAAAGGGCGCGGCGGCGGTCAGGCCGTCGTCGAGGGAGGTGAAGCAACCCACGGTGGCCAGCGCCTCGGCGACCGGGCGGGCCAGCTGCACCCGCTCGGTCAGCTCGGCGATTCCGGTGTAGGGGCCGTGGGCGTCGCGCTCGGCGACGATCGCGGCCGCCACGTCGGCGCCGACGCGGCGGATGCCGGCCCTGGTCGACGCGCTGACCCGCCCGACGACCATCGCAAAGGACCCGCCGTGACCACGGCGGCGTCCGCCGTTCTCGCCGGGAGCCGTTCACCGCCATCCGCGAGGGCGACTCGCTGGACCGACGCGGGATCATCGGCGTGCACACTGATCAGGCCCAGCGCCTGCTTGCCGTCGTCATCCGGTCTGCGGTGCTTGTAGCGCCACCCGCGGGTGCTGACCAACGCGGACGGGCTCGCGTGCCACCCGCACACTGTTCTTATAACGAAAAGGTAACGTGGCGGTCGTGGGGCGGTGAAGGCGCACCTATAAGGCTGAGGTCCGGGTTGCCGAAGGGTTCGTGGGAACTCCTCGGTCGCCGTCGTTCTGGCTCTGCTGCAACCGAGGAATCGCCGATGACGTCCGAGGACAACGCCCTCGCCCAGGCACAGCGCCGTCGCGGCGTTCCGCTGCTGCGGAAGGCCGTAGCAGCACCGGTCGCGCCACTGGGCCGGGCGGCTCTGAACAGGCTGCTGGAGCTTGTCCTACCGGATGCCACCGCGCCGGTGGGCGAGCTGTGGATGGGGGACGGGCCCACGCGGCCGATGTCGATCCCGGACCTGGAGCTGCTGTGCGCCTTGGAAGCCGAGGGATTCGGCGGGCACGTCTGGAAGGCGCTGGGGGAGCGGCTGGCCGCCTACGGAGTCGGGGTCATCGGCGCGTGGACCGGCAGCGGGGAGATTTACCGGCGCAGCCGAGAGAAGGGCCGGCCGGTGCCGCGGCCGCAGCCGGCGTTCACCTCTGAGGAGGGGATCACCGTCGTCTACGAGACCGTCGGCAAGGGCATCCAGCTGCTGCGCAAGCGCGGCATCGAGGAAGGTACCTGGCGCCCCGATCGCGGCGCCAAGCTCTCGACCTACTTCCTCGGCTCTTGCGTGCTGTGTTTCGCCAACGCCTGCCGCAAGCAGCTGGACGCCCGCCGCAAG
Organism: Amycolatopsis sp. NPDC003865; assembly: GCF_053605345.1. Lineage (NCBI taxonomy): Bacteria > Bacillati > Actinomycetota > Actinomycetes > Pseudonocardiales > Pseudonocardiaceae > Amycolatopsis > Amycolatopsis sp. NPDC003865. The sequence continues at coordinate 1,794 of NZ_JBSGJA010000028.1, read as the reverse complement.
GTTGCACACCACGTGCTGGTGGACGCGCTCGATTGGACCGAGGGCTGCGCCCCTTCGGCTGAAGAGGTCGCATTGGCCCAGGTCGACCTCAACGCCGACCTGGCCGGGACGATGCGCACGCTGGGCAGGACGAAGCTGCCTCCGGACGTGGTCCGGCTGATCTTGTATTACCTGGCCAATGAGCACGAGGTGCCCGCCATCGCCGAGCTGGTGGCCAGCGAGACGGTCCCCTGCACGGCCCGGACCGTCCGCACCGTCCGCTCCGCCTACCGGGTCTACATCAAGCAGCAGCGCGAAGGAGAGCACCATGGCTGAGGCTTCCGCGACGGTGACGCCGGAACGCGCCCGGGCGCTGGTGGACCAGTCCTCGGTGGGCACCCGCGGGGCCCGGCAGCTGGCCGCGCGGGTGCCCCCGGAGGCGGTGGCCGCGGTGCTGGAGCGGGCCAACCGCACCGAACCTGAATCCGGAACCTGCGGGACGACCGCGGCGTACGTGACCCCGCGCGAGCTGCCCCGCTCGAGCGGGCGGCTCACAAAGGAGACTCTCGACCCTCTGGTAAAGGACGCCGGCAGCGGAGATCCCGCCGCCATCCATTCGCTGCTGCAGATGATCGAGCCGGTGGTGGTCCGCTACTGCCGGGCGCGGATGAGCGGCCGTGACCTGTCCTACCTCTCGGCCGACGACGTCGCCCAGGAAGTCTGCCTGAGCGTGCTCAAGGTCCTTCCCCACTATCAGGACCGTGGCGGCTCCTTCCTCTACCTCGTCCATGCCATCGCCGCGAACAAGGTCGCTGACGCCTACCGCGCCGTCGCCCGCGACCGCTACGAGCCCGTCCCCGAGCTCCCCGACCGCCCGCTGGTCGCCGGCAACGAGCCTGAGAGCCACGCGCTGCACCTGGACCTCGGCGCCCGGCTCGGCAAGCTGCTCGCCTCGCTGCCGCGCGTGCAGCAGGAAATCCTGGTTCTGCGCATCGCCGTCGGCTTCTCGGCCACCGAAACCGCCGAGGTGCTCGGGCTCCGTCCCGGCGACGTCCGCGTGACGCAACACCGGGCGCTGACCCGGCTACGCGGCATGATCCGCGACGACGAGTTTTGACAGACCAGCACCTGTGGGTCGACCTTACGGCACAGAGAGAACAAGTAGATCGGTCCCGCCGCCTCGAATGCTTCTCTGGCCGGAGTGCAGGGGCGGCGGGACCACCATCAACGGGATGAACCCGATTCGACAGGACGTGTCCCGTCACGCCACCCTTCCGGAAACCCGGACCGGTTGCGCACTCCATAGTGCTCGTCGAACCGGGCTACCACCATTAGCGCAGTGTGTCCTGTGTCACACAATGCCTTTTTCCCCGCTGAAGCGGGCGCAAGCTTGAAGATCGTCAAGTGGAATGTGACGTTTACCACCCATTAGCGCGCCGGAGATCTTGTTGCGCCCCCGGTGAACAGCTGGAGAAACTCCAGGTTGCAAGCGCGGTTCGTCATGTCGACTTCCTGGCCGGAGTGCAGGGGTGGCGGGACGCGGAAACCCATCAACGAAAGAGAACCCCGTTGTCTGACAAGGAAGGCGGCTCGCCGAGCCGTCGATTCCCTCTTCCCCGCTTCATCTCCGCCCTGCCGCAGCCGGGTGGCGCCGGCGAGCCGTCGCCGTGGCGGGAGCTGGTGCGGGCGCTCCCGTGGCTGCTGATCGTGTTCATCGGGAGTGGCGGCGACGTCGGCCACGCCGAGCAGCAGCACGATGGCGTCGAACGCCCGCGTGACGGGGCCGGTGTCCTTCTTGTTCGAGGTGGCGAGGGT
>NZ_JBSGJA010000027.1:0-127631 GCF_053605345.1 Amycolatopsis sp. NPDC003865 | reverse complement strand
CGAGGCGAGGATTTCCTTCCAGCCGTTCTTCGCGCCGAGCTTGGTGGTCAGCGCCTGCCGCGCGGACGTCGTCGGCGGGATGAGCGCGTCGGCCTAAGTGAGAAACAGTGTTCTAACCCTGTTTCTCACTCACGACCGGCCGCGGCGGACCACTCTTCGCGGGTAATGGCGTACTCGACTTCGCCGTGCTCGCTGCCCGGCGCCCGCTCGTGCTCCGGGAACTCCTCGAAGTACGTGCGGACGAACCGCATCCCCAGTTTCTCCATCACCCGGCGCGACCGCTCGTTCACCGTCATGGTGAACGCCGTCACGCGGGTGACCCCCAGTTCGGTGAACCCCTTCGCGAGCAGGGCGGCCGAGCCTTCGGTCCCGTAGCCCTTGCCCCACGCCTTCCGGTGCAGCCGGTACCCCAGTTCCGGTTGGTCCGGCGGATCTTGCGGGCGCGGGCGGAAATGGAACCACCCCAGGAAATCGCCGGTGCTCTTCTCGATCGCCGCCCAGAACCCGTAACCGGGGAAACGCTCGTAGTAACCGAGGAACGCGGGGAGATCCAGGGTGACGATCTCGGTGCGGTCCGCCGGCAGGCCCCCATTGAGGTACTTCATCACGGCCGGGTCGTCGTAGAGCTCGAAGAGTGCGTCGGCGTCGTTCTCGGTGAACCGGCGGAAGATCAGCCGCTCGGTTTCGAGGAATACGTGCATCGGGTGATGCTGTCAGTGACCCCAGTGTGTGGCAACGCGATTACGCGGCGGCGGCGAAGACCTCGCCCAGCGCCAGCGAGCCGGCCTCGGTGAGCACGGCCGGGACGCGCTGGCCGCACTTGCCGGGCAGCGCGGGTGCGATCAGGCCGAGCCGCGCGAGACGGTGCACGGTGGACTGGTCGCAGCAGCTCAGGCCGTCGATGAACAGGTCGGGCTCGCAGCTGCAGCTGATCTCGGCGTGGCCCCCTGCCACGGCTCTCAACGTGGCCCGCTCACGGTGGTTCAGTTCGGTGATCATGGCGGAGCCTCCTTCCCGTCGTGACCCATTAGACCGCCCACCACCGACAGTTTTCGCCTCTCAGCGTGCGAACAAGGGTATTTCGAGGGTTTCACTTAGGGGTGTGTCGCGTCCTTTCCGGGTGATATCCCCGGATACCCCTACGCGAGGGGTTCAATCGTCGTCTTCCGCAGGTGCCGGAAAACGATCGACGTCCGGAAGCCGACGATCTCCCGGCGCAACGCCAGCCGGTCGGCGAGGAAGGCGTGGAGCGCTTCGATGTCCCTCGTCGTGACTTCGATCAGGAAATCGTCACTCCCCGCGGTCACGTACACCGAGAGCACCTCGGGCAGTTCCGCGATCGAGCGCTGGAACTCGTCGATGACCGCCCGGCTCAACGGCCGCACCTGCGCCGCGACGAGCGCCCGGACGCCGCGGTTGAGGCTCGCCAGGTCGATGTCGGCGTGGTAGCCGCGGATCACCCCGCGGTCCCGCAGCAGCCGGATGCGCTCGAGGCACGTCGAGGGCGCGATGCCGACCTTCCGGGCGATGTCCCGGTTGGTCTGCCGCGCGTCCTCCTGCAACTGCCGCACGATCGCCGAATCAAGTTCGTCCAGCACCGGGCCCTCCGGGTCGTCGCCGAATTTCGTTCGGCGGTGGCTCACCACCGCCGACGTTCACCCTAACTTCGGTCGGCATGACCGCACATGAGCAGCTCGTGGCCCGCCGGGGCCGCCGATCCGGCATCACCACCATGGTCGCGATCCATTCGACCGCGCTCGGCCCCGCCGTCGGCGGCTGCCGCTTCAAGCCCTACGCCACGCTCGACGACGCCGTCGGGGACGTCCTCCGCCTGTCCGAAGCCATGACGGCGAAGTGCGCCGTCGCGGGGCTCGCGTTCGGCGGCGGCAAGAGCGTCATCGCGCCGGGGCCCGGCCGCGTCCTTTCTCCCGAGGAGCGCCGGGACGTCCTTTTCGACCACGCCGACCTCGTCGCCGACTTCGGCGGCACCTACCTGGCGGGCCCGGACGTCGGCACCGGCCCGGCCGACATGCTGGTGCTGCGCGAGGTCTCGGCGTTCGCGTTCTGCACACCCGAGTCCGCGGGCGGAACCGGTTCCTCCAGCGGCCCGACCGCGGTGGGCGTGCTCGCCGCGCTCCGGGCGGCGCTCGGCTCGGCGGACTTCACCGGCCGCCGGGTCGTGATCAGCGGCTACGGCTCCGTCGGTGCCCACCTCGCGGCGAGCTTGCGTGCCGGCGGGGCCGATGTCGTCGTCTCCGACATCGACCCCGGGAAGCGGGCCGGCGCGGAGAAGCAGGGCCTGACCTGGGCCGAGCCGGAGAAAGCGCTCACGCTGACCGCCGACGTGGTCATCCCGGCGGCGGTCGGCGGGGTGCTGAGCCCCGAGACGGTGGCCCGGCTCGACACCCCGCTCGTCGTCGGTCCGGCGAACAACCAGCTCACCGACGACGCCGTCGCCGACGAACTCGCGGCGCGCGGCGTCCTGTGGGTCCCGGACTACGTGGCGAGCGCGGGCGGGATCCTCTACACGCTCTCCCGCGAGGCGGAGGGCCTCGGCCACGACGCGGCCCTCGCCCGCGTCGAGACGATCGAGCAGACGGTGAAGGACCTCCTGAGCGCGGCCGAGGCCAACGCGACCACCCCGCTGCGGGAGGCGGCCGCGCTGGCCGGGCGCCGGCTCACTTCTGGTGCGGCGCCACGTACTCCTTGGCCTCCGGTGCCTCGAACAACGGCTTGACGTACTTGACCCCGCCCTCGGCCGAGGCGTCCGGGGTGGCCGCGTACACCTGGCGCGTCGCCGGCGTCCCCGGCTTGGAGAAGTCGAGCGCCGCGACCAGGTTGTCCGTGTTCGCCGACGTCGTCTGCTTCAACGCCGCGGAGATGCCGTCGCGCGTGAGGTCCTTGTTGTCGCACGCCTTCTTCAGCACCGCGCCCCAGACCTCGCCCACCGCGTAGCCGTAGGGGACGCCGCCGTTCGGGGTTTCCTTGTAGGCGGCCTTGTACTTCGCCGCGACGTCCTTGGCCTTCGGGATGTCGGCGGAGAACGGCACGCTGCTCGCGACGACCGTCAGCTTGTCGAGCGCGCCCGCGGCGGGGCTCTTCAGCAGCTGCGGGTCGAACGTCGGGTTGTTGCCCAGCACCGGCACGTTCAGCCCGAGCGCCTTGTTCGCGGCGACCGCCGACCCGGTCTGGGCGGGCGTGGTGGTCAGCGCGATCAGCTTGACCCCGGCGCCCTTGAGCCCGGTGACGACGTTCGTCAGGTCGCTGTCGGTCGAGGTGATCTTCACTTCCTTGACCGTCAGGTTGTGCTTCTTCGCGTAGAACTGCGACCCGCGCAGGCCGTTCTTGCCGTACTCGCCGTCGATGTAGACGTGCCCGATCGTGTCGCCGTCCTTGAGCAGCCCCTGTTCCTGCAGGTACGAGAGGCCGTCGATGATCTCCAGGTCGTAGGTGGTCCCGACGATCATCACGTACGGGTTGTCGAGCAGCTCCGACGACCACGACGCCGGTGCCGCGACCGCCTTGTCCGAAGCGAGGTTCTGCTTCAGCGCGGCCACCACCGGCGAGCCGAGCAGCTGCACGAACCCGAGCACCTTCGGCTCGATCTGCGGGTACAGCGTCTTCGCCGTGTCGGCCTTGTAGCCGTGGTCGACCTCTTCGAGCTTGACCTGGCGGCCGCAGACCCCGCCGGCGGCGTTGAAGTCCTTGGCCCACAGCTCGTTGCCCTGCGTGACGCCGAGGCCGAGGTTCTTGAACACGCCGGACTTGTCGGTCATCACGCCGAGCGTCACCTCGCTCGCCGTCACCCCCTTGCCGGTCTTGACGCCGGAGCTGTCCGAGCCCGACGAGCCCGAGTCGCCCGCTTTCGTGCTGCAGGCGGAGAGGACGAGGACGGCCGCCAGCGCCGCCGCCAGGTGTGTGCGTTTCATGGTTCCTCCGGGGGTTGACGGCGGGAACGGGTGAGCCGGCGGCCGATCGCGGCGAGGCCGCCCGGCTCGAACAGCACGACGAGGATGATCGCGGCGCCGTAGACGAACGAGCTGACCAGGATCGGGGTCAGCGCGCCGTCGCCGGTGCCGGAGAACCAGCCCAGGTCGGCCGAATACAGGGCGAGCACCTGCGGCAGCCCGTTGACGATCAGCGCGCCGACGAGCGCACCGGACACCGAGCCGAGCCCGCCGATGATGACCATCGCGAGGTAGGCGATGGACACGTTGATGCCGTAGGTGCCGTACTCGCTCTCGTCCGGCTTGAGGATGTCGAACCACAGCACGGTCATCGCGCCGGCGAGGCCGCCGTAGGCCGAGGAGACGGCGAACGCGCCCGCCTTGGCGCGCAGCACGCTGACGCCCATCACCGCGGCCGCGGCCTCGTTGTCGCGCACCGCCCGCCACGAGCGGCCGACCCGGCCGCGGACGGCGCCGCGCGCGATCACGAACGCCAGCACGGTCAGCAGCAGGAACAGGTACCACGTGCGCTCGGCCTGCCGGATCGGCACGCCGAGCAGCGTGATCTCGGGACCGTCGTTCGTGAACGGGAAGCCGAACAGCGAGAACGGCGCCGGCGCGCGCCCGGTCGACGTCCCGCCGGTCAGCTCCTCGGCGGACTGTCCGAAGTAGAGCCCGAGGAACACCAGGGCCAGCGAGGCGACGCCGAGGTAGATCCCGCGCAGCCGCCCCGCCACCGGCGCGAAGGCCAGGCCGAGCAGGGCCGCGACGACCACCGCGCCCAGCAGCGACAGCCCGGGGTCGAGGCCGAACCCGACCACCCGGTCGTCGCCGGTCGGCCCGGACAGCACGGTGTAGGCGGTGGCTCCCGCGAGCAGGAAGAACGCGTGGGCCAGGGAGAGCTGCCCGGCCTGCCCGACCACCAGCGTCAGCCCGATCGCGCCGACCCCGCCGATCATCATGTACTGCCCGGCCTTCAGCCAGGCGGCGTCGAGGTAGAGCGGCAGGGCGAGCAGGACGACCAGCAGGGCGAGCCAGGCCGCCGTGCGCACGAGCTTCGCCCAGTCGCGACGCGGCGGCGGCGTGGCCGCGACGGCCGGCGGGCTGTCCACTTCGGACACGGCGCTGTCAGACACGGGTTCGCTCCCTCATGCCGAACAGCCCCGAGGGCCGCACCACCAGGACCACCAGCATCACCAGGAACACCGCGCTCTTGGAGAAGTCGAACGACACGTACTGCGCGGACAGCGCTTCCACGATCCCGACGACCAGGCCGCCGACCACCGCGCCCGCCGTCGAGTCGAGGCCGCCGAGGATCGCCGCCGGGAAGGCGGCCAGCGCGATCGAGTGCGTCCCGCGTGAAAGCCCGGCGCCGGAGAAGTCCTGCGTCGCGATGAACAGCACCGCCACCCCGGCCAGCAGCCCGGCCACCACCCACGCGGTCGCGGTGACCCGCGAACTGCGGATGCCCATCAGCGCGGCGGCCTCCCGGTTCTCCGCCTGCGCCCGCATGGCCACGCCCCAGTTCGAGTACTTGAAGGCCAGCCAGAACGCCGTGATGAGCACCGCGGCCACGACGAGGGCGACCAGGTGCGTCCGGAAGAGCGTGATGCCGCCGAGCTGGAACGGCTTCGCGTCCCAGGCGTCGCCGAGGAAGGGCAGCGTGACGCCGAGGCGGCGCACGATCTCCTCGGTGACGATCACGTCGACGCCGATGGTGAGCAGCGCCAGGCTGTTCGCGTCGGCGTGCCGGGAGCGCGACAGCAGCAGCCGCTCGACGACCAGGCCGAGCACCCCGGCCGAGACGATGCCGACCAGCGACGCGCCCACCCAGCCCAGCGCGTCCCGCGTCACGACGACGAGGTAGCCGCCGAAGAGCACGAGCGAGCCGTGCGCGAAGTTGACCACCTCGGTGGCCTTGAAGATGATCACGAACCCCAGTGCGAGCAGGGCGAACACCGCGCCCTTGCCGAGGCCGTTGACCGTGAGCTGCAGGAAAGTGTTCACGCCGCCTCCGTGCCCAGGTAGGCCTTGATGACTTCCGGGTCGGACTGGACCTCCGCCGGCGTGCCGTCGGCGATGCGGCGGCCGAAGTCGAGCACCGTGACGCGGTCGGCGATGCCCATCACCAGGCCCATGTCGTGTTCGACGAGCAGGATCGAGATGCCGAGCTCCGCGCGGATCCCGCTGATCGTGCCGGCCAGCTCCGCGGTCTCGGCCGCGTTCATCCCGGCGGCGGGCTCGTCGAGCAGGAGCAGCACCGGTTCGACGGCGAGGGCGCGGGCGAGGTCGACGCGCTTGACGACGCCGTAGGGCAGCGCGCCCACGGGGGCGTCGACGACCGCGCCGAGCCCGAGGAACGCGCAGATCTCCCGCGCCCGTTCGGCGTGCCGTCGTTCGGCGCGGACCGTCCACGGCAGCCGCAGCCCGACTTCGAGGAACCCGCCGCGGGTGAGCGCGTGCCTGCCGAGCATGACGTTGTCCAGCACGGTCGAGCCGGGTGAGAGGGCGGCGTTCTGGAACGACCGCCCGATCCCGAGGCGGGCGAGCTTGTGCGGCGCGAGCCCGGTGAGGTCGGTGTCCCCGAGCCGCACGCGCCCGGCGTTGGCCCGGTAGAGGCCGCTGATGACGTTGAAGCAGCTGGACTTCCCGGCGCCGTTCGGCCCGATCAGCGCGTGCAGCGACCCGGGTGCGACGGTGAAGCTCACTTCGTCCAGGGCGCGGATCCCGCCGAAGCGCAGGGAGACGTCCTCGACCCGCAGCTCCGGCGGCGTCATCCGGCCCACCTCGACAGCGTCCGGCCGGCCAGGTGCTCGCGCGCCTGCTCGGCTTCGGCGTCCGCGGTCTCCTGCGACTCGGCGTGCCCGCCGAGGTAGAGCCGCCGGACGTCCTGGCTGGCGGACAGCTCGGCGGCCGTCCCGGCCAGCGCCACCCGGCCGACCTCCAGCACCACGGCGTGGTCGGCGACGCCCAGCGCCATCACGGCGTTCTGCTCGACCAGCACCACGGCGGTGCCCTGCTCGTGGATCTCCCGGATGGTCCGGCCGATCTGCTCGACGACCTTCGGCGCGAGGCCCAGCGACGGCTCGTCGAGCAGCAGCAGCCTCGGCGTGGACATCAGCGCCCGGCCGATCGCGAGCATCTGCTGTTCGCCGCCGGACAGGAGGCCGGCGCGCTGCTTGGCGCGTTCGGTGAGGACGGGGAACAGGGCGTCGACCCGCTCGCGCGCCGCCGCCCGTTCGGCGGCGGTCCGGGCGCCGATGCCGCCGGCCCGCAGGTTCTCCTCGACGGTCATGCGGGCGAAGACCTGCCGCCCCTCGGGCACGCCGACGACGCCGAGCCGGACGATCCGCGCGGGGTCGAGCTTGCCGAGCGCGTGGCCGTCGTAGCGGATCTCGCCGGCGTCGATCGCGCCCCGGTGCATCCGGAGCGTGCCCGAGACGGCCCGCAGCAGGGTGGACTTCCCGGCGCCGTTGCTGCCGAGCACGGCGAGGACGCCGTCGGCGGAAACGTCGAGGTCGACGCCGTGCAGCGCGGGGGTCGACCGGCCGTACCGGACCCGCAGGCCACGCACGGTCAGCACGGACTCACTCCAGGGCGCAAGAGGCCTCCTCCACTCGTGTGACGTGAGTCACGATCGGTGGCGGTCATCCTGCGATCAGGCGCGGCTCTCGGACACCCCCACGTGGAGACCCCGCGGGCTACGAAACGGACACGGCGGACTCCCGGAGCGCGGCGAACACCTCGGGCGAGGTCGTGCACTCGCCGAGGCGGACCGGCTTGCGGTCGCCGTGGAAGTCGCTCGATCCGGTCGCGAGCAACCCCAGGTCCGCGGCCACTTCCCCGAGTCGTTCGCGGGCTTCCGGTGGTTGCTCCGGGTGGTCCACCTCGATTCCGGCGAGCCCCGCGGAAGCGAGCGCGGCCAGCTGCGCGTCGGTGACCGAAGCGCGCCGCTTCACCGAGCGCGGGTGCGCCAGCACCGCGACACCCCCGGCCGCGCGCACCAGCGTGATCGCGTCCACAGTGGACAATACGTGCTTCGGCACGTCGGCCCGGCCGCCGTCGGCGATCCACTCGGGGGTGAAGGCATCGGTGATGCCCACCGCGGCCAGCGCCGCCGCGATGTGCGGACGCCCGAGCGGCGCGCCCGCGGCGATCTCGCGCACCTGCGCGAGGCTGATCGGCGCGCCCAGCTCCCGGCAGCGCTCCACCATCCGCACCCCGCGGCGGTCCCGGTCGGTCCGGATCAGCTCGAGTTCCTCGGCCAGCGGCGCGTGGAGAGGATCGACGAAGAGGCCGAGCAGGTGGACCTCGGACTCGTCCAGACGGCAGGAGATCTCGACGCCCGGAACGATCTCGATCCCGGAGGGGGCTGCGGAGGCCGCGGCCAATCCCGCGAAGGTGTCGTGATCGGTGAGGGCCAGCACGGTCAGCCCGGCTTCGGCGGCCAGCCGCGGGAGCGAAGCGGGCGGCGTCGTCCCGTCCGAAGCCGTGCTGTGCGCGTGGAGGTCGATCGTCACCCGGCCGAGGATCTCACAGCAGCCCGGCCTCACTGGCCTTCCCGATCGCTTCGACGCGGTTGCGCGCGCCCAGCTTGTGCAGCGCCGACTGCAGGTACGTCTTGACCGTGTTGCGCGCCAGTCCGGTCGACTCCGCGATCTCCGGGTTCGTCTGGCCCTGCGCGGCCAGCCGCAGCACTTCGTACTCGCGGCGGGTCAGGCCGCTGCGGGCCAGCGCGTCCGACCGCTGCCCGGCGTCGGGCAGGATCCGCGGGTCGACGACGCGCTCGCCGCGCAGCACCCGCCGCAGCTCGGTCACCAGCTGCGCGCCGGCGGCGTCCTTGAGCAGGCAGCCGTGCGCCCCCGACTCCAGCGCGGCCAGCACGCCCTGGTGGTCGCCGTGCGCGGTGAACACGACGATCTTCCCGTCCGGGTGCACCCGCCGCAGCTCGGTGACGACCTCCGGCGCGAGCATGTCCGGCAGCCTCAGGTCGAGCAGGATCAGGTCCGGGGCCAGCGTCGCCACGCGCTCGATGGCCAGCCGCCCGGACTCCGCGGAACCGACCACGCTCAGGCACGGGTCCGAGCGCAACAGCAGCGTCACGCCGTCGCGGACCACCGGGTGGTCGTCGACGACGAAGACGGTCGCGGGCGTCGTGGGGGTCACCGGCGCACCAGCGGCACCCACGCCCGCAGCGTGCAGCCGTCGTCGTCGTCCCGGACCAGGCTGATCCGCCCGCCCAGCCGCAGGGCGCGCCCGCTCAGCGTCCGCAGTCCCATGCCGGTGCCCGGGACGGGTTCGCCGCCGGTGCCGTCGTCCGCCACGACCACCTGGACCCCGTCGTCGCTGGGCAGCAGGCTGACGATCACCGACGACGCCCCGGCGTGCTTCTCGACGTTGAGCAGCCCTTCGCGGACCGCGGCGACCAGCAGCGCCGTCCGTTCGGCGTCCAGCGGCGGCACCGCCGCGAGCTGCACGAACCGGGCCGGGACGCCGCAGCGCGCCTGGAACGAGCGGCAGTGCTCGGCCAGCTCGACCGGCAGCGCCCGCTCCGGGCTGGACTCCGACAGCGCCAGCAGCGACTCCCGCAACGCGCCGGCCGCCGCCGAGACGTCGCCTTCCAGCCTGCGCAGCCGAGCCTCCAGCGCGGGGTTGCCGTGGGCGTCCGCGTGCAGGTCGCGCACCTGGACGCCGATGGAGAACAGCAGCGCGCCGACCGAGTCGTGCAGCGCGCTCTGCATCCGCAGGCGTTCGCCGGCCACCGCGGCCGTGCGATCGGTCTCGGCGACCTTCGCCAGCTGCAGCGCCGTCCCGGCCTCGCGGGCGACCTCCTCCATCCGCCGGACGGCGTCGTCGCCGAAGTCGGCGGGCTCGCGCATGGCCGCGTAGGCGATGGCGACGGTCTCGCCGCGCGCGACGATCGGGACGGCGAGCATCGCGGCCAGCCCCTCGCCGCGCACCTGGGCGTCGAACTGGTGGGTGATCGCGGGCGAGCTGACGTAGTCGGTGACCCGCACCGGGCGGCCCAGCGCCAGCACCCGCCCGCCGATGCCCTGGCCGACGGGTACTTCGAGGTCCTGCAGCGAGTCGGTCCGGGTGCCCGACATCCAGCGGATCACCGCCAGGCCCGGCTGGTCGAGCTCGGCGACGAACCCGGCCTTCGCGCCCACGGTCTCCCGGACCAGGCGCGCGGTCCCGTGCAGCGCGGCGACGCGGTCGAGCGTGCCGAGCAGCTTCTCCCGCTCGCGCAGCAGCTCGCCCAGCACGGCGCTGTACTCGGCGACGTGCTCCTGTGCCGTCACGCGCCCACGATCGCACACGGACTGTGGTTTCGGACATACCCGGCTGGAGAGGTACGCGGGCGCCCGGTCGACTTGAATGGGGGCGTGGAGATCCTCACCGACGCCGCCACGCTCGCGCTGTACACGACCGACGCGTCCAACTACCGGCACGTGCCCCGCGGGGTCGTGCTGCCGGAGAGCGTCGACGACGTCGTCGCCGCGGTCGCGGCCGCCCGCGATCGTGACCTTCCGGTGATCGCCCGCGGCGGAGGCACCAGCGTCGCCGGGAACGCGTGCGGGCCGGGGCTGGTGATCGACACCTCGCGTCACGTCGGCGGCGTGCTCTCGCTGGACCCGGGGACGCGGCTCGCGCGGGTGCTGCCCGGCACGGTGCTCGACGACCTGCAGGCGGTCGCGGCGCCGCACGGGCTGCGGTTCGGGCCCGACCCGTCCACGCACAGCCGCTGCACCCTCGGCGGGATGATCGGCAACAACGCGTGCGGCTCGCACTCGGTGGCGTGGGGGCGCACGGCCGACGTCGTCCGCTCGCTGGACGTGCTGCTCTACGACGGCACGCGGCTGCGCGTGGGGCGGGACGAGCCCACCGAGGGCCGGGTCTTCGACGAGCTGCGCGCGCTGGTGCGCGACAACTTGGCTCTGCTGCGCCAGGAACTCTCGACGTGGCCGCGGCGTGTGTCCGGCTACGGGCTCGAACACCTGCTGCCGGAGAACGGCTTCGACGTCGCCAAGGCGCTCGTCGGTTCGGAAGGCACCTGCGTGACGGTCCTCGGCGCGGAAGTCGAGCTGGCCGAGCTGCCCGCTCGTCGCGTGCTGGCGGTGCTGGGATTCCCGTCCGACATCGCCGCGGCGGACGCGGTGCCGTCGATCCTGCCGTGGTCGCCGCTGACCGTCGAAGGCGTGGACGCCGAGCTCGTCGCGATGCTGCCGGGCCGCGCGGGCGACCTGCCGCCGGGCGGAGCGTGGCTGTTCGTCGAGCTGGCCGGGGACGACCCGGCCGCGCGGGCCCGGGAACTGGCCGCGTCGCTGGAGGTCACCGGCTTCGCGATCGTCGACGACCCGGCCGCGCAACGCGGGCTGTGGCGCATCCGCGAGGAAGGCGCGGGGCTCGCGACCCGGCTCGCGGACGGCTCCGAAGCGTGGCCGGGCTGGGAGGACGCGGCCGTCCCGCCCGAGCGGCTCGGCGCGTACCTGCGCGAGTTCAAGGAGCTCATGCGATCGCACGGGCGCCGCAGCGTCGTCTACGGCCACTACGGCGAAGGCTGCCTGCACATGCGGCTGGACTTCGACCTGCTGTCCGGTTCCGGGGTGGCGGAGTTCCGGCGGTTCCTGGAGGAGGCGGCGGACCTCGTGGCCGCGCACGGTGGTTCGCTGTCCGGCGAGCACGGCGACGGCCAGGCGCGGTCGGAGCTGCTGTCCCGGATGTACAGCCCGGAGATGCTGGACGTCTTCGCCCGGTTCAAGGGGATCTTCGACCCGGCCGGCCGGATGAACCCCGGCATCCTGGTGACGCCGCGGGCGATCGACGCGGACCTGCGCGTACGGGCCACGTCGAAGTCCTTTGAGGACAGTGTCTTCCTCGGCTACCCCGAGGACCGCGGCAGTTTCGGCCAGGCGATGCGGCGCTGCGTCGGCGTGGGGAAGTGCCGCAACACCAGCGGCGGCGGCGTGATGTGCCCGAGCTACCGGGCCACGCGCGACGAGCAGCACTCGACGCGGGGTCGCGCGCACCTGCTCGCCGAGATGATCAACGGCGAAGTCATCACGGACGGCTGGCGTTCGTCCGAAGTGCACGACGCGTTGGATTTGTGCCTGTCCTGCAAGGGATGTCTGTCCGACTGCCCGGTCGACGTCGACATGGCCACGTACAAGGCGGAGTTCCTGCACCAGCACTACCGGCGGCGGCTGCGACCGGCGTCGCACTACTCGATGGGCTGGCTGCCGCTGTGGCTGCGGGCGAGCGCACGGATGCCGCGGCTGGCCAATCTCGTCGGCCGGTCCCGCTTGGCGGGCCTGGTGAAACGGCTCGGCGGCATCGCGCCGGAACGTTCGCTGCCGTCGTTCGCTCCAGCCCCGTTCACGCGCTCTCGGGCGGATCTCCGGCGCCGGGCGTCGGGGGAGCGTCGGGTCCTGCTGTGGCCGGATTCGTTCAACAACTACTTGACGCCGTCGGTGCTCGACGCCGCGCACGAGGTCCTGACGGCGGCGGGGTACGACGTCGTGCTGCCGGACCGCGGAGTCTGTTGTGGACTGACGTGGGTGTCGACGGGCCAGCTCGGCGTCGCGCGCCGCGTCCTGGACCGGACGCTGTCGGTGCTGGCGCCGTACCTGGCGGACGGCTACGAGGTGGCGGGCCTGGAACCGAGCTGCACGGCCCTGTTCCGCGGCGACCTGCCGGCGCTGATGCCGGGCGACGAGCGTGCCGCGCTGCTGGCTTCCCGGACGTTCACGTTCGCGGAGCTGCTGGAGCGGGCCCCGATCCCGTTCGCGGCGCTGGACGTCGACGCGATCACGCAGGTCCACTGCCACCAGCACGCGGTCCTCGGCTTCGGCGCGGACGAGTCGGCGCTCGCGGCGGCGGGGGTGCGCAATACGACGCTGGACTCGGGGTGCTGCGGCCTGGCGGGCAACTTCGGCTTCGAGCGCGGGCACTACGAGGTGTCGAAGGCGGTCGCGGAGGACCGGATGCTCCCGGCGATCCGCGCGGCGGCTCCGGACACGATCGTGGTGTCCGACGGCTTCAGCTGCCGGACCCAGATCGAGCAGGAGTCGGGTCGCCGTCCGGTGCACCTGGCCGAACTGCTGCGCCGCGCGTTGCCGTGACTACTCGCTGCGCTCCAGCAGCGTCCGGGTCGCGCCGAGGACGAGCCGGCAGATGTCGTCGGGGTCCGCGCTGGCCAGGGGTTCCTTGCCGCTGACCTCGCGGACCAGCGCGATCCCCATCAGCCACGCGAGCGCGAGGTCCGCCCGCAGCTCGGCGTCCGGGGCGTCGGTCAGCGTGGCCAGCACCCGCGCGTACTCCTCGCCGATCTCCTGGCGGATCGCGGCCGCGGCACCGTCGCTGCCCGACGAGCGCAGGTACGTTTCGAGCGTCCGGTTCCGTTGCCCCTCGGGGGCCAGCATGCTGCGCAGGGACGCGCTGAACAGCCGCTCGGGTGGCGTGGTGGCCAGCTGCTCGCGCCCGTCGCGGGCGATCACCGCTTCGAACAGCGCGTCCTTGCTGCCGAAGTAGCGGAACAGCAGCGCCTGGTTGACCCCGGCCTCACCCGCGATGTCGCGCACCGTGGTCCGGTCGAAGCCGCGCTCGGCGAACAGCTTGGCGGCCGCGTCCAGCAACGCCCGCTGCGTTGCCGCCGCGTCCCGCCGCCGGCCGGCCTGTTCCGTCATCGGTGCAGGCTAACCCGGCAAACGGGACGTGGCGCAGCGGCCCTACGCGCCGGTGAGCCGGATCGCCGCGGCCGGGCAGGTCAGCTCGGCCCGGCGGACCGCGTCCTCCTCACCGGCCGGCGGCTCCTCGGCGAGGAGGACGACCGTGCCGGCCTCCTCGTCCTGGTCGAACGTGCCCGGCGCGAGCAGGACGCACTGTCCGGACGCGACACAGGCTTCGGTGTCGGCGGTGATCTTCACGGGGCTCACCACGTCACCGGGACGGCCTCGACCCCGCCGGCGACGCGGTTGACCCGCACCGGGATCTCGTCGATCCCCGCCGCCAGCCGCAGCCCGGGGAACCGGCGGAACAGCTTGGGGAACACCGTCCGCAGCTCGGTCCGGGCGAGGTTGGCGCCGATGCAGACGTGCGCGCCGCTGCCGAAGGCCAGGTGGACGTTCGGCGTGCGGCCCGGGTCGAACTCGTCGGGGTCGGCGAACACCGACGCGTCGCGGTTGGCCGCGTCGCTGGAGATGAGCACCGCGTCGCCGCGCCGGATCCGCGTGCCGGCGATCTCGACGTCCTCGTGGGCGTAGCGCAGCAGGCCGGTGCCGCTGGTCGCGGTCAGCCGCAGGATCTCCTCGACGGTCTGGTCGACCTCGCCGTCGGGATCGGCGGCGAAGCGGTCGCGGCGGGCGGTGTCGCTGAGCAGGAACAGCGTGCCCATCGCGATCCGGGTGGACGTCGTCTCGTGGCCGGCGAACAGCAGCCCGGCGCCCATCCGGGCGAGGTCGTCGTCGGTGAACGCCGGGTCGCCGGCCTGGACGGCGACCATGTCGGAGATGACGTCCGGCTGCGGGTCCGCGCGCTTCGCCTCGGCCAGCTCCAGCATGTAGGCCTTGAACTCGGCCATGGCCGCCTGCGCGTCCTCGCCGCCGTCCATCATCGCGATCCGCTCGGACAGGCCGCGGAACTTCTCGCGGTCTTCGTAGGGCACGCCGAGCAGCTCGCAGATCACCAGCACCGGCAACGGGAAGGCGAGGAAGTCGGTGAGGTCGACCGGCTCGCCGGGGTTCGCGTCGTGCGCGGCCTGCAGGTCGTCGAGGCAGCGGTCGGTCAGCTCGGCGATCCGGTCGCCCAGCGCCCGCATGCGGGGCGCGGAGAACGCGGGCGCGAGCATCCGGCGCATCCGCTTGTGCTCGGCTTCCTCGGTGTCGAAGTCGCCGCTCGGGCCGTCCTGGATCGCGGCGTTCGAGATCCGCGACGCCTGCTCGGGCGCGGGGTGCGAACGGCCGAACCGCTTGTCGCGGAACACTTCCCTGGCCGCATCGTAGGAGGTCACCAGCCACGCCGGGTCGCCGGCCGGGGTCAGCACGCGGCTGATCGGCGCGCGGCTGCGGAGCGCTTCGTAGTCCGGGGCGATGGAGAGGGCGTTCGCCCGGGCGAAGGGGAGGCGCGGCGCCTCTTCGGTGGTGGTCATGCGTCTCTCCTCAGTTCGGTTTCGAGGTCGGCGAGCCAGCGGAGTTCGGCGTCGAGCTTCCCGATGACGTGCCGCAGCGCCGCGCGGCCCCACGGGTCGGCCTGCTCGGCGGCGAGCCCGGTGAGCCGCGCGTGCTCGGCGGTGAGCGCGTGTTTTCGCACGTCGAGCACGCGGGCGCGCTCGTCCGCGGACAGCCGGCTGAAGCTGCCGACGCGCGCGAGGAACTCCTCCGCGTGCAGCGCCAGCTCGGCCGGGAAGTCCGCGAGCAGGTCGTGCAGCAGCTCCCGGCCGACATCGGTGATCGTGTAGACGTGCCGCGGCGGTTTGGCCTCCTGCTCTTCGGCGCTGCGGCTCACCGCACCGGCGTCGACGAAGCGCCGCAGGGTCGGGTAGAGCGAGTTGTTCGACAAGGTGTGCCCGGTCGAGGCTTCGATCGACTTGCGCAGCTCGTAGCCGTGCATCGGTTCGCGGTCCAGCCTCGACAGCAAGAGGATCTCGATCCACACCTAGGTCACCGTAACCTAGTCTTTCGTGACTGGGCAATGGCGGATCGTGACAGGCGGGAAGAAACTGTGTAGCGTTGTAAGCAGCTGCTTACAACCGAGCACGGGGGTTTTCGCATGACCGTCACCCACGCCGAGCCGCTCTCGTACCCCTTCAACGAGGAGGCGGGGCTCGACCTCAACGAGGCCTACGCGGCGGCCCGCGAGGCCGCGGGCATGGTCCGGGTCAAGATGACGTACGGGGAGCCGGCGTGGCTGGCCACGCGCTACGCCGACGCCCGGCTGGTGCTCGGCGACCGCCGGTTCTCGCGGGCGATGGAGAAGGAGAAGGACGCTCCGCGCCGCTCGCCCGTGCAGCGCGAAGGCGGCATCCTGCAGATGGACCCGCCCGACCACACGCGGCTGCGGACGCTCGTGGCCAAGGCGTTCACCATGCGCCGGGTCGAGCTGCTGCGCCCGCGCGTCGCCGAGCTGGCGACCGGGCTGATCGCGGACATGAAGGCCGCCGGCCCGCCCGCCGACCTCGTCGACCGGTACGCGCTGCCGATCCCGGTCGCGGTGATCTGCGAGCTGCTCGGCGTCCCGGTCGCCGACCGGCCGAAGTTCCGCGTCTGGAGCGACGCCGCGCTGTCCACCAGCGGCCTGACGCCGGAGGAGTTCGAGCGCAACCGCGAAGAGCTGCGCGACTACATGCGCGGGCTGATCGCCGAACACCGGGCGCAGCCCCAGGACGACCTGATGACGGCGCTGATCGAGGCGCGCGACACGCGCGACCGGCTGACCGAGCTCGAGCTGGTCGACCTGTGCGTCGGCATTCTCGTCGCCGGCCACGAGACCACCGCGAGCCAGATCCCCAACTTCGTCTACGCGCTGCTCGACCAGCCTGAGCAGTGGAAGCGGCTGGTCGACGACCCGGACCTGATCCCGGCGGCCGTCGAGGAGCTGCTGCGGTTCGTGCCGCTGGGCGCCGGCGCCGGGTTCGCGCGCTACGCGACCGAAGACGTCGAGGTCGGCGGGGTGCTCGTGAAGGCGGGGGAGCCGGTGCTGGTGGCGGTCGGCGCGGCCAACCGCGACCGGCTGCAGTTCGACGACGCCGACCGGCTGCGGTTCGACCGCGGCGACACCCACCACCTGGGCTTCGGCCACGGCGTCCACCACTGCCTGGGCGCGCCGCTGGCCCGGCTCGAGCTGCAGGAGGCGCTGCGCGCGTTGGTCACCGAGTTGCCCGGCATCCACCTGGCCGGCGATATCGTGTGGAAGACGCAGATGCTCGTCCGCGGACCGCGGTCGATGCCGATCGGATGGTGAGCATGACCTGGCACGTGGAAGTCGACGAACACACCTGCATCGGCTCGGGGATGTGCGCCGCGCTGATGCCCGAGGTGTTCGTCCTGGACGGTGCGGTCGCGCAGACGGCGGCGTCCGAGGTGGAGGCCGACGAGACGGTGCTGGACGCGGCGGACTCGTGCCCGGCGATGGCGATCACGGTGACCGACGGCGGCCGCGAGATCGGCCCGCGCCCCTAGGGTTCGAGGCGGCCGTGTTCGGTGACCACGGCCGTGATGAGCTCGTACGGGGTGACGTCGAAGGCCGGGTTGAAGGCTTGGGTTCCCCCCGGCGTGATCGGCGTGCCGGCGAACGCGGTGAGCTCGCGGGCGTCGCGCTCTTCGATGGCGATGCCCGCGCCGGTCTCGAGGGTCGTGTCCACAGTGGACGACGGCGCGACGACGACGAACGGGATCCCGTGGTGCTTGGCGGCGATGGCGAGGCCGTAGGTCCCGATCTTGTTGGCGACGTCGCCGTTGGCGGCGATCCGGTCGGCCCCGACGAGCACGCAGTCGACCATCCCCCTGGCCATGGCGGCCGCGGCGGCGCCGTCGGGCTGGACGCGGTAGGGGACGCCGGCCTCGGCGAGTTCCCACGCCGTCAGCCGGGCGCCTTGGAGGAGCGGGCGGGTCTCGTCGACGAGGACTTCGCCGACGAGCCCGCGATCGTGCAGGTGCCAGACGACGCCGAGGGCGCTGCCCCACCCGACGGTGGCGAGCTGCCCGGCGTTGCAGTGGCTGAGCAGCCTCAGCGGCCGGCGCGGGCATTCGTGGAGCACGACTTCGGCGGCGTGCGCCGAGGCGGCCTTGTTGAGTGCTTCGTCCTCGTCGAGCAGGGCCAGAGCTTCTTTGAGGACGGCTTCGGGACCTTCGCTGCGCTTCGCGAGGGCGCGCTCGACGCCCCAGGCGAGGTTGACGGCGGTGGGCCGGGCGGTGGCGATCCGACGGGCATCGGCCTCGACGTCGTCCCCGATCCGGGCGGCGAGGGCGACCCCGAGAGCGCCGGCGGCCCCGAGGGCGGGCGCCCCGCGGACGGCGAGCCGTTTGATGGCGTCGACGAGCTCACCGACGGTCCGCAGGTACAGCAGCCGGAACTCGCCGGGCAGGGCGGTCTGGTCGATGACGACGACGGCGCCGTCGGCCCAGTCGATGGTCCTGCGCACGTGCCCTCCCTGGGTAATCGGTTGCGCGCCCGGCGAAGATGCGGTGGTGACCATTGAACGGCAGAACCCACCCGGGCTGCACACACCACCGGGCTACCACCACGTGGTCTCGGTCTCGCGCGGACGAACGGTGTACCTGGCGGGCCAGTGCCCGCTGGCGCCGGACGGAACGGTGGCGGAGGGGCTGAGCGACCAGGTCGACCGGGTGGTGGCCAACACGGCGACGGCGTTGAAGTTCGCGGGGGCAACGCCGGCGGACGTGGTCCGGACGGTGGTCTACGTGGTGACGACGGACCGCGAGGTGCTGTCGGAGGTGTGGGACCGGTTGACGGGCTCGGAGATCGGAGCGGCGTTCACCTCGGCGAGCACGCTGCTGGGGGTGGCCCAGCTGGGGTATGAAGGCCAGTTGGTGGAGCTGGAGGTAACG
This sequence comes from Amycolatopsis sp. NPDC003865, assembly GCF_053605345.1. Taxonomy (NCBI): domain Bacteria; kingdom Bacillati; phylum Actinomycetota; class Actinomycetes; order Pseudonocardiales; family Pseudonocardiaceae; genus Amycolatopsis; species Amycolatopsis sp. NPDC003865. The sequence continues at coordinate 109,120 of NZ_JBSGJA010000027.1, read as the reverse complement.
GCGGCGCTGGACTGAGAGCGGCCGGGCGGGCGACCGCCACCGGCAGCGGCACCGGCGCCGCGAACGCTCGCCGGGCCCACCAACGCAGGCAGGGCGGGCTCGCCAGTGGGGGCGTGGGGTGACGGGGGCCCGGCGCTGCGCCCCGCGATTTACCCTCTCCCCGGCCCCGGCCCCGGCCCCGGCCCCGGCCCCGGCCCCGGCCCCGGCCCAAGCCCTCGGCCCCGGCCCAAGCCCTCGGCCCGCCCCGGCCCCGGCTTGGCCCAAGCCCCCGGCCGGCTCGGCCCGGTCTCGGCCCCGGCCCAGCCCGGCCCCTACAGCCCGGCCAGCAAATCCGTCTCCGTGATCCCCGGCCCCTGCCCGGTCCGGATGAACCACTCGGTCCCGAACGCGAAAGCGAAAGCATCATCGGGCATGGCCAGCATGAACATGTCCTCGCTGATCTGACTCGGGTGCGCCCGCATCGCCGCCCGCTTCAGCCCCACGTACTTCGACACGTCCACGGCCGCCGTGATCTCGGCCTCCGGCTTCCCGAACTCGACGTTCTCCGGTGGCTTCGGCGCCGCCTCCTCGGGCATGAGCCCCTGCTCCACCGCCTCCTCGAAGCCGCGCTGCATGAACTCGCGGTTGAACGTCGCCTGGAACACCCTGGCGGTGCCCGCCAGCTCGGCCGCGCGCAGGCCGACCCGGTGGACCTGGATGTGGTCCGGGTGGCCGTAGTCGCCGTTGTCGTCGTACACCGTCAGCACGTCGGCCGACTCTTCGCGCAGGATCTCCGCCAGCTGCCCGGCCGCCGTTTCGACGTCCGCCCGCCAGAAGCACGCCGGGTCGTCGTTCGTCGGCTCGCCCATCATCCCGGAGTCGCGGTAGCCCAGGAACTCGACGCGGGCCACCCCGAGGATCTCCGCGGCCGCGTGCGACTCCCGCACGCGCCGTTCCCACAGTTGTTCGCCCTCGGCGAGGAAGCCGTCGGGGACCTCGCCGACCTCGCCCTTGGTGGCGACGACGAGCACGACGCGGTGCCCTTCGGCGACGGCCTTGGCCATGACACCGGCGGTGCGCAGGCATTCGTCGTCCGGGTGGGCGTGGAAGGTGACCAGTGTTGCCATGTCCGCCAAGCTACCGAACACCACCGACAAAAACCGTCCGCCAGGGTGCCCACCTGCCGCTAGGGTGCCCGTCGTGGCGGACGAGAAGAGCACCCTGCTGTCGTTCCTGCACGCCCAGCGCGTGGTCGTGACGGCGATCCTCGACGGCCTCGGCGAAGCGGCGCTGACGACCCCGGTCCTGCCGTCCGGCTGGACCCCGCTGGGCATGGTCGAGCACCTCGGGTACGCCGAGCGGCACTGGTTCCAGGAGATCGTCACCGGTACCGCGGACCCGCTGCCCTGGCCCGGCGACGACCACGAGCCGCTGCGAACCCCCCGTTCGCCCGACGTCGTCTTCGCCTTCTACCGCGAACAGTGCCGCCGCTCCGACGAGATCTTCGCCGCGACGCCGTTGTCCGCGCCGCCGAAGCTGCGCCACCCCGCGCCGCTCGGGGACGAGATCGCCGACCTGCGCGGCGTGGTCCTGCACATGGTCGAGGAGACGGCCCGCCACGCCGGCCACCTCGACGTCGCCCGGGAGCTGATCGACGGGCGCACCGGGCTCGGGCCGCGCTAGGCCTGTTCCTTCGCGCACCACCAGGTCGACCGGCCGCCGACCGTGCCGTGCGCCATCTCCGCGCCGCAGCGGGGGCAGTGGCCGCCCGCGTGGCGGTGCCCGATGATCTCGCCCGTGTGCACGCCGCCGTGCTTGATCGCCGCGCGCAACGACTTCCGCAGCGCCTTGTGCAGGTCCGTGAGCTCCTCGCCGGTCAGCTCGTGCACCGGGCGGGCCGGGCTCACCGCCGCCTGCCACAGGGTTTCGTCGGCCAGCAGGTTCCCGATCCCGGCCAGCACGGACTGGTCGAGCAGCCGCGCCTTCACCGGCGCGCGCCCGCGGCCCACGCGCGTGCGGAAGTCCGCGCGCGACACCTCGCCCGCGTCCGGGCCGAGCGCGTCGAGGTCGGGGTCGAGGCGCACCCGGCTGAGCCGGCGCGTGTCGAAGAGGCGCAGCCGTTCGCCGTCGGCGAAGGTGATCCCGAAGCGGAACCATTCGGGCTTCTCGTCGCGGCCGCGGAAGCGGCGGGGCCCGGGCGGCCCGCTACGGCCCGCGAACCGCAGCTGCCCGGCCATCCCCAGGTGCAGGCCGAGGTTCGGGCCGGGCTCGCCGTCGCCGTTCTCCGTTTCGCACCACAGCGTCTTGCCCCGCCGGTGCGCCTCGGTGAGCCGCCCGCCCCGCAGCGCGGCGGCGAGGTCCCCGGGCGCGTGCGGACGGCAGACCCAGTCGTCGTGGTCGTCGACGTCCCGGATCTCCCGGCCGAGCGCGTCGGCGAGGACCTGGCGGGCGAGCTCCACTTCGGGCAGTTCCGGCACGCCGACCAGTCTGACCGGTCCGGCACGCGGCCGCAGATCACTCGGGCCGCATCCACTCGTAGAGCCGGTGCTCCGGGTTGGTGAGGTCCGGCGGGGCCACCACCCGGTCGATGACGAACGCGCGCGCGACGAACCCGAAGTGCTGGTTGGCGCCGACCCTGCCGCGCAGGTACGCCTGGTTGGCGGGCCCGAGGACCGGGTCGGTCAGGCACCGGGCCGCGGCCAGGGTGCCACGGGCGTACCCGCCCGCGCAGATCGTGATGGTGCGCCGCCGGTCGAGCGGGTTGACGCCGCGGAAGAACAGGATCACGTCCTCGTGGAGAATCGGCGTCCCGGTCCCGTACGCGTCGTCGCGGACGGGGCTGAACCGCCGTGGTTCGCCTCCGTCGAGGACTTCCACGCCGAGCCAATCCATTTCGTCCCTGCGGACCGATATTTTCGCGGGCAGGTGCAGGGCGGAAAACATGTCCCGGGTCAGCGCGTTGAAGTCCGATCCGCCGATCACCACAAGGTGACTGGCGTAGTCCGCGGTTTGGAGCTCGTCCGTTCGCGCGAACCGTACGTCGTTTTCCGGGTTCAGCGCGCGGATATGGCCGAAGAGGTGGACCAGCGCATCCGGATCGGCGTAGGTCAGCAAATCGACGTAGTCGGGGTCCCGCGGATCGCTCGGTCCGAATTTGCCTGCCGCCGATTCCGGGATCCGCCCGCAGGTGATCATCACCGGCTCGTCCGGCGGGAACCGCCAGAAGTCGGGCACCTCTTCGTCCTCCGCGTCGGCGACGACGTCCGCGGGCTGCCCGGCGACGGCTCTTTCCCACGCGTTCGTCCACGCAGCCCGGTCTTCTTCGGGAATGCCGAACGCCGTCAGCAGGGCCAGGAAAAGATCGCGCCGCGGCCCGCGCCTGCCCGCCAGTACCCCGGCCACGGTGGAGCGGGGCAGCACGTGGCCCTGTTTCTCGCCGAGCCGCTCGATGTCGCGCAGCGACGGGTTCCCGGCGCGCACCCGGCATTGCCGGAGCAGCGCGGCCAACTGGGTGAGCGTCGAGACCCCGGACGGGTCAAGGTCACCGAACGGTCCGGTTCGGGCAAGCGGCATGGTGACATCGTGTCCCATCCCGGCCGGTTTTGTCTCACATCGTCTCATCCTTTCGCGTTCGTCTTCGTGTGTCCGCCAACGTGGTGCGAAAACCGCGCGCGCCTGTTCAATCGGCTCAGGGACATCGGCTCTGCCGAGGGGACGGACAATGCTGCACAAAGGTCAACTCGTTTACGGACTGGTCATCGCCGTCGACGTCGAAGGGTTCTCACGACGGGGGATCCTCGATCAGGCCGCGGTGCTGCTCCGGCTGGAAGAAGTGCTCGACCGGGCCGCCGAACGGGCCGGGCTCGCCCGCGCCGAATGGCTCCGGCAACCACGGGGGGACGGTGAACTGGCGATCCTGCCCGCCGATTCCGACGTTTCCCGGGTCGTCGCGGATTTCGCCCACGAGGTCGCGGAAGAACTGCGCCGGGGGAGCCGGCCCCGGGTGCGGTTGCGGATTTCGATGCACCACGGCGCCCTGACCGCCGGCGTGTTCGGGCCGATCGGGGACGCCCTGGTCGTCGCCTGCCGGTTGCTCGACGCGGACTCCGCGCGCGAAACGCTGGCCCGCCACGCCGGTGAAGACGTCGTGGTGGTCGTTTCCGATCGGCTGTACGAAGACGTCGTCGCCACGCGGTTCCGCGGGCTGCGCCCCGATCGGTTCCGGCCGGTGACCGAGCGGGTGAAGGGGCGCACCTACCGCGGCTACCTCTGCGTCGGCAGCCCCAAGGCCGTGCCCGCCGAGCGGGTCAGTGGCTTTTACGCGTCAAGTGACTCGTGCGTGCTCACTTCCCAAGCGAACCCGTCCGGGTCCGTGAACGCCCCGGACGGGTTGTTGACGGCGATCCGGTGCGACCCACTGCCTTCGTGGGCGACGCCGGCCTGCTTGGCGAGCGCCTTGCGGCGGTAGAGCGCCAGCTTGATCGGGCTCTCGCCGCCTTCGAACTCGACGTACATGCGGCCGAAGCTCTTCGCGACGGCGAGCCCGTGATCGACGTAGAACTTCTTGGTGGCGGCGACGTCGGCCACGCCGAGCAGCAGCACGATGGCGTCGAACGCCCGCGTGACGGGGCCGGTGTCCTTCTTGTTCGAGGTGGCGAGGGTCCAGATCGCGCCGTCGGGGGCCTGGACGGCGCCGCCGTAGCCCCACATGGACTTGGCGGCGGGCTTGAGCGTGGTGGCCCCGGCTTCCACGGCACTGGCCATGAGCGAGTCGACGTCGCCGGGCTGGGCGACGGTGAGGGAGAGGGTGTAGCCGCGGAACCCGCTGGACGGCTGCCGCGCGGTCCGGAAGCGGAGCCGGCCGGTGAGGCCGAAGGCGTCGGCGTAGAAGCGCTCGGCCGCCGCGGTGTCGGCGACCTCGAGGGTGATGGAGTCGATGTTCGTCATGCCGGTAACGCTAGGTCCGGCGCGGTGACCAGCGCTTCTCGATTCCTGATCGGTTGGCGGGCGGTCAGGAAGCGGCCCGCGCGGCCCGGCGTTTGGCCAGCGCCATCCGCACCAGGTACGGCGGGGTGGGCGGGATCCAGCCCAGCTGCTCGGCCATGCCCAGGTCGTCGCGGTTCGCCCAGTGCTCGACGACCTTGCTCCCCGCCACCCGGAACCAGTGGGACTGCGTGACGCTGAAGGCGTTCCCCCTGGGCGGCATCGCCTGCTTGACCGCGGCACGCTCGTCGTAAGTCACGAACGGCCCGGTCTGCCGGCCCACCATGCTGGTGTGGAGCACCACCAGGTCGCCGGCGTGCACGGCGTCGTGGATTTCCCAGTGCAGGTCCGAATAGGCGGCGCGCAGCCACAACGCCGTCGCGTAGAACGCTTCGGCACCACGTCCGCGGCAGGCCTCGGGCTCGTCCTTGCCCTCCCGGTTGGTGGCGTCGGGGTGGATGACGGTGCGGAGGTCGGCGAGGCTGCCGGTGCCCATCAGGTGCATCGCGCGGACGCAGACCGCGATGGCTTCGTCGTCGGAGGTGCTGGGTCTTCCGGTGGAACCGCGGGTCGTGGTGTCCATGACACCTCTCCTTGGTTATAGTAGAGATAGATTGAATCTAAGGGGACTATAAGCAATGTCACACGAGGGCGTCAAGAAGCCCGCGGAGCCACGCCGCTACGACAACTCGACCCGGGCCGAGCAGGCGAGAGCCACCCGGCGGCGGATCCTCGACGCGACCTACCGGCTGCTGCTCGACAACGGCTACGCGGCCACCACGATCAAGGCTGTCGCGGGGGCGGCCGGGGTGTCGATCGACACCGTGTACAAGGCCTTCGGCACCAAGGGGAACCTGATCAAGGGCGTCTACGACGTGGTGCTCGCGGGCGACGACGAGCCGACGCCGCTCATGGAGCGGCCCGTCTGGCGGGAGTTCGCCGCCGAGACCTCGGCCGTCGGAAAACTGCACAAGTACGCGGCGGTGTGCCGCGTGCTGTCGGCCCGCCTCAGCCCGCTGCTGGCGCTGCTGCTGTCGGCGGCGCGCTCGGGAAACCCGGAGCTGGCCGCGTTCGCCGACACGATCGAGGGGGAACGGCTGGTGGGCGCCGGTGCGGTGGTCCGGGCGGTCGCCGAGATCGGCGGGCTGCGCCCCGGGCTCGGCTTCGACCGCGCCCGGGACATCGTGTGGACGCTGAATTCGCCGCAGGTCTACCAGCTGCTGGCGGGCGGGCGCGGGTGGACCGACGACGAGTACGAGGAGTGGCTCGCGCGCGCGTTGACCACGCAGCTGATCGGTTAGCCCGGGTCAGTACTCGCCCTTGATGACGAAGTAGGAGCCGCGGATCGTACCGGCCAGCTTGGACTTCTGGCGGGCGAACTTGAACGCCGCCAGTTCGGCAGGCACCTCCATCCCGTCGGACAGCTTGAACCCGACCGCGCGCTTCCCGCCGTCGTCCACTGTGTACATCACGTTGACCGACAGGCCGTTCTCGTAGAACACGTAGGCCATCCGGATGTTCTCGACCTGGAACTCCGTCGCCTCGAGCGGGCGGGACGCGATGGTGATCCCGCGTTCGGTCTCGAGGATCCGGTGCACCCAGTCGACGACGGGCCGCGCGTCCGGCGCGGGCTCGACCGTGAACACGTGGTCGTACTTGTTCTTGAAGTACCGGGCCTCGTTCGCCCGCAGGCCGGCGAGCGCGGCCGCGACCGGCGACGACTCCAGGCCGGTGGTCGACACGGTGGTGAAGTCCACGGCGTAGGGCATGGGCGTTCCTCCGGCTGACGGACTCGGCTTATGCGCTGGTGGTGACTTTAGACGACGCGGTGCCAACCGTGGTGCCGACGCGCGACGAGGCGGCCCGACGCCCACGCCGCCGCGATCGACGCCGCCAGCAACGCCACGCTGCCCACGACGTCCAGCACGTAGTGGTTCCCCGTGGTGATCACCACGCCCACCATGAGCACCGGGAACAGCCACGCCGACAACGCCCACCGCTTGCCCCGGAGCGCGGTCCACACCGCATAAGCGCACCACAGCGACCAGCCCACGTGCATGCTCGGCATCGCCGTGTAGTGGGTCGGATGCACCCAGCTCTCCTGGTGGAACAAGTCGTACCGGGCCACGATGTCCACCGCGCCCGGCAACGCCGAGCGTGGTGGAGCCAGCGGTACCGCCCAGTAGACCGGCAGCACGAGCACCGTCATCGCGACCATCGTCCGGCGGACCCGGCGGTACACCTCGGTGTGCCGGACGAACACCCACACCAGCACGCCCGCGATCGCCACGTAGTACAGCCGGTACACATACACCGCCAGGTGGGCGAGCGGCGGATTCCCGGCCAGCCAACGGTTCGCGCTCGACTCGACGTCGATGTGCACCGCGTGTTCCGCCGACTGGACGGCCAGCGCATGAGCGTTGGCGGCGGCGAGGTCCGTGCCCAGTAAAGCGGCGATACGAGCGAACAGCACGAACCACAGCAGCAGGATGACCACCTCGGCGACCCGCCCGCCCGGTGTCACGCCGGCAGGGTGCGCCGGAGGAACTCCGTGGTCAGGCCCCAGGCGTGCGCCGCCGCCTCCGGGTGGTGGAACATCGGGGCCACGTTGTTGTGGAACGCGTGCCCCGCCTCCTCCTGCACGTGGATCTCCGCCCCCGGGTGCCCGGCCACCGCCGCCTCGACCACGGCCACGTCCGTCCGCGGGATGTACGGGTCCCGCCCGCCGAAGTGGAACTGGATCGGGCACGTCACCCGCGCCAGGTCCGCGATCCCGCTCGCGACCGTCGAGCCGTAGAACGACACCGCCACGTCGGGATCGCCCTCGGCCGCCGCCGCGAACGCCAGCGACCCGCCCAAGCAGAAGCCCAGCACACCCACTCCGCCCGTCACCGAAGGCGAAGAACGCAAGCGGGCCACGGTTTCCAGCACGTCGGCGAGCCCCAGCGCCGGGTCGAACTTCGACGCCACCTCCATCGACGCCGCCACCCCGGCCTCGTCGTGGGTCGACGACCAGCCGGGCGCGATGCGCCGGAACAGCTCCGGGATCGCCACCACGTACCCCGCCGCCGCGAGGTCCGCCGCCACCGAACGCAGGTAGTCGTCCAGGCCGAAGATCTCCTGGACCAGCACCAGGCCCGGGCCGCGACCGGACGGCGGGTGCCACACCGGGAGGTCCGTCGGCGCACTGTTCATCGGAAGGTCCTTTCCAGGATGTCGGCGACCAGCTCGGCCTGGCGGCCGTCCGGGTCGAGGTCGGGGTCGAACACCGTCAGCTCGAACCCCGCCGCGCCCGGCAGCGCCAGCAGCCCGCGCAGCAGCGAAACCAGCGTGTCCGGGTCCAGGCCGCCCGGATCGGGACTGTCCACAGCGGACACGTACGCCGGGTCCAGCACGTCGATGTCCACGTGGACCCAGAACCCGGCCACGCCGTCGAACGACGGCAGGGAAACGCCGGAGGTCATCAGCTCTTCGGAAGTGACGAAGGAAATTCCCGCCGCGTCCAGCTGGGACGACTCCGCCGTCCGCACCCCCAGCACCCGTACGTCCTCGTCGCGCACGTACGGCCGCAGCCCGTCGATGTCGGCCAGTTCGGCGGCGCCGCGGCCGGTCATGATGGCCAGGTCTTCGCCGGCCGCCGCGCCGACGTGGGCGGCGATGCCCAGGTGGCGGAAGTCGTCGTGGCCGTCCAGGTAGGCGATGCCGTGGCGGCCGGTCCGGCGCAGCGCCAGCATCGCGCCCAGGGAGATCGAACAGTCGCCGCCCAGCACCACCGGGAAGCCGCCCGACGAACGGACCGAGGCGATCCGCGAAGCGAGGGCGCGCGTGTAGGAGGCGATGGCCGCCGAATTGCGGACGCCGTCGCCCGGCGACCACGTGCCGACGTAGCGCCCCGGCGTCACGACGCCGCCGTCGGAGGCGCCCAGGCGATCCAGGATCCCGAGGTCGCGCAGCACCCCGGGCGTCTTGTAGCAGCCGGGCACCGCGCCCTCGGCCGGCGGGCGGAGGCCCAGGTTGGACGGTGCGTCGATCAGGACGTAGTTCCCCACCCGGTCACCGTACTGGCTCCGCGGCCGGAGGCGTCCTAAGTTGAGGTGCCGACCAAGGAGGCTCGATGGCCGAGAAGACCAAGTACGTCCTGGACGAAGACGAGCTGCCGACCCAGTGGTACAACGTCATCCCCGATCTGCCGGAGCCGCCCCCGCCCCCGCTGCACCCCGGCACCCGCGAGCCCGTCGGGCCGGCGGACCTCGCCCCGCTCTTCCCTCAGGCGCTCATCGCCCAGGAAGTGACGACTGATCGCTATGTCGACATCCCGGAGGAGGTGCGGGAGGTCTACCGGCTCTGGCGGCCCTCGCCGCTGTTCCGGGCGCGGCGGCTGGAGAAGGCGCTCGGCACGCCGGCGCGGATCTACTACAAGTACGAAGGTGTCAGCCCGGTCGGGTCGCACAAGCCGAACACCGCGGTGCCGCAGGCGTTCTACAACGCGCAGGAGGGCGTCACCCGGCTGACCACCGAGACCGGGGCCGGCCAGTGGGGGAGCGCGCTCGCGTTCGCCTGCGCCCAGTACGGGCTGGAGTGCGAGGTCTGGCAGGTCCGCGCGTCCTACGACCAGAAGCCCTACCGCAAGCTGATGATGGAGACGTTCGGCGCGACGGTCCACCCGAGCCCGTCGGAGCTGACCGAGTCCGGCAAGGCGATCCTCGCCGAGCACCCCGACTCGACCGGCAGCCTCGGCATCGCGATCAGCGAGGCGGTCGAGCAGGCCGCGCAGGACCCGGACGCGCGGTACGCGCTCGGCAGCGTGCTCAACCACGTGCTGCTGCACCAGACGATCATCGGCGAAGAGGCGCTCAAGCAGTTCGAGCTGGCCGGGGACACCCCGGACGTGCTGGTCGGCTGCACCGGCGGCGGCTCGAACTTCGGCGGGCTGGCGTTCCCGTTCCTGCGGGAAAAGCTGGCCGGCCGGATGGACCCGGTGATCCGCGCGGTCGAGCCGGCCGCGTGCCCGTCGCTGACGCGCGGGAAGTACGCCTACGACTTCGGCGACACGGCCGGGCTCACGCCGTTGCTCAAGATGCACACGCTCGGGCACGAGTTCATCCCGGACCCGATCCACGCGGGTGGCCTGCGCTACCACGGGATGTCGCCGCTGATCTCGCACATCTACGAGCTCGGCCTGATCGAGGCGATCGCGATCGGGCAGCAGGAGTGCTTCGCCGCGGGCGTGCGCTTCGCGCGGTCCGAGGGCATCATCCCGGCGCCGGAGCCGACCCACGCGCTGGCGGCGTGCATCCAGGAAGCGTTGCGGTGCAAGGAGACCGGTGAGGAGAAGGTGATCCTCACGGCGCTGTGCGGCCACGCGCACCTGGACCTGCCGGCCTACGGCGCCTACCTGGCGGGGGACATGGTGGACAACGACCTGTCCGCGGCCACACTGGAGCACTCGCTGGCGACGCTGCCGTGACCACCGGCCCGTCCGGAGATCAGAGAACGTCCGGGATCTCCGGGCGGGCCAGCTCGGTCCGCGTCTCCGCCAGGACCACCCGGTCGCGGCCCGCCGCCTTCGCCGTGAACACCGCGTCGTCGGCCGCCTGCAGCAGGATCGTGTACTCCTGCGCCGTTTCCGGGTACACCGCCGCGCCGATCGACGCCGTCAGGCCGTCGATCACCTCGGGCTTGCCCGGGCGGATCACCGGGACCGGCACCTCGACGCGGGCGATCGCCGCGCGGATGCGGTCGGCGATGGACACGATCTCCGCGCTCGTCGTGCCCGGCAGCAGCACCACGAACTCGTCGCCGCCGAAGCGGCCCACGTAGTCGCCGCCGCGGACCGAGCCCTGGATCGCCGCCGCGATCGCGCGCAGGACCTCGTCGCCCGCGAGGTGGCCGTTGCCGTCGTCGATGGCCTTGAAGTGGTCGATGTCGATCATCAGCACGCCGGCCGTCGACGCCAGCTCGGCGGCGCGGGCCAGCTCGTTGCGCGCCAGCTGGACCCAGAACTCCGGCGCGAGCAGCGCCGTCTTGGAGTCCGTGCGCGCGGCCGCCTGGAACTGCGGCAGCAGCAGGCCGACGTGCAGCGCCACCGGCGTCACCATGAGCACCGGCAGCAGCCACGGCCGGACCGTCATCACCAGCGCGATCCCGCAGCCCACGCCGACCGCGGCGAGCACGATCAGCACGTCCGACGGGTTCCCGAACGCCTGCCGCGGCGGCTTGCCCGGGTTGCTCATCAGGATCGCCAGGATCACCAGCACGTAGTTGAGTCCGAAGTAGACGATCCCGGACAGCAGCAGCGCGGTCATCCCGCCGAACCCGTCCAGGTACGGCACGTACGGCGCCACGTGCCCGGTGCCGGCCGACAGCACGGCGCCCGCGGCGAAGCAGGCGAGGACGACCGTGGCTCCGGAGAACACTTTCCGGTGAATCACGCCGCGTCGTTTGTAGACCCGCACCCAGGAATGGGCGTAGCTGACGACGATGACGAGCGTGGCCAGCGGCGGGGGCAGCAGGAGCAGCCCGGCGAAGATCCAGATCGACTGCAGGTGCATGTGCGGGCGACCGTCCGCGGCCAGCTCGCGGATGCGCTCGATGCGTTGCGCCGCTTCGAGGTGCACGATCTCGCCCGCGAGGATCAGTCCACACCAGAGCGCCGCCTGGGTGGTGACGGGCACCAGCGCGGCCGTCGCGACGACCGCGACCACCGCCAGCGCGTCGACGATGAGGACGTAGCCGAGCACCGGAGCGTTCAGCTTCCACATCGCCCACGTACGGAAACCCGATCGTGGACGTTCTGAGCTGGGCTTTCGCCCTGGGGACCCGGACAATCCCACGAAACGCCCCTCTTCTCAGGACGGAACTCTTCGCGGAAATCGTCACTGTAATCGAATGAACGCGGTGTGTCACTAGGCTGGTCGGGCTACCGTCCGGTCACTCACCGTGCAAGATCCCTCACGAACAGGAGAAACCATGTCGCACTTCCTGCCCAACGCGAACATCGTCCCGTCCCGGCGTCGCGCGCAGCGGCCGACCGACTGGACCCGGCAGCTGCCCACCGACTGGACCCGTGAGATCCCGACGGACTGGACCCCGCGGCGGCTGCCGACCGACTGGACGGCCCGCGAACTGCCGACCGACTGGACCGTCCGCGAGCTCCCGACCGATTGGACCCGCCCCGGCGTCTCGCCAGCGCTGCCGCAGTGCCCGACCGACTGGACGCGGCGCTGACCGGTACCCGGTGACCGGCCGGCCGGGCCGGTCACCGGGGCTCCGGTCGCGCCCGCCGCCAGAACGAAGCCGCGGCGAACGCCACCACCACGCCGATCGCGCCCGCGCCGGCCACGACTCCGTGCGGCGCGGCGCGTTCGGCCGCCACCCCCGCCAGCACCACCCCCAGCCCCTGCGACACCCGCAACGCCGTCGACGCGAAGCCGAACGCCTGCGCGCGCTGGGCGTCCGGGGTCAGCTGGACGAACGTCGTGTTGGCGATCAAGTTGTACGAACCGGCCACACCGGACAGTGTCAGCAGCACCAGCGTGCCCTCGAGGTCCGGGCGCAGCGCGCAGCCCAGCAGCGCCGCGCACGCCAGGACCGCGAGCGGCCCGAGCAAGCGGGCCCGCCGGGAAGACGGGATCCGCGACAGCGCCGCCATCCCGACCACGTTTCCGGCCGCGTACGCCCCGAGCAGCAGCCCGACGGCCGCCGCGCCGCCGCCCAGTTCCGCCGCGTACGGCGCCGCGACCGCCTCGCCCGCGATGTAGATCCCCGACACGCACCCCAGCGCGACCAGCGCGAGCCGGCGCCGGTCGCCGACGACCACCGTCCAGCCCGCCCGCACGTGCCGCCACCAGCGGACGCCGGACGCCCCGCGCGGCGGCCGCGGCCGCACGCCGGCGGCCAGCACCAGCGCCGACACCGCGAAGCTCGCCGCGTCCACGAGCAGGGCGCCACCGGTGCCGGTGGCCGCCACCACGAGCCCGCCCAGCGCGAACCCGGCGATCTGCCCCGCCTGCGACAGCATCATCAGCAGGCCCATCCCGGGCACGAACGTCTCGCCGGGCAGCACCTGCGGCAGCACCGCCGCGCGAGCGGCGTTCCACACGGGGTTGAGCAGCTGGACACCGATCAGCAGGGCCGCGACCGCCGGCAGCGGCAGTCCCGGCCACGCCATCGCGGCGACCGCCGGCGCGCGCAGCACGTCGGCGGTGACCAGCACCGCGCGCGGCGGGTGCCGGTCGGCCAGGCCGGACAGCAGCGGCCCGCCCACGAGGTCCGGCAGAAACGTGAGCGCGTACGTCAGCGCCGCCCAGCCCGGCGAGTTCGTCCGGTCGTAGACCAGGATCGACAGGGCGACCCGCGCGAGCTGGTCACCGGTGACCGAGACCAGCTGCGCGGAGAACAGCGCCCGGAACTCGGCCACCGCGAGGACGTCCCGGAAGCCCGCCGCGCGCGTCGCCACGATTACCCACGGTACCTCCGTGGACGCGCTGCGTGAACGGCCGTTAGGAGGGGCCGCAGGTGATTTTCGGCTGCGGGTTGTAGTGGACGGTCCGGGTGGACCGGCTCACCTCGCGGCCGGTGGCGGCGTCCTTGAGCACGCGGGTGTCGGTCGTGGTGAACCCCGGGGCGCCGTTCGACGCGTGGCAGTTCTCCGCCGGGCCCGCCTTGGGCTGCGGGTCGCTCGGGTTCGACCGGCCGCCCGGGATCGACTCGACGGTGTAGCGCTTGGTGCCCCACAGCTTCACGGTGATCGACGACGGCGTCCAGATCGCCTGGATCGCGATGCCGGTCGGCGAGTCGTTGGTGAACTTGAGGTCGATGACGCTGGAGCCGTTGGGGTTCTGGAACACCGTCGCCTCGCGCGCGGCGGGGTAGCGGCTGATGTAGTAGCTGTGCTCCTTGTGTCCCGCGTCCTTCATGCCCGCGAAGTAGGACGCGTTGTACAGCGTGGTCGCGAACTGCGAGATGCCGCCGCCGACCTCGCGGCCCGGGGCGCCGTCCTTGATGACGCCCGCCTCGACGTAGCCCTGCGCCTTGCCGCGTGGGCCGGTGAACCCGTTGAGGCTGAAGGTTTCCCCCGGCTTGACGATGGCGCCGTTGACCTTCTGCGCGACGACGCGGATGTTGGTGCCGGAGTCGGGCGCGAAGCCGCCGGTGGTGAACTCGCCGACGACCTCCTTGACGCCCAGCTGGTTCGCCTGCTCGGTCGTCACCTTCGCCGGGGCGTCCTTGTAGATCGCCGGCACCTCGCGGCCGTCGGTCTTCTTGAGGACCTCGGGCAGCGGCTTGAGGCTCGGGTCCCAGTCGATGGTCCGGCCGTCGGTGGAGGGGTCGACCGTCGGCTTGCCGCCCTCGAAGACGATCGTCGCCTCCTTGCCCTCCTTCTCGGTGGACTTCAGCTGCGGCCCGGCGGCTTCGGCGATCTTGGCGTTGTCGATCTTCGGGGCCAGCCTGCCGCCCTCGGCGGGCTCGAACGTGATCGCCGCGGCGATCGCCTCCGGCTTCACGGTGGCGTTCTTGCCTTCGCCCTTGACGACCAGCGGGCCCGAGACGGCGGGCCGCGCGAACTCCTCCAGCGCGGCCTGGACGCCTTCGGGAGTGGTGCGGACCGGTGTGCCGGTCACCGGCAGGGCCAGCGTCGCGCCGCTCGCCCACTTCTCGACCACCGCGGCCTTGGCGGCTTCGACGTCGAGCTTCTGCCCGGGCTTCGGCGGCACGGCGACCGGGTTCGTGCCCTCGAACTTCACGGTGCCTTCGGCGGGCTCGCGGTCGACCTGGCCGCGCAGGCCCTCGAGGGCGGCGGCGAGCTTGGCGCCGTCGGATTGGCTGACGACGCCGACTTCGCGGCTGGAGAACAGCGACGCCAGGCGCGTGAACGGGTTCAGCGGCTGTTCGCCGGCCTGGTCGAGGGTCTTCGGCCAGTCGAGGCTCAGCCCGGCGGCCGCCGGCGAGAGCGTGCCCTGGACGTCGCCCGCGGTGACGGCCAGCGGTCGCGTCAGCCGCGGCTCGATCTGCCCGCGCAGCTCCTGCTCGGCCTCGGCGCGGTCCATGCCGCCGACGTCGACGCCGGCCACGGTCACCCCGCGCGGGACGCTGCCCTGGCTGACCAGCAGGTCGACGCCGTAGACCACGACGAGCAGGCCGAAGACCCCGCCCGCGATCCAGCCGGCCTTGCGCAGGTCGCGCTTCTTCGGGGGGTGCGGGTCCGGTTCGGGCCGGACGACCGGCAGGACGTCCGTCTGCTCACCGTGTGACTCGGGCCAGCGCGGTTCGTACGGCAACTCTCCACCCCTTCAACGCGTGACGGGGCTCAGCGTACGGGGCACCCGGACAAGCCGTACGACTCGCCCTAACGGGGGATGAAGCGGGCACGCTCAGCGCGCGTCGGGCTCCGGGTTGTGCCCGGCCCGGGCCAGAAAGCCGAAGTCGCAGCCCTCGTCGGCCTGCGTGATGTGCTCGCTGTAGAGCGCACCGTAACCCCGCTCATAGCGCGGTGCAGGCTCGGTCCAATCCGCACGGCGCCGCGCGAGCTCCTCATCGGACACCTCGAGCCGCAGCACGCGCGCGGGCACGTCCAGGGTGATCGAGTCGCCGTCGCGGACCAGGGCCAGCGGCCCGCCGACGTGCGACTCCGGCGCGACGTGCAGCACGCACGCGCCGTAGCTGGTGCCGCTCATCCGCGCGTCGGAGATCCGGACCATGTCGCGCACGCCCTGTTCGAGCAGGTGCTTCGGGATCGGCAGCATCCCGTACTCGGGCATGCCGGGGCCGCCGAGCGGGCCGGAGCCGCGCAGCACCAGCACCGAGTCCGCGGTGATCGACGGGTTCTCGATCCGCTTCTTGAGGTCGGCGTAGTCCTCGAACACCACGGCCGGGCCCGTGTGCGTCAACAGGTGCTCCTCGGCCGCGATGTGCTTGATGACCGCGCCCGACGGTGCCAGGTTTCCGTGCAGCACGGCGACTCCGCCCTCGGCCGCCACCGGGTTGTCCCGCGTCCGGATGACGTCGTCGTCGTGCACCCGCGCGGCCTCGAGATCGGCGCCGAGCGTGCGGCCGGTGACGGTGACCCGGTCGAGGTGCAGCAGATCGGTCAGCCGCGACAGCAGGCCGGGCAGGCCGCCCGCGTAGTAGAAGTCCTCCATCAGCCAGTCGCCGCCCGGGCGGACGTTCGCGAGCACCGGCACGCGCCGCGCGATCGCGTCGAAGTCGGCCAGGCCGACCGGGATCCCGCTGCGCCCGGCCATCGCGATCAGGTGGATCACCGCGTTGGTCGACCCGCCCAGCGCCAGCACGGTGGTGATCGCGTCTTCGTAGGCGGTCTTGCCGAGGATCCGGCTCACCGCCAGGTCCTCCCGGACCATGCCGACGATCCGCGCGCCGCTCGCCGCGGCCATCCGGTGGTGGGCCGAGTCGACGGCCGGGATCGACGCCGCGCCCGGCAGCGTCATGCCGAGCACTTCGGCGGCCGACGTCATCGTCGACGCCGTGCCCATCGTCATGCAGTGTCCCGGCGAGCGCGCGAGGCCGCGCTCCAGTTCGGACAGTTCGGCGTCGCCGATCAGGCCGGCCCGCCTGTCGTCCCAGTACTTCCACATGTCGGTGCCGCTGCCGAGGACCTCGTTCCGCCAGTGCCCGCGCAGCATCGGCCCGGCCGGCACGAAGATCGCGGGCAGGTCCGCGCTGGCCGCGCCCATCAGCAGCGCCGGGGTCGTCTTGTCGCAGCCGCCCATCAGCACGGCGCCGTCGATCGGGTAGGACCGCAGGATCTCCTCGGTCTCCATGGCCAGGAGGTTGCGGTAGAGCATCGGCGTCGGCTTCTGGTAGGTCTCCGACAGCGTCGCGACGGGGAATTCCAGCGGGAAGCCGCCGGCCTGCCAGACGCCGCGCTTGACCTGCTCGGCGCGTTCGCGCAGGTGCATGTGGCAGGGGTTGATGTCCGACCACGTGTTGAGGATGCCGATGACCGGCTTGCCGAGGTGCTCCTCCGGGTTGTAGCCGAGCTGTCGGCTGCGGGCGCGGTGGCTGAAGGTGCGCAGCTCTTCGCCGCCGAACCACCGGTGGCTGCGGAGCTCCTCGGGTGCTTTCATGCGATCCAGTATGGCATCTGATATATGATCCTGGGGGCCTGGTTGAATGGGTTCCGACACGATGCGAGGGAGCGACCATGACCGGGACGTTCAGCCTGCCCGCCTCCCGGACCGAAGTGGTCCTGGAGGAGATCCGCCGCGGCATCCTGACCCGGGAGCTGGTGCCCGGCCAGCCGCTCGTCGAAGCGGAACTGGCCGCGCGGCTCGGCGTGTCGAAGACGCCGGTGCGCGAGGCGCTCAAGGTGCTGTCCAATTCGGGCCTGGTGACGTTCAGCCCGTACAAGGGCGCCTCGGTGGTCACGGTCGACGCCGAGCTCGCGAAGTCCGTCTACGACGTGCGGATG
The DNA here is from genome assembly GCF_053605345.1 of Amycolatopsis sp. NPDC003865. Classification (NCBI taxonomy): domain Bacteria; kingdom Bacillati; phylum Actinomycetota; class Actinomycetes; order Pseudonocardiales; family Pseudonocardiaceae; genus Amycolatopsis; species Amycolatopsis sp. NPDC003865. The sequence continues at coordinate 91,728 of NZ_JBSGJA010000027.1, read as the reverse complement.
GTCCTGGAGCCGGAAGCCGTCCGGCGGACGGTCGGGCGGCGCGATCCCGAACTGCTGGACGACGCGGCCGAGGCGCTGAAGGAGGCGTCGACGGCCATCGCGGACAAGGACCAGGCCGCGCTGAGCCTGCTCAACCGCCGGTTCCACCGCGCGCTCTACTCGGGCTGCGGCAACCCGCTGCTGGTCAGCATCCTCGACGACCTCAAGGACCGCGCGGCCCTGATCAGCGTCGTCGGCTGGGAAGCCAACCCCAGCTGGAAGAAGGAGTGGACCGAGCACAAGGCCGTGCTCGCGGCGGCCAAGAAGGGCGACGCCGAGGGCGCCGCGTCGCTGCTGAAGGACCACATCGGCGGCTTCCTCGAGCGGGTGCTCAAGGCCATCGGATGAAGCTGCTGCTCATCTCGGACACCCACCTGCCGGCCCGCGCCCGCGCGCTGCCGGAGCAGGTGTGGGACGAGGTGGCGGCGGCGGACGTCGTCGTGCACGCCGGCGACTGGGTCGAGGTCGCCCTGCTGGACGAGCTCGAAGCCCGCAGCAAGCGCCTGATCGGCGTTTACGGCAACAACGACGGCGCGGAGCTGCGCGCGCGGCTGCCCGAGATCGCGCGGGCGGACCTCGACGGCGTCCGGCTGGCCGTGATCCACGAGACAGGCTCGAAGCAGGGCCGTGAACAACGGTGCGACGCGCAGTTCCCCGATGCCGACGTGCTCGTCTTCGGCCACAGCCACATCCCGTGGGACACCACGACCCCGGCCGGGCTGCGGCTGCTCAACCCCGGTTCGCCGACCGACCGGCGTCGTCAGCCGTTCTGCACCTACCGGACCGCCCGCGTCGAGAACGGCACGCTGACCGGCGTCGAGCTGCACGAACTGCCCCGGAAGGGGTAGGAAGAGTCCATGGATCCGGCATGGGCGTTGCGGGAGATCGCGTTCCAGCTCGAACGCGCGGGGGAACCGACCTACCGCGTGCGCGCGTTCCGGAACGCGGCCGCGACCGTCGACAAGACCGACGCCGCGCAGCTGGCCTCGATGGCCGAGAACGGCACGCTGACCTCGTTGCCCGGCATCGGGAAGGCCACCGCCGGCGTCATCGAGGACGCGCTGGCCGGCCGTGACCCGGCCTACCGGTCGAAGATCGTCGAGAAGAAGCTGCCGGACGGTGAACCGCTGCGCTCGGCGTTGAAGGGCGACTGCCACACGCATTCGGACTGGTCGGACGGCGGCAGCTCGATCGGGGAGATGGCCGTCGCGGGCCGGGACGTCGGGCACGAGTGGATGGTGCTGACCGACCACTCGCCGCGGCTGACCGTCGCGAACGGGCTCTCCCCGGACCGGCTGCGGACGCAGATGCAGATCGTCGCCAAGGCCAACGAGCTGATGGCGCCGTTCCGGCTGCTGCACGGCATCGAGGTCGACATCCTCGACGACGGCGCCCTCGACCAGGAAGAGGAGCTGCTGGGGCAGCTGGACCTCGTCGTCGCGAGCGTGCACTCGAAGCTGCGGATGCCGGCGAAGGACATGACCCGGCGGATGCTGGCGGCGGTCCGGAACCCGCACGTCCGGGTGCTCGGGCACTGCACCGGACGGCTGGTCGTCGGCCGCGGCCGTCCCGAATCGGAGTTCGACGCCGAGGCGGTGTTCACCGCGTGCCGCGAGAACGGCGTCGCGGTCGAAATCAACTCGCGCCCCGAACGGCTCGACCCGCCGATGCGGCTGCTGAAGCTGGCCGCGGAGATCGGCTGCGAGTTCGCCATCGACAGCGACGCGCACGCGCCGGGCCAGCTCGACTGGCAGCCCTACGGCTGCGAACGCGCGGTCAAGGCGGGCATCGGGCCGGAGCGGATCATCAACACCCGCACGGCGGAGGCGCTGCTCAGCCGCTGATCTCGATGACGGGGTGCTTCGCCGGGTCGAGCCAGCGCAGGATCGCCTCGAGGTCCGCACCGGCGATCGCGACGCAGCCCGCGGTCGGCTTCCCGTCGGTGACGTGCAGGAAGAACGCCGAGCCCGCGCCCGGCACCACCGGCGCGCGGTTGTAGTCGATGACCACGGCCCTGGCGTAGACCGCGCCGGCCGCGCCGAGGTTCTCGCCGGCGGCCTCGTCGAACGGGCACGTGCCGGGGGCGCACGAGAAGTGCGTGTTGTAGTAAGGGGAACCGACGTCGGAGACCCACCAGTCCGAGGTGGTGACCTCGCGGTAGGGCAGCCGGGTCCGCGCGGGCCGCGTGCCGAACGCTTCGGTGAGCGGCCACACGCCCGCCGGGGTGTGGGACGTCGACTCGCTCGCCCGGCCGATGCCGTTCTTCCCGACGTGCGCCGGGACCGGGCCGTACGCTTTCGCCCATTCGTCCCCGATGCGCTGCCACGCCGTGAGCACGGCGGTGGTCGCGCCCGCCGCGTCGGCTTGCACGGTGATCCGCTGCCGCGGCTGCGGCTGCTCGGGGGTGGCGGCCCCGCTGGTCAGCAGCGCGGCCGCGGCCAGCGTGGCACCGAGGGATCTCCTGCGCATGCGGGAGAGCCTAACGGTGCCACGCCGTCGGTGCGTCAGTTGATGGTGTAGGAGTCCCCGTAGACCTTCCACTTCAGCGGGGTGTGCAGGTCGAAGTTGCCTTCGCTGAGGAACTTCGCCTGCTCGGTGTCGACGCGCGAGGTGTCGGCGTGCGCCTCCTCCTGCTTCATGATCACTTTGCGGGCGGCGAAGAACGCCTTGAGGTACGTCGCCTCGTCGCCACCCTGGGCCGGCGTCTTGGCCTTCTTCATCGCGGCCTTGCGGATGCCGCCGAAGCTGTCGGAGCTGTCGCCGGGGCCGTGCATGACGATGGCGTCGTAGTAGGCGAACTGGCCGAGGTTGCTGAGGCCGTCGGACTTGCCCTGGCCGACCGCCGGGTTGAAGTACACGCGGTCGCGTTCGTTGTTCTGCGCGGTCTGGAACGCGGTGGTGGCGGCGGCCTGCTTCCACGCGCTTTCGAACGCCGAGCCGAGGCCGGCGTGCGAGTCGGTGCCGTTCACCTTGCGCAGCGCGGGAAGGTACTTCGCGAGGGGGTTGTCCGGCACGGAGTTCGTGTAGGCCTCGACGAGTTCGAGCATGTCGCCGGTGCCGGAGCAGAACCCGATGATGCCTGCGGTGTACCCGCGGCCGTCACCGATGTCCTCGATGTACTTGTACTGCGCCTTCCAGTCCAGCGACGAGTTCTCCGCGCTGGAGACCAGCTTCATCGCGATCTCCTTCTTCGCCGGGGCCGACAGGTCGCCGACGGCGAGCGCGGTCGCGCTGGCGGCGTTGCTCACGCTCGAAGCGGTGTTCGCGACTGCGGGGGTGGTGATCACGAGGGCGGCGACGGAGGCCGCGCCGAGCGCGCCGATGACGACCGGCCGCAACTTCTTGCTCATGGGTGGAGACCCTTTCCGCGGGGTGCGCCGTGGGGGATCACGGCGGGTACGGGTGATGCGGGTGGAGCTGCGGCGTAGCGACACGGTAGCGGAGGGTCAGCGGGCTCCACAAGAGGCGGAAATCGTTCATGTTCGTGAACGGTCCAGACCACCGCCGCGGGTCCTTTGAGGACGGTCAGCGGGTCCCGGTGAAGATGCGGATCACGTCCGGCAGCACGTTGACCGGGATCGTCGGGTCGATCGCCCGCTGCACGCCGAGGCCGATGCCGAGGCTGAGCAACGCCGTCGCGGCGTCGTCGGCCGACATCGGGAGCGTGATCGCGAACCGCTCGGCGTATCCGCTCAGCAGGCCGGCGATGCTGTCGCGGATCGCCTTGTCCCGGGTGGCCAGTTCGGCGCGCACCTGGGGGTTGCGTCGCGCGTTGGTGGCGAACTCGACCTCCAGGGCCGTCCAGGCCTCGTCGCCGATGCTGCGCTCCGCCCACGTCTGGAACGCGGCCAGCAGGTCGTCCACGCCCTCGGCGCCGACCAGCCCCTCGGCGATCAGCGCGACCTGCTCGTCGTGGATCCGGTCGAGGACGGCGAGGCAGAGCTCGTCCTTGTTGCGGAAGTTCGAGTACACCGCGCCCTTCGAGTAGCCGGCCTCGTCCGCGACCTTCTCCAGCGACGTCACCGAGTAGCCGTCGCGCAGGAACAGCAGCTTGGCGGTCTCGATCAGCTGCTCGCGGGTGCGTGCCTGGCTTTCCGCGCGGGTGAGTCGGGCCATGGGGTCACTCTAGCCAGGTGTGGAATCGGGGTACCGCTAGTATTCGAATACTGCTAGTCTCCGAAAATGGAACAACGCCACTTCGCGGCCCTCGTCGTCGGTGCCGGGGCGTCCGGGCTGGGTGCCGCCATCCGGCTGGGCCAGGCCGGCGTCGACGACCTCGCCGTGCTGGAGAAGGCCGGCTCGCTCGGCGGGACCTGGCGCGACAACACCTACCCCGGCTGCGCCTGCGACGTCCCGTCCGCGCTGTACTCGTACTCGTTCGCGCCGAATCCCGGGTGGACCCGGGCCTTCGCCGGGCAGGCCGAGATCCGGGCGTACCTGGCGGACACCGCATCGAGGTTCGGGGTCACGCCGAAGATCCGCTACGGCGTCGAGGTGACGCGGGCGCAGTGGAACCCCCGCGAGTCCGTCTGGGAACTGGAGACCACGCGCGGCCCGTATTCGGCGCGGGTCCTGGTCGCGGGCACCGGGCCGTGGCACGAGCCGCTGATCCCGGACCTGCCCGGCCTCGGTGACTTCCCGGGCGAGGTCTTCCACTCCGCGCGGTGGAACCACGATTACGACCTGGCGGGCAAGCGCGTCGCGGTGATCGGCACGGGCGCGTCGGCGGTCCAGTTCGTCCCGCGGATCGTGCCTTCCGTCGGCAGGTTGCACCTGTTCCAGCGCACGGCGCAGTGGGTGCTGCCGAAGCCGGACCACCCCGTTCCCGGCGTGGAAAAGTACCTGCTGCGGCGGTTCCCGGCGATGCAGCGGGCGCTGCGTGGCGCGGAGTACGGGGCGATGGAGACGCTCGGCTTCGGGTTCCGGCACCCGTGGCTGCTGCGGCAGGTGCAGAAGATCGGGCTCGCGCACTTGCGGCTGGCGGTGCGGGACCCCGCGTTGCGCCGGGCGTTGACGCCGGACTACACGCTCGGCTGCAAGCGGCTGTTGATGTCCAACACGTACTACCGGTCACTGACCCGGTCCCATGTGGACGTTCACCCGACGGCGGTGCGTTCGATCTCGGGCAGCCGGGTGCTCGGCGCGGACGGTTCTTCCGCCGACGTCGACGCGATCATCTTCGGCACGGGCTTCCACATCCTCGACATGCCGGTGTCGTCCCGCGTGTTCGACGGCGACGGCCGCAGCCTGGACGACCACTGGAAGGGCAGCCCGCAGGCGTACGCGGGAACGACGGTGGCGGGGTTCCCGAACCTGTTCCTGCTGCTGGGCCCGAGCCTGGGGACCGGGCACTCGTCGGCGTTCACGATCCTGGAGGCCCAGCTGCGGCACACGGTGGCGGCGGTGACCCGGACGCTGGGTGCGGAGGGGACGGTCCTGTCGGTCCGCCCGGAGGCGCAGGCGGCGTTCAACGCGGAGGTCCAGGCCGCGCTGCCGGGAACGGTGTACCAGTCCGGTGGCTGCTCCAGCTACTACACGGATGTCAACGGGCGCAACAGCTTCAGCTGGCCGTTCTCCACCGGGCGGCTGCGGTCGCAGGTGGGGGCGTTCGACGAGGCGGACTACGAAATCGGGAGGGCCCATGCGGTATCCGGCGATTGAGGTCCGGGACGCGGTGGTCGCGATCACCGGCGGCGCACGGGGGATCGGCCGCGCGACCGCGGCGGAGTTCGCGGCGCGCGGGGCCACCGTCTGCGTCGGCGACCTCGACGCGGTCACGGACGTGCCGTCGTTCCCGCTGGACGTCACGAACCGGGAGTCGTTCGACGCGTTCACGGCGGCGGTCACCGAGCGGTTCGGGCGGATCGACGTCCTGGTCAACAACGCGGGCGTGATGCCGCTGGGCGACTTCCTCGAAGAACCGGACGAGGTCGGCCGCACGACCCTGGACGTCAATGTGCGGGGGCTGGTCCACGGGTTGCGCTCGGTGCTGCCGGGGATGATCGCGCGCGGGCGGGGCCACGTCGTGAACGTCGCCTCCATGGCCGGGAAGATCCCGCTGCCCGGCATGGCCGTGTACAACGCCAGCAAGTTCGCCGCGGTCGGCCTCACGGCGGCGGTGCGGCGCGAGTACGCGGCGACCGGGATCAGCGTCAGCGCGGTGCTGCCGAGCGCGGTGCGCACCGAGCTGGCCTCCGGGGTCCGGCTGGGCGGCGCACTGCCCACAGTGGACCCGGAGGACGTCGCCCGCGCGATCGCCGGCACCCTGCGGACCCGCCGCGCCGAGACGCCGGTCCCGCGCTGGCTCGCCGGCTGGGACCTGCTGGCCGCGGTGACACCCGAGCCGGTGATGGCCTGGGCGCGCGGCCTGATCGGCGACGACCGGGCACTGCGCGAACTCGACCCCGAGGCCCGTGCCGCCTACGTCCGGCGGGTCTCGGCGCAAGTGGGTCAGTCCCACTCCCAGCACAGGCCGTAGACGCCGGGCCGGGCGTCCAGCACCGCGATGTGGCTCGTGTAGCTCGGCCCCACCGGCAACTCGGGCCGCTCGGCGGAGGCGTCCCCGTCGTACCGGTAGCAGCGCACCGGCACCGCCGCCGGGTCGAAGCACGCCTGCAGCACGATCTGCCGCGCCGGCGCCCGCACCCCGAACTGCAGGTAGCTCGTCTCCGGCGGCGTGCCGTCGTAAGCGAACTCGAAGTCGAACACGTACGTCTCGCCCGCCCGCAGCGGGTAGTCGAACCGCAGCTCCAGCGCCACCAGCTCGGACGCGGCGTCGCGCCGGACGCGGCCCGGGCGGCAGCAGCGCGCCGAGCGCAGCACCGGCTGGTGACCGCCGCCGGTCTGGGGGCGGAAGAACGACACCCAGCGGTCGACGCCGTCCTCGCGGCTGGTCACCACCAGCTCCGTGCGCACCGACCGCTCGGTGCGGTCCGCGCCCAGCGTCGCCCGCTGGTGCACCGACGCCAGCGCCAGCCGCGCGTTGCCGTCGAGGTCGATGCCGTCGCACGATGCCAGTTCCGTCGGCTCGGAACCCAGCGCGCTGGCCAGGCTGACCCCGCCCGGCCACGGCTCCGCCCGGCGCACCCGGGGCCGCGCGACCAGGCTGGTCAGCGCGGCCGCGGGCAGGCCGAGACACCCCTCCGCGACGCCCACCGCGTGCAGCGAGCGCGCCCCCTCCGGATGGCGCCGGCCCCGGCGCCAGTAGCTCAGCGTGGCCAGGCTGACCTGGGCGCCCCGGATCGCCATCCGTCGCTGCAGGGCCTCCAAGCTCAGGCCTCGCTGCCGGATCGCCAGGTCGAAGGCCTCGGCGAACGGGGCCGACGCTGATAACGCCTCCATCCGGGTAAGCATGAATACCGGACGCACCGGACGCAACGAGGCCTGCCACCAAAGTAGGTGGCAGGCCTCGCGGGGGTCAGCTCACGGTGACACCGGTGTCGTCCACGGCGAACGACGTCTGCAGCGACTGGTCCTCCGTCCCGGCGAACTTCAGCGTGACCGTCTGGCCCGCGTACGGTGACAGGTCGAGCGTCTTCTGGACGTAGGCGGAGTTGCGGTCGAGGTTCGAGTACGTCGCCAGCGTCGCCGAACCGGCGGACACGACGAGCTTGTCGTAGGCGACGTTCTCGGTCTCGGCCGTCCACACGCGCAGCCAGAACGTCAGGCTCGCCCGGCAGTTCGCGGGGATCGTGACGGACTGCGTGAGCGTGTCGGTGTGCGCCGAGCCCCACCCGCCGAGCCAGGAGTCGTAGCTGCCCGAGCGCGCCGGCGCCTGGCTGCCCCACTGGCCGATGGTGGTGTTCGGGTCGGTCCACGACGCCTTGCCGGACTCGAAGCCCGGGTTCTGCACCAGCTGGCCACTGCACCCGCCCGGGGGAGTCGTGGTGGTCGGCGGCGTGGTGGTCGGGGGCGTGGTCGTGGTCGGCGGGGTGCCGGTGCACGTCGGGTCACCGGACTGCGCCGGGACGCTCACCGCGTTCCACGCCGCCTTCACGGCGTCGAACTCGGCGCAGCTGTCCGGGTACAGGTTCTTCGCCGCCTGCAGCGTCCACGTCCGGTAGCGCAGGTAGCTGCTGCCGGACGTTTTCAGCTGCACTGCGCCGTGCATGATGTTGATCGCCTTGCGGATGCCGATGCCGGCCACCGTGCTGCTGTTGCAGGTCGAGCTGGTCGGTTGCCCGTTCGTCGGGTTGCTGCCCTCGGCGAGCAGGTAGAACCAGTGGTCGCCGGGCCCGGCCGCCTTGTGCACTTCCGCGTTCGGCGTCGAGCTGGAGTAGCAGCTCGGGTCGCCCACCTTCGACGGGTCGTACATGTACCGGATCGCGCCGGTGCCGACCAGGTTGACCTCCTCGCCGATCGCGTAGTCCGGCGGGTCGTACTGCGACGGCTCGTTCGCGTAGAACTCGGTCGCCGTCCCGAAGGTGTCCGCGATGAACTCCTGCGTGCCGCCGCCCGAGAAGCCGCCGGACCCGGAGTAGTCGTCGATGCCGTGGCCCATCTCGTGACCGAGGATGTCGAGCGAGCCGACCCACTCGCCGCTCGGGTTGTGGCCGAGGTTCACGTACGCCGGCCGCGAGTTGTAGTAGTACGCGTTCTCGTCGTCGAGGCCGACGCGGATCTTCCACGCGCCGCCGTTGCCGGTGAACCCGTTGCGGCCCACCCATTCCGAGAGCATCTTCTTCTCGGTCTGCGCGACGAACAACGCGTCCGCGCAGCCGGTCTCGATGTTCGTGCCGGTGCCGTTGCCCCAGCTGTCGTCCGGTCCGGTGAGGACGGAGTCGCTGCTGTAGTCGCGGCAGTCGAGGTTCGGCGTGTTCGGGTCGGCCATCGAGTACGTGCTGCCGGACTTCGTCGTGTTCAACGGAAGTGACGGGCCGTTCCACTTGCCCGTGCCGGTGCCCGCGGCGACGTGTTGGACGGTCCGCAGCACGCGCCCGTCCACGGCGTCGACGTAGACGCTCAGGCTGCTCGGCTCGCCGTGTTCGTCGGTGCCTTCGACGGCGCTTTCGTAGGCGAGCCGCCCGGCGCCGTCGGCGACGACGACGAGCCTCCCGCCCGGCAGGCTCTTCGGCCCGCGGACCTGCCGGCGCGCCACGGCTTCGGCTTGCGAGGCGGTGAGCTTCGCGCCGTGGACGTCGAGGTCGCCGAGGGCCTCCTGCTGCGCCACGGAGGTGGTCTTGACGGTGCCGGCGGAGTCGGTGGCGATGACGAGGTCGCCGCCGATCACGGGCAGGCCGTCGTACGTGCGGTCGTACACGACGTACGACAGGCCGGCCGCCGACCGCACGTCCCGCCGGACGAACTCGTCGTGCTTGCCGGCGTGGAGGGCGGCAGGCCGGGCGTTGATCAGGCCGGCCGCCGCACTGGTGGCGTTGGCTTGGGCCTGCGCGGCCGACGGCGGGGGTTCGGGGACGGGCTGCGCGGGCGCGGCGACGGCGATGCCGACCACCACCATGCCCGCCGCCGTCGCCCCGCCGAGCGCGGCGAACCGTTGGGGCAATCTCATGACGCTCCTTGCGAAAACGTGATGGGGGAAGGGAGAACCCGATCGACGCTAATCGCGGTGCGGGAGCGGCAGAAGATTCATCACAGCGGCAAACTTTCACGCCGCGGTGGTGTGAAAGCGTGAAATCACAGGGTGGCGAAGCGCAGTCCCGCCTTGGTGAGCCGGTCGATGAGGGCGTCGCCCATCGCGGTCGCCGTCGTCACCTGGCCCGCCGTTTCCGGGAGGGTGTCGGTCGCGAGGCACAACGCCGATTCCGCGAGCATCTTCGCCGTTTCGTCGTATCCGGGGTCGCCGCCGGACACTTCGGTGACGACGCGCTCGCCGCCGCCCTCGCCGATGAACCGCACCGAAAACCACGACCGCGCCCGGCGTTCCGGGCTGGGGCCGTTGCCGGGTGCCAGCAGCCGGGAGAGCCCGCGGCGCGCGGGCGGGACCTGCGCCGCGGCGAGCAGCGCGCCGGCGCCGAGCACGCCGCCCGCGAGCACGGGAAGGTGCCTGACGGCGGCGAAGTGCCGGTAGGTGAAGTCCGGTCCGTAGCGCTCCGACGCGGCGGCCGACCGGCGGACGACCTCGGGGTCGATGGTCGGCAGCGGCACCGCCCACCAGCCGGCGTCGGCGACCCGGTGCGGGCGGCCGAGCGGGGCGCGGGTGAAGCGTCCGGCGGGCCGCGGCTCGGCGGCCGCGCGTTCCTTCGCGACCCGCGCGCCGGCCGGCAGGCGGGACATGATGGTCAGCGCGCTGAGGAACGTGCCGCCCGAGGGCATCCCGCTGGCCCGGACGTAGCCGGCGACCTCGAGCGGCACGCCTTCGGGCAGCTGCTTGACGGTGAAGTAGGCGCCGAGGTCGTGCGGGATGGAGTCGAACCCGCACGCGTGGATCAGCCGCGCACCGGTTTCGCGGGCTCGCCGGTCGTGCGCGAGGTACATGCGGTCGACGAACTCGGGTTCGCCGGTGAGGTCGACGTAGTCGGTCCCGGCCGCGGCGCAGGCGGTCACCAGGGGCTCGCCCTGGGTGAGGTAGGGGCCGACGGTGGTGATGACGACCTTGGCGGACTCGGCGACGGCCCGGAGTGAGGCGGGTTCGCCGGAATCGGCGACGAGCAGGTCGAGAGTGGCGAAGCGGTCGTCGATGGCCGCCAGCTTCGCCCGGACGGCCTCGAGCTTGCCGAGGTTGCGCCCGGCGAGGGCCCAGCGCAGGTCGGCGGGCGCGTGCCGGGCGAGGTATTCGGCGGTGAGGCCCCCGGTGAACCCGGTGGCACCGAACAGGACCACGTCGTGCGCGCGCATGTCTGCTCCAGGGGACGTCGACGGCGGACGCGCCTCAGGTTACCCGCGAGTACGGAAGGGTGCCGGGTATGGCAGGCCGCTACCTCCGGTCCCCGGTGTACACGACGGCCGCCGCCACCGCGGCCACCCCCGCGATCACGTCCGCGATCCGGCGCGGCATCGCGTGGTGCGTGTCCTCCATCCACGCCCGGACCCGCGCCCGGTCCAGCTCCGGCTCGCACAGGTCGTCGACGCCCGCGGTCCACGCCAGCAGCGCGAGGCACGCCGCGTGCGGGTCGGGCCGGTCGATGCCGAACACCGCCGCCCGGGCCTTGCTGCGCGCCGCCGTCGACACCAGCAGGTCCGCCGGCGGGTAGCGGAACCGGCGCACCAGCGCCGGCGTCCGCCGGACCAGGCCGAGCGCGACCAGATTGTCCGCGGCGATCGACGGCAGTTCCGCGCGCAGGTGATCCACCCACTCGCGGACGCGGTACGTCCCCGTTTCCGAAACGATTTCGGAAAACACGTGATCGGCGGTCGGAATGCCCGGAGGCCGCGTGGCGATCGCGCGCACCCTGCGGTCCTCGACCGTGACCCGGTCGGTGAACAGCAAGTCGCACAACGCCGCGCCGGCCAGCCCGATCCCCAGCGACGTCCGGCTGAGCACCGGGCGGCCGGTGAACTCGTCGTGGCCGAGGAAGAAGAACGAATCCACCAAAGTGAGCCGGCGCATGACGGAAAACGGCCCCCTGGGCGGTCGCGGTGAGGATGCCGAAGATAGCGGTCCGGCTTCACGGCGCTTTCGGTACCCGTAACGGTTTGCCCCGAACGGACGTACCGTCGCACCCTGCTTACCCCTACTCTGGGTCGCCGCCGACCAAGATCACCTAGGCGGGGAAAGGTCCATGGGAAACCGGACGCCGGGGCGCGGCCTCGGCACCAGGCGGCTCGGCGCCGTCCAGATCGTCTTCTTCGTCGTCGCGGCGGCCGGTCCGCTGTACGCGATCGCCGGCGGCGTCTCGGCGACGTACGCGGTCACCGGCAGCGTCGGCGTGCCGCTGTCGTTCGTGCTGCTGGCCCCGGTGCTCGCGCTGTTCGGCGTCGGGTACGCCGCCATGAGCCGGTACGTCACGAACGCCGGCGCGTTCTACCCCTATGTGGCGCACGGGATCGGGCGCTCCGCGGGCACCGCCGTCGCCTACGTGACTGTGCTCGCCTACAGCGCCATCCAGACCGGCGTCTTCGGCCTCTTCGGGCTGTCGGTTTCCACCTGGCTGAACACGACCTTCGGGACGGACCTGCCGTGGTGGCCGGTCGCGCTGCTGATGGTGCTGGTCGTCGGCGCCGGCGGCGTGCTGCGGATCGACCTCAACGCGAAGGTGCTCGGCATCGCGCTCGGCCTCGAAGTCGCCGTCCTCGTCGTCCTCGACGTCGCGATGTTCGGCCACCCCGCGGGAAACGCGCTGACGCCACTCGAGCCGTCGAGCCTGTTCACGGCGGGCGTCGGCGCGGTTTTCGCTTTCTCCATCGCGGTTTTCGTCGGCTTCGAGGGCGCTGCCACCTACGGCGAGGAGTGCCGCGACCCGCGCCGGACCGTCGGCCGCGCGACCTACATCGCGATCGGGCTGACCGCCGCGCTGTACATCACCTCCTCGCTCGGGCTGGCGGTCGCGACCGGTCCGGACCACATCGCCGAGCGGGCCGCGGCCGAAGGACCCGGCCTGCTGTTCGGCCTCGGCGGGCAGTACCTGGGCCCGGCCTTCGCCGGCACCGCGTACGTGCTCTTCCTGACCAGCCAGTGCGCCGCGCTGCTGAGCCTCCACAACGCCGTCGCGCGGTACTTCTTCGCGCTGGGCCGGGAAGGGCTGCTGCCGGACGGGCTCAGCCGCACCAGCAAGCGCACCGGCGCGCCGATCGGCGGCTCGCTGGTCCAGACCACGATCGGCCTGGTCGTCGTCGCGGTGTTCGCGCTGGCCGGCCGCGACCCGTTCACCGACCTGTTCGCCGGGACCGGGGTGACCGCGTCGACCGGCGTCACGATCATCATGGTCGCGGTCTCGCTTTCGGTCGTCGGTTTCTTCCGCCGCCACCCCGGCCGGGAGACGTGGTGGCGGCGCGCGGGCGCGCCCGCGCTCGCGGCGGTGACGCTGACCGGGGTCCTGGTGCTGATCGTCGTCAACTTCGACGTCCTGCTCGGGCCGGCGGGCTCGATCCCGTGGCTGCGCTGGGGCCTGCCGGGGCTGCTGGTGCTCGCCGGCCTGGCCGGCTTCCTGCGAGCCGAGGCGCTGCGCACCCGGCGGCCGGAGAGCTACGCGGCGATCGGCGGCCCGCTGCGCGAGGACGAACTCGTGGCGGCGCGGTGAGCGACGTCCGCGCCGCGGAACCGGCCGAGCTGGAGGCGGTGCTCGCCATCCTGGTCGCCGCGTTCCAGGACGACCCGGTGAGCCGCTGGGTGTTCCCCGGCGACGAACGGCGCCGGGCCGTCTCGCACCCGGCGTTCTTCCGCGATCTGATCCAGGCGGGGTTCGCCGCGGGCGGCGTGGACGTCACCGACGACCATTCGGCGGCGGTGATCTGGCTGCCGCCGGGCGCGGGCGACGACGAGCCGGTCGCGGGCCTCGACCCGGCGGAGCAGGACCGGCTGGCGGTCCTGCTCGGCATGATGGCGGACCGCGAACCCGCGGAGCGGCACTGGCACGCGCAGTTCATCGGCGTGCTGCCCGGCCGCCGGCGCCGGGGCCTCGGCGCGCGGCTGCTGGGCCACGGCCTGGCCCGCTACGACGCCGAGGGCGTGCCCACCTACCTCGAGGCCAGCTCGCCGGACAGCACGCGGCTCTACCGCCGGCTGGGGTTCCGGGACCACGGGCCCGCGTTCCGGCCACCCGGCGGGCCGCCGGTGCAACCGATGTGGCGCGCCCCGGCCTGACCCCGTTACCGGCGGGTACAGTGCCCCCTCGAACGCGAGGAGGAAGCCGTGACCGAACGCTTCGGCAGCTACCAGAACGAGCTCTACCTGCAGGGACTCGGTGGGCAGCTGCCGCCGTGCTCGACCGACGCGACCCGGCTGGAGGACTCGGCCCGCGAGGTCATGGCGCCCGGCCCCTTCTCCTACGTCGCGGGGTCGGCGGGCTCGGGCGCGACCGCGCGCGCGAACCGCGAAGCGTTCGACCGCTGGCGCGTCGTGCCGCGGATGCTGACCGGCGCGACCGACCGCGACCTCTCGACCACGGTGCTCGGCACCCGGCTGGCCGCGCCGGTGGCCGTCGCGCCTGTCGGCGTCCAGTCGATCGTCCACCCGGACGCCGAATCGGCGACCGCCCGCGCGGCCGCCTCGGTGGGGCTGCCGTTCATCCTCTCCACGGCGTCCTCGACCGGCATCGAGGACGCCGCCGCGGCCAACGGCGACGGCCCGCGCTGGTTCCAGCTGTACTGGCCGGGCGACCCGGACGTCTGCGCGAGCCTGCTGGCCCGCGCGAAGGCGGCCGGCTACACGGCGCTGGTCGTCACGCTCGACACGTGGACGCTGGCCTGGCGACCGTCCGATCTGGACCAGTCGTACCTGCCGTTCCTGCAGGGGGAGGGCCTGGCCGTCCCGTTCACCGACCCGGTGTTCCTCTCCCGGCTGGCGAAGACTCCCGAGGAGGACCGCGGTACGGCGATCCTGACGTGGATCGGCATGATCACCGGCACCGACCGGACGTGGGACCAGCTGCCGTTCCTGCGCGAGCACTGGGACGGCCCGATCGTGCTCAAGGGCATCCAGCACGTCGCGGACGCGCGCCGCGCGGCGGAGGCCGGGATGGACGGTGTCGTCGTCTCCAACCACGGCGGCCGCCAGGTCGACGGCGCGATCGGGGCGCTGGAAGCGCTGCCGGGCATCGTCGCGGCGGTGGGCGACCGCATGGAGGTGCTGTTCGACTCCGGCGTGCGCACGGGCGCGGACGTGCTCAAGGCGATCGCGCTCGGTGCGCGGGCGGTGCTGGTGGGCCGCCCGTGGGTGTACGGCCTGGCGCACGCGGGCGAGGACGGCGTGCGTCACGTGCTGCGGAGCCTGCTGGCGGACTTCGACCTGACCATGGGACTTTCCGGCCACCGCACCCTCGCCGACCTGGGCCCGGACTCGCTCCAGCGCACGTGAGGTAACGAATCGGGAAATCCCGGGACAGGTCGGGAACCGGCGGCTACTGTTCGAGTCCCATTGCGGGCCGTCGGGGCGGCCGGCTCCTGTTTCCCTTTCCCGTTGGGGGTTTCCCGTGTCTTCCGTCATGATGCGCATCGGCATCCTGTTCGCCGTCCTCGGCTTCGGCTCGCTCGTGCTCGAGCAGTTCGACATGGAGTTCCGGCTGCTGTCCTGGGCCAGCGACATGCAGCCGACGTTCGGCATCGGGCTGGGCGTCCTCGGCCTCGTGCTGATCGGCGGTTCGGTGGCGATCAGCCGCACGAAGTCCGCCCCGCAGCCGCAGCAGCAGTTCGCCCAGCAGCCGCCGGCGCCCGGCCAGCAGTTCCCGGGCCAGCCGCAGCAGTTCCAGGGGCAGCCGCAGGCCCCGCAGCAGCAGTACCCGAACCAGCAGGGCTGACCACGCCCCGAGCGCCCCAATGTCGCCTTGGGGCGCTCGTCGGGTGGGCCCGGTCACGCGGCGGGGATATTCGGAGGCCGGGTTCGTCACGCACGGCTATCCTTGGTCCAAGCATGTCCACGCCATCCCCCTTCGAAGCGCTGCGTGCGCGCCTGCCCGAGCTGATGCCGCGCGACGAGCACCGGCTGCGCCGGCGGCTCGACGGTGCCCGCAAGGCTCGCAACCGCGACGCCGCCCTCGCGCAGATCGCCGCCGACATCGACAAGGCCGAGCTGCGGATCCAGTCGCGCCGCGAGAGCGTGCCCAAGATCGACTACCCCGAAGAGCTGCCGGTCAGCAGGCTCAAGGACGAGATCGGCGCCGCGATCGAGAAGCACCAGGTCGTGATCGTCGCGGGGGAGACCGGCTCGGGCAAGACCACCCAGCTGCCGAAGATCTGCCTCGAGCTCGGCCGCGGCATCCGCGGCCAGATCGGGCACACCCAGCCGCGCCGGCTGGCCGCGCGCACGGTCGCCGACCGGATCGCCGGCGAACTCAAGACCGAGCTCGGCGACGCCGTCGGCTACAAGGTGCGGTTCACCGACCAGTCCGGGCAGGACACCCTGGTCAAGCTGATGACCGACGGCATCCTGCTGGCCGAGATCCAGACCGACCGGTCGCTGCGCCAGTACGACACGCTGATCATCGACGAGGCCCACGAGCGCAGCCTCAACATCGACTTCATCCTCGGCTACCTCAAGCAGCTGCTGCCGCGCCGCCCCGACCTCAAGGTCGTCATCACCTCGGCGACCATCGACCCCGAGCGCTTCTCGAAGCACTTCGACGACGCGCCGATCGTCGAGGTCTCCGGCCGGACGTACCCGGTCGAGACGCGCTACCGGCCGCTGGTCGACCCGGACGACCCCGAGGGCGACGACGAGCGCGACCAGACCCAGGGCATCCTCGAGGCCGTCGAGGAGCTGTGCGCCGAGGGCCCGGGCGACATCCTCGTGTTCCTCTCCGGCGAACGCGAGATCCGCGACACCGCCGACGTGCTCAACCGCGCGAACCTCCGCAACACCGAGGTCCTGCCGCTGTACGCGCGGCTGTCGTCGGCCGAGCAGCAGCGCATCTTCCAGTCCCACACCGGCCGCCGGGTGGTGCTCGCGACGAACGTCGCCGAGACGTCGCTGACCGTGCCGGGCATCAAGTACGTCGTCGACCCGGGCACCGCGCGCATCTCGCGCTACAGCCACCGCACCAAGGTGCAGCGGCTGCCGATCGAGCCGGTGTCGCAGGCGTCGGCGAACCAGCGCAAGGGCCGCTGCGGCCGGACCTCGGACGGCATCTGCATCCGGCTCTATTCCGAAGAGGACTTCGAGAGCCGGCCCGAGTTCACCGACCCCGAGATCCTGCGGACCAACCTCGCGTCGGTCATCCTGCAGATGACCTCGCTCGGCCTCGGCGACATCGCGGCGTTCCCGTTCGTCGAGCCGCCGGACCGCCGCCAGGTCACCGACGGCATCGGGCTGCTGCAGGAGCTGGGCGCGTTCTCCAGCACCGGGTCCGACCGCAGCCTGACCGACATCGGCCGCAAGCTCGCGCAGCTGCCGGTCGACCCCCGGATGGGCCGGATGGTGCTGGAGGCGGCGAAGAACGGCTGCGTCCGCGAGGTCATGATCATCGCGGCGGCGCTGTCCATCCAGGACCCGCGCGAGCGGCCGGCGGAGAAGCAGCAGGCGGCCGACGCCCAGCACGCGCGCTTCGCCGACCCGACGTCGGACTTCCTCGCCTACCTCAACCTCTGGGAGTACGTCGCCGAGCAGCAGAAGGCGTTGTCCGGCAACCAGTTCCGGCGCATGTGCCGCACCGAGTACCTGAACTACCTGCGGCTGCGCGAATGGCAGGACATCTTCAGCCAGCTGCGCCAGCTGGCCAAGCCGCTCGGCATCTCCCTGAACACGAACACGACCCCGGTGGACCCGCAGCGCGTGCACACGTCGCTGATCGCCGGCCTGCTGTCGCACATCGGCCTCAAGGACCCGGCGAAGGGCGACTACCTGGGCGCGCGCGGGGCCCGGTTCGGCGTCTTCCCGGGCTCGGCGCTGTTCAAGAAGCAGCCGCGCTGGGTGATGTCGGCCGAACTGGTCGAGACGTCCCGGCTCTGGGCGCGGGTGAACGCGCGCATCGAGCCGGAATGGGTCGAGCCGCTGGCCCAGCACGTCGTGAAGCGGTCGTATTCCGAGCCGCACTGGGAACGCAAGCAGGGCGCGGTGATGGCGACCGAACGCGTCACGCTGTACGGCGTCCCGCTGATCGCCGACCGCCGGGTCAACTACGGCCGGATCGACCCCGAGATGTCGCGCGCGCTGTTCATCCGGCACGCGCTCGTCGAGGGCGACTGGCAGACGCGCCACCACTTCTTCGCCGAGAACCGCGCGCTCCTGGAAGAGGTCGAGGACCTCGAGAACCGGGCGCGGCGGCGCGACATCCTCGTCGACGACCAGACGCTGTACGAGTTCTACGACGCCCGCGTCCCGGCCGACGTCGTCTCGGTGCGCCACTTCGACACCTGGTGGAAGAAGGCCCGCCACGAGCAGCCGGACCTGCTCTCGTTCGAGAAGTCCATGCTGATCAACGAGACCGCGGGCGGCGTCCGCGAGGGCGACTACCCGGACTCGTGGACCCAGGGCACTCAGGTCTTCCCGCTGACCTACCAGTTCGAGCCGGGCGCGGACGCCGACGGCGTCACCGTGCACGTCCCGCTGCCGGTGCTGAACCAGGTGACACCGGACGGCTTCGACTGGCAGGTGCCGGGCCTGCGCGCGGAGCTGGTGACGCAGCTGATCAAGTCGCTGCCGAAAGCCTTGCGCCGCAACTTCGTCCCGGCGCCGGACACGGCCCGGGACGTCCTTTCGCGAGTGTCGCCTTCGGACGGTCCGCTGCTGGAGGTGCTCGGCCGCGAGCTGCGTTCCTTGCGCGGGGTCACGGTTCCGTACGCGGACTGGGACCTTTCCTCGGTGCCGGAGCACCTGAAGATGACCTTCCGGGTGGTCGACGAGCGCGGCAAGCGCGTCGCCGAAGGCAAGGACATCGAAGAGCTGCAGCGCCGGCTGGCCCCGAAGGTCCGGGCGACGATCTCCAAGGCGGCCAACAGCCTCGAAAAGGCCGGGCTGACCAAGCCGTCGTTCGGTGCGCTGCCGAAGGTGTTCGAATCGACGCAGCGCGGCCACGACGTCAAGGCGTACCCGGCGCTGGTCGACGAGGGAGCGTCGGTGGCGGTGCGGCTGCTGGACACCCCCGGCCAGCAGGAGCACGCGATGTGGGCGGGCACGCGGCGGATGCTGCGGCTGAACCTGAACTCGCCGATGAAGTTCATCACGCGGTCGCTGTCCAACTCCTCGAAGCTGGTGCTCAACCGCAACCCGCACGGCAGTGTGGCGGCGTTGCTCGAGGACTGCGTCGACTGCGCGGTGGACGCCCTGATGATCGCCGGTGGCGGCCCGGTGTTCGACGAGACCGGCTTCAAGGTGCTGCTGGAGAAGGTCCGGGCGGGTCTGCACCCGGAGGTCCTCGCGGTCCTGACGGACGTGGAGAAGATCCTCCGCGCGGCGAACGACGTCGAGGTGGCGCTACCGTCGGCTCGCGGTCCGGCGGAGTCACTGGCCGATATCCGCACCCAGCTGGCCGGCCTGGTGTACCCGGGTTTCGTGACGGCGACGGGTGCTTCGCGACTGCGTCACGTCGTGCGGTACCTGCAGGGGATTTCGCGGCGGCTGGAGAAGCTGGCTTCGGAGCCGACGCGCGACCTGCAGCGGACGGCGGACATCGCGTGGATCCAGGCCGAGTACGCCGACGCGGTGGCGTCGCTGCCGCCGGGGACGTCGTCACCGGCGTTGAACGAGGTGCGGTGGATGATCGAGGAGCTGCGGGTGTCGTTCTTCGCCCAGACCCTCGGCACGGCGCACCCGGTGTCGCTGAAGCGGATCACGAAGGCCATCGACGACGCGCTGGCCTAGCGGAAGACCCGGGCGACCTCCAGCCACTTCCGGGCCAGCGGTCCAGCAGCTCCGCGCGCGGGAGCGCGGCTCCCGCGGCGGCGTCGGGGTCCTTCGGAGTGGCGTCGAAGGCCTCCGGCGTCCGGACGAGGGTGTCGAGTTCGCCGCCTTCGGCCACCAGGTCGGGCAGCGCGCGGTCGTGTTCCACCGCGGACAGGTCGAGGCCGTAGTCGATCATCGTGCCAAATTACCGAAGAACCCGGATGTCCGGATCCGGACTTCCGTCGGTTGACCGGGGCCGGACGGGGGTCAAGCCTGGACCGGCTGAAGCCCCTCCTGGGAAAGGACCTTCCGATGTCCTTGGGTGTTTCGTCCGCCAGGCGAAGAATCGCCGCCGCCGTCACCGCGCTGCTCCTGCCGCTCGCCGTCGTGCTCGCGCCGGCCGCGCACGCCGCCGGGGGCCCGCCGCAGCCCGTGGATCCACTCCACGGCAAGCACAAGATCGCCGGGGAGCCACGGCACGACGTGCCCAACCCGCTGCTCAAGGAGCGGTTCGCCGAGGATGAAGAGGAGGACGGCGACGATCCCGCGCTGTCCGCGCTCTGCCAGACCTACATCGGCAAGCCGAACCCCTACCGGCCGCTCGCGCCGAACACCGACGTCATCGACGGCGACACGATCGTGCCCACCGGCAGCCAGACCGGGTGCAGCACCGCCCAGAACGAGACGACCATCGCGGTCAACCCGGAAAACCCGCGCAACATCGTCGCCGGGTCGAACGACTACCGGCTCTACAACACCCGTGAGGCCCGCAACGACTCCGGCGGCTTCGCCTACACGTCGTTCGACGGTGGCCGCACCTGGGCGAACGTCCAGCTGCCGCACCTCGACTTCCCGACCGGCGCGGCCGCGCCACTGTCCTACATGGACGCTGCCGGCGACCCGGCGGTCGCGTTCGGGCCGCACAACACCGTCTACTACGCCACGCTCGTGTTCAGCCGCGCGGCGGTGCCCGAAGAGCAGCAGCTCGCCAGCGGCATCGCCGTGTCGGTGTCGCACGACGGCGGCCGCAGCTTCGGCGACCCGGCGATCCTGCACCTCGACGGCGTCACGCCGGCCGGTACGCCGACGCCGGCGAACATCTTCAACGACAAGGAGTGGATCGCCGCCGACCCCGTGTCCGGCGACGTCTACGTGACCTGGACGCAGTTCACCTACGACGCTTCCGGGGCCTTCGTCGAGTCGCCGATCGTGCTGTCGAAGTCGGGCGACTTCGGGCGGACGTGGTCGCCGATGCGCCGGATTTCGCCGTCGCTGACCGGGTTCCACGGCGGGATCACGCCGTACGGCAGCGGCTCGAACCCGGTGGTCACCCGCGACGGGACGCTCCAGGTCGCCTACGAGACGTCGGTGTGCGCGACGGCCGCGTGCGACCGGCCCGCCGACCACGACGCGGTGGTCGTGGCCACCTCCCGCGACGGCGGCCGGACGTTCCGGCACGCCGAAGTGGCGCTCGACTTCGACTTCCCGGTCGACGAAGACGTCGCCAACAACGCGCTGACCGGCGAGAACTTCCGCGTCAACAGCTTCCCGCAGCTGACCTACGACCGCGTGACCGACCGGCTCTGGGTGACCTGGGCCGACGACCGCAACGGCACCTACCGCGACGGCGAGTCGGTCAAGACGAACGGCGACGCGTTCCTGAGCGGCTCCGACGGACGGCACGGCTGGTCGAAGCCGGTGAAGATCGGCTCGGGCGCCGACGAGGTGTTCCCGGCGGTCGCGGCACTGGCGGGCCGGGTCGCGGTGACGTTCTACACGCGCGCGTACGACCCGAACGGCATCGGGCTGGACTACGCGTACGCGACCGGCTGGGGCGACGGCCTGTCCCCGATCCGGAGGATCACGACGCAGACGGCGAACCCGCAGATCCAGTTCGTCGGAACGGGCGCGGAGACGGGCAAGGAGCTGCAGGGGGTGTTCATCGGCGACTACACGGCGGCGGCGGTGGGCGCGGACTTCCGGCTGCACCCGTGCTGGACGGACTTCCGCGGCAACCCGGGCCGGACGCTGCCGAACCAGGACGTCGGCACGCAGACGCTGGCGATGTTCCCGTAGGCGGAAGGGCCGTGCCGGGGGACCGGCACGGCCTCTTTCCCGCCGCAGTCGATTGACGACGCTCGGTAGACTCGGGCCATGGCCGTCGAGGGGGACAAGCCGCCGAAATCCGACGACGAACCGGACTACAAGAAGTTCGGCGTCATCATCGGCTCGATCAGCGCGCTGTGCGCGATCCTGCTGGCGGTCAACACGCTGACCGGGTTCAACCCGTTGAAGGACCTCACCACCACCAGCAGCACGGCCGCGCCGCCGTCGACGACCGTCCCGCTCCTGGCGCGGACCAGCGCCGAGTGGCCGACGCCGACCACCGAGGCAACCGAGGAGACGACCGAAGCCCCGGAGACCACGGCGACCACCGAGACCACCGCCCCGGCCGAGCCCGCGTTCCACGTGCGCTCGTCCCAGTGGAACGGGCCGTGCCAGACGACGTCGTGCTCGATGAGCGCCGTGTTCCGCAACGACGGCGGTCCGGGCTCCGGATCGGCGACCTTCTACGTCCTGCGGCCGGACGAGAACACGTACTTGGCCAAGTGTTCCGTCGTCCTCTACCGGACGGCCGCGGACGATTTCGCCAACGCCGGGTGCACGGCGAGCAGCGGCCAGCTGCAGCTGTGGTTCCGCACCCACCCCGGCGGCACCGTGCGGATGGACATCCGGGTCGACAGCTGACTACTTCGCGTCGGCGTAGGTGTCCACCACCGCGACCTGCATCGGGAACCGGACCGGGCACGCCGGGCCGAACAGCATTCTCGCGGCCTCCGTCACCGACTCCGTGATGGCGGAAGACACTTCCGGTGCCAGCTCCGCCGGCGTGTGCACGATGACCTCGTCGTGCTGGAAGAACACCAGGTGCGCCGGCGGGGGCAGCCGGCGGCGCAGCGTCGCCAGCATCACCGCCGTCATGTCGGCCGCGCTCGCCTGGACCACGAAGTTGCGCGTGAACCGGCCCCAGCCCCGCGACGCCCGGCGGGCCTTCAGCTCGCCCGCCTCGTCCGATGCCAATCCGCCGGTCAACGCCCGCCACGCCGCCGACGGCGCCGGTGACGTGCGGCCGAGGCGGGACCGGACCCGCTCGCCGCGCTCGCCGGCCTGGGCCGCACGCTCCACATAGGACACCGCCGCCGGGAACCGCTGGCGCAGCAGGCCCAGCAGCGGTCCCGCTTCGCCGGACGTGCCGCCGTACATCGCCGACAGCATCGCGATCTTCGCGCGCGCCCGGTCGTCGCGGTCGTCGTCGGCGGCCGGGACCCAGCGGGCGCCCGAGAACAACGCCTCGCCGAGCCGCGCGTACAGGTCCGTCGCCGCCGCGACGTCGGCCAGCCGCCGGTCGCCCGACAGCGCCGTCAGCACCCGCGGCTCCAGCTGGGCCGCGTCCGCCACCACCAGCTTCCAGCCCGGGTCCGCGCGCACGCACGTGCGCAGCACCTTCGGGATTTGCAGCGCCCCGCCGCCGCGGCTGGCCCAGCGCCCGGACACCACCCCGCCGACGACGTAGTGCGGGCGGAACCGGCCGTCGCGCACCCACTCCTCGAGCCACGCCCAGCCGTTCGCCGCGTACAGCCGGGACAGCTCCTTGTACTCCAGCAACGGTCCGACCGCGGGATGATCGATTCCGCGGAGCAGGTACTTCCGCGCCGCGGGAACCTCGATGCCGGCCCTGGCCAGCGCCCGGACCACGCTCGGCGGGGAATCCGGGTTGACCGGCCGCCCGCCGAACGCCTCGCTGATCTTCGCCGCCAGCTCGACGAGCACCTTCGGCCGCTCGCCGGGGCGCACCCGCGGCCCCAGCCGTGAGACGAGCAGCTCCTCGTGCAGGTCGGCCCGCCACGGCAGGCCGTCGGCCGACATCTCCGCCGCGGCCAGCGCGCTCGCCGACTCCGCGGCGAGCAGCAGCCGCAGCCGGTCCGGGTGCTCGGCCGCGGCCACCCGCCGCTCCTGCTCGGCGAGCACGCGCCGGACCGCCGTGACGACCGTCACGCCGTCGGGCAGCGTCGGCACCCTGGTGTCGAACAGCGTCGGCTGCGCCGACTCGACGGCCGCCGAGTCCGGTGGCGGTTCCTCGCCGTTCGCCCTGGCCCAGGCCGCGCGCAGGCTCCGCGGCTGCCCGTCGGCGCCCTCGTACGCCAGCAGCAGCCCCTCGGCCAGCGCGAGGTCGTAGCAGCGCTCGACCCGCAGCCCGGCCGCCACGAGCACCGGGTACACGCCTTCCACCGACGGGAACACCCAGCGCGGCCGCACCGACCTCTCCAGCTCCCGCGCCACGGCCGCGAAACCGGCCTCGTCCAGGCCGTTCGCGGTCGACGACGGCGACTGCACGGTGAAGCTCCCGTCCTCCTCCCGCCCGGCGATCACCTGCACGAAGACATCATGCCGGGCACCACCGACAAAAACCGGACCACGCACACGGCTGGTGCGCTCGCGGCCGCGTTGGTTTACTGTCCAGTAGCCCCCATACCGCCGGTACGCCCGCCGTCGGCGTGGGCTCGCTTCCCCAGCAGCAACGGAGGTGCCTGGATGAGCCTGGTCGAGCTCGCCACGCAGGTGGCGGACAAGGTGGCCGAGACGGCCCGCAGCGTCGACGTGATGCGGCGGGCGGGACTCGTTCCCTTCCCCCGGCTCGACGAGGGGGTCCGCTCGCTGGTCGCGCTCCGCAAGTTCGGGCCGTTCGCCGGCGCGAACCACATCTCCGCGCGCCGCGACCCGACCGCCGTCGGCATCGTCGACGAACTCGGCCCGCTGACCTACAAGCAGCTGGACGACCAGTCCAACGCGCTGGCCAGGGCCTGGTCCGAGCGTGGGATCCGGCCGGGTCAGGTCGTCGCCGCGCTCTGCCGGGACCACCGCGGCCTGGTGATCACCATGGCCGCGTCGGGCAAGCTCGGCGTGCGGCTGCTGCTGATGAACACCGGGTTCGCCAAGCCGCAACTGGCCGACGTCGCGAAGCGGGAAGGCGTCACCGCGCTGGTCTACGACCAGGAGTTCACCGGCCTGCTCGACGCCATCCCGGCCGGCGTCGACCGGTACCTGGCCTGGGTCGACCCGGACACCGACCTGACCGACCGGGACACCCCGGTGCTCTCGGAGATCATCGCCAGCACCGACGACCGGCCGTGGCCCGCGCCGGCCAAGCCGGGCGGGTTCGTGCTGCTGACCAGCGGCACCACCGGCACGCCGAAGGGCGCCCCGCGCCCGCACACCTCGGCGCTGGCGTCGGCGCAGTTCCTCGACCGGATCCCGCTGCGCTCCAACGAAGCCACGTACATGGGCGCGCCGCTGTTCCACGGCACCGGCCTCTCGCAGTTCATCCTCTCCTTCGCGCTGGGTTCGAAGGTGGTGATGCGCCGCAAGTTCACGCCGGAGGAGGCGCTGCGCGGCGTCGCCGAGCACAAGTGCACCGCGCTCGTGCTGGTGCCGACCATGCTGCAGCGCATCGTCGACCTGCCGAAGGACGTCCGGGAGAAGTACGACACCTCGTCGCTGCGGATCATCTTCGTCGCCGGCTCGGCGCTGTCACCGGACCTCGGCAACCGCGCCAACGAGGCGTTCGGCCCGGTCGTGCACAACCTCTACGGCTCGACCGAGGTCGCCGTGGCGACGGTCGCGACACCGGAGGACTGGGCGAAGGCCCCGGGCACCGTCGGGCGCGCGCCGGTCGGCTGCAAGGTGGCGCTCTACGACGAGAAGGGCGTGAAGATCACCGAGCCGAACGTCACCGGCCGGGTGTTCGTGGGCAGCGGGCTCAGCTTCGGCGGCTACACCGACGGCCGCCACAAGGAGATCATCGACGGGCTGCTCTCCAGCGGCGACGTCGGCCACTTCGACGACGACGGCCTCCTGTTCATCGATGGCCGCGACGACGAGATGATCGTCTCCGGCGGGGAGAACGTGTTCCCGATCGAGGTGGAGAACCTGCTGGTCGAGCGCGAAGACGTGCTCGAGGCCGCGGTGATCGGCGTCGAGGACCCGGAGTTCGGCCAGCGGCTCAAGGCGTTCGTCGTGCGCACGGAGGATTCCAAGCTCGACGTCGACGGCGTCCGCGAGTACGTCAAGGCGAACCTGGCGCGGTACAAGGTGCCGCGTGACGTCGAATTCCTGGACGAGCTGCCCCGCAACGCGACCGGGAAGGTGCTGCGCAACAAACTGTCATGATCCTCGCTGGACGTTGACGATCAGCCAACGTCCGTCGCGGCACGCGGCGACGACGGTGCAGGCGGCACCGTCGCGCCGCCCGGTCGCGACCCCGACGGCGGCGGTCACCTCCAGCCGGGTCCACCGGAACGCCGCCGCCGGCGCCCGGCCGGGCCAGTGGTCGCGGTCGAGCACCAGCCCGTCGGGGCCGTCACCGCGGAAGTCGGCGGCCAGCAACGACGCGGCGCCGTCGCCGCGGGTTTCGGCGTCGCGCCAGCGAGCCAGCAGGTCTTCGAACGTGTCCACGGGTCGAAGGTCGCAGGCGGCGGGGGCGCGGACATCTGCCACCTGGCCGAGATTCGCTGGCAGACTGGCCGGGCGATGAGCGAGACGAACCTGGTGCCCGCGGGCACGGTCACGATCCTGTGCGCCGGCGACGAACCCCCGGCGGTCTTCGCGACGCCTGGGGCGGCGCTGGCGGCCCTGACCGGCGGACCCGCCGCCGTCCACACCGGCGAAGTGCTGCTCCGCGGAGACGGCACTCCCACCGGTCCCGCCGTCCGGCGCTGCCGGCACCTGCGCGAACTGGCCGACGGCCGCACGCTCGTCTCCGCGCGCGCCGCCGCCGAACTGCCGGGCGAGCCGCTGCACGACCTCGGCGTGCACCGGCTGCCCGACCTCACCGGGCCCGAGCGGATCTTCCAGCTCGGCGGCCGCCCCGGCCCGCTGCGCTCGCTCGACACGACCCCGAACAACCTCCCCGTGCAGCTGACCGGCTTCGTCGGCCGCGGAACCGAAGCCGCCGAACTCGGGCAGCGGCTCGCCGGGGGACAGCTCGTCACGCTGGCCGGGACCGGCGGCAGCGGCAAGACCCGGCTGGCGGCGCAGGTCGCCGCCGCCGGGATCCGGCGCTGGCCCGACGGGGTGTGGTGGGTCGGACTCGACGCCGAGCCCGCCGAAGCCGCCGAGCTGGTCGCCGCGACCCTCGGGGTGCCCGTCGAACCGCACGCCGGCGCCGTCCGGTCGGTGGCGACCCACCTGCGCGACCGGCGTGTCCTGCTCTGCCTCGACAACTGCGAGCAGGTCCTCGACGGCGTCGCGGACCTCGCGGTCGAGCTGCTCCGCTCGTGTCCCGAGGTCGCGCTGCTGGCGACCAGCCGCGAACCCCTCGGCGTGCCGGGGGAGACGGTGTGGCGGGTGCCGCCGCTGGCCGTCGAGGAGGCGGTGGCGCTGTTCGTCGAACGGGCGGGCGCGGTCCGGCCACTGTTCACTTTGGACACTTCGAGCGCGGCCGCCGTCCGGTCGGTGTGCACCCGGCTCGACGGCATCCCGCTGGCCGTCGAGCTCGCCGCCGCGTGGCTCGGAACCCTTACCCCGCACCAGATCGACGCCGGTCTCGACGACCGCTTCGCCCTCCTCACCCGCGGCTCGCGCGGGGTGCCCGCGCGGCAGCAGACCCTCGCGGCGTCGATCGCGTGGAGCCACGACCAGCTCGACGACGAGGACCGCGCGGTGTTCCGCCGGCTCGCCGTGTTCGCCGGCGGGTTCACCCTCGACGCGGCGGGCGGCCCGGCCGTGCTGCCCGCGCTGGGCCGGCTGGTCGACAAGTCCCTGGTACTGGCCGAAAACGGCCGTTACCGGCTGCTGGAGACGCTTCGCGAGTACGCGGCGGCCCGGCTGGCCGAAGCGGGCGAGACCGACGCCGTCCGCGACCGCCACCTCGACCACTTCCTCGCCGTCGCCGAAGCCGCCGAACCGGACCTCGACCGCGACAAGGACGCGTGGCGCGCGCGGATGGAACCCGAGTGCGACAACCTGCGCGCGGCCCTGGAATGGGGGCTGGCGCGGGAAGATCCGGCGCGGGGCCGCCGGCTCGCCGCCGCCGTCGCGTGGCTGTGGAACCTGCGCGGCCGTGGCCACGAGGGGCTCGGGTACCTGAAGCGCGCGGTCGCCCGGCGCCCGGACGAGCGGTCGACGCTGCAGGCCCGGCTGCTCACCGGCATGGGACTGATCGCGGACACGACGGCACCGTTCGACCTCGAAGCCGCACGGCTGGGCTTGGAGATCGCCACCGAACTCGGCGAGGCGAGCCTGCGCGCGCGGTGCCTGACGCTGACCGCGCTCGGGCACCTGTACACCGACTTCGACGCGGCCTGGGACGTCGCCCTCGAAGCCGAGCAGGCCGCGGGAAGCGACGGCTTCGCCCGCGACAGCGCGTTGATGCTGCGGGGAATCGTCCTGCACGCGCGGGACCGCCACGACGAAGCCGGGCCGTTGCTCGCCGAGGCGGCCGAAGGGCTGCTTCGCCGGGGAGACCGCGGTCTCGCGTCGACGGTCCTCAGTGCCTTGTCGGCGAGCGCGCTCGCGGCGGCGGACCTGCCGCGGGCGCGGGAACTGGCCGGGCAAGCCGTCGAGGTCGCCGCGCCGCTCGGCGACTTCCACCGCGTCAACACGACGTTGTGCCGGCTGGCGATGGTGCACTGCCTGGCCGGCGACGTCGACGCGGGGTTCCGCGTGATGGCGCCGTTCCTGCGGCTCCTCGAGACCGCGGGCGAGGTCTTCGTGCCCGGCATGGCCGGGGTGATGGGCGAGCTGCACCGGCGGCGCGGCGAGTTCGCCGACGCCGAGCGCTGGTTCGCCCGCGAGGCCGTTCCCGGGACGTACCTGGCGTCGCAGGGGCTGGCCGAACGCGGGGCCGTGCTGCGCGCGCTGGGCCGGACCGACGAGGCCGCGGCCGTGCTGGCCACCGCGGTCGAGCTGACCCGCCGCTGGGGCCTGCGGTCGGCGCTGGCCGACGCGCTGGACCAGCAGGGCTACCTGGCCGGGCCGGAGCAGGCCGCCGATTTGCACCACGAGGCCCTGGCGCTGCGCCTGGACCACGGCCTCCGCCTGGGTGTCCTGGACAGCCTGGACGCGCTGACGGCGTTGCTGGCCCGCACCGGCCGCGAAGCCGACGCGGCGCGGGTGTTCGTCTCGTGTTCCCGCGCCCGCGCGGAACTGGGCTTCCCGCGGCGACCGGAGCAGGCCGGCCCGGGGCTCACCACCGAGGACGAGCCGATGAGCCTCGACGACGTGGTGGCCTACGTCCGCCGCACGAGGGGCGCGCGCGGCCGCCCGTCGAGCGGCTGGGGCAGCTTGACGCCGACGGAGCTGGAGGTGGTCAAGCTCGCGGCCGAGGGCTGCACGAACCCGGAGATCGGGGCCAAGCTGTTCATCAGCCGCGGCACGGTGAAGACGCACCTCGCGCACGTGTACGCCAAGCTGGGCATCGCGAACCGCACGGAGCTGGCGACCGTGGCGGCCGCGCACCTCGGGTGAGCCGATGCCCAAGACGCCGGGGCCGAAGGCGCTGGCCTCGCCTCCGAGCCGCGTGGCGCCGGCGACCCTTGCGGCTGGCCACCTGGCGCGCGGGTCAGTCCCAGTCGATGCCGAAGACGCCCGGTCCGAAGTCCAGCGCCACCGCGTGCACCCCGTCACCGCCGTCGAGTTTGAGGGGGCGGCGGCTGGCCGTGGTGCCGTTGCGGGCGTACTGCCAGCAGCGGTCCGGGGCCGCGGCCGGGGCGAACCGGACCTCCAGCAGGTACTCCCGCACCGGGCGGCGGAACTCGCGGTAGTAGGTGTTGCGGCACTCCGGGTACGGCGGCCCGCCGTTGGTCAGCGTGTACTCGATCAGGTGCGTCTCGCCCCGGTCGATCGGCCGGTCGAACACCAGCTCGGCGACGAGGAGCCCGTGCGTGACGTCGGCTTCGGCGCGCCCGATCCGGCAGTTGCGCACCGCGTGCAGGTCCGGCGGGCCCGCCGCCGGGTCGTCCTGGGTGTACACGAGCAGCCAACGGTCCTGGCCGTCCGCGCCCGCCTGGAACACCGCCCGCGCCGTGACCGCGCGCTGGCCGCCGTCCGCGGCGATCTCGCACAGGTCGTGCAGCCCCACCAGCTTCAGCGGGTGCTGGCGCTCCAGCGCGTCCGGCGCGCCGACCTTGTCCAGCAGCGGCTGCAGGACCTCGCGGGGGAACGTCAGCGGCTCGCCGCCCGCGTGGCGCTTCCCCGCGCCGCCGCGGGGCCGGGGCGGGGGCAGCAGCCCGAGCAGCGACCCGGCGGGCACGTCGAGGATTTCTTCCAGCGTGCGCACGGCCGACAGCGAGCTCTGCCGCTCCGGCTGGCGCTTGCCTGACTGCCAGTAGCTGAGGGCGGTGACGCTGACGACGACGCCGCGGGCGCGCAGCCGCGCCTGGATCCGGTCGAGGGACAGGCCGCTCGTCGCGATGGCCGCGCGCAGGTGCGTGGCGAACGCGGTGCGCTCACCCTGCTGACCGCCCGCCGTGCTGCCCGCCATGGCCGACCCGCCCCGTAACGTCCCCCGACGATCCCCGACTCCGTGCACGTTAGCAGGATCCGCCACCCCCATCGCCGAGGCCGCCGGTGGCCGGGAGCCGCGCCGCCACTCGGGCGAACGGGCTAGTACTGGCAACTGTGAACCATTGCCCCGGCCTGGGCGGACGCGCTTGTATGACTTGCCCGCGCCGGTGGCCCCGCCTCCCCCCTCACGGTCCATCCGCGTGCGGGCCGCAGCCGTGGACGAACGGCTCCGGCTCACCCGGCCGCGTTGTGCGACCGGCCGGGGTGGCCGCGCGATGACCGGTGGCCCGGCGACGCCCCCAGCGCCGGGCCACCGGTCTTGTTACCAACGGGTAGGCTCCGGGACATGACGGTCCGGAAGAACATCCTGATCACCGGCGCGAGCAGCGGGTTGGGCGAGGGCATGGCCCGCCGGTTCGCCGCCGCGGGGCGCAACCTGGCGCTGTGCGCCCGCCGCACCGACCGGCTGGAGAAGCTGGCGGCCGAGCTGACCGCGGCGCACCCGGGGATCAGGGTCGTGACGCGCAAGCTCGACGTCACCGACCACGACAGCGTCTTCACCGTCTTCGAGGAGTTCCGCGCCGAGCTGGGGTCCCTCGACCGGGTGATCGTGAACGCCGGGCTCGGCAAGGGGCAGCCGGTCGGCAAGGGCCGGTTCGACGCCAACCGGCAGACCCTCGAGGTCAACTTCGTCGCGGCCGCCGCCCAGATCGAGGCCGCCGCCGGGATCCTCCGCGCGCAGGGCGCCGGGCACCTCGCCGTCGTCTCGTCGTTCAGCGCGATCCGCGGCCTGCCGGGCAACCTCACCGCCTACGCCGCTTCGAAGGCCGGCATCTCGGCGTTCGTCGACGGCACCCGCCTGGAGCTCAAGCGCAAGGGCATCACCGTCACCGACGTCCGGCCCGGCTACATCGAGTCGGAGATGAACGACCGGCTGGGCCGCAACCCCCTGCTGGCCAAGGCCGAGAGGGGCGCCCGCGCGCTGGTGAAGGCCATCGAGGCCGAACCGCGCCGCGCCTACGTCCCGGCGTGGCCGTGGGTGCCGCTGAGCGTCGCCATGCGCGTCGTGCCGGCGTCGATCCTGCGGAGGTTCGCATGACCACCGTCGAGGTCCGCGAGGAGGACGCTTTCGACGCCGCCGCGGTGCACGCCTGGCTGGCCACGCGGATCGAAGGTCTCGGCACCGAGCCGCCGCGCGTCCGGCAGTTCCCCGGCGGGGCGTCGAACCTGACGTACCTGCTGAGCTACCCGGACCGCGAGCTGATCCTGCGCCGCCCACCGGCCGGGCACAAGGCGGCGTCGGCGCACGACATGCGGCGCGAGTACCGCGTGCAGCACGCGCTGAAGCCGGTGTTCCCGTACGTGCCGCGGATGCTGGCGTTCGGCGACGACGAGAGCGTGCTCGGCGGCGACTTCTACGTCATGGAGAAACTGGACGGCCTGATCCTGCGCGGAGATCTGCCGTCCGGCCTCGACCTGAGCGCGGACCAGGCCCGCGAGCTGTCGGGAAAGGTCGTCGACCGGCTGGTCGACCTGCACGCCGTCGACGTCGAGGCGGCCGGGCTGGCCGACCTCGGCAAGGGCGCCGGGTACGTCGGGCGGCAGATCCGCGGCTGGTCGGACCGGTACGTCGCGGCGCGCACGGACAACGTCGGCGACTTCGCCGAGGTCCGCGCGTGGCTGGCCGCGAACCAGCCCGGCGAGGTGAAGATCTGCCTGATCCACAACGACTACCGGCTCGACAACCTGGTGCTGGACGGGCCGTCGACGTTGAACATCACCGGCGTCCTCGACTGGGAGATGGCCACGCTCGGCGACCCGCTGATGGAGCTGGGCAGCATGCTGGCCTACTGGGTGCAGGCCGACGACGACGACGTCATGAAGGCCAGCCGCCGCCAGCCGACGCACCTGCCGGGGATGTTCACGCGCGCGGAGTTCGTCGCGCGGTACGCGGAGAAGACCGGGCTCGCCGTGGGGGACTGGCGGTTCTACGAGGTCTACGGCCTGTTCCGGCTCGCCGCGGTGCTGCAGCAGCTTTACCGGCGCTACCGCGAAGGTGCCACCCGCAACCCGGCGTTCAAGGACTTCTGGCAGTTCGTCGGGTACCTCGACTGGCGGTGCCGCGAGATCATCGCGAAGGGGAGGGTCTGAGTGGGCGCCATCTACCTGGTCCGGCACGGGCAGGCGTCCTTCGGCGCGTCCGACTACGACGCGCTTTCGCCGCGCGGGTTCGAACAGTCCACTGTGGTCGGTGCGGAACTGATGCGGCGCGGGATGGTGTTCACCCAGGTCCGGTCCGGAACGCTGGCCCGGCAACGTGACACCGCGGCGACCGCGCTGAAGGTGCTCGGCACCGACGTCCCGGTGGTCGAGGACCCGCGCTGGAACGAGTACGACCACGTCGACATCGCACGGCACCACGCCGGGGGCGCGCCGCAGGAGGATTCCCGGGCGTACCAAGGGGTTCTGGACGCGGCGCTGACCGCGTGGACCACGGCCGGCGACGGCGGGCCGTGCGCGGAGACGTGGCCGGCGTTCCTCGCGCGCTGCCGGTCCGCTCTGGAAGACCTGGTGACGTCCTTGGGCAAGGGCGAGCACGCGGTCGTGTTCACCTCCGGCGGCGTGATCGCCGCGATCTGCGGCCTGCTGATGGGAACACCGGAAGCCGGGCTGCTGAAGCTCAACCGCGTGACGGTCAACGGCGGCATCACGAAGCTGGTGTCCGGCCGCGGCGGTGTCACCATGTTGTCCTTCAACGAACACCCGCACTTCGAAGCCGACGCGGCTTCGCTGCTCACCTACCGGTAGGAGACGTTCGATGCGGTTCGGCGAGGTCACGGTCATCCCGGTGAACGGGCACGGCCCGGAGGACGTCGTGGTCGACGGCGAGGGCCGGATCTACACGGGCGTGGACGACGGCCGGATCCTGCGCGTCGCACCCGACGGACGGCACATCGACGTCATCGCCGACACCGGCGGGCGCCCGCTGGGGCTCGAGCTGTACGGCGAAGACGAGCTGCTGGTCTGCGACGCGCGGGCCGGCCTGCTGGTGGTGCCCCTGGCAGGCGGGTCGCCTTCGGTCCTGGCGACTTCGGCGCTGGGGCTGGACTTCGTCTTCTGCAACAACGCGGCGGTGGCGGCCGACGGGACGGTGTACTTCACGGACTCCTCGCGCCGGTTCGGCATCGACAACTGGCGCGACGACCTGATCGAGCAGACCGGCGGCGGCCGCCTGCTGCGCCGCGCCCCGGACGGCGCGATCGACCTCGTCCTCGACGGCCTGCAGTTCGCGAACGGCGTCGCGCTGGCCCCGGACGAGTCGTTCGTGGCGGTCGCGGAGACGGGCGCGTTCAGCGTGTCCCGCGTCCGGCTCGCCGACGGTCACGTGGACGCGCTGGCCGAGAACCTGTGGGGCTTCCCGGACAACATCGCCACGGGCTCGGACGGCCTGATCTGGATCACCCAGGCGTCCCCGCGCGTCGCGGCGCTGGACGTGGTCCGCCGCCTGCCGTCGTTCGCCCGCGCGGGCGTCCGGCGGCTGCCGGCGTCGTTGCAGCCGAGCCCGGGCCGCGAGGTGGGGGTGCTGGGCGTGACCCCGGAGGGCAAGGTGGAGCGGGAGTTCCGCGGGGAGATCGCCGGGTTCCACATGCTCGTCGGGGTCCGCGAGTGGCAGGGACAGCTGTACTTCGGCTCGCTGGAGGAGAACGCGATCGCGGTGACGGCCCGCTAGCGGCCGGTCCAGCGGGGCTCGCGGCCCGCGGTCCACGCCGCGTAGAACTCCTTGTGGTCCTTCGCCGTCATCAGCAGCGCCTGGGTCATCGCCTCCAGCTCGATCGCGCTGCCCAGGTCCATGTCGAGTTCGCGGGTCAGCAGCACCTTCGTCGTCGCGTACGCCAGTGCCGGGCCGTCCGCGAGCCGGCGCGCCAACGCCGTGGCCGTGGCCGGGAGGTCCGCGTCCGGGACCACCTGCGAAGCCAGCCCGATCTCGGACGCCCGCGCGGCGGAGATCTTGTCGCCCAGGATCAGCAGCTCCGTCGCGCGGCCCAAGCCCACGAGCCGCGGCAACAGGTAAGCCGAGCCCATGTCCGCACCCGCCAAGCCCACCTTCGTGAACAGGAACGCGAACTTCGCCGACTCCGCCAGCAGCCGGAAGTCACTGGCCAGCGCGATCACCGAGCCCGCCCCCGCCGCCACCCCGTTGACCGCCGCGATCACCGGCAGCGGGCACTCGCGCAGCGCCTTCACCACCGCGCCCGTCATGCGGGTGAACTCCAGCAGCTGTGCGGTTTCGAACTTCTGCAGCTCGCCGATGATCTCCTCGACGTCGCCGCCGGAGCAGAACCCGCGGCCCTGCCCCGTGATCACCAGCACCCGCACGTCTTCGTGCTGCGGCAGCTCGAGTACCAGGTCCCGCAGGTCGGCGTAGACGTCGAACGTCAGCGCGTTCAGCCTGTCCGGCCGGGTGAACGTCACGGTCGCGACGCCACTGTCCACAGTGAACTCGAAGTGTTCCCACTCCTTCGTCAGCGGTGCGGTCGCGCGGAACGGGCTCATGACTGGATTCCTCCGCCGTCGAGTACGAGGGTCTGGCCGTTGATCGCGGCGGCTTCGGGCGCCGCCAGGAAGGCGACGGCGAACGCCACCTCCGAAGGGTCCAGCAGCCGGCCGAGCGGGGACGCCGCGGCCAGCGCCGCTTCCGCGTCCGAAGTGGACCGGCCGGAGCGCGAGACGATCCGCTCCACCGAAGTGGCCGTCATGTCGGTGCGGACGAACGCCGGGCAGACCGCGTTGGCCGTGACGCCGGTGCCGGCCAGCTCCGCCGCGACCGCGCGCATCAGCCCGGCCGCGGCGTGCTTCGACGCCGTGTACCCGGCCGTGTAGCGGTAGCCGACGTGCGACGCCGTCGACGCCACCGTCACGATCCGGCCGCTGTCCCGGGAGCGCATTCCCGGCAGGACCGCCCGCGTGCACAGGAAAGCGCCGGTCGCGTTGACCTCGATCTGCGACCGCCAGTCGGCGAGCGAAGTCTTCGCGAGCGGGGCGCTGGCGGAGATCCCGGCGTTGTTCACCAGCACGTCCACCGGCCCGGCGGCCGCGAAGTACGCCGCGACGGCGTCCTCGTCGGTGACGTCGCAGTCGGCCCGGCCGGGCGCGAGCACGGTGTCACCCGCCTCGGTGAACCGGGCCGCGATCGCCGCGCCGATCCCGCGGGTGCCGCCGGTGACGACGACCAGCCGGCTCACGACCGGCCCGCCAGTGCGCGCCGGTCGAGCTTTCCGTTGGCGGTGCGGGGGAGTTCGGTCATGAACACCACTTCACGGGGGTACTTGTGCTTGGCCAGGTGGGCTTTCGCGTGGGCCTTCAGCTCGTCCGCGGTCACCGGGTCGCGCACCACGACGTACGCGCGCGGCACGACCAGCCCGTCGACCTCCTGGCCGACGACCGCGCAGTCCACCACCGCGGGGTGGCCGAGCAGGCAATCCTCGATTTCGCCGGGCGCCACGAACACCCCGCCGACCTTCAGCAGCGCGTCGGCACGGCCGTGGTGGCGGAAG
The DNA here is from genome assembly GCF_053605345.1 of Amycolatopsis sp. NPDC003865. Classification (NCBI taxonomy): domain Bacteria; kingdom Bacillati; phylum Actinomycetota; class Actinomycetes; order Pseudonocardiales; family Pseudonocardiaceae; genus Amycolatopsis; species Amycolatopsis sp. NPDC003865. The sequence continues at coordinate 56,202 of NZ_JBSGJA010000027.1, read as the reverse complement.
AACCCGCCGGAGCGGCTGAACAGGTCACCGGACGTCAGCGTGTCGCCGTCGAACGTCTTCGCGGACTTCTCGGGATCGCCGAAGTACTCCCGCGCGATCGTCGGGCCGGTGACCCGCAGCGGCCCGATTTCCCCGTCGGGCAACGGGTTTCCGAGCTCGTCGACGACCTCGGCGGTATAACCGGGCACGGGCGTGCCGAGTGTCCCGATCCGCGCCGCGCCCGGCCGGTTCGACAGGTAGATGTGGTAGGCCTCGGACGACCCGATCCCGTCGACGACCGGCACGCCGAACGCCGCGTCCCACCTCCGGTGCAGCTCCGAAGGCAGCGCCTCGCCCGCGGACGTCGTCATCCGCAGGCAGCTGAGGTCCTGCGACGCCGCGTCCGGGTGCGCGACCATCGCGCTCATCATCGTCGGCACGTTCACCAGCACGGTCGGCCGGTAGCGAGCGATCAGTTCGAACATCAGGTCCGCCGTGCTGCGTTCGGGGAACGCGATCCCGGCCGCGCCGACGCCGAACGGGAAGAGCGCCACCAGGTCGCGCGCGTAGCCGAAGAACAGCTTCGGCACGGCGAGCACGCGATCGTCCTCGCGCAGCCCCAGCACCTGCACGGCGTACCGCTCGAAGCTCTCTTTCGCGCTCCGCAACGGATGCACGCACGCCTTGGGTGCGCCGGTGCTGCCGGTGGTGAACTTCCAGATCCCGATGTCGTCCACAGTGGTCGGTGCGGCTGCCAGCGCGGGCGAAGCGGTGTCCAGCAGGGTCCGGAAGGGACGTTCGCCCGGGAGCAACTCGCTTTCCGGGACGCCGAGCACCAGCAGGTTCCGCGCGCCCGCGGAGCGCAGCGCGGGCAGCGTGACGGCGTCCGCGACCACCGCGACGGCCTCGGTGTAGCCGAGGTAGTACGCGTAGTCCTTGGGCTGCAGGAACGGGTAGACCTCGGCAGTGACCGCGCCGATCTTCTGCGCGCCGTACCAGGTCGCGACGAACTCCTCGCCGTCGCTGAGCGCCAGCAGCACGCGCTGTCCCCGCCGGACGCCGGCGTCGCGCAGCACGTTTCCCGCGCGGTTCGCAAGCTCGGCCAGGTCGCCGTAGGAAACCGCTCGATCCCCCACGAACAGGGCGATGCGGCCGGAAGCCGCGTGCCGGTCGAGGAAGTACGTGGCGAGGTTGAACGGCTCACTCACGGGCCAGCTCCCGGATCGCTTCCACCAGCAGGTCGGTCAACGTCGAAAACGTCTCTTCCCCTTCGGCCGCGGTCGCCTCGGCGGGCGCCCCGCAGTACGCCTCGGTCATCCCCATCTCGATGAAGCCACCCTCGGAAGGGGCCGCCGCGAGGCTCACCGGCACGTGCGGCAGCGTCCGCATCAGCGGCTGGTCGACCAGCTCGGGCCGGTCGGCGAGCGCGAGCGACGTCTCGTAGCGGCCCGCGTGGCACTCGCCGGACTTGAACTCCTCGGTCAGCCGCTGCGCGTGCCGCCGCCGGACCAGGTCGAGCAGCGCCACGCGGCCGTCGTAGGCGAAGTTGAGCGTCTCCACCGCCCGCCGCAGCGTGACCAGGTGTGCGGGCTCGAAGTGGTTGTTGACCAGCAGGATCCGCCGGAGCCGCTGGCCGATCAGCGCGGACCCGATGTCGACGAGCAGCGAGTGCAGCGTCTCCTCGCCGATGTGGACGCCGCCGGCGAACCCGGCCGCGAACCGCGTCACGCCGTAGGGCACCTCGGGCAGGACCAGCACGTGGACGTCGTCGTCGGCGGCCAAGCGAGAAGCCGCGCGCTCGCACATCCCGCGCGAGATCAGCGGGTCGGTGCCCAGCGGCGCGTGCGGGCCGTGCGGCTCGATCGCACCCAGCGGAAGCAGCAGCACCGGCGTGCGGTCGCCGTCGGCCAGCGAAGCGACCTGCCGCGAGCTGAGGTCCGCGAAGTACGTCACGCAAATCAAGCTACACCGCAGCGGCCTGAGGTGTATAGAGTTGCGTTCATGCCCGGAGACGCCTTCGAAGCCAGCCCGCAGGAGCTGGTCGTGACGTTGCTGGGTAGCTACGTGCACCCGCGCGAGACCCGGCGGGTGTGGTCGGGCGGCCTGGTCGCGGTGCTCGCCGAGCTGGGCTTCTCCGACGGCGCGGCCCGCATCGCGCTGACCCGCCTGGTGCGCCGCGGCCTGCTCCAGCGCCACCGCGAGGGCCGCACCGTGCACTACTCGCTGACCCGCCGCACCGTCGCCCTGCTCGCCGACGGCGACCACCGGATCTTCTCCCTCGGCCGCCGCGAACGCGCCGCCGGCGAGTGGACGGTGCTCTGGCAGAGCATCCCGGAGAGCCGCCGCCAGGCCAGGGAACGCCTGGTCCGGCGGCTGCGCTTCCTCGGGTTCGGGCCCTACCAGGACGGCACGTGGATCGCCCCGCACGACCGCGAGGCCGAGGTCGTCGCCCTGCTCGGCGAGCTGGACGTCACCGAGCACGCCGGCCTGCTGCTCGGCCGCCCGTCGGCCGCGCTCGACGTCCGCCGCTTCGCCGGCCGGGCCTGGGACCTCGACGACCTCGCCGCGCGCTACACGGCCTTCGTCGAGCAGTTCGGCGGGTACGCGGGGAAGGAGACCGCGGACGCCGAGGCGTTCGAGGTGCACGCGCGGCTGGTGCACACCTTCCGCGCGTTCCCGTCGCTCGACCCGGAACTGCCCGACGGCCTGGTGCCCGCACCGGATCGCCGGGCGGCCGCGGTCGAGCTGTTCCACCATCTGTACACCGCGCTGGCTCCGGCCGCTCAGCGCCATTTCGACGAGGTGACCCAGGGATGACCGACATCGACGCCCAGACCCAAGAAGCCTTGAGCTACACCTCGTACCTCGCGCTGGACGAGGTGCTGAACGCGCAGCGGACGCGTTCGGACGAGCACGACGAACTGCTGTTCATCGTGATCCACCAGGTGTACGAGCTGTGGTTCAAGCAGATCCTGCACGAAGCCGCGTTCCTGCAGCAGAACCTGGAAAAGGGCAACACCGCGCACTCGATCCGGATCCTGCGGCGGATCCTGACGATCCTCAAGGTCGCCGTCGCGCAGATCGACGTGCTGGAAACCATGACCCCCAGCCAGTTCACGAGTTTCCGCGCCCGTTTGGACGCTTCGTCCGGCTTCCAGTCGGCCCAGTTCCGCGAGCTGGAAGCCGTGCTGGGCCGCCGCGACGAGCGCGTGTTCGCGCACTACCCCGAAGGCGGCGAGCAGCGGAAACGCATTGCCGAAGCGATGGCCCGGCCGTCCTTGTTCGACTCTTTTCTCGCGTACCTCAAGGCTTCTGGCTATTCCGTGGAGTGTGACCGAGACGTCACTCGACCGGTGGAGCCGTCTTCCGCCCTGCAGGCGATATTGCTGGACGTGTACAGCGACGACGGCGGACCGTCGGTCGTCGCGGAATGTCTGGTGGATCTCGACGAAGGGATGCAGGAGTGGCGCTACCGGCACGTGAAGATGGTCGAACGCACCATCGGCGACAAGACCGGGACGGGAGGATCATCCGGCGCGACCTACCTGCGTACCACGCTCTTCCAGCCGATGTTCCCGGATCTCTGGGCCGTACGGAGCCGACTGTGACCACTTTGGACGACCTGCGCGCTGACGACAACGCGCTCGCCACGCACTACTCCCGCTTCGGCGTCGCCGAACGCCTGCTGCTGTCCGGGCACTCGCACCAGGCGTGGCCGGACGTCGCGGAGGAGGGGCTGCGGGAGTCCTTCGCGGACGCCGCCCGCGACGTCGACGAGAAGTGGGAGCGCGCGTTCGCGAAGGCCGACGAGCTGCGCGCGGGCTTCCGGGTGCTGCTCGGCGACCCGCACGGCGAGTACGCGCTGGGCGCGAGCACGCACGACCTCGTGCTGCGGTTCCTCTCGGCGATGGAGCTGCCCCGAAGACCGCGGCTGGTCACCACCGACGGCGAGTTCCACACGCTGCGCCGCCAGCTGGCCCGCCTCGAGGAGGAGGGCGTCGAGGTCGTGCGGGTGCCGCTCGACCCGGTGACCACGCTCGCCGAGCGCGTCGCGGCCGAGGTGAACGACGACACCGCCGCCGTGCTGGTGTCGGCGGTGCTCTTCGAGACGTCGAGGCTGGTCCCCGGGCTGGCGCACCTTGCCGACTCGTGCCGCAGCCGGTCGATCGAGCTGGTCGTCGACGCCTACCACGCGCTCGGCGTCGTCCCGTTCCCGCTGCACGACCTCGGGCTCACCAACGCCTGGGTGCTCGGCGGCGGCTACAAGTACCTGCAGCTCGGCGAGGGCAACTGCTTCCTGCGGCTGCCGGCGCACGCCCAGGAGCTGCGGCCGGTGATCACCGGCTGGTACGCCGAGTTCGGCGCGCTCGCCGACGAGCGGGAGCCGGGCAAGGTCGCCTACGCCACCGGTGGCGACCGCTTCGCCGGCGCGACCTACGACCCGGCCAGCCACTACCGCGGCGTCCGGATCCAGCGGTTCTTCGCCGAGCAGGGCCTGACGCCGGAGTTCCTGCGCGAGGTCTCCCAGCACCAGGTGGGCCTGCTCGCGTCGGTGTTCGACTCGCTGAACCTGCCCGCCGACGTCGTCACGCGTGACCGTTCGGTGGAGCTGGACCGCCTCGGCGGGTTCCTGTCGCTGCGCTGCGCCGACGCGGCCGGGCTGCAGGCGGCGCTGGCCGCCGAAGGCGTCCGCACCGACAGCCGGGGGCCGTACCTGCGCTTCGGTCCCGCGCCGTACCTGTCGGACACGCAGCTCGAGACGGCGATGAACACCCTGGGCAAGGTCGCCCGGAGCTGATTACCCGTCCGTATCCCGAGACCTCCACTGGTCTCGCGATCACCGGGGATCTAGGTTGGTGCCGGGCACCCGGCGGGCGGACGACCTCCGCGCGCGGGGCTCCCGCTCACCCCGTGAAGCGCGTCCCGGCCACGAACCGGGCGCGGATGACAAAGGAGTCACCACCGTGACCGAAGGAGTGTTCGCCCGGGGCACCGGGCACGAACAGGTCGTGTACTGCCACGACCAGGCCAGTGGCCTGAAGGCCATCATCGGCATCTACTCCACCGCGCTCGGACCCGCCCTGGGCGGGACGCGCTTCCACCCCTACGCCACCGAATCCGACGCGCTCGACGACGTGCTCGCGCTGTCCAAGGGCATGGCGTACAAGAACGCGCTGGCCGGGCTCGACCTCGGCGGCGGCAAGGCCGTCATCATCGGCGACCCGAGGACGCTCAAGTCCGAAGCGCTGCTGCGCGCGTACGGGCGTTTCGTGCAGTCCCTGGGCGGCCGCTACATCACGGCGTGCGACGTCGGCACCTACGTGCAGGACATGGACGTCGTGGCCCGCGAATCCCGGTACGTGACCGGTCGTTCGCCCGAGGACGGCGGAGCGGGCGACTCGTCCGTGCTGACCGCGTTCGGCGTCTTCCAGGGCATGCGTGCCTCGGCCGAGCACCTCTGGGGCAGCCCGGACCTGGCGGGCAAGCGCGTCGGCGTGGCCGGCGTCGGCAAGGTCGGGCACATCCTCGTCGGGCACCTCGTGGAGGCCGGCGCGCAGGTCACGATCACCGACGTCTACGCCCCGGCCGTCGCGCGCACGCTCGAGATCTACCCGAACGTCCAGGTCGCGTCCGATGTGGACACCCTGCTGCGCGCCGAGCTGGACGTCTTCGCGCCGTGCGCGCTGGGCGGCGTCCTGAACGACGAGACGGTGCCGGTGCTCGGCGCCCGCGTCGTGTGCGGAGCGGCGAACAACCAGCTCGCGCACGCGGGTATCGACAAGCAGCTCGCCGACCGCGGGATCCTGTACGCGCCGGACTACCTGGTCAACGCCGGCGGCGTGATCCAGGTCGACGACGAGCGCCACGGCTTCGACTTCGAGCGCGCCAAGCGCAAGACGACGGCGATCTACGACACGACCAAGGCGGTGTTCGCCCTGGCGGACACCGACGGAGTGCCCCCGGCGACGGCGGCCGACCGGCTGGCGGAGCGCCGGATGGCGGAGGTCGGGCGGCTGCGGTCCATCATGACCGGGTGAGCTCGGCTGACATCCTGGCCGCGGCGGGCGTGCGGGGGTACCTGCACGCCCGCCGTCTCGGTACGGCCGACTGCGTGGGTGTCGACCCCGACGCCCCGGTGGTGCTGGCGTCGGTGGTGAAGGTGCCGCTGGCGTACGAATTCGCCCGCCAGGTCGCGGCCGGGCTGCTGGACCCGACGGACCGGGTGCGCGCGTCGGCGGCGGACCGGCTGGGCGGCAGCGGTTCCGCGGGCTTCGCGGACGACGTCTCCTACAGCCTGCGGGACGCGGCGCTGCTGGCGCTGTCGGTGTCCGACAACACGGCCGCGGACCTGCTGTTCGACCGGGTGGGCGTGGCGAACGTGCGGTCGCTGCTGGCGGAACTGGGCCTGTCGCGGACCTCCGTCATCGGCCCGCCGCGCGAGCTGCTGCGGACGATCATGGCGGACACGTCCGCCGGGGTTCCGCTGCGGGCGCTGGATCCGCTTCGGACGTCGGCCACCACGCCTCGCGAGATGACCGAGCTGCTGTCGGCGATGTGGCGTGACCCGGGCCCGGGCGCCCAGGTGCTGGGGTGGATGTCGGCGCAGGTGAGCTGGCACCGGCTGACGGCGGGGTTCCCGCCGGAGGTGGCGGTGGCGGCCAAGACCGGGACGATGCCGGGGATCCGCAACGAAATCGGCGTCGCGACGTACCCGGACGGCGCGGCCTACGCGGTCGCGGTGTTCACGGTGGGCGGGGCGGAGACGCTGCGCCGGCCGGACATCGACCGCGCCATCGGGGACGCGGCCCGCGCGGCGGTGGATCAGCTGCGCTCGTAGAACACGTCCCACGGCCGGGCGGTGGGCGGCTCCGGGACGATCCGCGAGACGCCGTCGCCTTCGAGCACGCCGGCCGCGATTTCCGCCAGCTTCGCGGCCTGCGGGTGCGGGCTCGACGGGGGCCAGGCGAAGGCCATCCGCGACCGCAGCACCTCGCCGGTCAGCGGCCGCCACACCACGCGCGGCTCCTTGCGCGGGCCGGGTTCGAACGCCACGCCGTGGCCGGCCAGCACCAGGCCCAGCGCGAACTCCGGGTTGCGGGCGTGCCGGACCGCGGCCGGCCGGAAGCCGTGGTCCCAGCAGGTGCGCAGCAGCGTGTCGTAGCTTCCCGGCGCGGCCGCGCGCGGTGCGTGCACCAGGCCTTCGCCCGCCAGGTCGGCGAGCGCCACCTCCGAACGGCGCGCGAGCGGCGAGTCGCGGGGGAGCACCACGCCGAGCGGGGTGTCGATCGTGGGTCCGAGCTCCAGCCCGACGACGTCCACCGGCAGTTGCAGGAGCCCCGCGTCCAGGGAACGGTCGGCCAGCAGGCGCGTCTGCTCGGCGGTGGTCAGTTCCTGCAGATCGAGCCGGACGGCGGGGCACTCTTCGGCGAACTTCGTCAGGATCGCGGCGAGGACCGGGCCGGGCAGTTCCGGCGGGACGCCCGCGCGCAGGGCGTCCAGCTCGCCGCGTTCGGCCTTGGCGACGAGCGCGGTCATGCGGTCCCAGCGGCTCAGGAGGTCGCGGGCTTCGGCGCGCAGCACCTCGCCGGCTTCGGTGAGCGTGACGCGCCGGCCGCGGTCGAACAGCTTCGCGCCCAGCTCGGCTTCGAGCCGTTTCACGCGCTGGCTCAAGGGCGGCTGCGCGATGCCGAGCCGGTCGGCGGCGCGCCCGAAGTGCAGTTCGTCGGCGACGACGAGGAAGTACCGCAGCGAGCGGAGGTGGTCCACGCTGCGACGATACTCGTCCGCATATCGACATGCCGACGTCTCGATCTTGGACAGCGCGGCCGCGTCCGTGGTCTGGTGCCGGGCATGGACTTCAGCAGACGAGGGCTGTTCGGCGCGGGTGCCGCCGCGGCGGCGATCCTGGCGGGCACCCCGGCGGCGGCCGCCGCTTCGACCATGACCCTGCGGTGGTGGGGCAACAACGGCTGGGAGATCCGCGTCGGCGGCAAGACCGTCCTCATCGACCCGTGGCTGACCCGCTTCAAGACGGGGACCTACACCCCGGCGGGCGCGGACCCGAAGACGCCGCTGTCGGTGAACAAGGCGCTGATCGACGGCTACCTGGACCGCGGCGAGCTGCGCGCGGACCACATCCTGGTGACGCACGGCCACTACGACCACCTGACCGACGTTCCCTACCTGGCCAGACGCACCGGCGCGTCGGTCTTCGGCACCGAGACCCATTTGAGTCTCATGGCGGCGCTGGGTGCCCCGGAGGACCAGCTGGCGATCGCGAGCGGCGGCGAGGACCTGACGTTCGGCGGGTACTCGATCCGCATCCTGCGGTCCCTGCACTCGGCGACGGGCGACCGGGCGCGGGTGCCGTTCCCGGGCTCGCGCCCGCTGTCCCGCCGCGACCGCCCGCGGGTGATCGAGGACCTGGTGGAGGGCGGCACGCTGGCTTACGCCGTTTCGGGCGGCGGCGCGACGGTGCTGAACTTCGGCGGCTCGAACTACATCGAATCCGAGCTGGCGGGGCTGCGGCCGGACGTGGTGTGCGTGCCGGTGGGCGGGGCGAAGGTGACGCAGTACGTACCCCGCCTGCTGCGCGCGCTGGGCGACCCGCGGATCGTGGCGGCGACCCACTGGGACGACTTCGACCTGCCGCTGGGCCAGGCCCGCGACCCGAACGGCGGGCTGGAAGTGCTGCGCAAAGCGGTGGCCGCGACGTCGAGCGAGTTCGTGGTCCTGGACCACCTGGGTTCGTTCGTGCCCTGAGCGCGACGAAGGCCCCCACCGCGAGCAGTGGGGGCCTTCGGGAAACCTCAGCCGCTCTTGCGGCGGAACGTCCGCTTGTTGGCCGCCGGGCCGTGGGCGTGCTGGTTCTTGCCCCCGCCGTTCTCGTGCGACGCCCCCGAGCGCGCGTGCGCCTGCTTGCGCTCCAGTGCCTCGCGGAACTTGCGCTTGACGTCGTCCTCCTCGCCGCTGGGCGACGGGGTCGGTTCACTCATGACTACCTCCGAAAACGACGACGTGTGACCACTCCAGCCTGGCAGGGCCCGAACCGCTTGGCGAGTCGATTTCAGCGTTTCGGGGACGGAACTCCGCCGAACTGCACCGACTTGCGCGTCAGGGGGCGCCCGCAGTGGTCGCACAGCAGGATCGGCTGCAGCCGGTTGCCGCACTCCACGTGGTGGAGCGTGATGTCCGGCTCCTGGCCCGTCACCTCGAACCCGCGCGACCACTCCGCGATGAACGCCAGCGCCGGGAAGAACGCCAGCCCCTTCGCCGTCATCCGGTAGTCGCGCGCGTCGGTCCGCGTCGCCGCCGTGCCCGTGCGCAGGACGCCCACCTCGACCAGTTTGCTCAGCCGGGCCGACAGCACGCTCGGCCCGATCCCCAGCTCGCGTTCGAACTCCGAGAAGTGCCGGCAGCCGAGCAGCGCCGACACCAGGAGCCCGGTCGACCAGCGGTCGCCCAGCAGCTCCATCGTGTCGGGGAAGAACATCATCGGGTCGGCGGCCAGGGACTCCGCGTCCTTGCGGCGGAAGCGCTTGGACGCCGTCGCCGCCGCGACTCCGGTGCTGTCCAGCCGCGAAGCCCGCACGTCCCGCGCGTCGACCCGGCGGCCGCACGCCGCGCACCCCAGCGGCGCTGATGTAGCCAGCTCGCAGTCGAGGTGGATCAGCGTCGGCAGCACCTCGCGGCGGCCCTCGACCCACTCGCGCTCCCACGCCCAGATCGAGATCAGCAGCGGCCACAGCTCCAGGCCGCGTTCGGTGAGCCGGTACTCGTGCCGCGTCCGGCGCGCGTCGCGGTACGGCACGCGCGTGAGCATCCCCGCGTCCACCATGTCCCGCAGGCGTCCGGACAACGCCGTCGGCGAGATGCCCAGCCGCAGCCGCAGCTCCTCGTAGCGGCGGAACCGCAGGAACAGGCTCTGCAGGATGAGCAACGTCCACTGGTCGCCGACCAGCTCGAGCGCCCGGCGGAGCGGATCCCCCGCCGGGCGTACGCGCTGTGCAGTCGCCTCGACCAAAACCATCCCCCTCGTTACCGATGGCCTCAGGGTAGCAGCTGACTACACCAAAAGAAGCCTATTGACACCTGGGTACACAAATCATAGTCTCGTCCCCATCAGCCAGCGCGGTGAGCCCGAGAGTCAGGGAGCAGCCCGATGACCAGCACCTCCGAACAGCCGCTGATGGTGGCCAGGGCGGCGGACGCGGCCGAGGAGCCCAACCCCTACCTGCTCGGCGTGTACGCCCCGGTCGGCACCGAGATCGACGCCGAAGACCTGCAGGTCATCGGCGAGATCCCGAAGGACTTGGGCGGCGTCTACCTGCGCAACGGCCCGAACCCGCGGTTCGCCCCGGAAGGCCGCTACCACTGGTTCGACGGCGACGGCATGATCCACGCCGTCCACCTCGAAAACGGCAAGGCGCGCTACCGCAACCGCTGGGTCCGCACGAAGGCCTTCGAAGCCGAGTCCGAGGCCGGCAAGGGCCTCTGGACCGGCGTCATGGAGAACCCGAAGGACAACCCGTTCGGCAACGCGCACGGGCTGGGCCTCAAGGACAACGCCAACACCGACGTGATCTTCCACCGCGGCCGCGTCCTCGCGACCTGGTACCTGTGCGGCTCGCCCTACGCGGTCGACCCGCTCTCGCTGGAGACGCTCGGCGCCGAGGACTTCCTCGGCACGCTGGTCGGCGACATGATGGCCCACCCCAAGGTGGACGAAAAGACCGGCGAGCTGTTCTGGTTCGACTACGGCCCGCGCCCGCCCTACCTGCGCTACGGCGTGATCAGCGCGGACGGCCAGGTCGTCAAGACCACCGAGATCGAGCTGCCCGGCCCGCGCCTGCCGCACGACATGGCCATCACCGAGCACTTCGCGGTGCTGATGGACCTGCCGCTGGTCCAGGACCTGGAAGCGGCGAAGCAGGGCCGGCACAAGCTGCACTTCGACCGCTCGATGCCGAGCCGCTTCGGCGTGATGCCACGCTACGGAGACGGTAGCCAGATCAAGTGGTTCGAAGCCAGCCCGTGCTACATCTACCACGTCGTCAACGCGTGGGAGTCCGGCGAAGAAGTCGTCCTCGACGTCTGCCGCGTGCGCAAGCCGGCCCCGCGGGCCGACGCGCGCACGCCGCTCGCGAAGATGCTCTCCTATCTGCGCCTGGACGCCCAGCTGCACCGCTACCGCTTCAACCTGCGGACCGGCGTGTGCCGCGAGGCCCCGCTCGACGACGACAACACCGAGTTCCCGACCGTCGACTCCCGCGGGGTCGGCTTGCGGAATCGGTACTCCTACGCGGTGCACATCTCGCCCGAGTCGACGCTGAAGTTCGACGGGCTCGTGCGCTACGACAATCTTGCCGGCTCCAAGACCGAATACCGGTTCGGTCCCGGCCGGTGGGGCAGTGAGGCGCCCTTCGCACCCCGCGATGGCGCAGCCGCCGATTCGGCGGACGGTTATCTGGTGACGTTCGTGCAGGACGAGCGTGAGGGACGCTCGGAACTGGACATCTTCGACGCCGCCGATCTCGCTGCCGGACCCGTGGCCAGGGTCCTGCTTCCCCAGCGTGTCCCGCTCGGTTTTCACGCGACCTGGGTCCGGGCGGACCAGCTGGAAAACCTCCGTTCATGAGATGCCATCGAGAGGGTCGCGCCCGGGACTTCCGGGCGCGGGGATGGTGGAGTGCGGAGACGATCGACCAGCTCGTCAAGGAGCGGGTCAGTGCCGACCCGGAGGGTCTCGCGCTGGTCGATCCACCGAACACCGCCGCACTGGTCGGACGCGACCCGGTGCGGTGGACCTGGAACCGGCTCGACGAACGCGTCGACGTCCTGGCCGCGTTCCTGCTCGCCGGAGGGGTGCGAGCAGGCGACGTCGTGGCCGTGCAGCTGCCGAACTGCTCGGCCCTGGCCCAGGCGTTCCTCGCGATCGTGCGGATCGGCGCGATCGTCACCCCGTTCCCGGTGTCCTACCGGGAACACGAACTCGGCCCGATGTGCCGGCGCACCGGTGCCGTCGGGGTGGTGACCGCATCCAGATACGGCGAGCACGAGCTCGCCGGGGCGGCCCTTGGGCTCATCGGCGCTGCGGCGCCGTCGGTCCGGTTCGTCGTCGCCCGGGGGGACGACGAACCGGCCGGCGCCCTGGCCTGGCCCGAAGACCCGCTGTCCGAAGCGGAGAAATCCACTTTGGACTCGTACCTGACCGCAGCCGACGTCAACGACTGCGTCACGATCTGCTGGACGTCCGGCACCGAAGCCGAGCCGAAGGCGGTCCCGCGCTGCCACGGCGACTGGCTCGCGACCGCGCGCGGCTGCGTCCAAGCCGCGGGCCTGACCCGCGACGACGTCCTGCTCTCGCCGTTCCCGATGACGAACATGGCCGGCATCGGCGGGATGTTCCTGCCCTGGCTGCTGACCGGCGCGGTGCTCGTCCCGCACCACCCGTTCGACCTGCCGGTGTTCCTCGGCCAGCTCGCCGCCGAGCGCGTGACGTACACGCTCGCGCCACCGGCGTTGCTGACCATGTTGCTGCACAACGAGAAGATCCTGTCCGGAGTGGACCTCTCGGCGCTGCGCAAGATCGGGTCCGGCTCGGCACCGCTGTCACCGTGGCTCGTGCGCACCTGGGCGCAGCGGTACGGCATCGACATCATCAACTTCTTCGGGTCCAACGAAGGGACCGCGCTGCTGTCCGGTCCGGCCGACATCCCGGACCCGGACCAGCGCGCGAGCTTCTTCCCGAACTACGCCTCGGACGTCACCTGGTCCACGCCGGTCGCCGGCTGGACATCGGTGCGGCTGCACGACCCGGTCACCGGCGAGCACGTGACCGAACCCGGGCGGCCCGGTGAACTGCGCATCGCCGGGCCGACGGTGTTCGCCGGCTACCTCACGTCGATGGGCGACCCGCTGGACACCTCGTCGTTCGACGAGGACGGGCACTTCCGCACCGGGGACGTCTTCGAGGCCGCCGGTGACCGCGGGCAGTTCCTGAAGTACGTGGACCGGATGAAGGACCTGGTCATCCGCGGCGGCATGAACATCTCGCCGGCCGAGGTCGAAGGCCTGCTGGCCGGGCACCCGGACGTCGCCGACGTCGGCGTGATCGGGGTACCCGACGAGGTCATGGGGGAGCGGGTGTGCGCGGTCGTCGTGCCGGGCGCGCGCAAGCCGTCGCTGGACGAGCTGGTCGCGTACCTGCGCGAGAAGAAGGTGGCCGCGTTCAAACTGCCGGAACGGCTCGAGTACGCCGACGCCTTGCCCCGCAACCCGGTGGGGAAGATCCTGAAGCGGCAGCTGCGGGAAAGTCTGGAGTGAGGCCATGACGGTGTTCGTGCTGGGCGGGGCGCAGACCGACTTCGCGCGCAACTACGCGAAGGAGGGACGCGGGATCCTCGAGCTGTTCGCCGAGGTCGTGCCCGCGGCCCTCGCGGACGCCGGAGTCGGCGCCGAAGACGTCGAAGTCGCGCACGTCGGGAATCTCGCGGCCGAGCTGTTCACCGGGCAAGCCCAATTGGGCGGGCTGCTGGTGGCCGCCGTCCCGGAACTCGACGGCGTGCCGTCGGCCCGGCACGAAGCCGCGTGCGCGTCCGGCAGCACCGCCGTCCTCGCCGCGTGCGCGGACATCGAGGCCGGCCGGTACGACCTGGCGCTGGTCGTCGGCGTCGAGCTGATGCGGAACGTCGACGGGCAGCAGGCGGCCGAGCACCTCGGCTCCGCCGCGTGGGCGGGGCACGAGGCCGTGGGCGCGAAGTTCCCGTGGCCAGCGTTGTTCGCCGACGTCGCTTCCGCCTACGACGAGCGGTACGGCCTCGACCCCGAGCACCTCGGGCAGTTCGCGTCGCACGCTTTCGAGCGCGCGGCCAGGAACCCGCTGGCGCAAGCCCGCGACTGGCGCTTCCCGGCGGGCGCCTTCGGGGCCGACGACGAGCTGAACCCGCTGATCGAGGGCCGGCTGCGCAAGCAGGACTGCGGCCGGATCACCGACGGCGCCGCCGCGGTCCTGCTGGCTTCGCCGTCGTTCGCCGAACGCCTCGGCGGTGGCTTCCCGCGCATCGCCGGGTTCGGGCACCGCACGTCCCACATCGGCCTCGCCGAGAAGCTGGCCGCGGACGGCGAGTACCTGTTCCCGCACCTGCGCGGCGCGGTCGTCGACGCCTACGAGCGCGCCGGCGTGCCCGGGCCGGCCGCGCTCGACGTCGTCGAGCTGCACGACTGCTTCACGATCACCGGGCTGGTCGCGCTGGAACATCTCGGCGCCGCGCCACCCGGGGAGGGTGGCCGGTTCATCGCCGGCGGCGGGCTCGGCACCGCCGGGATCAACCCGGGTGGCGGCCTGATCGGGCTGGGCCACCCGGTCGGCGCGACCGGCGTCCGCATGCTGCACGACGTCGCCCGCCAGGTGACCGGGACCGCGGGCGAAACGCAGGTCGAGGGCGCGCGGACGGCGTTGACGCTCAACGTCGGCGGCTCGTTCACCACGGTGGTCACGATGGTGGTCACCGCATGAGGCTTTCGGTGTCGCTGGGGCTCTGGCAGGACCGCCCGCCGGAGGAGGCCCTGGAAACCGCGCGTGCCGCCGAAGCCGCCGGCTACCCCGAACTGTGGATCGGCGAGATGGCGACGTGGGACGCGTTCGCGCTGGGAACCGCGATCGGCGCGGCGACCTCGCGGATCTCGCTGACGTTCGGGCCGCTGGCCGTGACCGTGCGGGACCCGGCGACGATCGCGATGGGTGTCGCGTCGGTCGCGGCCTTGACCGGCCGCACCACCGGGGTCGCGCTGGGCACCTCCAGCGACGTCGTGGTGCGCGGCTGGCACGGCCGGTCCCGTGCTCGTGCCGCGACGGCGCTGGCGGAATCGGCCGTCGCCGTCCGCCAGCTGCTCGACGGCGAGAAGTCCACTGTGGACGGAACGGTGGTCGGCTCGCGGGGCTACCGGTTGCGGCTGGCCGCGCCGAAGTCACCGCTGACGATCGCCGCGTTCGGCCCGCGGGCCCTCGGCGTCGCCGCGCGCCACGCCGACCGGATGGTGGTCAACCTGGTCAGCCCCGCCGCCGCCGCTTCGTTGGTGCGGGGGCTGGGCGAAGCGGCCGCGCGGGCGGAGGTCGCGCCGCCGCCGGTCGCCGCGTGGGTGGTCGGCGCGGTGGATCCGGGCCCCGCGGAGATCGAGCAGCTGCGCCGCGGCGTCGTCGGGTACCTGGCGGCACCCGGCTACGGCGAGATGTTCCGCGAGGCCGGGTTCGGCGACCTGGTCGACTTCGCGCGCACCCGCCCGCACCCGCGCGAGCTGCTGGCCGCGGTGCCGGCCGAGGCGATCGCGACGGTGGGTCTGCTGGGCTCGCGCGAGGACGTCGCCGCGAAGGCGCGCGAGTACGCGGAAGCCGGGATCGACGAGCTCGCGATCGTGCCCGCGACCAGCGAAGACGACCCCGGTGGCGCGAAGACCCTCGCCGCGTGTCGATCCGCGGTCCTCCCGTTCGACGCGTAGGCATGACCGAACCCACGAAGACCAAGAACCTCGACCGGAACGGCGCCCCGGCGCTGCCGTGGAGCCGGGCGCGCGACCTCCTCGCGACCCAGACGCCGAAGGAGGACCTGACGTTCTTCGTCGGGACCGTCCGCCCCGACGGCCGGCCGCACGCCGCCGGCGTCGGCGCGATCTGGGTCGACGACGCCCTCTACTTCGTCAGCGGGGACGGCACGCGCCGGGCCCGCAACCTGGCGGCGAACCCGGCGTGCAGCGTCTCGGTGCGCTTGAAGGGGCTCGACCTCACCCTGGAGGGCGAGGCCGAGCGGATTTCCGATCCCGCCACGCTCGAGCGGGTGGCGGCCGTCTACCGCGAAGGCGGCTGGACCGCGACGGTGTACGAAGGCGGGTTCAACGCGACGTTCATGGCGCCGAGCGCCGGACCCGCGCCGTGGTTCCTTTACCGGCTCGTGCCCACCCGGGCGATCGGCGTCGCCTGCGCCGAGCCCTACGGCGCGTCCCGCTGGGACTTCACCCGCTGATCGACGCCGCGACCAGCGCCCCGATGGCGCGCATGCCCGTGGCGTTGGGGTGCAGCGGCGCCGCGACCGCGGTCGGGATCACGCTCTCGAACCACTTGACGCCGGGCAGCTTGCAGACGTCGTGCCCGATCGACGCCGTCCGGACGTCGACGTACCGCGCGCCGTGCGCGGCGGCCTGCCGGGCCAGGGCGGCGTTCGTCTTGTCGATGCTGCCCTGGATGTAGTTCGCGTCGCGCGGCGTCAGCGGCGCGATCGGCCAGCACCCGTTGCGCGGCAGGTAGGTGCCGTAGCCGGCGACGAAGACGTCCGCGCTGGGCGCCTTCGCGTGGATCGCGTCCAGCAGCGCGCCCCACGTCGGTTCGAACGCGGCGATCTTCTCGGCCAGCTGGTCGTGGCCGCCGGCGGTGTAGCGGTCGACGCAGTCCGGGTTGATGCCGGGCAGCAGGTTGATGCAGCTGGTGGCGGCGCCGACGAGGCCGACGTCGTTGCCGCCGATGGTCACCGTGACGGTTCTCGTGCTCGCGCTCAGCGCGTCGAGCTGCGGCGGGACCGCGCCGGTTTCCGTCGATTGCGGCGCGTACATGTCCGCGGTCGTCGCGCCGGAGCACGTGACGTCCTTCAGCGGGACGCCGAGCCGCTGCGCGGCGACGTGCGGGTAGTCCGCGAGGGACCGCAGGCAGCCCGGGGACGAGAGGTCCGGGGGCGGGATCAGCGGGCCGGCCGCCGCCGAGTCCCCCAGGGCGACGTACTCGCCGGTGGCCGCGGCCGCCGTACCCGCTGTCGTCACCAAAGCCGCGACCAAGATCGTGATGAACGCCGTTGTCCGCACTCGCACGCCGTCCTCCTTGACGTAGTTGGCCTCCGTGACACCATCGGCACCGAGCGTGGCCGGATTGACTGGGAATCCGGGCAGAGAACGAGGGGATCGGTTGTGACGGAGCACAAGACCGGCGGCGACCTGACCCTCGGCGGGCAGCGCGTCCACGAGCGGCTCACCCGGGAGGAGCCGGAGCTGATCGCCCGGGTGCTCACGCGCATCCAGGAGGAGGTCGCCGACTACCGGCGGCTGCCGGTCGAAGAACTGGCCGGCGACATCGCGCGGATCACCCGGCAGGCCGTGCGCGCGTTCGCCCGGAGCCTGCGCGAGGACCGGCAGCTCAACGACGCCGAGCTGCGGCAGATCGGCGCGTCCGCGGTGCGCCGCGCCGAGGAGGGCTTCCCGCTGGAGGCCGTGCTCACCGCCTACCACGTCGGTGCGCGGGAGATCTTCGCCGTCGGCTCGGCGGAATCGGGCAGCGGGGACGTGGCCGACCTGCTCGACGTCGCCGACCGGGTGCTCGCGTTCGTCGGCACCATCACCGGCGCCGTCACGCGGGGCTACCTGGAGGAGCTGCGCACGAAGGTCGGGCAGGAGCACACCGCCCGCCGCACGCTGCTTTCGGTGCTGGCGGACGGCGGCCCGGTCGACGGCGTCGCCCGCAGCGCCGGGATCACGCTGCCGGCGCGCTACCTGGTGCTGAGCGTCGAGCTGGGGCCGCACGCCGACGAGGCCTCGCCGGGCGTCGACGCGGGGATCGCGGTCCGCCGGAAGCTGCGGCGGTTCCTGGCCGCGTTCGAACAGTCCTGCGGCGAGGGCGTCCTGGCGTCGCTGGACGGGCCGGGCGGGCTGGTGCTGCTGCCACTGGCGGGGCGGCTCGCCGACATGGCGGAGTGGCGTTCGCTGCTGGACACGGCCGGGCGCGCGGCGGGGGTCGACGTGCTGGCGGCGGCCGAGACGGCGGCGCCGTCCGAGGTCCGCGACGTGGCCGGGCGGACGGGGGAGGTGCTGGAGGTCCTGCGCTGGTTCGGGCGCCCGCCGGGGCTGTACCGGCTGGACGACGTCCTGGTGGAGTACCAGCTGACCCGCCCGGGCGAGGCCCGCGACCGGCTCGCGGCGGTGCTGGCGCCGCTGGACGCGCACCCGGAGCTGATCGAGACGCTCGAGGCGTACCTGGAGCTCGACACGAACCGCCGCCGCACGGCGGCCCGGTTGCACGTCCACCCCAACACGGTCGACTACCGGTTGCGGAAGGTTCGGGATCTGACGGGGATCGATCCGCTGCACCCGGCGGGGTTGCCGCGGATCATCGCGGCGCTGGCGGCGCGGCGAGCTGCGCAGCCGCGGCGCGGCTGACCGGCCCGGCTTGCCTCGGCGAACCTGCCGATTCCGCCGGGACCGAAGCCGCCTTGCCCGGCCGGCCGTGGCGAAAGCCCCTTCAGCCCACCGTGCTGACCTTGCGCGGCGCGCCGGCCGCGGCCG
The DNA here is from genome assembly GCF_053605345.1 of Amycolatopsis sp. NPDC003865. Lineage (NCBI taxonomy): Bacteria > Bacillati > Actinomycetota > Actinomycetes > Pseudonocardiales > Pseudonocardiaceae > Amycolatopsis > Amycolatopsis sp. NPDC003865. The sequence goes on along the minus strand of NZ_JBSGJA010000027.1, from coordinate 37,905 downwards.
GCCGGCGCGGAGCGGGGATCCGGACCCGGGCCGGGCGGCGCGAGGCCCGGGCGGCCCACCCGGCCACCAGAGCCGCCGCGAGCACCGCCGCCGTCACCGCCGAAGCCGCGTCGAACCGCAGCTCGCCGGCCCGGCCGAGCACGAACCCCGCGTCCAGCGCCCACGCCACCACCGCGACCCCGATCGCGGCGGCGACCGAGCTCCAGACCCCCGTCAGCAGCACCACCAGCCCGAGCGTGACCAGCGCGTACCACGGGGTCCGCGTCGCACCGGCCACGTCCGCCAGCACCACCGCGACCACCGCCGCCACGCAGCCGAACGGGAACCCGAAGCCACCACTCATGCCGTCCAGCAAAGCCGGGGACCGTCCGGCGAGCATGACCCAGGACACATTCCCTACGCCCGGAGCCCGGATCTTGACGCGCTATTGACCCGTCACGCGCCCGATCGCTTCGACCAGCGTCGGCCACACCGCGCGCGGCAGGTTGTGCCCCATCCCCGGGATCACCAGCAGCTCCGCGCCCGGGATCGCCTCCGCCGTCGCCTTGCCGCCGCTCACGCCGATCAGCGGGTCGGCGTCGCCGTGGATCACCAGGGCGGGCAGCCGCACCTCGCGCAGCGCGGACGTGCGGTCGCCCGAGGCCACCACCGCCGCCGCGTGGCGCAGCGTGCCCACCGGGTGGCGGGCACGGTCGTAGTGCAGGGTCGCCTTGGCCAGCAGGAACGCCTCGTCGTCCGGGTAGCCGGGGGAGCCGAGCCGCCGGTAGCCCTCGACGCTGTCGGCGAGCGCCTGCTCGCGCGTCGATGCCGGCTGGCGCGCCAGCAGCCCCAGTGCCCACGGCTCGGCCTGCCCGACGGCCGGATCGCCGGTGGTCGACATGATCGACGTGACGGACAACAGCCGGTCCGGGTGGTCGATCGCCAGCTGCTGCACGATCATCCCGCCCATCGACGCGCCGACGACGTGCGCTTTCCCGATGCCGAGCGCGTCGAACAGCCCGACGGCGTCGTCGGCCAGGTCCGAGAGCAGGTACGGCGCCGTGGCCAGGTCCCCGGCGGCCAGCGCGGCCAGGTCCGGCGCGGGCAGGTGGTCGAGCCACGTCGAGAGCCCGACGTCCCGGTTGTCGTAGCGGACCACGAAGAGCCCGCGCGCGGCGAGCAGCTCGCAGAAGCCGTCCTCCCAGGTGATCATCTGGGCGCCGAGTCCCATCACCAGCACCAGCGGCGGATTGTCCGGATCGCCGAAGGTGTCGTATTCGAGCTCGAGACCGTTGGCCTGTGCGCGTGCCATGCCCCGATCCTGCCGTACCCCCGCGGCGCTGGCACCGGTCCCACCCGTGCGGTTACCGTTACCTCCCATGCCGACCTCATCCTCGGGCACGGGCCAGCGCCCCCGGTCGCGGGCCGCGGCGGGACTGCCGGCGCTCACCGCCGACCGGATCATCGACGCCGCGACGGCCCTGACCGCCGAACGCGGTCTCGACAACTGGACGCTGCGGGAGCTGGCGCGCGCGGTCGAGGCCTACCCCGCGGTCATCTACCACCACGTCGGCGACCGGGACGCGGTGGTCAACGCCGTCGTCGACCGGGTGGTCGGCCTGCTGGAGCTGCCCGCCGGGGACCTGCCGTGGCAGGACTGGTTCACCGAGCTGCTGGCCTCGCTGCGCGAGCTGCTGAGAACGTACCCGGGCTGCGCGCGGCGGCTCGCGCTGTTCGGCCCGTCCGTCGAGGCGGCGACGCGCAGCATCGACGCGGGTATCGGCGTGCTGCTGAAGGCCGGCTTCGGCCGGGAGAGCCCGATGGCCTACAACCTGCTGCTGATGACCGCGTGCCAGTTCGTCGCGATGGAGGACGACCGCGACGGCGCGCTCGCGCTCCGGATCGACAACACCGAGGAGTACGCGACCTACCGCGAGCGGGCCGACCTGCCGGGGATGGCCGAGCTCGGCGCGGCGATGCACGACCTGATGGGCGATCCCGACCTCGCGGCGGGCTACTACGCGCAGCTGTACGACTACGCGGTCGGCCGGTGCCTCGACGGGCTCGCCTGCCGCCTCGGCGAACTGGGCGGATCGGGGTTGACAGCGACTTGACAGCGCCCCGGCGTACCGTGGATGTGCGTCGGTGGTTCGTCCGCCGACCCGGAGCCCCTGGCGCCCTCCTCCCCCTCGTGGCGCCGGGGGCTTCGGTCTATTCCGGACCGCCGGGCTGCGCCGGTTCCGCTTGGATCGCCGGGAAGATCTCGCCGACGAGCGTGACGAGCGATTTGGACAGCAGCAGGTGCACCTGGGCGCGGGTCAGGGAGCCGCGCACGAGCCATTCCCGGCCGGCGGACTTCACCATCCCGCCGAACGCGCGCACGAGCGCGTTGAGCTCGGGGCCGTGTTCGCTCGCGCTGGACAGGCCGACGGCTTCCAGCACGCGGTCGGCGGATTCGCGGTCGGCTTCTTCGAGGATCCGCTCGACTTCGAGGTCACGCCCGATGCCTTCCGGCGCGATCGCGGCGAGCCACATCCGCTCCTGGCTGGTGACCATGTCGAGGAACCACTCGATGGCGACGTCGGCACGCAGTTCGAGCGGCCCGTCCGGGAGGATTTCCACGGCCAGCCGCGGCACGGTCAGCGCGCGGCGGATGATTTCCAGGTACAGCTCGCGTTTCGTGCCGAAGTAGTGGTTGATCAACCCCCGCGCGACCCCGGCGGCCGCTGCGATGTCCGAAGTGGACACTTCGGAGTAGGGGCGTTCACCGAACAGCCGCGCCGCGCAAGCGTAGATCTGTTCCTTCCGTTCGTCCGGTTCCAGTCTTCGCCATCTCGGCGCCGGCTCGGTGTTCATGGTCCCATCGTCGCACGCGGGCTGGGGCGAGGCAGCTCAGTGCGCACTGTGTCGGAAGCTCGGCCCCGATCGGGGCACGCTCAGTCCGGCAGCGTGATCGGCGCGAGGTCCTCGAACAGGTCCCCGGGGCCCGGGTTCACCGGATCGGTCGCCCCGCCGAAATGGTTCAGCACGCCCCACACCGCGTTCAGCGCCGTCTGGACCGCGCCCTCGGCCCAGCCCGCCGTCCACGACACGTCGTCGCCCGCCAGGAACAGCCCGCGGTACCGCTCCGGCAGCGAGTCCTGCACGAAGTGCGTGAACAGCCGGTGCTGGTAGCGGTAGTGCCCGGGCAGGTTCGCCTTGAACGCGCCCATGAAGTGCGGTTCCGCCTCCCACGACACCGTCACCGGGTCACCGATGATGTGCCGCCGGACGTCCACGCCCGGGTAGATCTCCCGCAACGACTGCAACATCACCTCGACGCGCTCGCCCACCGGCAGCGGCAGCCACTTCAACGAGTCGTCCGCCCACGTGTACGACAAGCAGATCACCGCGGGCTTCGCGGGGTCGTCGCCGAGCAGGTAGGTCCCCCGCGGCATGCGGTCGGTGAGCGTCATGCTCATGGTGTCGCGGCCGGTCACCGGGTCCGGGTCGAGCCAGAAGGGCCGGTCCACCGGCACGAACACCTTCGACGACTCCATGTAGTGCGTGCGCTCGATCGCCGTCCAGTGGTCGATCGGGAACAGGGCTTCGTCGCATTCGATCTTGGACAGCAGCATCCAGCTCTGCGCGGTGAACACCGCCGCCGGGTACGTCCGGACGTGCCCGGACGCGTCGGTCACCGTGATGTTGTTCGGTGCCGTCCGGTGCAGCCTCGTCACGCCCGGCCGCGGCCCGCCCTCGTGCAGCGAGGCCAGCGACGTCCCGGCGGGCCAGAAAGCGGTCTCCGCGGGCGCGTGCTCCCAGAGCCGCAGCGGCAGCTGCCTGCTGCCGCCGGTGATGCTGCGGTGCTCGTCGTCGGCGCCGGTGTAGACGACGCGCAGGATTTCCAGGATGGAGTTGGGGAAGTCGGTGTCCCAGCCACCGGTGCCGAAGCCGACCTGGCCGAAGATCTCGCGGTGGCGGAAGGAGGCGAACGCGGGGGAGTCGCAGAGGAAGCCGTAGAACGTCTGGTTGTCCAGCCGCGGGACGAGCTCGTTCCACAGCCGCTTGATCGTTTTCGCGTCGCGGTCGCGGATCGCCGTCTGCATCTCGGCGAAGGAGGCCTGCTCGGCCAACGTCCGGTCCCACGCCGCGGCGACGTCGCGGAACACCGCGGGCAGGTCCTCGGGCGTGCGCGCGTAGTGGCTCTGCCCCTTGAGGTCGACGACGGTGCTCGGCGTCCCCGGGGCCAGTGGGTTCGGGAACGGCGTGGTCTCCAAGCCGACCTTGTCGATGTAGTGGAACAACGCGGTGGACGCCGGCGGGAAGCGCATCGCGCCCATCTCGGCGACGACGTCGTCCGGGCAGCCGGGGAACCGGACGGTCCGCAGCCGGCCGCCGATTTCGGCGATCTCGTGGACCACCGGGCGCAGCCCCAGCTTCATCAGCTCGTAGGCGGTCACGATGCCGGACAGGCCGCCGCCGATCACCGCGACCTCGGTGCCGTGCCGGTGCGCGGGCACCGAGCCGAGCCCGGCCGGGTGGGCGAGGTAGTCGTCGTAGGCGAACGGGAAGTCGGGGCCGAACATCGTGATCGGGCGGCCCGCCGGCTCGTCGTGGGGTATCGCGGTGGGTACGGCGGAGGTCATGCGGTGGTTCCTCGGTACAGGTCGGGCCGCCGGTCGGCCAGGTGGGTGTTCTCCAGCCGGGACGCGGCGAGCGCGTCCCGGGTCACTTCGGCGGTGATCAGCGCCGGGCCGGAGCCGGCGCGGGCGAGCACCGCGCCCGTCGGGGCGGCCACGCGGGAGCGGCCGCAGTAGGTCAGCTCCTGTTCGACGTCACAACGGTTGGCGTAGGCCACGAACAGCTGGCTTTCGTAGGCCCGCGCGGGAACCAGGGTTTCGGCGACGAGTTCGTACGGGCTCATCAACGCCGTCGGCACGGCCAGCAGCTCCGTGCCCGCCAGCGCGTGCGCGCGGACCAGCTCGGGGAACTCGACGTCGTAGCAGATCAGCAGCCCGACCCGGACCCCGCCGACCTCGGCCTGCACGACCGGCTCGTCGCCCGGGGTGAACCACTTCTTGTCGAGGTCGCCGAACAGGTGCGTCTTGCGGTAGTTCGTCCGTCGCCCCGCCGGATCGACGAGCTGGACGCTGTTGTAGACGTGCTCGCCGTCGGTCTCCGGGTAGCCGTACACGAGCGCGGTCCCGGTTTCCCTTGCCCACGCGGCCATCCGGGCCGCGGTGGGTCCGTCGGCGGGCTCGGCGAGCTCGTGCGTGCGCGCGCCGATGTGGTAGCCGGTCGTGCTCATCTCCGCGGTGACGAGGAGGTCGGCGTCGACGCGGGGCAGCGCGTCGATCGGGCCCTGGTGGATCGCGACCCTCATGCCAGCCTCGACCGCCGGATCCCGTAGCCGAAGTAGACGAGCAGGCCCAGCGCCATCCAGCCGCCGAAGACGACCCAGGTGGCGCCGTCGAGGCTGACCATCATGTAGCCGCAGCACAGGACGCCGAGCAGCGGCGTCACCGGCGAGAACGGCACGCGGAACGAGCGCGCCCGGTCGGGCTGGCGGCGCCGCAGCAGCAGGACGGCGATGTTGACCAGCAGGAACGCGAACAGCGTCCCGATGCTGGTCGCGTCGGCCAGCTTGCCCAGCGGGACGAACGCGGCCAGGACGGCGACGAACGCCGAGACGACGAGGGTGTTGATCCGCGGCGAGCCGGACTTCTCGTCCACTTTGGACAGCGACGGCGGAACGAGACCGTCGCGGGACATCGCGAACAGGATGCGCGTCTGTCCGTAGAGGACGGTCAGCACGACGCTGGAGATCGCCACGATCGCGCCGACGGCGAGCAGGCCGGCCCAGAACGGGTTGCCCGACACGACGGAGAGCACGTGCGACAGCGCGGCTTCCTGGCCGTCGAAGTCCTGCCACGGCAGGGCGCCGACGGCCGCCACGGCGACGAGGCAGTAGAGCACGGTGACGATGCCGAGCGAGAGCAGGATCGCGCGCGGCAGGTCGCGCTGCGGGTTCTTCGCCTCCTCTCCCGCGGTCGACGCGGCGTCGAACCCGATGTAGGAGAAGAACAGCTTGGCCCCGCCGGCGCTCATCCCCGCCAGGCCGAGCGGCAGGAACGGCGTGAAGTTCTGCGCCTTCACCGCGGTGAACGCGATCGCGCAGAACAGCACCAGCGTGCCGACCTTGACCGCGACCATGACGGTGTTGGCCCGCGCGCTCTCCTTCGCGCCGGACAGCAGCAGGAACATCGCCAGAACCACGACGACGATCGCGGGCACGTTGACGATTCCGCCGGAGCCGGGCGGCCCGCTCAGCGCGTCCGGGATGGCGACGCCGAAGGCCAGCCGCAGCAGCTCGTTGAGGTACTGCCCCCACCCGACGGCGACCGAAGCGACCGAGACGCCGTATTCGAGCACCAGGCACCAGCCGCAGACCCAGGCGACCAGCTCGCCGAGCGTGGCGTACGCGTACGAGTAGGACGAACCGGACAGCGGGATCATGCCGGCGAGCTCGGCGTAGGAGAGCGCGGAGAACAGCGCGGTGACGCCGGCGAGCACGAACGACAGGACCACCGCCGGCCCGGCCACCGGGACGGCTTCACCGAGGACGACGAAGATGCCGCTGCCCAGCGTCGCGCCGATGCTGAGCGTGGTGAGCTGCCCGAGCCCGAGCGACCGCTTCAACGTGCCATGATCACTTTCGGCGACCAGATCGGCGACCGGTTTCCGCCGCACCGTCGCGGCCCGCAGATTCATGCCGCCGACGGTATCTGCCGCCCTGGACCCACAAAACAGGGCAACGTTGTGCGTACAGATGAATCACACGTGATTCGTTGCACAACGCGCATGAATCGTGGCGAATCGTTCCGCGAGCTACTCGGCGGCGGGCAGCAGCAGGGTGAACGTCGGCGGCTCCGGCTTGCTCAGCCGCAGCCGGCCGCCCTCGGCTTCGGCGAGGCCGCGCGCGAGGCGGAGGCCGATGCCGTTCCCGCCGGTCGTGGCGGTGAACGGGTCGGTCTCGCCGAGGTCGGGGCCCTCGTCGGCGACGTCGATGGCGAGCGTGTCCCCGGCGTCGCGGGCGACCACCGTGACGGTGCCCCGCCCGTGGGTCACCGCGTTGTCCAGCAGCACGCCGAGCACCTGCCGGACGGCCGCGGCCGCCACCCGGGCCGGCGGCGGGTCCTGCCGGACGATCCGCAGCGCCCGCCCGCGCGGGGCCAGCAGGGCGTCGCCGGACTGCCGGAGTTCGTCGAGGAGGGCGTCGAGGTCGAGCTCCGCCCGGGGCGCCCGGCGCTCCCGGCCCAGTGCCAGCAGGTCGTCGATCGTGCGTTCCAGCCGGTCGGCGGACGCGATCCCGGCGCGGATCGCCGTGTACGGGTCGGCGGACGGCGTCTGCAGCGCGGCTTCGAGCTGCAGGCGCAACCCGGTGAGCGGCGTCCGCAGCTGGTGTGATGCCTCGGCGGAGAACGCGCGCTCGCGTTCCAGCGTCTCGCCGATCCGGGCGGCCGTGGTGTCGAGCGCCTCGCCGACCTGGTCGATCTCGGCGATGCCCGCCCGGGGCGACCGCGCGGTGAAGTCGCCGTCGCCGAGCCGCTCGGCCGCGGCGGCGAGCTCCTCCATGGGGCGCACCAGCCGCTTGGTGGACCGCCGGGCCATCAGCCAGCTCACGCCGGTCGTCGCGGCCGCCAGCCCGGCCATGCCGAGCCAGGTCAGGATGATCCGCACGCGCAGCTCGGACAGCGGCGTCGCGGCGCGCACGACGCCCGTCACCCGGGGGCCGCTGACCACCGGCACGGCCAGCGCGAGCTCCGCGCCTTCGCGGCCGATGACGACGTCGACCGTGGCCTTGGCCGCCTGTCGCTCGACCGGGCCGGCGACGGCGGGGCCGTGCCCGGCGAGCAGCCGTCCGTCCGGGGCGTAGACGCCGACTTCGCCGCCGGCTTCGTCGTTCTCATCGTCGATCGGCGGCACGATCGGCGGGCGGCCGGCGTTCAGGTCTTCCGACACGGAGAGCGCGGTGGTGTCCGCGGCCCGCTCGAGGTCGCCCTTCGCGTCGTCGTGGTAGTACTGCCAGACCGCGAAGCCCAGCGGCAGCGCGAACAGCACGGTGGCGACGAGTGCGGCCAGCACCGTCAGCGAGGCGATCCGGCGGCGCACGCCTCACCCCTCGGCGACGGTGCGGGCCGGGTCCTCCAGCCGGTACCCGTGGCCGCGCAGGGTGGCGATCCGGGGCACCTCGACTTCGGGCCCGGCCGCCGACGCGAGCTTGCGGCGCACCGCGGCGATGTGCACGTCCAGGGTCTTCGTCGAGCCGTACCAGTGCGCGTCCCAGACCTCGGACATCAGCGTCTCGCGGCTGACGGCGACGCCGGGCTGCTCGGCCAGCCGCGCCAGCAGGTCGAACTCCTTCGCCCGCAGCACGACCTCGCTGCCGCCGACGGTGGCGCGGCGGCCGGCGATGTCGACGGTCAGCTCGCCGACGGTCACCGGCGGCCGGGCGCCCGCCGGCGCGCCGCGGCGCAGGTGCGCGCGCACCCGGGCCAGCAGCTCGCCCAGCCGGATCGGCTTGGTGAGGTAGTCGTCGGCACCGGCGTCGAGACCGACGACGACGTCCATCTCCTCCTGCCGGGCGGTGAGGATGACCAGCACGGTGGCGGGCAGGGCGGTCCGGAGGCGGCGGCAGACCTCGACGCCGTCGAGGTCGGGCAGGCCCAGGTCGAGCAGCACGAGGTCGAATTCGCCGGCTTCGGCGGCCTGCAGGGCGCTGCGGCCGTCGCGGCGCCAGCACACCTGGTAACCGTGCAGTCGCAGAGTCGATTCGAGCACGCTGCCGATCGCCGCGTCGTCTTCCACCACCAGCAGGTTCGGCATGCGGGGAGCCTAACCAACGCTCCCCCGGATTCCCGACGACTGTGGCCTATTCCGCCCGTGTCCCGAGGCCGATCTGCGATATCCGCAGCGAAGCCCCGACGACGGCTTCGGTAAACGCAGCGACTTCGGCGGGCCCGAACCGGCTGCTCGGACCGGTGACGGCGAGGGCCGCCAGCACCCGCCCGTCGCCGTCGTGCACGGGTGCGGCGACGCTGGAGGCGCCCGCTTCCGGCTCGCCGTGGCTGACCGCCGCCCCTTCGGCGCCGTCGAGGACGCGCCCGGCGGCCCCGAAGCCGAGCGGCAGCTCGTCGCCGACCCGCCCGACGTGCCGGATGGCCAGCGGTCCCTCCTGCTGCGCCACGCAGACCAGCACGGACGTGCTGCGGACGTAGAGGTTGACCGTCTCGCGGCACTCCCGGGCCAGTTCGCGCAGCACCTGGCGGACGGGCTCGGGCAGCTGCCAGGCGGTGTTCGCCAGCTGCGCCCACCGGAGCATCCCGGGCCCGACGGTGATCCGCCCGTCCGGCCGGGTCCAGAGCAGGCCGCGCTGTTCGCAGGTGGCGACCAGCCGCAGCACGGTCGTCTTCGCCAGGCCGCTGGCGGTGGTGAGGTCCTTGACCGCCCAGGTCCGCCGGTGTTCGGTGAAGAGGGCGAGCAGGTCGAAGGCGCGCAGCACACTCCGGACCGAACCGTCGTCGTGGTGGGTCATCGCGCGACCTCCCCAGTCCGCTAGACGGACCGAGCGTACCGCACTGTGGACCGGATCAGGCGACGTGTCGCTCGAATGCCGCAACGGTCTCGGCCAGCACCTCCGCTCCCGGCCGCGCCCACAGGTCCGCGTTGAAGACCTCCACCTCGATCGGGCCCGTGTACCCCGCCGCCTCGACCGCCGCGCGCAGGTGGCGGTGGTCGATCGGCCCGTCGCCCGGCAGCGCGCGGCCCAGCAGCGGGTCCGGCAGCGGCACCAGCACGTCGCACACGTGGAACCCCGCGATCCGGCCGGCCGCCGCGGCGATCGACGCCTCGATCCGCGGGTCCCACCACACGTGGAACTCGTCGACGACCACCCCCACCTGCTCGGCCGGGTGCTCGGCCGCGATCGCCAGCGCCTGGTCCACAGTGGACAGCACCGACCGCTCCGCGCACTGCATCGGGTGCAGCGGCTCCAGGCCGAGCCGGACGCCGCGTTCCCCGGCGTACGAGGCCAGCTCGCCCACGGCGTCCGCGACCCGCTGCCGGGACGCGGCGAGGTCGTTGCCCGCGATCCCGCCCACGACCAGCACCAGCACCCCGGCGCCCAGCGCGGCCGCCTCGTCGATCGCCTCGCGCGTCCGCGCCACACCGTCCACAGGGGACCCTTCCGGGGTCACGCCGGTGAAGAACCCGCCGCGGCACAACGACGACACCCGCACCCCGTGGTCCTTCAGCAGGCGGGCGGCCTTCTCCACGCCGGTTTCGGCGACCTTGTCCCGCCACAGCCCGATCCAGCCCACGCCGGCCGCGGCGCACCCCGCCACCGCCTCCGGCAGCGACCAGGCCTTGGTGGTGATCTGGTTGAGGCTGAACCGCGGGTCCATCACGCGACCCCCGCGACCCGCAGCAGCGGCCGCATCCGGGCGACGGCCAGGTCGGGGTCGGCGAGCACGCCCGCCGCGTCGGCCAGCCGCAGCAGCGTGGCCAGGTGCGTGATCGTGCGCGCGGACTCGCTCCCGGCGAGCATCCGGAAGTGCTCTTGATGACCGTTCAACCAGGCCAGGAAGACGACGCCGGTCTTGTAGTGCCGGGTCGGGGCGCGGAAGATCTCGCGCGCCAGCGGCACGGTCGGGTCGAGCAGGGCCGCGAACCCGGCGCGGTCGCCGTCGTCGAGGCGGGCCAGCGCCGCCGCGGCCACCGGGGCGATCGGGTCGAAGATCCCCAGCAGCGCTTCGCTGTGGCCCTGCTCGTCGCCCGCGATGAGCCGCGGGTAGTGGAAGTCGTCCCCGGTGTAGCAGGCGACGCCGGGCGGCAGCGCGCGCCGGAACTCGGTCTCGACCTCGGCGTCGAGCACCGAGATCTTCACCCCGGCGACCGTGCCCGCGTGCTCGGCGCAGAGCGCGGCCAGCTCCCGGGCCGCGGCGCGGACGTCGTGGTGGCCCCAGTAGCCGGCCAGCGCCGGGTCGAACTGCTCGCCGAGCCAGTGCAGCAGGACCGGGCCGCTCGCCTCGGACAGCACCTTCCCGTAGGCCGCGTGGTAGTCGTCCGGGCCCCGCGCCGCCGCGGCCAGCGCCCGGCTCGCCATCACGACCGGGACCGCGCCCGCGCCGCCGACCAGGTCCAGCTGCGCGCGCCACGCGTCCACAATGGACGCGGAGGTGGCCGGCCCCGCGGGCAGCTGGTCGGTGCCGACGCCGGCGCACCACCGGCGGCCGGCGGCGACGGCCCCGGTGCGCGTCACCAGCTCTTGGGTGGTCGCCCAGTCGAGGCCCATGCCGCGCTGCGCGGTGTCCATCGCCTCCGCGACGCCGAGTCCGCACGCCCAGAGGTGCTCGCGGAAGGCCAGGGTGGTGTCCCAGTCGAGCACGCCGGGTTCGTCGGCGAGCGTGTCCACGACGACGTGCGCGGCGGCGTAGGCGATCCGCGCCGACGGCGGGGTTGCCGGCGGCGCGGGCCGCGGCGGGCCGGACGGCGACCAGTTCACGAGCCCGCCGCCGGAAACCGGGAGCCGGAGCATCGGGGTGACCTCCGCGAGAGTCAGAAAGCGCTTTCTTAATTCCACGGTAGGGCCTGTGCGAGAGCGCGACAAGGCCCGACCGGGTAAGGGCGCGGGTATCCGTGGGGGTGCGGCCGGCGTCAGCGCTTGGGGCGCGCGGTGCTGTCCCGCAGGACGACTTCGCCCGACAGCCGCACGGTCCGCGGCCGGGCGCCCGCCGATCCCTTGACCGCAAGGTCCATCGCCCGCTCGCCGAGCTCCTCCAGCGGCAGCCGGACCGTGGTCAGCGCCGGGGCGAGGTCCCGGACGACCGGGATGTCGTCGAAGCCGGCGACCGAGACGTCCCCGGGTACGGAGAGGCCTTCCTCGCGCAACGCCGTCATCGCGCCGATCGCCATCACGTCGGTGACGGCGAAGACGCAGGTCGGCAGCTTGCGCCTGCGGCCGGCGAGCAGCCGCTTCGTCGCCTCGTAGCCGCCGTCGCGGGTGAACGCGCCTTCGATGACGTCGTCCTCGCGCAGGGTGATGCCGTGCTCGGCGAGCGCGTCGGTGAACCCGGCGAGCCGGTCGATGACGGTGCTCAGCTTCCGCGGTCCGGCCAGCACGGCGAACCGCTTGTGGCCGAGCCCGACGAGCGCCTTCGCCAGTGCCGCGGCGCCGCCCTTGTTGTCCGGCTGCACGGTGTCGATCTTGAGCCCGCGGTGCCTGCTGACCGCCGCGACCTGCCCGCCGCCGCGGCGGTAGGGCTCGAGCTCGGCGGCCATCGCGCGTTCCCACGCGCGGTCCTCGAACGCCGAGCCGATCAGCAGGATCGCCGCGGCCCGCTGCGCCCGCAGCGTCGAGACGTAGGCGACCTCGCGGTCCGGGTCGCGGAAGGTGCCCGCCAGCATGACGAGCAGCCCGTTGTCGGTCGCCACCCGCATCACCCCGCCGGCGATCGCCGCGAAGTAGGGGTCGCTGACGTCGTGGCAGATCACGCCGACCGTGCGGTGGGTGCCCCCGGCGAGCGCCTGCGCGTGCGCGTTGGGGGCGTAGGCCAGTTCGGCCGCGGCGGTGGAAACGCGCTCCCTCAGGTCGGCGCGGACGGACGCGGTGCCGTTGAGCACCCGCGACGCCGTCGCGAGCGAGACGTTCGCGCTGCGTGCCACGTCTTCGAGTGTCACGTGCGGCCGGGCCTTCATGGCTGGCTCCTCCAAGATCGGTCTCGAGTGTCTCGGCGTGCTCGGTCGGTGCAATCTACTGGGAGGGGGGTGGGCCGGGAGAAGCCGCTGGCCGGGGGACCTGACCCGTTCGAGTGAATCGCGCGGGAAGATCGGGCGGCGCGGGTGTGTTGGAAACAAGGAAAACCTTCAAGTGGTTTGTACGCCACTGCACGATCGGGAAAGGAACACGCATGCTGTTCGGTGACGAGCACGTCCGCCGCTACGAGGAGACCGACGGCGAGGTCGGCCACGACTGGAAGGACGGCGTCCCGACGCTGGTGCTGACCACCACGGGCCGCAAGACGGGGCAGGAGCGCAAGTTCGCCCTCATCTACCAGGAGGTCGACGGCAACCCGGTGATCGTGGCCTCCAAGGGCGGCGCGCCGAACCACCCCGGCTGGTACCTCAACCTCGTCGAGCACCCCGAGGTCGGCGTGCAGGTGAAGGCGGACAAGTTCCGGGCCCGCGCCCGCACCGCCGAGGGCGAAGAGCGCGCGAAGCTGTGGGAGAAACTGGCCGCCGTCTGGCCGGACTACAACGAATACGCGAAGAAGACGGACCGCGAGATTCCTGTCGTGGTTCTCGAGCGCGTGTGATCTGCGCCGCGTTCGGCGTGCGCACGGGCCGATCCGGCCGGTCGTGGGCTACGAATGACAACCATGGACCGCTGGACCGCCCTGGACACCGAAGGTGAGCTGCTCACCCGACGCCAGATGATCGCCTACGGCCGGCGCTTCGCCCGCGCCGGCCGGGGCGCCTGGTACAGCTTCGCGATCGAGGTCGTCTGGCAGTTCCTCGTGCAGACGACCCGGTTCCGCGTGCGGGGCTCGCACCACATCCCGAAGACCGGCGGCGTGCTGGTGGCGTCGAACCACTTGTCGTTCGCCGACCCGACGACGCTGACGGCATTCTGCCTCGCCGCCGGCCGCGTGCCCCGCTACCTGGCGAAGGCGTCGCTGTGGAAGCTGCCGGTCGTCGGCCGCGTGATGCGCTCGGGACGGCACATCCCGGTGTACCGCGGGGCCGCGACGGCCGCCGAGGCCTACCGCGACCTGGTCGCGTCCGTGCGGGACGGCGAGTGCGTCGCGGTCTTCCCGGAAGGCACGTTCTCGAAGGACCCCGGCGGCTGGCCGATGCGCGGCAAGACGGGCATCGTGCGCGCGGCGCTCGAGACCGGCGCGCCGGTGGTCCCGGTGGCCAACTGGGGCACCCACCACCTGCTGCCGTCCACGGCGTGGTTCCCGCGCGGGCTGCCCCGCAAGACCGTCGAGCTGGTCGCCGGGCCCCCGGTCGACCTGTCCGACCTGCGTGACCGCCCGCTCACCCGCGAGGTGCTGGAGGAGGCGACGGCCCGGATCATGGGCGAGGTGACGTCGCTTTTGGAGACGATCCGCGGCGAGGAGCGTCCCGCCGCGGCGTGAGGTCCGCGTCACCCCGCCCGGGCGGTGCGGAAGGGGTAGTTTCGGCTCATGAGTGCACAACACTTTGATGTCGTCGTGCTGGGAGCCGGGGTGGGCGGCTACGTCGCGGCGATCCGCGCGTCCCAGCTGGGGCTGAGCGCCGCGGTGGTCGAGGAGAAGTACTGGGGTGGCGTGTGCCTGAACGTCGGGTGCATCCCGTCGAAGGCACTGCTGCGCAACGCCGAGCTGGCGCACGTCGTGACGCAGGAGGCGGCGGCGTTCGGCATCTCCTCCGACAGCCCGATCCGCGTCGACTACACGGCGGCTTACGAGCGGAGCCGGAAGGTCGCCGACGGGCGCGTCAAGGGCGTGCACTTCCTGATGAAGAAGAACAAGATCACCGAGTTCGACGGGCACGGCACCTTCGTCGACGACCACACCCTCGAGGTGAACGGCTCGCGGATCACCTTCGGTCACTGCATCATCGCCACGGGGGCCACCACCCGGCTGCTGCCCGGGACCGCGCGCAGTGCGCGGGTCGTCACCTACGAAGAGCAGATCCTGTCCGGCGAGCTGCCGTCGAGCATCGTGATCGCCGGCGCCGGTGCCATCGGGGTCGAATTCGCTTACGTGCTGCACAACTACGGCGTCGACGTCACGATCGTCGAGTTCCTCGACCGGATGGTGCCGTTGGAGGACGCCGAGGTTTCGGCCGAGCTCGCGCGGCGGTACCGCAAGCTGGGGATCAAGGTGCTGACCTCGACCCGGGTCGAGTCCATCGACGAGTCCGGGTCGTCGGTGCGTGTGACGGTTTCCTCGGAGAAGAACGGGAAGCAGGTCCTCGAAGCGGAGAAGGTCCTGCAGGCCATCGGGTTCCAGCCCCGGGTCGAGGGGTACGGGCTGGAGAAGACCGGCGTCGCGCTGACCGAGCGCGGAGCCATCGCGGTCGACGGCCGCGGGCGCACGAACGTCGACCACATCTTCGCGATCGGCGACGTGACGGCGAAGCTGATGCTGGCCCACGCGTCGGAGTCGATGGGTGTGGTGGCGGCGGAGACCATCGCCGGGGCCGAGACCATGGAGCTCGACTTCCCGATGATCCCGCGGGCGACCTACTGCCAGCCGCAGATCGCCAGCTTCGGGTGGACCGAGGAGCAGGCCCGCGAGAAGGGCTTCGACGTGAAGGTGGCCAAGTTCCCCTTCACGGCCAACGGAAAGGCCCAGGGTCTCGGCGACGCGGGCGGCTTCGTGAAGCTGATCAGCGACGCGAAGTACGGGGAGCTGATCGGCGGGCACCTGATCGGGCCGGACGTCACCGAGCTGCTGCCGGAGCTGACGCTGGCCCAACAGTGGGATCTGACGGTGCACGAGGTGTCGCGCAACGTCCACGCGCACCCGACGCTGGGTGAGGCGGTCAAGGAAGCGGTGCACGGCCTCGCGGGTCACATGATCAACATGTAGGGCGCCGGAGCGCCGGCACGTTCCCCTCGGACCTTCGGCGGTCTCGGTGGGAACGTGCCGGTGCGACAACGCCGACGCTGCCCGTCCGCGCGCCTACGATGGCGTCGTGACGGACCTCGACCGGCTCCGCGGTTTCCTGGTGCGCAACGAAATCCTCGGCACCGTGCTGGAGCGCGCGCGAGCCTTCGACCTGCCGCACTGGTACCTCACCGCGGGGTGCGTCGCGCAGACCGTGTGGAACGTCCTCACCGGGCGGGACGCCGCGCACGGCATCGAAGACTACGACCTCTTCTACCGCGATCCCGCCGATCTCGGCTGGGCTGCCGAAGACCGGGTCATCCGGGTGGTCGCCGACGCGTGCCGTGACCTCGCGGTCGACGTCGAGGTGCGCAACGAGGCCCGCGTGCACCTCTGGTACGAAGCCAAGTTCGGCGTTGCCTGCCCGCCCTTCGCGAGCACCGAGGCGGCGATCGACGCCTTCCCCGCCGTCTGCTCGTGCGTCGGGGTGCGGATCGAGCCGGACGGCTCGTGGCACCTCCACGCCCCGCACGGCCTCGACGACCTCTTCGGCCTGATCGTCCGGCCCAACCCCGTGCTCGCGCCGCGGGAGGTCTTCGAACGCAAGGCCGCTCGCTGGAAGGCGCGCTGGCCCGAACTGACCGTGTTGACTTCAAGGTAACTCGAAGTATCAGACTGGCGGCATGAAAGCCGTTGCGTTCACCGGGTTCGGTGGCCCCGAAGTGCTCCGCGTTCTCGACCTGCCCGAACCGCACGCCGGGCCGGGGGAGGTCCGCGTGCGCGTGAAAGCCGCCGGGGTGCAGCCCTTCGACGCCGCCGTCCGTGCCGGGTGGGAGCCGCCGCACCTCGTGCTCGGCTGGCCGCGCGTTCCCGGCAACGAGTTCGCCGGCGTCGTCGACGAGGGCGATCTCGAGCCCGGCACCGAGGTGCTCGGCTTCACCGCCGTTCAGGCCGCCGCCGAATACGTCGTCGTGCCCGTCACCGACGTCACGCCGAAGCCGCCCGGAATGCCGTGGGAGGTGGCCGGCGGGTTCACCGCCGGCACGCAGACCGCGTCGATCGCGCTGGAGGCGCTCCGGCTCCGGGAAGGCGAGACGCTGCTCGTGCACGCGGCCGCCGGGTCCGTCGGCACCGCCGCGGTTCAGCTCGCGAAGCTCAAGGGCGCCACCGTCGTCGGCACGGCGAGCGAGGCGAACCAGGACTACCTCCGCGAGCTGGGTGCCACGCCGGTCGTCTACGGCCCGGGCTTGCGGGAACGCCTCGCGCCGCTGGGAATCGAGGTCGTGCTCGACGGCGCCGGCGGCGAAGCGCTCGACATTTCACTCGAACTGGTGGGGGACCGGACCCGGATCCTCACCCTCGTCGACCACCACCGGGCCGCCGGCCTCGGCGTGCTCGTCTCGAAGTCCGGACGCTCCGCCGAACGCCTTGCCGCGCTGGCGGCGCTCTACGCGAAGGGGGACTTGCGGTTCCACGTCCGCCGCGCGTACCCGTACACCGAGGCAGTGGCCGCGCACCGGGAAATCGAGACCGGGCACGGCCGGGGAAAAATCGTTCTCACGTTTCCCTGATCGTTCCAGCATGTGGGCAGGCGGACGTTCCCGACTTTGGTCGGTGGACCACCGGGCGGTCACTCCTTAGATTTTTCCCATTACACCCGGTTGGGTGTCATACGGCCGAGTGCCTTCAGGGAGAAATCGATGGTGAGATTCAGCCGGGTCGCCGCGCACGCGGTTCCGCTGACGGTCGGCGCGTTGCTGCTGACCACGGGGGTTTCCGCGGCGCAGC
The DNA here is from genome assembly GCF_053605345.1 of Amycolatopsis sp. NPDC003865. NCBI lineage: Bacteria > Bacillati > Actinomycetota > Actinomycetes > Pseudonocardiales > Pseudonocardiaceae > Amycolatopsis > Amycolatopsis sp. NPDC003865. The sequence continues at coordinate 20,500 of NZ_JBSGJA010000027.1, read as the reverse complement.
CGTCCACCGTGGACGCGGCGGCCGCGCGCACCGAGGCGGGCATCAACGCGCTGCAGGGCATCAAGAAGAGCCTGACCCCCGCCGAGCGCAAGCAATCGAGCCAGCTCGTCGTCGAGAAGCGGTTGCGGGCCGACCGGTCCCTGGCCGCGAAGCTGCCCGACTACCGCTCCGGTGTCGGCGTCAGCAGCGCCGGCACCGTCGCGGTCGACATCGCCGCCGGCCGCGACGAGGGTGTCGTCGCGAACGTGGTCAAGGCCGCGGGCGGCACCGTCCGCTACGCCGCGGGTGGCGCCGTCCGCGCCGACCTGCCGCTGTCCGCTGTGGACGGCATCGCCGGCCGCGCCGACGTCGCCGAGGTCCACCCCGCGGCGCAGGCGACCACCTGGAGCGAGTCCGGCAACCGGGACTTCGGCCGCGCCGCCGCCGCGCAGGCCGCCGCGGCCACGCAGGTGTCCGAGGGCGACAAGGCGCACGGCGCCGACACCGCCCGCACGACCTACGGCGTCAGCGGCTCGGGGGTCAAGGTCTGCGTCCTCTCCGACGGCGTCGACTCGCTGGCGAAGTCGCAGAGCGCCGGTGAGCTGCCGGCCGTGGACGTCCTGTCCGGCCAGAAGGGCAGCGGCGACGAGGGCACCGCGATGCTGGAGATCATCCACGACCTCGCGCCCGACGCCGCCCTCGGCTTCGCGACCGCGTTCACCAGCGAGGCCAGCTTCGCCGCGAACATCCGCGCGCTGCGCACGACCGGCCACTGCACGATCATCGTCGACGACGTCTCCTACTTCGACGAGTCGCCGTTCCAGGACACGCAGGTCGCGCAGGCGGTCAACGACGTCACCGCGGCCGGTGTCCTGTACTTCTCCTCGGCCGGCAACTCGGGCAACGCGACCGACGGCACGAGCGGCTACTACGAAGGCGACTTCCGCGCGTCGTCGTCGAAGATCAGCGGCGTCACCGGCACCCCGCACGACTTCGACCCGAGCAGCACGACGCAGAACTTCGACGCGCTTTCGGCGGGCTCGCTCGGCCGCCCGGTGACGCTGTTCTGGTCCGACCCGTGGGGCAAGTCCGCCAACGACTACGACCTGTTCATCCTGAACTCCTCGGGCAGCGTCGTGGCCTCCAGCGAGAACGGCCAGTCCGGCTCGCAGAACCCGTACGAGATCGCTTCGGTGCCGACCTCGGGCTCCGGCTACAAGGTCGCGGTGGTCAAGTACAGCGGTGCCGACCGGTTCATCGCGCTGAACGTCATCCGCGGCCGGTTCGTGGCCTCGGGCTCGCTCAAGGCGTTCAGCACCAACGGTGTCACGAACGGCCACTCGGCGGCCGCGAACGCGTTCAGCGTGGCGGCGGCCCCGGCGGCGGGCGCGTTCACCCGGCCGCTGGAGACCGGTGACCCGGCCAACCCGGCCGGCCCGTACCCGGGCCAGTTCAGCGCGTCGAGCAAGTGGGAGCGCTTCTCCTCCGACGGCAAGCGCCACCTGTTCTACAACGCGGACGGCACGGCGATCACGCCGGGCAACGTGTCCTCGACGGGCGGCACGACCCGCGCCAAGCCGGACATCACCGCGGCGGACGGCGTGGCGACGTCGGTGACCGGCTTCCAGCCGTTCTTCGGCACCTCGGCGGCGGCTCCGCACGCGGCGGCGATCGCGGCCCTGCTGCTGTCGGGCAAGCCGACGGCGACGCCGGCGCAGATCCGCAGCGCGCTGGTGTCGAGCGCGATCGACCTGGGCGCGTCCGGCTTCGACACGGTGACCGGCAACGGCGTGATCATGGCCGGCCCGGCCCTGGCCGCGCTGGGTGTCCAGCCGAAGTAGTTCTCCGCGGCGGGGGGTCGGCGCGAGCCGGGCCCCCGCCGCGTCACTTTCCGGCGACCAGCAGGTGGAAGCCGACCCGGCCGACGCCGAGCCGGTCGTGGCGGCGCAGGTCCAGCCCGGCGCGGGCGAGCGCGGCCTCGACGTCGGCCACCGGGCGGATGCGGAAGCCGTGCTCGGTGAACAGCGGCGCCCGGCTCATCGTCTCCGGGTCGCCGATGCCGAGCACGAACGTGCCACCCGGCTTCAGTACCCGCGCCACTTCGGCGAACGCCCCGTCGAGGTCGTCGACGAAGTACACGGTGTTCGTGGTCATGACCGCCCCGGCCGCGCCGTCTTCGAGGGGCAGCGCGGTGATCGGCCCCTCGTGCAGCCGCAGCCGGTTCGCCGCGAGCTCGCGGCGGAACGTGCGGCGGGCCCGGTCGAGCATCGTCGCCGAGACCTCCACGCCGTGCACCGTGCCGGCCTTCCGCAGCAGCAGCGCGAGGCCCAGGCCGCCGCCGAACCCGATGTCGAGCGCCGTTTCCCCGCCCGCGAGACCGAGCGCCGCGACGGCCGCGACGATCGGTTCGCGGTTGCCGCGGTTGAGCATCGTGCCCACGACCCGGCCGCGCAGGTCGCTAGGGTGGCCGAGTTGCCGGGCGAGACCGGCCTGGAAACGGTCGCGAAGTCCCATGGACGCAGTCTAGGAGGCGGAATGGCGAAGACCGCGGTGGTCACCGGGGCCGGGTCGGGGATCGGGCGGGCCGTGGCCCGGGCGCTGCTGGCCGACGGCTGGTCCGTCGCGCTGGCCGGGCGGCGCGCTTCCGCTCTCGAGGAAACCGCGGCCGGCTTCGACAGCACCCTCGTCGTCCCCACCGACGTCTCGGACGAAGCTTCCGTGGCCGCCCTCTTCGACGCCGTTCGCGCCGGATGGGGCCGGCTCGACCTGCTCTTCAACAACGCCGGCGTCGGGACCGCCGGGACCGTCGCCGATCTGTCCGTCGAGGACTGGAAGCGGACCGTCGACGTCAACCTCACCGGGATGTTCCTCTGCGCCCGCCAGGCGGTCCGGCTCATGCGGGACCAGGACCCGCGCGGCGGCCGGATCGTCAACAACGGTTCCATCTCCGCGCACGTCCCGCGTCCGGCGAGCGTCGCCTACACCGCGACCAAGCACGCCGTCACCGGCCTCACCCGCTCGATCTCCCTGGACGGCCGCGCGTGGAACGTCGCGTGCGGCCAGATCGACATCGGCAACGCCGCCACGGAGATGACCGAGCGGATGGCGGCGGGCATCCCGCAGGCGGACGGCCGGGTCGTCGCCGAGCCGACGTTCGACGTCCGGCACGTCGCCGACGCCGTGCTGTCCATGGCGGCGCTGCCGTTGAGCGCCAATGTGCAGTTCCTCACCATCACCGCGACGACGATGCCGTTCATCGGCCGCGGTTAGCGTTCCCGAATTCCGAATCCCGGATGCTCCGGACATTCCGAAACGCGCCGTTCACAAAACTCCGGCGCGGCCGCCGGAAGTTGGCACGGATTTAACCGGCGGGCCGGGCGGCCGAGATTGTAAGGTGCCGCAAGGGAAATCGCAGTGCGGCCGGCGCGGACCCAGTCGATCGGGACGGGTTCGGAGGGGTCCCGATCCGGCTCTGAACAGCGTGATAGCGTCCGCCCGATGCAGACGGCCGGCGGAATTCCCACGGTCATCTCGGATGAGGTGACCCATTCAGGGCGACCCGACACCGGCGCCGCGGAACGAGTGAACACCGGGCTGTGGCGCCGGCTGGTGATCGTGCTGGGAATCCTCGCCGCGGGCTGCGCGCTCGCTTCGCCGTTGCTGCCGGTGGTGCAGGACACCGCCGAGATCACCTGGCCCGCCGGCACCGACACGCGCCCGGTGAACGCTCCGCTCACCGGCTACTGGGCGCAGGACATGCGGGTCGACCTGCCGTGCGCGACGATCCAGTCGGTCGGTGCGCGAAAACCGGGCGGTGCCACCCTGTTCTCCACCGTTCCCGGGGCGCGCACGGGCGACGGTGCCGGGATGTTCCTGCGGGCCGAGCGGGGAACGCTGACCGCGTTCAGCCGGGGCAGGCAGGTCGCCGGCCTGCCGCTGCCCGCGACCGGGTGCGACGTCCGGTTCTCCTCTTCGGCGACGCGCACCACGCTGACCGTCGGCGGCGCCGTCGTGTACGACGCGGGCGGTGACGTGCGCCCGCGCGTGGTCGGGATCTACACCGACATCACGTCGGCGAGCGATCCGATCGCCGGGCTGCGCGTGTCGATCACCCCGGACACCCGCTACCAGTCCACGCCGACCGCCCTCAAGACCGGTGTCGGCGTCATCGGCGTGCTCGCGCTGATCGGCTGCCTGATCGCGGTGAACCGGCTCGACCGCGGCGGCGCGCGGCGGGCGCCCCGCTGGGCGCCGGTCGGCTGGTGGAAGCTCACCAAACGCGACTTCACGGTCTTCGGGGTGCTCGGCGCCTGGGTCTTCATCGGGCCGGTGACCTCCGACGACGGCTACATCCTGACCATGGCCAGAGTGGCGTCGCAGGTCGGCTACCTGACCAACTACCACCGGTGGTTCGGGGTCGCCGAGGCGCCGTTCGGCTGGAACGACCACATCTACGAGCTGATGACGGCGGTCTCCACGGTGCCGCCGTGGATCCGGCTGCCGTCGTTCCTCATCGGCGTGGTCTGCTGGCTGCTGATCAGCCGCGAGGTGATGCCGCGGCTGGGCAACCAGGTGCGCCGGAGCCCGGCGGCGAGCTGGGCCGCGGCGATGGTGTTCCTGGTCTGGTGGCTGCCGTTCAACAACGGGGTGCGCCCCGAGCCGTGGGCCGCGCTGGGCTCGCTGCTCGCGCTGTGCGCGGTGGAGCGCGCGCTCGTCACGCGCCGCCTGCTGCCGCTCTGCCTCGGCCTGCTGTCCGCCGCGTTCGCGCTCGCCGCGACGCCGACGGCCCTGATCGCCGTGGCGCCCTTCCTGGTGGCCGCGCGCCCGCTGGTCCAGCTGCTGCGCTCCCGGGTGCGGGAAGCGGGCTGGACGGCGGTCCTCGCGCCGATCGCGGCGGCCGGGTTGATCGTGCTCGTCGTCGTGTTCGCCGACCAGACGTTCGCCAGCGTGGCGGAGGCGACCCGGCTGCGCGGCAAGGTCGGCCCGAGCGAACCCTGGTACAACGAGCTTTCGCGGTACCAGCTGCTGTTCTCCGACAACGCCGACGGGTCGCTCACCCGGCGGTTCCCGGTGCTGCTGCTCATGTTGTGCACCGGCACCTGCCTGGTGGTGCTGCTGCGCCGCGGCCGGATCCAGGGCGCCGCGCTCGGCCCGGCGCGGCGGCTGATCGGTACCACCGCGCTGTTCTTCCTGCTGCTGGCGCTGACGCCGACCAAGTGGACGCACCACTTCGGCGCGTTCGCGGCGGTCGGCTCGGCGATGGCCGCCCTCACCGCGCTCGCCACGAGCTCGGCGGTGCTGCGCTCGAAGCGCAACCGGGCCGCGTTCACGGCCGGGCTGCTGGTGGTGGCCGCGCTCGCGGCGACCGGGCCGAACGCGTACTGGTTCGTCTCGAGCATCGGCGTGCCGTGGTTCGACAAGGCGCCGTCGCTGCACGGCTACCACCTGTCGACCCTGCTGCTGCTCGCCGCGGCGGTCGCGGCGGTGATCGCGTTCGTGGAGAACGTGCAGGCGCAGCGACCCGGGCCGCTGCCGCCACCGACACAGGAACGGCGGCTGCGCGCGCTGAAGCTCGGTTCGCTTTCGCTCGTCGTGGTCTGCGGCGTGGTCGTCGCGTTCGAGTTCGTCGGTATGGGCAAAGCGATCCAGAAGCAGTGGCACAGCTACAGCCTCGGTGCCGCGAACGTGGCGCACCTGTTCACCAGCAGCGGCAACCTTTCCGACCACGTCATGGTCGAGACCGACCCGGCGTCGAGCGTGCTCAAGCCGGGGCTGCCGGCGGACGGCGACACCGCTGCCGCCGGGTTCCACACCAAGGCCGAGTCCGGCGACGACCCGCTGGACAGCCCGCCGAACGGGTTGAGCGCGAGCACCCTGCCGGCGTGGAGCAGCTACGGCGCCGTCGAGCGGACCGCCCGCCTGCGCACTTCCTGGTACCGGCTGCCGGGCAGCCGGGCGGACGCGCAGCTCGCGGTCGCGGTGGCGGCCAAGGCCGGCAAGGCGGCGGGCGTCTGGTTCGAGTTCGGCAGGCGGACGCCAGCGGGAGTCGAGGTCGTCAAGTCGGACCAGGTGCACGCGCCGGGCTCGGACACCGACTCGAGCGGTGACCCGGCGAGCACCGGCAAGTGGGCCGACGAGCGGATCGGGATCGGTGACCTGCCGCAGGACGTCACGCTGGTCCGCGTGGTCGCGAAGGACGACGACGTGACCCCGGACGGCTGGGTCGCCGTGACGGCACCGCGCATCCCGACGTTCACGACGCTGACCCAGCGGGTCGGCGGCGCGCCGGTGTACCTGGACTGGCCGGCGGCGTTCGTGTACCCGCGCATGAACCCGGTGGTGTCGCACGACGGGATCTCCGAGGTGCCGGCGTACCGGATCACCGCGGGCACGCTCCAGTCGGAGGCGAACTGGGCGAGCAACGCCCACGGCGGCCCGCTCGGCTGGCTCGAAGAGGTCGCCGACCAGCCCGAAGTGCCGAGCTACCTGGAGGGAGCGCCGGGGCAGCCGTGGGGCAAGCTGATGCGCGTCCAGCCGTACGCCGCCGGGCAGGCACCCCACGTCGAGCACGGCGAGAAGACCGTGTGGGGCTGGTGGTCACCGGGGCCGGGACCCATGCAGCCCAACGGAACCACGGCCACGCGCTAGCCGCGGAGGCGGTCCAGCCAGCGGCGCCGGGCGCCGACGCCGACGGCCGGCACCAGACGTCGTCGACGCCGGGTCCCAGGTCACGAAACCCCGATCCCCGCGAGCACCGGGCCGGTGAACAGCGTCGTCGTGACGTCGTGGGCGCGTGCCGACCACACCGCGTGGCCGTGGCCCGACCACAGCGGGGCCACCGGGAGGTCGCGCAGCAGCTGGTTCTCCGCCAGCCGGTAGAGCTCACCCGCCTCCTGCGGCGTCGCCGCCGCGTCCGCCAGCGCGAGGTTCTGGCGGAACACCTCGTCGGGGTACCCGGACGTCGAAGCCAGCCGGGACAGCAGCTCGTACGGGCTCGCCGTGGTCAGCGTGACGTCCAGTGTGGACGGTCCGTCCGCCGCGCCGGGTGCGGGCTGGGCGGTCACCGAGACGTCCAGGGACTTGTGCAGCCCGACCACCAGCGTCCGGGTCCACTCCTCGGTGCTCGGTCCGAAGTAGACAGTCGCGCCGCCCGGGAAGGAAGCCTGCTGCAGCAGAGCTTTCCCGGCCGCCGCGTCGAAGCTGCACGGACGGCACGTGCCCGAGCGCTCGCCGGGCGCGTCCGCCGGGGGCAGGAGTGCCTTGGCCGGGTCGGCCTGGTGGGCGAGCGGGCCCGCTTCGAGGGCCGCGCGGTCGATGCCGAGCGCGAAGCCGTGGCGGACCGTCGCGTCGGCGAACCGGGGGTTCGTCACGGGGAACGCGAGGTAGCCCGCCCTCGGCAGCGCCCAGGTCGCGTGGTGGTCTTCGCCGAAGTCGGCGTGCATCGCGTCGTGCTTCTCGCCCGGGACCTCGGTGGCGAGGTCGAGCGTGCCCGCCTTGACCGCGTCGTACTGGGCCACCGGATCGCCGACGCGCAGGTCGATCTCCTCGGCCTTGCCGGGGCCGACGCGCTTCAGCGTGCCGCCCGAGCCGGGCCGCCACGGGCCGTCGAGCCGGTACGGGCCGTTGCCGACCGGTGCCTTCGCGAAGCCGGCCCAGTCGCGGGAGGCGAGCACCGACGCGGGCAGCGGCACCAGGCCCGGTGCCGCCAGCAACGCGGGCACCTGACCCGACGGCCGGTCCAGGACGAGTGTGATCGTGTCCGGAGCGGACGCCGTGATCTCACGGGCGCGCAGCAGCTTCGTCAGCACCGTCGCCGAAGCCCACCGCGAAGCAGCGACCGCCCGCCAGGTGTCCACGTAGGACTGAGCGGTGACCGGTGTGCCGTCGTGGAACCGCGCGGGCCGCAGCTTCACCGTCCAGTGCACCCGGTCGGCGCTCTCGATCGACGCCGCGGCCCGCGGCGTGACCTTCCCGGTCGCCGCGTCGTAGTCGGCCAGCGGCGTCCACAGCGCACCGGTCACCAGCCGGCCGGCCTGGTCGGTGACGTCGGCCGGGAGGAGCGTCGCCGGCTCCCGGAGGCCGGCGGACAGGACACCGGGCCGGGCCGGGTCGGGATCGGAACAGCCCGTGACGGCGAGGGCCGCTGTGGCGAGCGAGGCGAGCAGGGCGAGCAGGCGCATGGGCCAGTCCTACCAGTCAGGAGGCAACCAAAGGTGGTTGTGTCCGGTTGATCTCCGTCGTACCGTTCGCTGGACACGCGTTCTGGGAGGTTTCGTGCGCACCTGGCTCCGGTCGTGCTTCGCCGCCGTCACCGTCAGCGCCACGCTCGTCGCGACCGGGCTCCCGGCCGCCGCCTGCGGCGAGGACGACAAGCCCGCGGTCCCGGCCGCGCGCACCCTGGGTGACCCGGGGGCGATCAAGAACGTCAAGGCCGTCGGCAGCGTCCCGGACGCCGCCGGGGCCATCTCGGTCAACTTCCTCGACTACGGCCGCCGCGACGTCATGGTCGTGTCCGGCGAGTTCGGGCTCAAGGTCTACGACCTGACGAAGGACCCGGCCGCGCCGAAGCTCGTCGGGCAGGTCAGCCTGCCGGGGCTGTGGGAGACCGAGGACACCGAGGTCGACCAGAACCGCAAGCTGGTGTTTCTCTCCCGCGACCCGCGCGCGTACGGCGGCACGACGCACACCGGCGAGTCCGGCATCTACGTCGTCGACGTCTCGAAGCCGGAGGCGCCGGCGATCCTCAGCTACACGAAGGTCCCGGCCGGGCACACGACCAGCTGCGTCGCGGGCTGCCGCTACCTGTGGACCGGCGGCCCGGCGAAGGCCGACGACCAGCCCGCCGACTGGGGCGGCCGGCCGATCTGGGTCACCGACATCCGCGACCCGCGGCACCCGAAGGTGAACCCGCAGCCCATCGAGCTGGCCCGCAACGACGGCAAGACCGACTACGTGCACGACGTCCAGGTGGACGCCGACGGCGTGGCCTGGGTGTCCGGCCGCGGCGGCGTCCGCGGGTACTGGACCGACGGCGTGCACCGCGACCCGCTGTCGGGGAAGGTCCGGCGCGCGACGGCGCACGAGCCGATCCCGTACGCGGGCGGCGGCATCGCCGAGACGGCGGCGCCCTCGCGGTTCATGCACAACAGCTTCCACCCGGCGGGCCACCGCATCGGCGACGGCGCGTGGCGCGGCCAGGACCTGATCTACGCGACGGAGGAGAACTTCGTCGACGGCTGCGCGGGCGACGGCGTCCTGACCATTTCGTCGTTGAAGGGCTCCTACCGCGGCGAAGGCTGGCGTTCGACGCCTTCGCAGCCGTTCCGCCTGGAGAGCGTGGGCACGTGGAGCGTCAACGGCCAGGAGGGCAGCGACCCGGCGTCGGACGACTGTTCGGCGCACTACTTCGACGTCCGCGGCAAGGTCCTGGTGCAGTCGTTCTACTCGCAGGGCACGAGGTTCCTGGACGTGAGCGACCCGACGAACCCGCGCCAGATCGCGTACTACCGTCCGGGCGACGCGAGCGCGTGGGCGCCGTACTGGCACGGGAAGTACGTGTACGTGGCGGACAACGCCCGCGGCATCGACATCCTGCAGCTCACGAAGTGACCGGGGCGGGGGCCGCCGTCCAGCTGGCCAGCAGGCGCAGCTTCTCTTCCGACGGTGACCCCGTGTCCGCGCTGTAGACGATGACGCTCTGCCCCTGGCTGTCCGGCAGGTGCAGGGTCTGCCAGTTGAGCGTCAGGTCGCCGACGGCCTCGTGGAAGAACCGCTTCACGCCGTGCTGGTGCTCGGCCACGCGGTGGTCGGCCCAGAGCGCGGCGAACTCCGCGGACCGGGTGCTCAGGTCGCCGACGATCCGCGACAGCGCGTCGTCGGCCGGTCCTGCCCGCAGCACGGCGACGACGTCCGCGGCGATCCTCGCCCAGTCGCGGTAGACGACGCGGGCGCGCGGGTTGAGGAACATCCACTTCGCGGTGTTGCGCTCCGCCGCCGGCATCGCCTCGAAGTCGTCGAGCAGCGCCTTGCCCGCGTGGTTGATGCCGAGCACCTCCAGGTGCGGGCCGTGGATGACGGCCGGCACGTCCAGCGCGCCGATCATCGACCGTAGCGCGGGCCGGGCCCGCGGCGGAGCGGGCGCCGGGTGGCGGCCCGGCTGCAGCAGCGAGCGGAGGTAGCGGGTCTCGACGTCGTCGAGCCGCAGCGCCCGCGCGATCGCGGCCAGCACCTGCCCGGAGACATTGCCGGCGCGGCCCTGTTCGAGCTTGACGTAGTAGTGGACGCTCACCCCGGCGAGACTGGCGACCTCTTCCCGGCGCAGCCCCCGCACGCGCCGGGCCGTGGTGGGACTGGGCAGGCCGACCTCCTCGGGGGTCAGCGCCGCGCGCCGCGAGGTGAGGAAGCCGCGCAGGGCGTCACCGCTCATACCCGGAGTATGACCGCCCTGGCGGGGCGGCGCCCATGCCCAGGGTGGTACCGGCAGGGCCACTCACCCCCTTCGCCCCGGCGTGCGGAAGGACCGTAATGGACACCATCCGCTCGACCGATGGAGTTGACCATGCCCTTGCCCGCCACCCCGCCCCAGGACCCCACGTCGCCCTTCGCGTCCATGCGCGGGCACCACACCGGGATCCGGTACCCCGACTTCGAGGCGGCCCGCGCGTTCTGGGTCGACACGATGGGCTGGCGTGTCCTGCAGACCTGGCCGTACGGCGACCTGACCCTGGCCTACGTCCTGCCGCCTGCCCAGGACGACTTCCACCTGGAGATCCTCGGCGGTCCCGGTGCCGCCGCCCAGCCGCGGTTCGGCGACGTCGACGCGAGCCTGGCCGTCAACGGCTACAACCACGTCTGCCTGTCGGTCGAGAACGTCGACGAAACCCTTGCCGAGCTGCGCAGGCGCGGGGTGGAGATCGTCAACGCGCCGTTCGAGATCGACGACATCAGCGCGCGGCTCGCATTCTTCCGTGACCCGTGGGGCAACATGTTCGAGCTGTCCGAGCGTGTCGGCTGATCCACCGGAGGCCGCCGCCGGGCCGGACCCGGGCGACGGCCTCCGGTGCGTCTGTCAGCCGCGCAGCCAGACCGCCGTGTCGGTCGGCAGCGACTCCGCCACCGGGCCGCTGGCCAGCAGGACCTCGCCGGCCGGCAGCGGCACCGGCGCGGCCGAGAAGTTCAGCGCGAACGTGAACTCCGGCCCGGTCCGGAACGCCAGCACCCCGTCGCCGAGCGACAGCCACTCCAGCTCGCCGGCCGGCAGGTCACGCCGGATGCGGAGCCCGGACCGGTAGAGCGACAGCATCGAGTCCGGGTCCGCCGCTTCCGCCGCGGCCGTGTACGCCTTCCACTCCTCCGGCTGCGGGAGCCACGCTCCGCCGGAACCGAAGCCGAACGGCGGCTCGTCGCCCGACCACGGGATCGGGACGCGGCAGCCGTCGCGGCCCGGGTCGGCGCCGTTCGTGCGGGCCCACACCGGGTCCTGGCGCAGCTCGTCGGCGATGTCCAGGACCTCCCACAACCCCAGCTCTTCGCCCTGGTAGACGTACAGGCCGCCGGGCAGCGCCAGGGTCAGCAGCGCCGCGGCCCGTGCTCGCCGGGTGCCGAGCGCGCGGTCCACCGGCAGCTCGTGCAACCGGTTCGCGAACGAGAAACCCGTGTCGCCCTGCCTGCCGTAGCGCGTCACGTGCCGCGTGACGTCGTGGTTCGACAGCACCCACGCCGCCGGCGCGCCGACCTCGTCGTGCGCCCGCAGCGTCCGGTCGATGACGTCCCGGAAGCGTCCCGCGTCCCACGGGCAGACCAGGAAGTCGAAGTTGAACGCCGAGTGCAGCTCGTCGCGGCGCAGGTAGCGTGCCGCCCGGGACATGTCCGGCAGCCACATCTCGCCGACCAGCACGCGCTCGCCCGGGTAGCTGTCGACGATCTTGCGCCACGAGCGGTAGATCTCGTGCAGGCCCTCCTGGTCGGAGAACGGGGTCTCGTCGCCGTCTTCGACGTCGGGCAGCGCCGGGTCCTTCACCAGGCCGTCGGCGACGTCGATGCGGAAGCCGTCGACGCCGCGGTCGAACCAGAACCGCAGCACGTCCTCGAACTCGGTGCGGATTTCGGGGTTGTCCCAGTTGAAGTCGGGCTGGCGGGAGCTGTAGAGGTGCAGGTACCACTCGCCGTCTTCCACGCGCGTCCACGCGGACCCGCCGAAGCGCGACTTCCAGTTGTTCGGCGGCTCGCTGCCGTCCGCGCCGCGGCCCGGGCGGAACCAGAACCGCTGCCGTTCCGGCGATCCCGGGCCGGCGGCCAGCGCGGCCTGGAACCAGCGGTGCTCGTCGGAGCAGTGGTTGGGCACGATGTCGATGATCACGCGGATGTTCCGCGCGTGGGCCTCGGCGATCAGCTCTTCGGCTTCGGCGAGCGTGCCGAAGAGCGGTTCGATGTCGCGGAAGTCGGCGACGTCGTAGCCGCCGTCGTCCATCGGGGACGGGTACCACGGGGTGAACCAGATCGCGTCGATCCCCAGGTCGGCCAGGTGGTCCAGCCGGGCGCGGACGCCGGCGAGGTCGCCGACGCCGTCGCCGTTGCCGTCCGCGAAGCTGCGGATGTACACCTGGTAGATCGCCGCGCTCCGCCACCAGCCGGTCTTGTCGGTCACGAAAGTGCCCCTCCTAGTCGTTGTGAGAACCCGGCTCAGCCCTTGATGCTGCCGGCGGTCAGCCCGGCGAGGATCTGCCGCTGGAAGGCCAGGAACAGCGCCACCATCGGCAGGCTGGCCAGCACCATCCCGGCGACGAGCACGTTGAGCGGCATGTCGATCGCCACCCGCTGCAGCATCACCGAGAGCGTCTGCTTTTCGGTGTCCGGGAACACCAGCAGCGGCCAGATGAAGTCCTTCCACGCGGTGACCACCGCGAGGATCGACACCACGGCCAGGATCGGCCGCGAGATCGGCAGGATGATCCGCCAGAGCGTGCGCACCGGCCCGGCGCCGTCGATGCGCGCGGCTTCGATGAGCTCGTCCGGGATCTGGTCGAAGAACCGCTTCAGCAGGTAGATGTTGAACGCGTTCGCGGCCGCCGGCAGCCAGACCGCGGTCGGCGAGTTGATCAGGTTGAGGTGCAGCAGCGGCAGGTCCGTCACCGTCACGTACGTCGGCACCAGCAATGCCGTCGCGGGCAGCATCAACGTCGCCAGCATCAGGCCGAGCACGACGTTGCCGAACTTCGGGCGCAGCTTGGACAGCGCGAACGCGGCCGGGACGTCGATGGCCAGCTGCGCCAGCCACGCACCGCCGGCGACGACGAGGGTGTTGAGGAAGTACTTGCCCAGGCTCAGCTGGTTCCACGCGTCGGCGAAGGTTTCCGGGTGCCACTCGTGCGGGACGAGCGTCGCCGGCGTCGCGGCCAGTTCCTGCGGTGACTTCAGCGCGCCGGTGACCGCCCAGTAGAGCGGGAACATGAAGGCCAGGACGAAAACCAGCAGCGTGCAGGCGAAGACGACGCCGTAGACGACCTTGCCGCGCGGGCTGCGCAGCGCGCCGGGCGAGACGAGGGTCCTCATGTCTGGTCCGCCTTCCGCGTCAGCCGGACGTACCACGCCGAGAACACGCCGAGCGCCACGAACAGCAGCAGGCTCATCGCGCTCGCCGAGCCGAAGTCGTTGTAGACGAAGGCGTAGCGGTACAGGAGCAGGAGCACGGTGACCGTCGAGTCGTCCGGGCCGCCGCCGGTCATCACGTACGGCTCGGTGAACACCTGCATGGTCGCGACGATCTGCAGCAGGAGCAGCACCAGCAGGACGAACCGCGTCTGCGGGAACGTCACGTGCCGCAGGCGTTTCCACAGCCCGGCGCCGTCGAGCTCCGCGGCTTCGTAGAGCTCGCCGGGGATCGTGCCGAGCGCGGCCAGGTAGATCAGCGTGGTGCTGCCCATGTTGGCCCACGTCGAGACGAACACCAACGACAGCATCGCCGTGCCGCTCGAGTCGAGCCATTGACCGCCGGGCAGGCCGATCGCGCCGAGCGCGGAGTTGAACAGGCCGGGTCCCGGGTCGTAGAACCACTTCCACATCAGCGCCGTCACGACCGGCGGCAGCATCACCGGCAGGTAGACGGCGAGCCGGAAGAACGCCTTCGCGTGCCGGATCTCGTTGAGCAGCACGGCGGTCAGGAACGGGACGGCGAAGCCGAAGACCAGCGCGAGCCCGGTGAACAGCAGCGTGTTGCGCCAGGCGACGCCGAACAGCGGGTCTTCGACGAGCTTCTCGAAGTTGTCGAGGCCGACCCACGTCGGCGGGTTGACGAAGTCGACCTGCTGGAAGCTCAGCAGGACACCACGCACGATCGGGTACCACGAGAACAGGGCGAACACCACGAGCGCGGCGCAGAGCAGGCCGTACGCGGTGAGGTTTTCCCGGAGCTTGCGCTTGAGCCGGGTCCGGCGGCGTTCTTCCGGGGAGGCGACCGGCCGCCTGGCCCGCGACGAGGACGTCGCGGGCCAGGCGAGCAGGCTACTTGACCTGGGCGAGGACACTGTTGACCTTCGACGACGCGGACGACAGCTGCTGGTCGAGGTTCGCGTTCTGGTCAGTCAGCACGGCCTGCATCACGCTGTCCAGCGCGGCGTAGATCTGCTGCGCGCCCGGCGGCTCGATGCTGCCCTTGATCTTGCTGGTGGTGTCCACGTAGGACTGGAAGTTCTTCGCGGGCACGTTGGCGTACTTGGCCTTCAGGGCCAGCTGCTGCTCGCGCACCGAGCCCGTCCAGACGTCCGGGGTCGGCTCGGCGGGCAGGCCGACCGGCTGCTTGCCGTCGACGTACTGCTGGATGTGCTTCTCGAAGCGGTCGGGGTTGAGGTACTTCCACTGGATCCACTCGAGGCCGGCCTTGACCTTCTCCGGCGACGCCTTCGGGTTGATCATGTAGCCCTCGCCGCCGAGCAGCGTGCCCTGACCGCCGGGCATGCCCGCGACGCCGTAGTCCTCGTACTTGCCGTTGAACTGCTTGACCAGCACGGGAACGTTGTCCGGGGCGGCCATGTACATGCCGAGCTGGCCGGCGCCCATCATGCGCTGCACGTCGGTGGCTTCGAGGAGCTGCTTGGCGCCCATCGAGTTGTCGGTCCAGCGCATGTCGTGCAGGTACTGCAGGGCCTGCTTGCCCTTTTCGTTGGCGAAGTCGGCGACCCACTTGTCGCCGTCCTTGCGGGCGATGTCGCCGCCGAGGGAGTACAGCCAGCTGGTCAGGTGCCAGCCACCCTGGTTGTTCTTGCTGTAGTCGGCGTACCCGACGACGCCGTTGCCCAGCGCGGCGATCTTCTTCGCGTCTTCGCGGACCTCGTCCCAGGTCGCCGGCGGCTTGTCGGGGTCGAGCCCGGCCTTCTGGAACAGCGGGCGGCTGTAGATCAGGCCCATCGTGTAGTTCATCGTCGGCAGGCCGTAGAGCTTGCCACCGGCGTCCCGGAAGTTGTCCAGCAGTTCCGGCTTGATGTCGTTGACGTGCGGAACGCTCTTGGCGGCTTCGGTGATGTCGGCGGCCTGGTGCCGCGCGATGATCTGCGCCGGGTCGGTGAAGTAGACGTAGTAGACGTCCTCGAGCTGCCCGCCGGCGAGCTTCGCGGAGAACGTCTTCGGGTCCATGAACCCTTCGTGCGGATCGATGTCGATGTTCGGGTGAGCGGCTTCGAACTCCTTGACGTCGGCGTCGAACACGCTGCGCTCGAACGGCTGGCTGGTCGGCGGCTGGCCGGTGACCGTGATCTTCACCTTCCCGCCGGTCTGGGCGGCGGTGTCCCCGTCGCCGCAGGCGGCGAGGGAGAGTGCGAGCCCGCCGGCGGCGATCAGGCACAACGTACGGCGGGACCAGGGACTGCTCATCTCAAGCCTCTTCTCGGGGTCGCGACGGCTGTCACGTGATTGCGGTCACTCTAAAGTGTGAGAGCAGATCGACGCAATAAGACGACGAGAAGTTGCAAGTTACGAACAGGCTGCACCCGCTCGAGTCCGGGCATGAAAAAGGCGCGACGGCCGGCAAGCCGTCGCGCCTGGGTGGGTGTTACGCCGTGCGGCGAGCCGTGGACCCCCGCACCACCAGCTCCGGGGCGAACAGCAGCTCCTCCGCCGCCACTTCGCCCCCGTTGATCCGCTTCACCAGCAGCTCCACCACCGCCCGCCCCATGGCCTCGATCGGCTGGCGGGTCGTCGTCAGGGGCGGGTCCGTGCAGTTCATCAGCGCCGAGTCGTCGTAGCCGACCACCGAGATGTCCTCCGGCACCGAAAGCCCCTGCCGGCGGGCCGCGCGGACCGCGCCCAGGGCCAGCAGGTCGCTCGCGCACAGCACCGCCGTCGCGCCGCGGGGGTACAGCCTGGCCGCCGCCGCGTGGCCGCCCTCGATCGAGAACATCCCGTGCTCGACCAGCTCGTCCAGGACCGGCAGCCCCAGCTTCGCCGCGTACGCCTGGAACGCCGCCAGCTTGCGCTGCGACGGCACGTGGTCCGACGGGCCCAGGACCAGCCCGATCTTCTCGTGCCCGAGTGAGCTCAGGTGCCCGACGACCTGCTCGACCGCCACCGCGTCGTCGCACGAGACCTGGGGCAGGCCGAGGTGCTCGACCGCCGCGTTGATCAGCACCGTCGGCAGCCGCCGCTCGACGAGGTGGTGGTAGTGCGAGTGGACCGCGTCCGCCTGCGCGTACAGCCCGCCGGCGAACACCACGCCCGACACCTGCTGCTGCAGGAGCAGCTCGACGTACTCCGCCTCGGACACCCCGCCCGCGGTCCGCGTGCACAGCACCGGGGTGAACCCCTGCTGCGCGAGGGCGTTGCCCATGATCTCGGCCAGCGCGGGGAAGATGGGGTTCTGCAGCTCCGGCAGCACCAGCCCGACCAGGCGGGCCCGCTCGCCGCGCAGCTGGGTGGGGCGTTCGTAGCCCATCACGTCCAGCGCGGTGAGCACGGCGGCCCGGGTGCTGGCGGACACCCCGGACCGGCCGTTGAGCACCCGGCTGACCGTGGCTTCACTGACCCCGACCTGGCGGGCGACTTCGGCAAGACGACGCGTCATGGCTGAAACTTTACAGCAACCGAGTGAAAAAGTACGACGTGCGAAACCGCGCCGAACTGGTGATCAACGGTCATGGAGCGCGCACATCCCGTTCCTAGCTTGGCGGTCGTGACCAGCACCCTCGATCGCACCACCACGTCTCGCGGCCTGACCGCGCTCGGCGCGCTCTCGCTCCTGCTCGCCGCCTACCGCGGGTTCCGCATGCCGGGCGACTGGGCGGTGACGCTCGAGGCCGTCTCGGTGACCGACGGCTTCCACCGCCGGTTCCTCGTCGGCACCCTGCTCCACCCGCTCGCGCTCGCGACCGGGTACGCGTACTGGGTGTTCGCGGCCGCCGCGTTCGCCGTCCTCGCCGCGCTGCTCGGGGTGGTGGCCGCCGCCTTCTTCCGCGCCCGGCACCCGGCCCGGAAGCTCCTGGTCGCCGCCTGGCTGCTGCTGCCGTCCGGCGGGTTCCTCTTCCACGAGGCCGGCTACTTCGACCAGGTGCTGTACCTGCTGCTGTTCGCCGCGTTGTGGCAGCTGCCGCGCCGGCCCGCGGTGGCGTCCGGGCTGCTGACCGCCGCCGTGTTCACCCACGAGATCGCGGCGCTCACCGTCCTCCCGGTCTTCGCGCTCGTGCTGGCGCGGCGGTGCTCGGTGCGGATCACGGCGATGCTGCTCGTGACGCCGGTGGCCGCGGAACTCGCGGTGCTCACGCTCCCGGCGTCGAGCCCCGGCGCGGCGGCCCGGCTGCGGACCGCGATGGCCGGCGCGGACTTCACCCCGCGGGCCGACGCGCTGGCCTTGTTCGAACGCACCCAGAGCGAAAGCTGGCGGCTGTATTCGATCACCGAGGTCCTGCTGCTCGTGGCCCCGATCCTGCTCGTCGTGGTGCTCGGCGTCCTGGCGCAACGACGTGACGTGCTCGCCGCCGCGGCCGTCGCGGCTCCGGCGTTGCTCGCCTTCGCGGGCTGGGATTGGGCGCGCTGGGGATTCCTGCTGGTCACCAACTTCGCCGTGGTCCTGTGGCTGGGCCCGGCGAGGGAGTTCCGCCCGCTCCCGCTGATCGCCGCCGCGGTGCTGCTCGCGTACCTGCCGCTGCCGTACTTCGACGGGCAGCACCCGCGCGAACTGAACTGGCGGGCGGTCACCGCGTTCGCCGATCAGCCCCGGGGCCACCGCACGGTGAACACGGCACCACCGTCATTGTGCACAGCGAGCGATCCGCCGTGCGCCAGCACGTTCTCCCGGGCGATCGCCAGCCCGAGCCCGCTGCCCTCGGTCGCCTGACGCGCGTGGTCGCCGCGCGCGAACCGGTCGAACAGGATCGGCAGCAGGTCCTCCGGCACCCCGGGACCGGCGTCGGCGACGCGCACGACGACGTCTTCGCCGGTGCCGTCGACGGTGACCGTGACCGGCGCGGCGCCGTGCCGGCCGGCGTTGCTCAGCAGGTTCGCCACCACGGTGTGCACCCGCCGCGGGTCGGCGACGACCGTGACGTCCCCGCTCGCGGTCACCGCGGCCGCGACGCCGGTGACCTCGGCGGCGTCCGCGACCAGGTCGGCGAGGTCGACGGGCGCCACCCGCAGGTCGGCCTTCCCGGCGTCGAAGCGGGCGATCTCGAGGAGGTCTTCGACGAGCTTCGCCAGCCGCCGCGCCTGGGCGCCCAGGATTTCGGTGGCGCGGGTGCGGGTGGCGGGCTCGGCGTCGTCGAGGCTGTCGACGGTGGCGATCATCGAGGCGAGCGGCGTTCGCAGGTCGTGGGCGACGTCGGCGACGAACCGCCGTTGCTGGCGGTCCTTCGCGTGCAGCTCCTCGATGGACTCGCCGAGCCGGGCGGCCATGGCGTTGAAGGAGGCGGCCAGTGCGGCGACCTCGTCCCGGCCCTTGACCGGCACGCGGGTGTCGAGTGCGCCCGCACCCAGCTCGTCGGCGGCCGCGGACAAGGCCTTGATCGGACGGCGGATCCGGCGCCCGATCAGGACCGCCACGCCAACCCCGAACACGCTCACCCCGAGCGCGATCAACCCCAGGTTGCGGCGCAGCGCGCCGAGGTCGGTTTCGAGCACGCCGAGATCGAAGAACTCGATCAGCAGGTAGTCGGAGTTGCCGAAGTTGCGGCTCACGACCAGCACCGGGCGGCCGGTTTCCGGGTTCGTGGTGACCGCGGTCTTCAGGTCGATCCCGCCGAACGGGCGGGGAAGTACTTCGGCTTCGACCGGTCTCAGCAGCTCCTCCGGGGTTTCCGTGGCGACCATCTGGGGTGGGCCGAGGGACTCGACCCGGTGCCCGTCGAGTTGCAGGGGTGCGCGGGCGACCGTGACGAACGGCTTGCCGGGTGATCTGGTCACGAGCAGCCAGCCGACAGGCAGGAACTTGAGGTTGTCCACGATGAGACCGACCCGTTCCTCGGGCCGGGCCGCATCGAGCTTCTTCTGCACGTCGATGTTGTCGCTGATCATGCGCGACTGGGCGGAGATGGTGAACGCCTGCACCACGTCCTCGGACTGCACCTGGTACGCGAAAAAGGCCACGACCGCCGTCGCCGTGGTGGTCACGCCGACGATCGCCGCCACGATCCGGGTCCGCAGGCTGACCGCGGGGAGCCTCACTTGGTCACCAGGCGGTAGCCGAGACCGCGGACCGTGCGCAGCAGCACCGGGTTCGCCGGGTCGTCCTCCACCTTCGCCCGCAGCCGCGCGACCGCCGCGTCGACGATCCGCGAGTCACCGACGTAGCCGTAGTCCCAAACCCGCTTGAGCAGCACCTGACGGCTCAGCACCTGGTTCGGGTGCTCGGCGAACTCGACGAGCAGCCGGATCTCCGTGGCGGTCAGGGCCAGTTCCTCGCCGCCGCGGGTGACGCCCATCGCGGCCGCGTCGATCTCCAGCTCGCCCACGCGCAGCAGGCCGGCTTCCGGCACGGCAGGCTGCGCGCGGCGGCCGATCGCCTTGATCCGCGCGTCGAGCACGCGCGGCTCCGCCGGCTTGACCACGTAGTCGTCGGCACCGCACTCCAGCCCGGCGACGACGTCGATCGGGTCGCCGCGCGCGGTCAGCAGCACGATCGGCAGCCGGCTGCGGGCGCGGATGCGGCGGCAGACCTCGAAGCCGTCGATGCCGGGCAGCATGACGTCGAGCAGGACGAACTCGGCGTCGCCCAGCGAGGTCAGCGCGTGCTCGCCGGTGGGGGCGTGCACTACGTCGTGCCCCAGCGCGCGCAACGCCAGCGAAAGGGCTTCGGCCAGCGCTTCGTCGTCCTCGACGAGCAGCAGACGCGGCACTGGTCCTCCCCGGGATGATCTCCGGGGCGATGCTAATGCAGGGCACGGCGGCCCGGCGGATCCGTGCGGAACCGTCGAGCCGCCGTGCGGTTTCGTCACACTGGGCCGGCCGGACTAGAGCCTGTTTCAATGGCGTAGCCACTCGTTGATCGCCGCGATGTGCACGGTCGCCTCGTAGCGAACCGCGAGTTTGTCGAACCGTGTGGCCA
>NZ_JBSGJA010000026.1:0-132793 GCF_053605345.1 Amycolatopsis sp. NPDC003865 | reverse complement strand
ATGCCGGCGAAGGTGGCGAACACGATCGTGCCGTAGAGCACGTAGTGGAAGTGCGCGACGACGAAGTAGCTGTCCGACACGTGGAAGTCGATCGCGGGTGCCGCGAGGAGCACTCCTGAGAGTCCGCCGAAGAGGAACGTCACGATGAAGCCCATGGAAAAGATCATCGGCGTTTCGAACGTGAGCTGGCCCTTCCACATGGTCCCGATCCAGTTGAAGAACTTCACGCCGGTCGGGACCGCGATCAGGAAGGTCATGAAGGAGAAGAACGGCAGCAGCACCGCGCCGGTGGCGTACATGTGGTGCGCCCACACGGCGATCGACAGCCCGGCGATCGCCAGAGTGGCGAACACGAGTCCTTTGTAGCCGAAGACTGGCTTGCGGCTGAAGACCGGGAAGATCTCCGAGACGATGCCGAAGAACGGCAGCGCGACGATGTAGACCTCGGGATGGCCGAAGAACCAGAACAGGTGCTGCCAGAGGATCACGCCGCCGTTCTCCGGGTCGAACACGTGCGCACCCAGCCGCCGGTCCGCCAGCAGGCCCATCAGGGCGGCGGTGAGGATGGGGAAGGCGATGAGGATCAGGATCGACGTCACCAGGATGTTCCAGGTGAAGATCGGCATCCGGTACATCGTCATGCCCGGAGCGCGCAGGCAGACCACCGTGGTGACCATGTTGACGGCGCCGAGGATGGTGCCCAGGCCGGACACGAGCAATCCCGTGATCCAGAGGTCGGCCCCGATTCCCGGAGAGCTGATCGCACTCGAGAGCGGACTGTAGGCGAACCAGCCGAAGTCGGCGGCGCCGCCGGGTGTGACGAACCCGGAGACGGTGATCAGGCCGCCGAAGAGGTACAGCCAGTACGAGAACGCGTTCAGCCGCGGGAACGCGACGTCCGGCGAGCCGATCTGCAGCGGCAGGATGAAGTTCGCGAAGCCGAAGAGGATCGGGGTGGCGTACAGCAGCAGCATGATCGTGCCGTGCATGGTGAACAGCTGGTTGTACTGCTCCTGGGAAAGGAACTGCTGCCCGGGGCGCGCCAGTTCGGTGCGGATCAGCATGGCCATCGCGCCGCCCGCCATGAAGAAGGCGAACGACGTGACCAGGTACATGATCCCGATCTGCTTGTGGTCCGTCGTGCGGAACAACCGCAGCAGGTACGACCCCTTCGGCCCCCTGCTCGGCTGGGGCGCTCGGACGGCGATCGGGTGAGGCTTCACTGCCATGGATCGGCTCCAGCGTGAGGTGAGGTCGACACAGCACTACTATTCTACATAGTATGTATTGTCCCGGTTGGCTCATCTCGGACGGATGTCGGCGCCGCGTGCTTGCAGCCAGGCGAGCGGATCCGTCTTGCGTCCGCTCGGCGACCACACCTCGAAATGCAGGTGGGGGCCGGTGGAAATCCCGCGATTGCCCACTTCGGCGATGACTTGACCCGCGGTGACCCGTTCGCCGGTCCGTACGGCGTAGCTGTCGATGTGGCCGTAGACGGTCGTCGTCCCGTCGTCGTGCCGGATCCGGACCCACAGGCCGAAGCCGCTGGCGGGCCCGGCTTCGATGACCGTGCCCGCCAGAGGCGTCCGGATCGGCGTGCCGACGCGGTTGGCGATGTCGAGACCGTAGTGGGTCGTACCCCATCTCGGCCCGTAGTTCGACGTGATGACGCCGGTGACCGGCGCGTACACGCGTTCGCGTGCCGCCTTCTCGGCTTCCGCGCGACGCTTTTCCTGTTGTGCTGTCTTTTCCCGGCGGAACTGCTCGGCGTCGTTGAGAGTCGCCAGTTCGTCGTGGACGGCCCGAGGTGCGGTCGGCATCAGTGCCAATGCGGCCTCGGCGGGTTCGATCTTCGGCAGGGCGGTGGCTGGGCCGTTCTCGTCGGCCACGGCCTGGCTGGCCGCGACCGCGGCTCCCGCGGCAAAACCGAAGAGGAGTACGCCGGTCCGAAGCGCGAGCCGGGCGCGATGTGCCTCTGGTGGGGCAGGATGCCTGGCCAAGACGGCGCCTCTCGTCGGGGGTGGGGCGAGACCGGAACGTTACCACTATTCGCGATAGTAGATTTCCGAGGGTCTCGCGCACCGTCGTCAGCCGCTGGAGGAGCAGACGACCGTCGGCTCGGGGTTGTACCGAACCGTCCGGGTCTTCCGGCTGATCTCGGCTCCCTTGAGGTCGCGGATCACGCGGGTGTCGGACGCGGTGAACCCGGGCTTGCCCTGCACCGGCTTGCACGACGGGCCTGCCGGCTTCGTGACGGTGGGCGGGTCCACGTAGTCGTGCTTCGGCCCGGGGATCGACTCGACGGTGACGTGCTTGGTGCCCCACAGCTTCACGGTGATCGACGAGCTCGTCCAGATGGTCTGGATCGCCACGCCGGTGGGAAAGTCGTTGGTGAACTTCAGGTCGATGACGCTGCTGCCGTCGGGGTTCTGGAACACGGTCGCCTCGCGCGCGGCGGGGTAGCGGCTGATGTAGAAGCTGTGTTCCTTGTGCCCCGCATCGGTCATGCCGGCGAAGTACGCGGCGTTATAGGTGGTCGTGGCGAACTGGGAGATCCCGCCACCGACTTCGCGGGCCGGGACGCCGTCTTCGATGACGCCTGCTTCGACGTAGCCTTGTGGCGCGCCGCGGGGACCGGTGTAGCCGTTGAGGCTGAACGTCTCGCCCGGTTTCACGATCGCTCCATTGACCTTTTCGGCGACCACGCGGATGTTCACCCCGGAGTCCTGCGCGAAACCCCCGGTGGTGAATTCGCCGATGACCTCCTTGATACCCAGCCGCTTGACGTCGTCGGCGCTGACTTTCGCGGGTGCGTCGACGTAGGCGGCCTGCACGGTCCGATCTCCGGACCGGGTGACGGCTTGCAGGAGATCCGCCAGTGTCTTGTCCCAGTCGATCACCCGTCCGTTGCTCGACGGCGTGACGATCGGTTGGCCGCTCGAGAAGTCCATCCTGGCGTCCTGGCCCGGCTTCTCGGTCGGAGCGAGCTTGTCCATCGCCGCGTCGAGCTTGGCCTTGTCCAAGGTGGCCAGCAGGTTTCCGTTGTCGCCGGGGCGGAACGTCAACGCTGACGCGATCTTGCGGGGCTCGACGGTGGCGCTGCGGCCGTCGCCCTGGACGGTGGCCGGCCCTGACACTGCCGGTCGCGCGACGTCGTCGACGGCCCGCTGGACACCTTCCGGAGTGGCTTTCGGCTGCACGACGTCAACGGGGAGCTCGATCCGGTCGCCGGCGGCCCAGCCGGCTACAAGGGCTGCTTTGGCTTTGGCCTCGTTCAGTTCCTGACCCGCTCGAGGGGGTACTGGAACCGGGGTGAGCCCGTCGAACCGGACGGTGCCTTCGACCATCGCGCGGTCGACGGCCGGCCGCATCGCGGTGATGACCTTGCCGAGTGCCTGGTCGTCACCGGACGCGATCACGCCGAACTCCCGATCGCTGAAGACGGAAGCCAAGCGGGTCCACGGGTTGGCCGATTGCCCACCCGCTTGCGCCACGCTGGCTGCCAAGTCCACGCGGACACCCGCCGACGCCGGTACGAACTGGGTCGATCGGTCACCCGCGGTCACCTGGATCGCCGCGCCCAGCCGCGGCGTCAACGCCTTCCACAGCTTCTCCTGTGCGTCGGCCGGGGTCAGGCCGCCGACCGGAATCCCGGCCACCGACGTTCCCCGGGGGACGTCTCCTGCGGTGACAGCCAGATCGACGACGTACAGCAACCCGAGTGCGCCCAGAACCGACGCTGCGGCGATGGTCGCCGGACGTCGCCACCACGGGCGCGCCGACCCCTCGCGGTTCTGGGTGCTGGTGCCTTCCCGGTCGGGATCCGTCGTCGGCCAGCCGTCATCGCCCGTCGATGGGTGCAAGAGATTCTCCCCGGATGTCGCCTCTGCCCGCGCACGTGCCAGGCAGGATGTTCCGAGGCTACTACCGTGCATAGTTGAGCCTCGGTGCGGGACCCGGTCACATCGCCGAGGGGTCACCTCGGAACGCGGCGAGCAAGAGTCCGGACAGCGGCCCGAGTGCGAGCGATCCCACCGTGGCCGCATACGCGGTGGTCGCGGCCCAGCGGTCGACGACGGAGGTTTCCGGTACCTCGGCGGGGCGCACGGCCGGGGCGATCCAGCGGAGGTAGTAGAAGAGGCTGGCGACGGTGTTGACGGCGGCCACGACGACGAGCCAGCCGTACCCACCGTCGAGGGCCGCGGTGAAGACGGTCAGCTTCCCCGCGAAGACGGCGGTCGGTGGCGTCCCGACGAGCCCGAGCAGGCAGACCACCAGGCTCAGCGCCAGCCACGGGCGGTGGCGGAGCAGGCCGCGGTACTCGTCGATCAGCTGCCGCTGCGGGAGGGCGCAGACGACCGCGAAGGCGCCGAGGTTCGTCACCGCGTAAGCAGCGAGGTAGAGCAGCGTGCTCGGAAGCGCCAGTGCGCTGCGGCCGGCCACGACGACGGCCATCAGCAGGTAGCCGACCTGGCTGATCGTCGAGTAGCCGAGCAGCCGGCGCACGTCGCGCTGGAAGAACGCGGCCAGGTTGCCCAGCGTCATGGTGACCGCGGCGATCAGCGCGAGCAGCAGCGGCCAGTCGACGGCCGAGCCGGACATCGCGGTGGCGGCCAGCCGGTACGCGGCGACGACGCCGCCGATCTTCGGGACCGTGGTGAGGAACGCCGCGGCGGGAGGGCGGGTGCCTTCGGTGACGTCCGGGATCCAGAAGTGCGCCGGGACGGCGCCCATCTTGAACAGCAGCCCGGCCAGCACCCCGACGAACCCGACGGCGACCGCGGCGGTGGGCGCGGCGCCGAGCGACTTCTGCAGGTCGGCGTAGGTCGTCGCGCCGCCGACGCCGAAGAGGACGGTGGCTCCGGCCAGCATCGTGATTCCGAGCAGCGCGCCGAGCAGATAGAACTTCAGCGCACCTTCGGTGCCGAGGTCGTCCTTGGCGAACCCGGCGATCGCGTACAGCGGGATACTGGCCAGCAGGTACGCGGCCACGAGCAGGAGCAGGTCGTTCGCGCCGGTGAGGACGATCGTGCCGAGGGCCGCGAGCATGACCAGGACGTACAGTTCGCTTTCGCGCGGGGACGACCGGAACTCCCCGGCACTGGCCCCGAGCGTGAGCAGCACGGCGCCCAGGACGATGACACGTCCGGCGTTGGTGGCGACATCGATGGCGTAACTGTCCCCGAACACCGTCCTGGCCGGGTCGTTCCAGACCACCACGGTGGCGGCCAGCGCGGCCGCGCAGGCGAGGGCGGTGAGGAGCCGGACCGGCCACTGCCGTTGCCGGGGCAGGTAGGAGCCGAGCAGCAGCCCGGCGACAGCGGCCACCGCGAGGATGATCTCGGGCAGCAGTGCGAGGGGGTCCTCGTTCATCATCTCCACGGCGCGGTCACCGGGCCAGGAGGTTCAGGACCGACCGCGATGCGGGTTCGATCAGGTCGAGCAGGAACCGCGGGAAGACGCCGACGACGACCGCGAGCACCAGCAAGGGCGCGATCGAGACGCCTTCGGCGGCGGTGAGGTCGGCCGTCGGTCCGTTCCCCTTGCCCAGGAACACCCTCTGGAACGCACGGAGGAACAGTGCGGCTGTCACCAGGATGCCGAGGAAGGCCAGCACGGTCGCGACCGGCGCCGCGCCGAGCGAGCCGGTGAAGATCTGGAACTCCGCGATGAAGCCGGAGAACCCGGGCAGCCCGAGCGACGCGAACGCGGCCGCCGCGGTCAGCCCGGCGAAGCGGGGCGCACTGGCCGCCAGCCCGCCGAAGCGGTCCATGTCGTAGGTGCCGCCGCGCTCGTAGAGCACACCGGCAAGGAGGAACAACGCACCGGTGATCAGCCCGTGGCTGACCATCTGCGTGACTGCGCCGGTGACGGCGAGCTGGCGTGCTTCGGCGTCGGAGTTCGCGACGAGCCCGGCCGCGCCGACGGCCAGGACGATGTATCCCATGTGGTTGACCGAGGTGTAGGCGATCATCCGCTTGAAGTCCCGTTGCCCCAGGGCGACCAACGCTCCATAGAGGACGCTCACGACGCCGATGACGACGAACACGATCGCGTAGCGGCGCCAGGTGTCCGGCAGGATCGGCATCGCGATCCGGACGAAGCCGTAGGTGCCCATCTTCAGCAACACCCCGGCCAGGATCGCCGACCCGGCCGCGGGTGCTTCGGTGTGCGCGGGCGGCAGCCAGGTGTGGAACGGCACGGTGGGGGTCTTGATCGCGAATCCGACGCCGAGGGCGAGCAGCACGAGCCCGGCGGCCCACCCGCCTCCGGCCAGCGGCGTCCGGCGGGTCAGCTCCACGATGTCGAAGGTGTGCGGCGACGCCGTGACGTACAGCGCGATGAACCCGACCAGCAACGCCAGCGAGCCGACGAACGTGTAGAGGAAGAACTTCAGCGCGGCGCGAGCAGCGTCTCGGTGGCCCCAGCCGGCGATCACGAAGTACATGCCGACGATGGACAGGTCGAAGAAGACGAAGAACAGGATCAGGTCGAGCGAGACGAACAGCCCGAGGCTGACGGACTCGAGGAAGAGGAAGAGCACGGCGAAGGACCGGACGCGATGGTCTTGCCGCAGCGAATAGACCGCGCAGGCGAGGAACAGCACGGCCGTCAGGGCCAGCAGCGGCAGGCTGAGCCCGTCGACGCCCAGGTGGTAGCCCGAGCTGATGCTGGGAATCCATCGCAGGTTGACCTCGTAGGCGTAGCCGTCGCCGCCGGGGTAGCCGATCCAGAGCGCGATGACCAGGGCGAGGTCCACCGTGGCGGTGGCGATCCACCACCAGCGGACGAACCCGGCGCGCGGCAGCACGAGCGGTACCACCGCGGCCACCAGGGGCAGGAACACCACGACGCTGAGCACGCGCTACCTCACGTTCGTCACAGGATGATCAACAACACGGCCAGGACGCCCAACGCGACGGCGGCTTGGGCGTAGTAGTGGTGCAGCTGCCCGGTCTGCGGCCGGGGCGCCAGCCGCCCGAGCGCGCGGGCACCTCGCGACATCCCTCGGACGACGGCGTCGATCGACACCTCGACGCGGACGTCGGCCAGCTTCCCGAGCGCCGCGCCGGTCGCGGCGGCCGCGCGGACGCCGCCGTCCACGACCTGGTCGTCGAACCGGGCCAGCCCGCGGGCGAGCCGCATCGTCGGCGTCGCGATGGCGACGTGGGCGACGCGCTCCAGCCGCAGCCAATCGGCGAGGACCTCCACTTCCGGCAGCGTTCGGCGACGGACCCAGAGCGCGGCCCCGACGACCCCGACGATCGCGAGCAGCCCGGACACGAGCAGCTCGACCCAGCCGGGCGTGACCTCCGGGACGCCGACGAGCCCGGCGAACCGGCGCGCGAAGTCCGGCAGGCCACCGATCCCCAGCAACGCGGCCGCCGCGGCGAGCACCGGCAACGGGCCGAGCAGCAGCGGGTTCAGCCGCCGCTCGGCCACCTCGGCGGGTTGCCACAGGATCGCCAGCACCCGGCCGACGTAGGCGCCGCTGACCAGCGCGGCCGCCAGCCCGGCGACGTACAGCGCGGGGGAGCTCGCCAGGGCCGCGGCGAGCACGGCGTCCTTGGTCACCCAGATCGACAGCGGCGGCACCCCGGCCAGGGTGAGCGCCCCGACGGTGAACGGCACGCCGAGCAGTGGATACCGGCGCGCGGCGCCCCGAAGCCGGTCGAGGTCCTTGGTGCCGAGTGCGACCAGCCAGGCCCCGGCGCCGAGGAACAGCAGGCTTTTGGTCGCCGCGTGGGCGACGAGCTGCCCGGTGCCGGCGGTACCCCCGCCGACGCCCGCGGCCAGCACCATGAACCCGATCTGCGAACACGTCGACGCGGCCAGCACCTGCTTGAGATCGCGTTGGACCACGGCGACCGCGCCGAGGACCAGCGCGGTCAGCACCCCGGTCCAGGCCACGGCGTCGGCGGCCCAGCCGGTCGCGGCCAGCAGCGGCTCGACGCGGATCAGCAGGTAGGCCCCGGCGGCGACCATGGTCGCGGAGTGCAGCAGCGCCGAGACCGGGCTCGGGCCGTCCATCGCGCGGGACAGCCAGAAGCTGAACGGCAGCTGCGCGGACTTCCCGAGGGCGGCCAGCGCGATCCCGGCCGCCACGGCGTCCCGCCAGCCGCCAGCCGCCGTCGGCAACCCGGCCAGGCTCAGTCCCGCGACCCCGCCCGAGAGCGCGGCGCCGGCCGCGAGGTACAGGCCGAGGTCGGCCGAACGCGTGGTGAGGAACGCGAGCGCGCCCGACCCGGCGCGGTGGTCCTCGCGCCACCAGAACCCGATCAGGGCGTACGAGCAGGCGCCCATGACCTCCCAGGCCATCAGCAGCACCACGAGGTCCCGAGCGGTGACCGTGACCAGCATGGCCCCCGCGAAGACCAGCATCAGGCCGTGGAAGCGGGCCCGGGACTCGTTCGCCCCGAACTCTCCGGCGGCGAAGACCAACACGGCCACCAGGACCACCGCGACCGTGACGACCATGACCGCGGATAGCCCGTCCACGGCGAGCCCGATCGGCAGCCGGGCCAGCAGCGGAGCGGACACTTCGGGCCGCGCGACCGCGGTGGCGACCGCAAGGGCGAGCGTGCCGACGGCCGTTCCGACACCGGCTGCCGGTGCGACGCGGTCGGCGGTGTGGCCGGCGAGCAGCAGCCCGGCGCCGGCGGCGAGGGGGAGGGCGATCAGCAGCCAGAGGGTCATCGGCTCAACCCTTGAGGTCCGCGGCGGAGTCGGTCAGGTCGACGTCGCGCCGCCGGAAGATCGCCGTGACCACCGCGAAGCCGATCGCCATGTCGACCGCCATCAGCGTCACCGCGACCAGCACGACGACCTGGCCGTCCGGCCGCGTGGGTGAGGCGAAGTACCAGAACGCGGCCCCGGCGACGATCACCGCGTTGGCCATCAGCTCCAGCCCCATCATGATCATGACGATGGACTGCTGGGAGAGCGCGCCGTAGAGGCCGAGGCTGAACAGCGCCGCGGCCAGGAGGAGGAACGCCTGCAGGGTCACCGGTCCAGCCCTCCCCGGATCGGGTCCGTGGGCCGCTTCTCGCGGAGCCGGTCGCCGTAGCGGTCGTAGCGGCCGCGGTGGTGGGCCAGCACGACGGTGGCGACGATCGTGGCGAACAGGCACAGCCCGAGCACCATCATGACCAGCATCTTCGAGCCCATCAGCGCTTCACCGAGCGCTCGCGTCGGATCCGCCGGTCGCGGCGCGTTCGACGTCGGCCAGTCGACCAGGAAGATGCCGGCGGCGAGCGCGGCGAACACCCCGCCCGCGATCGCCAGCGAGCCCTTCTGGTTGTGGACCATGGTCATCGGCATCAGGCCGGCTGGGTTCATCATGTACATGATCATGAAGACGACCATGACGACCATCTCCATGATCATCATGAGGATCACGAGCACGCCCAGGTAGGCCAGGTTCAGCAGCAGGACCGTGCCCGCCGCGAAGATGAACGACGCCAGCAGCGCGAAGGTGGCGCGCGCCATGGAGTCCACTCGGAACACCGCGATCCCCGTCACCACCGCGCCGACCGCGCACACCCAGAACGCGAGTTGCGTCCACATGAGACTCCTCCTTTCTAGCGGGCGAGCACGACGACGGCGACGACCAGGGCCTGCAGCAGCGTCAGCGGGATCAGCACGATCCAGGCAATCTCCTGGTAGCGCTCCATCCGCAGCGTGGGGATCCGGCGCTTGACCCACACCAGCACCGCGAGCACGGCAAGGGTCTTCACCAGCGACCACAGCCACGCGGGCAGCAGCGGCCCGGACCCGCCGCCGAGGAACAGCGGCACCGCGAACGCCGCACCCGAGGTCAGCAGCAGCCACCGCGCGGCGGCGAAGGCCAGCCGGTCGACACCGGACAGCTCGGCGGCCGCGCCACCGGCGGCGTCGGCACCGACCGGGTGGTCGAAAGGACCCCAGAACGCCATCGCGAGCACCGACAGGAGGTAGACGACGAACGCGACGGGCATCCACACCACGAACCACACCGAGTCCTGCGCGGTCACGACGTCGGCCACCCGCAGCGAACCGGCACCGAGCGCGGCGGTGATCAGCGCGAACATGTGCGGCAGCTCGTAGGCCAGGCCCTGCGCGATGAACCGGTAGCCGCCGACCAGGCCGTACGCCGAGTTGGCGCCCCAGCCGACCAGCCAGACGGCGGTCCAGGCGACGACCTCCATCGCGTTGAACCAGACGATCCCGATCGACAGGTCCGCCACCGCCCACCGGCCGAGCGGCGTCACCAGCGAAGCGAGCACCGCGGCCAGCAGCAGCGCGAGAGCACCGCCGCGCCCGAGCAGGACGTCGGCCCCGATCGTGCGACGGCGTTGCTGGACGAGCAGCCCACCGGCCTGACGCAAGGGCAGCGTCATCGCCGGTCGCACGGGACCGCCACTCGCCCGGTCACGCAGGACCGCGTCCCACGAGGCGGTCGCCGTGGCCAGGATCGCGAGCACCACAGGCAGCAGCAGGCCACCCCACCAGGGGAGTTCGTCAACCATGGGACACCCGCATGCGCTCGAGGTCGGGGTCAAGGCTTGCGACGACCAATCTGGCAGTGGCGAACTCGGTTCCGGCCAGCAGCCTCGGCAGGGCGTCGAGGATCTCGGCCGGATCGTCGATCTCGATCGAATTCGCGGAGTCGTCGAGCGCGGCCGCGGCCTGGTCGATCCAGCGGAGCAGGCGGTCCAGCGCGTCGCCGGAGCCGGCGTGGGCGCCGATACCGGTCAGGGACCACCGCAGGACTCGCGAGCGACGGACCTGTCTCGCCCATCGCGTGAACCGCGCGTCGACGTCATCGCCGGCCAGCAGGCCATCCCGCAGCTGCGCGGCGGTGACTGCGGCGTGCTCCCAGCCGGCCACGGTCAGCAGACGCGCGCAGCTGTCCAGCCGTCGCGCCGCGATCCGGACGCGGTCGGAAGTCAAGCTGTCCCAGAACGCGGGCGTCCGGTGTCCGTGGTGCAGCACGGTCTCGACGACCGCCTCCTGCACCACGTCGCCTTGCAGGAAGGTGCGCACCAGCAGGCCGGCGGGCCAGGCCGGGAGGATCGGCCCGAGCGGCACGGTCAAGCGGTCGAGCTTCAGGCCGTCGCGATCTTCGGCCCGGTCGGCCATCGGGATGCCGCCCGGCATCTCCATGCCGGACATGTCGTGCCCGTGGTGATGGCCGTGCTCCATGTGGCCGGACTGGTCCGGCCCGGCGTGCTCGTCGTGCGCGGTGTGCTCTTGGTGGTGGCCGTGTTCCATGTGGTCGGAGTGGCCGCCGTGCTCGTGCTCCCCGTGCGACGCGTGCACGCGGTGTTCGTCGTGCGCCTCTTGCTGATCGCCGTGGCCTTCCGGCTTGGCGTGGTCGTGGTGGTGGTCCGCCTCCGGCGCGTGATGGTCCTCGCTGTCCGCCGCCGCCGCCGCCGTCGCCGCCGAGCGTTGATCGTCGCGCGAGCGCAGGCGGCGCTCGGCCTCGGAAAGTGCCGCCGCGACCTCGGACGGGTCTTCCGGACTGATCCGCACGCGCGGTGCCGGGACCAACTGCCAGACCGCGTCGACGAACGGCGCCATCGCCGGGTCTTCCGGGCCCGCGACGACCAGCAGGTTCGCTTCCGCCGGGTTGACCGCGGACCGCCAGCCGCGCCTGCGCATCTCCTGCTCGACGGCCAGACGAACGCCCGTCCCGCCAACCGTGGTGGCGATGAGCGGCCGAACCGGCGTCCGGCCGAGCAGGCAGGTTGTCAGGTCCATCGGAAGACGCCTTCTCGCCACGCATACCAGACGCCGGCGAACAACACGGCGAGAAAGGCGAACATCTCGACCACAGCGGGCGTCCCCACCTCCGCGACGACGAGCGTCCACGGGTACATGAAGACCATCTCCATGTCGAAGGCCAGGAAGACCATCGTGATCGTGTACCAGCGGACGTGGTACCGGGAGGCCGCGTGCTCGGCCGGTGCGCCACCGGAGAGGAACGGCAGAACGTCCCGGGCGGCGGGCGCCAGCCGGACCAGTCTCGCGACACCGTAGAAAGCGGCAGCGAGGGCGAGGACGCCGACGAGCACTACGAGTGCACCTTGCACCACGCCTCCTCAGGTCTCGCCGGTCTACTAGCCAGCCTAGGGGGTTGACCTTGGTCGAGCACCCCGAAATCGGATCATACACATACGGGTGGGGGGTAAAGGGCGGAAAGGGCGTGCAACGCCGAGGCCGGTCGTCACCGTCCTTGGGACATGAAGGTTGTTCGCCGAGGAGTCCCCGTCGTCGCCGTGACCGTTGCAGGATGGTTGCTGGGTTGGGCCACACCCGCGTCGGCGTCCTGTGTGACGCCGCCGGTCGCGTCGCCGGCCCTGTTCATGGGCACGGTTCTCTCGACCGAGCGCGACGGATTGATCGCTCGGGTGCGGACCGACGACGGCCGCGACGTCACGGTCAGTGGAACGCCGTCAGCGCACGGAGCCACCAGCGTCGACCGGACGTATCGCCTGGGTACGCGCTATGAGTTCCATCCGGTGAACACGACGAACCCTTATCAGGACAACATCTGCACCGCGACCCACGCTGTCGCGCCTGTCCCGTCGGTGTCCTCCAGTCCCGGCGCGTCTGCCGGGACGAGTGCGCCCGCATACGGCGAAATCGCTTGGGTCGGCGGCGGGGCGCTCGCTTTGGGCGCTGCCGGAGCGTGGTGGCTCGTAGTCAGGTCGCGCCGTCGAGGCCGTCAATCACGGCCGTGATGCCAGGGGGACGAAACGGGGCGGCATCGCACCTGCGATGCCGCCCCGGTCCTACTTCTTCGAGGTCAGGCCGTGGGCCGGGTGGCCCCGGCGTACTGGCTCTGAAGCGGTGAGATCTTGACGACGTCACCACTGGTCGGCGCGTGCACCATCTTGCCGTCGCCGATGTACATGCCGATGTGCGACACCGGCGAGTAGTACGCCACGAGGTCACCGGGCTGCAGCTGATCCCGTGGCACCGGGGTGCCGTACTGCGCCTGCGCCGCGGAGTTGCGCGGCAGGGTGATGCCAGCCTTCGCGTACGACCAGAGCAGCAGGCCCGAGCAGTCGAACGAGTCCGGTCCGGTCGCGCCCCAGACATAGGGCTTGCCGAGCCTGCTCAGCGCCGCGTCCACCGCGGTCTGCGCGGCCGCGGTCGGCGCCTTGACGTTGGGTGCCTTGCCGCCGGTGTCGCGCTGGGCGGCCCGGTCGGCGGCACTCAGGTTCTTGTCGGCGGCCTTGACCTGGTCGATCTGGTCGTTGAGGGTCTTCTGCTTGGCCTTGATGTCCTCGGTCAGCTTGGCCGCCGCGTCGCGGGCGTCTTGCGCGCGCTTCGCGGCGTCGGAAGCCTTGTTGGTGGCCTCGGTGGCCTGCTGGACGGCGCCGGTGAGGTTGTTCATCGCGGCGTTCTTGTCCGTGGCCAGCACCTCGAGCGCCGAGGACCGGTCCAGGAAGTCCTGGGTGGACGTGCCGGACAGCAGGGCCGACAGCTTGTTCAGCTGGACACCGCTGGTGAACGACGCGCCGGCGAACTTGTCGACCTCGGCCTGGTACTTCTTCTGATTCTCGGTGGCCTTGGCGCCCTGGTCCTTCGCCGCGTTGACATCGTTGTTCGCTTTGTCGAGCTCACCCTGTTTGGCGTCCAGATCGCTCTGGGCTTTGAGCAGGTCTTCGTTGAGCTTCTCGGCCTGCTCCGCGAGTTCGCGGTACTTGGCCAATGCATCCGACCCACTGGGCGGAGCTTGGAGGAAGGGGACTGGGGCGGCAGTGGCCGTCGGCTGGGCGACAGTGACCACGAAGATCACCGAAGCTGCTGCCAGGGCACCTGAAACCACGCGCCTGATGGGATGCGACAGCACGGTCGCGCGGGTCTCCTTTGCTCGTCGTCCGCCAGCCGTCACCACGGGACGACGAGTCGGGACTCATGCTCGCCGTCCACCGCGCATCCGGCAGTGCCTCTTTCAGGCAGCACTGGCCGCAACAGGTGATGCGCGCGGTGTGGTTCCGGTTCCGGCTTCCCGACAAAGCCGTGCCCGGCGGCGATCCCGCGTCGCCGTCCGGCCGACGGCAGCCACCGCGAGATCTCGGCCAGGCTACGAAAAGAGCTCGGCGACGTCTACCGTTCGGCGGAAGAAAAGTTGTCCGGGAGAGTAAAGTCGCTGGTGGAGCACCGAAAATCAGTGCAGCCAGGTAAGTCACATTCTGCTATTTCGACTAGTACTGCCTGCTAATGCTGATAGTAGGACCCGGGTTTCGATCAGTGGGGAGCGGGCGCGAGCAGTCTGCTGGTTGAGAGCAGTCTCCGCCGGCCGTGGCCTGCGAGCCCGCGGCGCGACGGCTCGCCGAGTGGGCGCACCTCGACGTCACGGTCCACTACGAGTCCGCTGCGGCACCGGGTGACGGGCTCGTCCTGGTCGCCCATCCGCCGGCAGCGGAAACTGGCTGGCCGCATCGAACTGAATCTCGACGGCACCGTAACCGCGAGCCTGTGCCCGAGCTGCCGAACGGCCACCCTGGACTACGTCCACGTCGGCGCCAGCTACCGGCGCCTGGGTTCCGGTCGCACGCTGCTCGCGGCTGCCGTGGCTCGGGTCCCGTCGGATCGGTGGACGGCCTCGCCGCCGGACGGCCCGGTGGCGAGGCCGTTTCGTGCCCGGATCGCCATCCGTCGGCCTGGGCAGCGACGCGTCCATGCCGGCGCGGTGGATCTCAGGCGGTGAGTGCCAGGGGGGTCAGTGGGAAGCGGTCGTCGAGGATTGCTTGGAGGAGGTCGGGTAGTTCAGCGGGCAGGAGTTTGTCACGGCAAGTTGAGACCGCGGCGGCTGACCACCAGCGGCGCTCGATGAGGCCCGCCCGCTCGTTGGCGGTGTGCCGGAGCGCGGCGCGCGGTGTGGTCGTGTCGGTGCGGGCGAGGTAGACGTGGTCGAGTCGGTGGTGGTCTCGGCCCCGGTAGGTGAAGCGGCTTTCGCGGGTCCACAACTTGCGGCCGATCTCGTCGAGGACGAGGCCGGTTTCCTCGGCGATTTCACGCCGGGCGGTGTCCTCGAGCTTTTCGCCGGGGTCTTGGCCGCCGCCGGGGAGTTCCCACCAGTGATGGGCGGGGTCGTCGGGGTCGCGGGCGTGGATGAGCAGGACTTCGTCGGCGTGGTTGAGCAGTAGGATGCGGGCGCCGACTCGCAGGGCCGGTTCGCTGGGGACGGTCATCCGGTGGGTCCTCGTGCTCGGCGGCGTGGCGGCGGCCGGGCACGAGCACCCTGGGCTAGAACAGTGTCGCCTCGCGATCCGCGGCCGGGTCGGAGGTTATCAGCGGCGTGGTCGCGGTGAGCGCTAGCTGGACGGCGAGTCCGGAATGGTCCGTGAGCGCGGGGTTGCCCGAGCGGGTGTCGTGGACGTACGAGCAGCTGGCGAGTCGGGAGACGAGCTGGGCAGAGGCATGAGCGTGGTCGTAGCGGTAGCCGAGTTCGGCGCGGCGGGCCCAGCTGTGCTCGACGGCGGTCGGATGGAGCGCGCGGAAGAGGTCGGTGAAGCCGTGCCGTTGGGTTAGTGCGGTGTAGAAGGCGGTCTCGAACGGCGCGAACTGCCCCGGGTGAGGCGGCACGTGCCCGGGCTCCAGGACGTTGAGATCACCCAGCAGGAGAACGGCGGCGTTGTCGCCAGTGGCTTCGTAAGCCTGATGGAAGGCTTCGATCCACGCGCGTTTGCGGGTGGTCTTCGCCTCGGTGGCGTCGCGAGAAGGGACGTAGGCGCCGAGAATGCGCAGTGGACCCTGGTCGGTGTCCAGCACGATGCCGGCCAGCCGGGCGGGCAGGTAGGACATCGCCGCGCCGATGGGGTCCACCGTGCACTCGAACCTGGACAGCAGCATGACGCCGCGTTCCTTGTCGGGATGCGGGGGGAAGGTGACCGACCAGCCGGCGTCGCGGTAGGACTCGGCGATCAGCTGGGTGCCGGGTCCGGAGCCGGTCTCGGTGAGCACGAAGACGTCCTCGCTGCGGCGGGCGAGCCAGTCGCGTTGGAGGCGGGCTCGTTCGACGGCGGGGTTGCCGACGTTGAGGGTGAGGACGGTAAGGGGCATGCCGGGCTCTCCGTGAGGGTGCGGTGGATCAGGTCGACGATGGTGCCAGCCGTGGTCCGGGGATCGTCGGCGCACTCGACCATCTGGACGGGCCAGCCCTGGTCGCGCAGGAACGTCGTGGCCGCGAGGTAGCCGTAGGTTTCGCGGAAGCTGCTCCCGGGGCTGCGTTCGAAGCGGCTGTGCCCGCCCCGGGCGCGAAGGCGTTGTTCGACGGCTGCCGGGGCCGCGCTGAGCGTGCAGACGAGGTCGGGCCGGTACACGTCGTGGTTGAGCGCCCAGAC
Source organism: Amycolatopsis sp. NPDC003865 (assembly GCF_053605345.1). Lineage (NCBI taxonomy): Bacteria > Bacillati > Actinomycetota > Actinomycetes > Pseudonocardiales > Pseudonocardiaceae > Amycolatopsis > Amycolatopsis sp. NPDC003865. The sequence goes on along the minus strand of NZ_JBSGJA010000026.1, from coordinate 116,453 downwards.
GACATCGAGCGGGATGTCATCAAGTCCCTGCAGGACCAGCGACGATGCCACGTATCGGTCGCACAGCACGACCTTGCCCTCGGAGAGGGCCGGGAGGATCTCGGTTGCGAGCTGGTGATGGCGGTCCGCCGCGCACAGGCAGGCCAGGGCCATGTCGCGGTAGGTGTCGGTGCCGTGCCGGGCCAGCTCGCCCAAAGGTGTGCGGGACGGCTGGACGGTGGCGTGCGCGGGGACGCCGTCTGCGTCGAGGAGTTCGGCGACCAGCGCGGTAATCGTGGTCTTCCCGATGCCGCCGGGGCCTTCGAAGGTCACCAGCTTGCCGGGCAGTCGCGGCGCGCTCATGCGACGTCCAGAGGCAGAAGCCGCTGGGCCTCGGCGGTGACGGGGCACTGCTCGGCGTCGACGTCGCCGATGCGTCCGCCCGCGGCGACGACAGCGGCCGGACAGCCTTTGCCGCAGCTGGGCTCGAGGCTGCAGGAGGTGCACGTCGGGTTGGCGCCGACGGTGAACCGGTCGTGGAAGCGGTAGGTGTCGAGGCGGGCGGCGAGGTCGCGGTCGGTGAAGATGTTGCCGACGATGAAGTCGGTGTCGGGGTGGCGGGAGATCGGCGTGCGGGCGGCGAAGACGAGGTAGGGGCAGACGGTGACCTCGCCCGGGGTGAAGACGTAGATGATCGTGCCGGCTTCGCAGCCGGCGAGCGGTTTGCGGTCTGTGTTGGGGAAGCGGATGTGGGCGATGTCGAGGTCGGGGCCGTCGAAGGGGGCGGTCAGCTCGAAGATCTCCTGCATGTGCATGGTGGTCTTCGCGAGTTTCCGCTGGGACTTCACGCCGCGGCCCATGCTGCCCAGCGGGTTGAGCAGGACGTAGCGGGCGCCGTTCTCGCGGGCGAACGCGCACAGCCGGACGTACTCCTCGTTGGCGGCCAAGGAGTTCGGCGTGCACAGCAGCCCCTGCAGGAGGCCGACGGCGGCGAGCTTCCGGACGTTGGCGATGGTGACGTCGAAGGAGGCGCGGTCGCCGCGGAACAGGCCGTGGGAGTCGGCGGCGAAGCCGTCGAGCGAGACGTTGACGTGGACTCCGGCCGTGGCGAGCTGCTGGATGAGCTTGTCGTCGAGCTCGGTGGCGTTCGTGCAGATGCCGACGTCGATCCCGGCGTTGCGGAAGGCGTGCACGATGCCGAGGAAGTCCGGGTGGATGGTCGGCTCGCCGCCGGTCAGTGTCACCCTCCGAACCCGGGCGTCGGCCAGCCGGGGGATGACCTTCTTCACGACTTCGGTCAGCGGCATGTCCTTGCCGTGCTTGGTCGCGGAGACGAAGCAGTGCGCGCAGCGCAGGTTGCACCGCTCGGTGATCTGGACGAGCGCCTTGCGATACGGGGTATCGACGGTGGTGCGGAAGTAGCAGCTCGAGGCCTGCTCGTCGACGGCGATCGGACGGACGGTCATCGTTCGGTCCTCCAGGTCGGGCGAGCAGGTGGCGGTGAAACGAGTAGACCACTCAATGCTCGCTAGAACAACAATTAGACTCTTAATGCTGGAAAGAAAACTTCCGGGCATTCTGGTTACCATTGCTCGAACTAGAACTGGAACTACCCGAGCGGAAAACAAGTGAGGAGACGCTGGTGAGGGACTCGGAAGTCGCCGAGCTGCTCGGCTTCCCCGCGGAGCTGCTTGACACGAGCCTCGACCAGCTGCGGACGCTGGCCGTCGTGCACGCCACCGGCAGCGCGCAACGCGCAGCCCGGGTCCTGCAGCGGTCGCAGTCCAGCGTGCAGAAACAGCTCGACACACTGAACGACGCGGCGATTCGGCTGATGGGCGAGGCGCTCGTCGCCAAGCAGGGGCGTGGGAAGGACTTCCTGTTCACCACCTCCGGCGACGACGTGGTCGCGCTGGCCACGAGCACGCTGCGCGCCTGGACCGAGCGCGTCCACGGCGCCCGCCGGCGGGTCGGATCTACCATCACGGTGGGTACCACCGAATTCACCGTCGAGTTCCTCGGCGAGGTCTGGCCACAGCTGCGCGACACCTTCGAACGCCGCGGTATCCAGCTCAAGATCGAGCACGTCCGGACCCGCGACCTCAAGGCCAAGCTGGACGCCGAGCAGGTCGATCTCGTGTGCGGCTCGTTCGCCGCCGAGCAGGACCGTGGCCCGGACGTGCCGCACGACTTCCTCGAGTGGCATCGTGAACGCGTCACCCTGTTGACCAACCTCAGCGCCCGCGAGGTCCCCGACCGGCCGGTCCCGCGCAACGCCCTTGCTGGACTGCCGCTGCTCGCGCCGACCGCGGGTCTGCTGGCCGACTTCCTCATCCGCTGGTATGGCCCGGAGTACCGCGGCAAGCTCCACGTGGTCGCCGAGATCGACGCGCTCAACTACGGTCTGAACCTGCTCAGCAGCAAGCTGATGTTCGGTTGTCTGCTCACGACCGAGCGGGTCGCCGACGCGGCGATCGAAGGACGGCTGCCCGGGGCGAACCTCCGCAAGATTCAGCTCGGTACGGGCTACGAACCCGAGCTCGAAATCGTGACCGGGATCTTCGCTCGAGCTGGGGAACGACAGCGATACGCCGCCGATCACCCGCTCAACTTGCTCTGGGACGCCTTCGCGGTTGCCGCCCCGGCAGGTCGCGGCGCTCAACACGACGCCACCGGTACGTAAGCGACAGCTTCCTGCTGGAGTGCATCGAAAGTCGATCTGTAGCGCTTCACCGTAGTCGTATCGGATAGGTAGACCGTTGCGTGCTCGTGCCTCAGAACGACGGTGAAGACCTTCTCCGCGGTCTCGTAGATGACAAAGGGGTCGATGGTTGACGCGATGGAAGCCTCGGCGAGGACGACTCGCGTGTCGACCCGCCACCGGTTCGCTGGACTGGTGATCTCCTGAAGCTGTACCTGCATTACCTCTGGCGGAATGCTCTCCGGCGTCAGCGCGGCTGAGCCCAACAGCAGAGTGTGCCGGTGTTGCGGATGGCGATCGACCTGCCGCACACGCTGGGCGAAGATCGCCTGGTCGACTTCGTCGGGTTGCGTGCTGCGCCAGTCCGAAATCGCGTGAGCGTAATCGAACGTTCGCAGAAGGTCCGGCACGACCCTAGGCGCCCATTCGAAGGTATGGAGGGTGTACTGGTCGTACGCGCGCTGGAGACTGACTACGCCGGGGTCGATGGTCTCGACGTGGCTCGCCCGCGCGGATTCGGCGTGAAGCCGGATCAGGAGGTGGCATTCGGCCGGTGGCACTTCGAGGAGCCCGAGTATCCAGCCCAGTGGCACCGCCGGGACGCGTCGTTCTCCGGTCTCCCAGCTCGAAAGGTGACTTGGGCCGGTATCGATCATCCGGGCCAGTTCGCGGAGGCTCAAACCCCGAGCGATTCGATGTTCCCGTATCGCGCGGCCGATCACGTAGAAGCCGGGGTACCGCAAAGCTGCGTCCGTCATGGTGAGTGCCGTTCTGCGAGAAGGTCGTATGGCACCAGCACGCCCGCATCCACGTCAGCGGCATGGGACTGCAGGGTCTCCACCAGCTCCTCGAGCCTGTCCGCGGTTTGCCGCTGCTGGTCCGTTGTCGCCGTTCCGTCCTGTAGTTGGCGGACAAGCACGCTGATTCGGACCAGCGCTGTCCGCAGCGCGTCGACGAGTCTGGTGGTTTCGCGGGACATTGGTGCTCCGGTCGATCGTGGTGGTGATTCCGAAAAGGACAGACGGCGCAGCCCGGTGAGCACGCGGCATAGGCCCACATACTCGGGATCTTCTGCCAGAAGCAGGTCGCGCTCGGATGGCCATCGGACTTCGTTCGGTGCCATTGGTGTTCACCCCGGGCATAGCGATTCGGTCCTGACCCGGCGTCTGCTCCCTGTGGTGGCGGCGGAGTTGCGGTCGGGGCGCCACTCCGCCGCCGGTCTGGATGCTATCCGTGTTCGATCACATAACTGACTGCAAGATCGAGAGCGGTGTCGTGGTCCGAGGAAGGCACGGGAACGTTGGTGACCTCAAGGCTCTCGGCCACCCGGCGCACCCAGCGATCAGCGAGGCGCCGGAACTCCTCGTCGTCGGCTTCCCCGTCGGTCGCGTTGATCTCGAGCGTTGTTCGGAAAAGGAGGTTGTAGTTCGAACTGTGGCTCCGGACCAGGCTCTCGAGCTGATCGATCTCCGTTGGACCGGGCTCTTCGCCACGGTGTTCCAGTGCGGCGCGGTAGTACGCCAGAGCGTCGGGGACAGCACCGTTCACCAAGATGACGTCAGCGTGGACCCACGCCTCCAGCTCATCGCTGATGCCCCTGGTGATGAACCACATCGTCGATGCCCAGGAGTGGTTGTGCAGGATCGGTATCCCGAGCCGTTGAGCCCGCTCCACGAGCGCGGCGATGGTGGCGACCTGGTATCCGTTGCGCCGAAGTTCGAGGGCCAGGCGGGAAATGAAGGTGCTCTTGCCCGTCAGGTGCGGGCCCGTGATTCCGATGGTCAGCGGCCGGTCGGAGGCCCCGGGCATCATCGGGCCCGTCCTTCCGCGTTCCTCAGATCAGGTAGTGCTTCGCCGGATACCGGCTTGGCGGTTGTGGTCACCGGTTCCCTCCTGCATTGTGACGTCGGAACGATCACCATGGGACCCTGACCAGCTACGATGCGGGAAGGGGGTAAACGCCGAACCCGTCGATTTACCCCCTGCCGACGGACCGGAGAACGACGTGACTGACGAGCAGGCTGAGGGGCGGTCAGCCGCCGACCATCTCGTGCGGGAGATCCGGCGCCTCCGATTGGCCGCGGACCTGAGCCAGTCCGAGCTGGCCCGGCGGATCGGCTACACACGCAACTACGTGTCGCTGGCCGAGCGGGAGGGGCGAAACCTGCCGTCGCGCGAACTGGTCGATGCGCTCGACCGCGGCTTGCGCACGGGTGGCGAGTTGCGACGGCTTTGGGAGGCCGCGAAACAGGAACAGGCGGAGCTGCGGCGCGAAAACCGATCCCAGCGCACGACTCAGCTCAGGGACGATGCAGTGCGTGCCGGCATTCCGGCACTGCGGCGGGCGCTGCTGGCCTGCGACGAGCCGGACGACGGCCCTGTTCGTCCGGCGCACGTTCTGCAAACCGCGGTCGCCAAGGTGACGGAGCAGCGTGTTCAGGCGCGCTACGCGCAACTGGTCGTCGAACTCCCTGATCTCCTGATGGAGTTGGGGCGGGCGCGCCACATGGCAACCGGTGAACAGGAACGCAGTACCACAACGGAGCTGCTCATCCTGGCTTACCGAGCTGCTGACGGCTTGGCTTTCAAGTACGGCTACACCGACCTGTCGGGCCAGATCATCACCGCCATGCGACTGGCCGGATCACAGGTCGACAGGCCATTCCTGGACGCCGCAGTCGCCTATGTGCGTACTGAAATGTTCTTCGCTGCGAAGGACCTGGAAACGGCGCACCGCTCGCTCGTCCGGGCCATTGATCGGATACCGGCCTCCCGATCCACAGCGGACAGCGCGGTCGCGCGCGGATCGTTGGCGATGCGGGCTGCTGTCGTTTCCGCACGTGCTGGCAAAGCAGAAGAGGCCAGCGATCATCTCGCGGATGCCTACCGAGCCGCCGAGGGCACGCCTGAAGGCGTCTACCTCGGAACGGCTTTCGGCCCCGCTTCGGTCCGGATCCACGAGGTGGCTGTTGCGCAGGAGCTCGGCGACAGCCCAACGGCGGTTCAGCGCGGTACCGGCTGGCACCCACCTCGCGAGCTTCCGGCCGAGCGGCGATCGCACTTCTACATCGACCTGGCTCCGGCGCAGCTCGAGGTCGGGCGGCTCGACGACGCCTTCGCGTCCCTCCAGTTGGCCAAGCGCGTCGCGCCGCTGCACACCCGGGAGCACCCGCGAGTCAAGGCGGCGCTGCGGTCGCTGCTGCGCGGGCAGCGGTCGGTCAGCGATGAGCTGGCGACGTTCGCCGCCTGGGCTGACGTGTCGTGATCAAGTTCTGGCGATCAGGCTGGGCAGTTCGTTCAGCGAGTCGATGACCCAGTCGGCGTTCGCCAGTACTGCTGGGTCGTCAGCCCACAAGTGTCCCCAGGGGCCGCGGCGGATCAACACGGTCCAGAGCCCGGCGGCGTGACCGGCGACGACGTCGTTGTCACGGTGGTCCCCGACGTAAAGCAGCTCGTTGGGAGTGACGCCGGCCAGCTCGACGACGCGCCGGAAGAAGGCGGGATCCGGCTTGGCGACGCCCCACTCAGCCGAGGTCGCGATCGCGTCGACCGGGAGGTCGAGCTTGCGGAGCAAGCTCCCGGCCTTGGCAGTCTGGTTGCCGGCGAGCCCGACCCAGAGCCCCCTCTGCTGGAGCTTGGCGAGGGCGGGCCGGGCGTCGGGGTAGATGTCGCTCTCGTCGATGTGCTCGCCGTTGCCGGCGTCCTCGCGACGCTGCCGCTCGGCGGCGACGTCGAAGCCCGGCCTGAAGTACCGGAACGTCTCGGCGTTGTCCCGGCCGGACGCGGTGACCGCCCCGAGAACGGTCGAGAACGTGTGCCTGCCGACGCCGATCCAGTCTGCCCAGGCGTTCCACTCGCGCGTGTCGTCGAGCACGGTTTCCCCGATGTCGAGGACGACCGCCCTCACCGGCATGGCGCTTCCTTCCCGTCGGAGACGTTCCACGCCCGAGTCTGTCACTCCGCTAGTGCCGTGGCAGGCCGCCCCTGACCAAGTCCAGCTGAGCTGCCCCAGGCCGCGTTCGATCGCCTGGTCGCGGCGGGGTTCAACAGCCGCCTGCTCTGATCGGCGGAAGTCGATCAAGTCAGTCGCGGACCGTGACGGCCGTGCTGCGATTGGGTGATCTGTCGCTACTTGTGTCCACACGGACACGGAGCGGGCATACCGTGGTTCTTCCAGGTAGGGGGGCCTGCCGGGCGAGTTTCGACGGCGGTGGGGAGGGCCGATGACCGAAACCGGATCCCGCGGTTTCGCAGCGGCGCTGCGAGGTCGTGAGTTCCGCGCGCTGTGGCTCGCCGAAGCCTTGTCGGTCTTCGGCGATCAGGTTGCGCGGGTGGCGCTCGCGCTGCTGGTCTACGCGCGTACGGACTCCGCGGCGCTGACGGCGCTCACCTACGCCCTGACCTTTGTGCCGGCGATCCTGGGTGGCTTCTTGCTCTCCGGTCTGGCGGACCGCTATCCGCGCCGGACGGTGATCGTCGTGACCGACGTCGTGCGCGCCGTGCTGGCGGCGGCGATGGCCGTGCCGGGGATGCCGCTCTGGATCCTTTGGGCGTTGATCGGCTGCCTGACCATGGCTGCGGCGCCGTTCAAGGCCGCTCAGCTCGCGCTCCTCCCGGACGTGCTTCCGAATGGGCTGTACCAGGCCGGTCTAGGCCTCCGGCAGATCAGCACGCAGACGGCCCAGGTGGCCGGCTTCGGGCTCGGGGGCCTGCTCGTGACGAGCTTGAGCACGAGCGGCGCGCTGCTGGTGAACGCCGCAACGTTCCTGGTCAGCGCCGTTGTAGTCGCCGCGGTGGTCCGAACTCGTCCCGTCAGCCGAGCCGAGACCAAGACGACGCCGCGGTCAGCTTCGGTGGCCACCGACCCGCGCATGGTCGCCATCTACATGCTGGCCGCGATGATCGGATTTCTTGTCGTACCTGAAGGCTTGGCGGCGCCATACGCGAACGCGGTGGGCCTGACGTCGATCGGGGTCGGCGTCCTGATGGCGGCCGATCCTGTCGGCAGCGTGCTCGGCGGCTGGCTGGCCAGCCGGCTCCGGCCCGATACCGCGCTCACGGCGAAGCTGGTCGTCGTGCCGGCAGCGGCGTCCGGCCTGCCCCTGATCGCTTGCCTCGCGCTACCAGGCGCTTGGTGGGCCGCAGGCCTCTGGGCGGTCTCGGGTGCGCTGTCCACCATCTACTTGATCCGGCTGCAGGCGGTCGTCGTCGAGCTGGTGCCGGACGCGCGTCGCGGCACCACGATGGGACGGCTGAGCACCTGCCTCTACAGCTCGCAGGGCATCGCGATCCTCGGCGCCGGCGTCGTCGCCGAGCGGCTCGATCCCGTCTTCGTCGTTGCCGGGTCGGGCGCGGTGGCGTCGCTCTCCGCGGTCGCGGCCGGGTTCGTCTGGTGGGCGGCTCGACCTCGGCAGGCGAGAACTGTCGAGGACGAGCCCGCACCGGTGGATTCAGCGCGCTCAGAAGTCCTTGTTACGCATAGTGACCCCCTCCCGGAGCGTCCGGCGGCGGGAGGAGCCGAGGTGCGGCGGCCGGAGCTCGAGGACCTCGGGTCCTCCCCTGGGAACGGAAGCGAGATCAGTATGCCGAACGAGGGGGTCGCTGAGCGCTCTGGTTGGTCACGATGGGCTATCTGGTTGCTACCGCGGCCCGCGGCGGTGTTTCTGCTGGTCATCGACGCCATCGCGGTAGCTGCCGTCATCGTCGACGCGGGCGCCCCGATGGCCTGGCGAGATGTCGTGTCCTGCGGGTTGATCGTCGGGCTCGGCATCTTGGCCGCGGAGATGACCCGCCGGGTCGAGCGCCGGCGACGGCGGTTTTCGGACACCCCGCACGTCAACTTCTCGTCCGTGTGGACCCTGGCCGCCGCGCTGACCCTCCCGACCGCCTTGGCCGCCCTCGTCGCCGTGCTGCTGTACGGGCACCTCTGGCTGCGCAGCTGGCGGGGCGTCGCCGGGATCCACGCGCACAGAGTCATCTTCAGCACGGCGAACGTGATCTTGTCCTGCCAGATCGCGGGGTGGGCAGCCCGGCAGCTGCACGTCGTGCCACCCGGTCAGGAACCCGGTGTCTGGACCGCGGTGGGCTTGGCCTCGGTGATCGCGATCTACTTCGCCGCGAACTCGACGATCGTCGGGGTGGCGATCGCCCTCGCCAGGCGGAGCATTTCGTTCAAGCGGATGCTCGGCGCGCTCAACGAGAACATCCTCGAGCTGGCGACGTTGTGCATGGGCGCGCTGACGGCGGTCCTCCTGACCCTGCGCCCGTGGCTTGTCATCGTGTTGTTCCTGCCGCTCTACGCGCTGCATCGGAGCGTCCTGATCCGCCAGTTCGAGCACGCTTCGACCACCGATTCGAAGACCGGGCTGCTCAACGCCGCGAGCTGGCACGCCATCGCGGCGAAGGAGATCGACCGCGCTCGCCAGCACGGCTTCAGCGTCGGTGTCCTGATGATCGACATTGACCACTTCCGCGACGTCAACAACGTTCACGGCCACCTGACCGGCGACAAGGCACTCATCCTCGTCGGCAACGCCATCCGGAGCGAAGTCCGGAGCGACGACCTCTGCGGGCGGTTCGGTGGCGAGGAGTTCGTCGTCCTGCTGCCGGGCAGCTCGCCGGACGCGATTCACGCCATCGCGGACCGCATCCGGGAGCACGTCGAACGCACCGTCATCGAGCCGGATTCCGGACCCGGCTTCCACGTCAGCGTGTCGATCGGCGCAGCGGCGTTCCCCGCGGCGGGCAGTTCGCTGGAAGAGGTCCTGATCTCCGCCGACAACGCGCTGTTCGCGGCCAAGGACGCCGGGCGCAATCAGGTCCGAGTCGTCAAGTCGACCGCCTAGCGATGACCGCGGCTGTCGGCTCGTGTCTGGTCGCGACGCTGCTGCGACCACGTGGCCAACGGACGCAACGCGCGCAGAAGCGCACGGCCGTCGGGTGACAGCTTGTACCAGACATTGGAGAAGGCGCTGCCTTCCGCGCGCCGTTCAACGAGCCCGTCCTGCTCCAGCCGCCGGAGCGTGTCGGTCAGCGTGCGAGCCGTCAGTGGCTTCGAGTGCGCCGTCCAGCCGGAGCGCTCCTCGGCTTCGTTGACCTCGTTCCGCAGCTTGGTGAACTCCAGTTCGCCGAGAGCGAGGGTCGCGAGGACGGCGACGGTCCAGTCGCCCCGCAGCAGGGCAAGCACCTCGTACACGCTCTGCCGGTACGGCACGTCCCAGTCATCCACCCCTGCAGACCTATCACGAAGTGCCGCCCGGCTTGCCCCAGTCGAGCCCTTGACGTCCCGTCGGCCGGACACCTTCGTCCGAACGAGTGAAGATCCGTCGACTGAGTCCAGACTCACCCGTCGACTTACCTTGCACTCAGCCGAGGTCAGGCCGCTAAACCGGAAGTCACCTGGGCTCCGGCGCCTGGGAACGGAAGAGGAATCGAAGGGGACGGTGGCCGGCCGTGTCTGGCGAGAAGGCCGGCCGGTCACCGAGATCTACAGGGGGAGGGAAGCTGCGATGACGTCTTACTCGCTTGAGCCGATCCATCAGCTACCCGTTCGCGAGGAGCATGGCGGCCAGCGTGCCGGCGATCAGGAACGGTCCCATCGGGATCGCGGTCCGACGCCGACCGAGATGCATGATCGCCGCCGTGATCGCGGCGGCCAGCCAGGGCAGCAGACTGCCGAGAGCGAGCGTTTGCCAGCCGAACCACGCAAGCGCCGCCCCGAGAGGAACGGCCAGCTTCACGTCCCCGCCACCGAGCTGGCCGGGCGCCGTGAAGTACACGGCGAGGAAGAACGCGGCGGTCACGGCCGCGCCGGCGACGGCGCGAGCCAGCGAACCGGCTTCGCGGTTGAAGACGGCGGTCGTGACGACCGCGGCGCCGACCGAACCGGCGAGTCCGAGAACAAGCAGGTTCGGCAGGCGACGGTGTCGCGCGTCGGCGAAGGCGAGTGGCACGCCGAACGCCGCCACGCTTGCGGAGATCGCGAACGGCGCCACGCCGGGAACGCGCCAGGCGAGCGCGCCGACGATTGCGGCCGCGATCACCAGCTGCGCCGCTACCTGCCGGCGGGGAGAACGGACCACGAGCGCACCAACCATCACGACCGCGACGGCGGCCGTGATGCCGGTCAGGATGAACAGGGGTAGCGGAATGATGTCGACTCCGTCAGGTGCGGTTCGTCCATCATGGACGAAGGTGTCAACCCACGCGATCTTGCTGGGCCTCGCTGCGCTCACGCTCAGCGCGTGCTCCGGCGGCGGTTCTTCCGCACCGTCAGCCTCTGCGTCGAACCCGCCGGCGACCAGCTCGACCTCGGTTCCGCAGCCGGCTCCTGCGCCCCAGCTGGCGACCGATGCCTACGTCGGCATGTGGCGAGCGATGGCAAAGGCCGGTGAGACGGCGGACTGGCAATCACCCGAAGTGGCGAAGTACGCGACCGGTGACGCGCTCGGCGTGATCAACCGCAGCCTCTACACCGACCACCTCAACGGCGTGGTGTCGAAGGGCGCGCCGGTGACGAGCCCGAAGGTCACCGAGGAGAAGCCGCCGAGCAAGCCCACGACGATCATGATCTCCGACTGCGGGGACAGCACGAACTGGTTGAAGTACAAGAAGGACGGTTCACCTTTCACCGACTCACCGGGCGGGCACCGCGCGATCACCGCGGAGGTCAAGAAGCAGGCCGACGGCTCGTGGAAGGTCACCAGGTTCGCGGTCGAGGGGGTGGGGACATGCTGAACCGTGCGGCGCCCGCGGCCGTGCTGGCGGCGGCCATCGTGGTGATCGGTGCCGCGCCAGCGCTCGCCGACGGCTACGGCTACACCGACTGCAGCCAATACCCGAACCCCGGCTGCGAACTCGGAGTGGGCAAGGGCGGGCAGCAGGGTGGCGACCACGGCAACCAGCCGAACAAGCCCGGAGGCCCGGGGCACCACAACTCCGGCGGCGGCCCCTCGGATCCCGGCGGCGACACGATCATCGGCGGCGGCAACCTGGCCCAGTGCGGCTACGAGCGCAGCGGGTACCAGGGACCGCCACCTGGAAGTGCTCAGCCGGCAGCGTTTCATGTCCCGTCGAGGACTGGACCGGCCACGGCGGTGCCCGCCGCCTATCGGCGACTGGCGGGCGCGCAGCCGCCGTCCGGCGCCTGGTACGTCTACAAGTGCACCGGGGCCGGCTTCCGGGACGCGCTGTACCGGCCACCCGTCTGGATCGCGGACGGTGAGCCAGGTCCGGTGCCGCTGCCGTCGCCCGCTGAGCTCGCCGCCCAGGCGCGGAACCAGCTGCGACTGCCTGCGCCGAAGATCAAGGCGAATCCGGCCGGCGACCAGCTGGTCACCCTGCCGACCTGGCTGTGGCTGGACCGGAGCAGCTGGGGCGACGTCTCGGCCACCGCGTCGGTGCCGGGGGTCTCGGTGACCGCGGTCGCCAAACCGACCTCGGTGACCTGGTCGATGGGCGAAGGTGGCTCGGTGACCTGCACCGGCCCCGGCTCGCCGTTTCCCGGAGGCGGTGACCCGAAGAGCGCGTCGCCGGACTGCGGCCACACGTACAAGGCGTCCTCGGCCGGCCAGCGCGCGGACGCGTTCCCTGTGACCGCCACGGTGAACTGGACCGTGACGTGGTCGGGCGCCGGCACGGGCGGCACGTTCCCGAACATGACGACCTCGGCCTCGGCGGCGTTCCGAGTGGCGGAGAGCCAGGGAATCGCGACCGGCTGAGGTCCGGCACGCACAACACAACCCTCGTTTGAGAAAAGGCACGTCGAACACCCGAGTCGACGCGTCGCGATGGCGTCATGCCTTGAGGAGGTCGGTGGTGACAACTACCGCAAGTTCAACCAGCCCGGACGTGAAACCCGCGTCGCTGAACTCGTGGGCGAGCCGTGATAGCAAGACGCCCGCACGCCTGAGTGGTGGAGGCCGACGCCGCAGCGTGCCCCACCTGCTGCTCGGCGTCCTGCTGGTCGCCGTTTGCTCGGCCGGAGGCGTATTCGCCGGGATGCAGCTCGGCGACCGCGAAAGCGTCGTCGCGCTTGCCCGTGCCGTTGCCGTGGGCCAGCTTCTCGAGGTTCAGGATCTCAAGCAGGTCAGCATGGCGGTGGACTCCGGAATGGACGTTCTGCCCGCGTCGGCAGCGTCCACTGTGGTCGGCCGGCCGGTGGCATTCAGTCTGCCCGTCGGCTCGTTGGTGACGCGCTCGGTCCTCGGCGTCCCCCAGATTCCTGCGCCCGGCAAGGGTGTCGCGGCGGTGGGGCTGAAGCCGGGACAGTTTCCGCCCGACCTGGCGCCCGGAACTACGGTGGCCGTCCTCGCGACGCCGGGGCAAAGCCCAGCTGTCGGAACGCCGGTCGGCCAGACGTCGTCATGGACCGCGGTAGTGACCGCAGTTGCCGCCCGGGAGACCGAGCAGATCACCGTGGTCTCCTTGCAGCTGGCCGAATCGGACGCTCGCGCGTTGGCTTCGGCCCCGGCGGGCCAGCTCAGCCTCGTCGCGATTGCCGGGGGAGGACGCTGATGCTGATCGCCGTCTGCTCCCTCAAAGGCTCGCCCGGTGCGACCACCCTGGCGACCGCGCTCGGCGCCTGCTGGCCGGCCCAGCAGAGTCCGATCGTCGTCGAAGCCGACCCGGCCGGCGGCGACCTGATGGCCCGCTTCCGGCTGCCCGACACACCGGGCCTGGTTAGCTTGGCCGCAGCGGCCCGAGGCCGTGGAGGTGCCGACCCGAGCCTGCTCGTCCAGCATTCCCAGCCTCTGCCGGGCGGCTTGCGGGTCGTGCCCGGCCCGGTCGGCGCCGAACAAGCTCGTGCAGCGCTCGCCGTGCTGGCCTCCGGACTCTCGTCGCCGCTGCGTCGTGCGGCCGACCAGTCGGACACCGTGGTCATCGCCGACTGCGGCCGGGTCGATCCCGGTTCGCCCACGCTGCCGATCATCCGCGGTGCGGACGCGATGCTGCTGCTTGCGCGCCCGCACGACGACGAGCTCGCGCACGTCGCGCTCAAGCTGCAGGCCGCCCAGCAGTGGTCCTGCCGACCGTGCCTCGTCCTGGTGGGCGACGGCTACCCAACCGCGGAGGTCTCGCAGACGCTGCGGATCCCGGTAATGGGCCGCGTCCCCGCCGACACCAAGGGCGCGGCGACGCTCACCGGCCAAGGCACAAGCCGGCGCGGGGCTGACAGGTCCGCGCTCGGCCGGGCCGCGACAACGATCGCTCTCAACCTCCACGCGCACCGACGCCAGCCGACGACCATCGACGGAAGCCGACCACCGCACCGGCGGTTGGCAGTCGTCGGCGAGTCGGTGCCCGGCGTACCCCCGCAGCGGGTCGGCCCGCACATCCGGAACGGCGCGACGCCATGACGCGCCCCGACCTGGCCGCGCCGGTCAACGGCCACGTGCCTGGACCGACGGACCTTCCGCACCGGCCCGTCGGCGAGACCGCGGCGGTGGAACGGCTGCGGCAGCACCTGCGCGACGAACTGTCCACCCAGCTCAGCCAACGCGTCCGAGCCGATGAGTCCGCCGGTCGGCCGCCAATGGACGCACCAGCACGCCGGCGCCTGGCCGAGGCCATCTTGACCGACGCCGCCGAGGCGCACGCGCAGGCCGAACTACGCAACTCCGCGGCCGGCGGGATGCTCGTGGCGCCTGACGTCGAGCAGCGCGTGATCCGGCAGGTCCTTGACGAGGTCTTCGGCCTGGCCGGTCTGGAACCGCTGCTCGCCGACACCGACATCGAGAACATCAACATCAACGGCGACCGCGTCTTCGTCAAGCGCGCCGACGGCGGTCGCAAGCGTTTGCCTCCGGTGGTCGGCTCCGACACGGAGCTGATCGAGCTCATCCGGGACCTGGCGACCCGTTCCGGCGTGGAGGAGCGAAGGTTCGACCGCGGTAGCCCGATCGTGAACTTCCAGCTGCCCGGCGGCGAGCGCGTCTCCGCGGTCATGGCGGTGACCGCGCGGCCGTCGGTGTCGATCCGCCGGCACCGGTTCACGAAGGTCACCTTGGCCGACCTGCGCAAGAACGGGACGATCGACCTCGCCCTGGAGAGCTTCCTGAAAGCCCTCGTGAAGGCGAAGCGCAACATCCTCGTCACCGGCGGCACGGCGATCGGCAAGACCACCATGCTGCGCGGCCTGGCCTCGGCCATCCCACCGTGGGAGCGCCTGGTGACCATCGAGGACGTCTTCGAGCTCGGCCTCGGCGAGGACCCCGACGCCCACCCGGACGTCGTCGCGCTGCAGGCCCGCGAACCGAACATCGAGGACCAGGGCGAGATCTCGCTGTCGGACCTCGTGTGGCAGTCCCTGCGGATGAGCCCGGACCGGGTCATCGTCGGGGAAGTCCGCGGCCCCGAGGTCATCCCGCTGACCAACGCGATGTCCATGGGCAACGACGGCAGCATGGGCACCCTGCACTCGTCCAGCAGCCAGGGCGCGTTCACCAAGCTCGCCGCCTACGCGGTGCAAGGCCCGGAGCGGCTGCCGATGGAGGCCACCAACCTCCTGGTCGCCGCCGCGCTGCATTTCGTGGTGCACCTGGAGAAGCCCCGAGACGACCCCAGCAAGCGCATCGTCTCCTCGATCCGCGAAGTCGTCGGTGCCGACGGCACCCAGATCATCAGCAACGAGGTCTGGCGGCCCGGCCCGGATCTGCGCGCGGTGCCTGGCGCGCCGCTGCGCACCGACACCGTCGACCTGCTCGTCGAAGCGGGCTATGACCCGGACCTGTTCGAGCGGCGCGAAGGCTGGTGGACGCCATGACGGCCGTACTTGGCGTGCTTGGCGGTGGTGTCGCCGTCGGGATGCTGCTCATCGTCGCCGGGCTGCGCGGTCGGCCTGCGCGTGCGGTGACGTCGTCGCGGCTGAGCACCTGGCTGGCCGCACAGCACGACCGCAAGCAGGTCGGCCTGCTCGCCGTCGCCGTGCTCACCGGCCTGGCGGTCGGCGTGGTCACCGGCTGGGTGGTCGGCGGCATCCTGACCGTGGTCGCGGTGGCCGGCCTGCCGCGGATCCTCGGCTCGAACGTCGACTATCAGCACCAGCTCGAACGCATTGAGGCGATCGCCGGGTGGACGGAGATGCTGCGCGACACCCTCGTGGCGGCAGCCGGACTGGAGCAGGCCATCCTCGCCACCGCCCCGGCCTGCCCGGAGGCGATCCGCGAGGAGATCACCGAGCTGGCCGTCCGGCTGGAACGCGGCGAACGTCTCCCACCGTCCCTGCGTCACCTCGCCGACCAGCTCCGCGACCCGACCGCCGATCTGGTGATCTCCGCGCTCGTACTGGCCGCCGAGCACCAGGCCCGGCAGCTGGCCGACCTTCTCGGCGAACTGGCCAGCGAGGCACGCGAGCAGGCGTCGATGCGCATGCGGGTCGAGGCCGGCCGTGCTCGTACCCGGACCAGCGTGCGAGTCGTCGTGATCACAACGCTCGTCTTCGCGGTCGGGCTGGTGCTGCTCAACCGTGGCTACCTCGCTCCGTACGACTCGGCGTTCGGGCAGATCATGCTGCTGCTCGTCGGCCTGCTGTTCACGGTCGCCTTCACCTGGCTCGGGCGGATCGTGCGCCAGCGTGACCCCGAGAGGTTCCTGACCGAGCTGAGCGCGATCCGCCAGCACGACGCCGACGTCGACGACCTGCTCACCGGGAAGGGAGCGTCATCATGATCGAGGCGTTGCTGTGGGGAGCCGGGCTCGGCGTCGGCTTGTGGTCGCTCGTGGTTTACGTGTTCCCGCCGCGGCCGCCGCTGCGGGCCCTGGTCGATCGGCTGCACGCGGCGCCAGCGCCGCCGCCTATCCTCACCGCGGAATCCGACGGTTGGGCGCTGCGGGTGGGCCGCCCGTTCGTCAAGCCGCTGGCTGCCCTCGGGTTGACCAACAGCAAGCTACGCAACGACCTCGCGGTCACCGGTAAGGGCATCGAGCGCCACCTGGCCGAGAAGGCGGCGCTGGCGCTGGCCGGGTTGCTGCTGCCGGCCGGGATGCAGGTGCTGCTCGTCGTGGCAGATGTCGGCCTTGGCTGGGAAGCTCCTGCGATAGCCGGTCTCCTCTTCGGGCTCGGCGGATTCCTGCTCCCGGACATCCGCGTTCGAAAGGAAGCCGGGCGGCGCCGTTCCACCTTCCGGCACGCGTTGTCGGCCTACCTGAACCTCATCCGGGTCCTGCTGGCCGGCGGTGCCGGTGTCGATGGCGCGCTGTCGGATGCGGTCGGGATTGGCAAGGGCTGGGCGTTCCAGCAGCTTCGTCGCGCGCTGGTCACCGCCAAGCTGACCCGCACCACGCCGTGGGCCACCCTCGGTCGGCTTGGTGGCGAACTCGACGTGCATCAGCTCTCCGAGCTTGCCGCGTCGGTCAGCCTCGCGGGTACCGAAGGCGCCCGGGTCCGCGCGAGCCTCGCGGCCAAGGCCGCAGCTCTACGTACTCGCGAGCTCACCGACGCTGAGGGCGATGCCCAGGCAGCGACCGAACGGATGAGCCTGCCCGTGGTGATGCTGTTCATCGGCTTCCTCGTCTTCATCGGATATCCCGCCCTTGCCAGCGTGTTGGCTGGCTTATGAGTCCACTTCAGACGGTCTTACCTTCAAGGAGAAGCTGATGTTGAACGAAGTTCAGATTCTGATCGCCCGTGTCCGTGCCGAGCTGGAACAGCTCCGTCGTGACGAAGAGGGCTACTCAACCGAAGCCGTCGTGGTGACCGCTGCCTTGGTCCTCCTGGCGATTGCCGTGGTCGCAATCATCGTCGCCAAAGTGACCGAGAAGGCCAACGGCATCACCCTCTAGGCCGATGACCACGATGCCTCGAAACGCACTGCGCCGACTTCGCACGGATGAGCGCGGCGCCGGCACGGCCGAGCTCGTCATCGCCACCCCGCTGCTGTTGCTGCTGGTTCTGCTCATCGCTCAATTCGCGTTGTACATGCATGCCGTCCACATTGCTCAAGCTGCTGCGTCGCAAGCCCTTTCCGTGGCACGAATCTCCGGCGGCAGCTCAGCCACGGGTGACACCGAGGGACAACGAGTTCTCACGCAACTGGGCAACGGACCGTTGCAGGAGACCTCGGTGCACGTTCAGCGCGGAGCTGCCCAGGTATCCGTGACGGTCACCGGAACCGTGACCAGCCTGATCCCATTCACAACCCTCGCGGTCCACGCAGAAGCCGTTGGGCCAGTGGAGAAATTCACCCCGCCGAGCGAAGCCGGGGCGGTGACACCATGACCGCGGGCCGCAGCCTCCTTGCGCTACGGCGGGACGACCGGGGGTCCGCCGCGGCCGAGCTCACCCTTCTGACCCCGGTGCTGATCCTGCTGCTGTTGTTCGTCGTCTTCTGCGGCCGGCTGGCCGATGCCAAGCTGCGGGTCAACGACGCCGCCCACCAGGCCGCCCGCGCCGCCACTCTGGCCCGCAGTCCATCACAAGCCACCGCCAACGCTCAGGCCACTGCCAGCGCGGCCCTGCGCTCGGCCGGGATCGCCTGCCAGTCGCTGTCGGTTTCCGCCGACACTCAGGGGCTCAAGCCTGGGTCGACGGTGACCGTGACCGTGTCGTGCAGCGTCGGACTCGGAGACCTGACCGCGCTCGGCGTGCCCGGCAGCCGGACGTTCGAGTCCACCTTCTCCTCACCGGTCGACGTCTGGCGCGGCACCTCTGGAGGTACAGCATGAACTCGATCGGAGTACTACGTCGGCTGCGCGACGATGAAGAAGGACGGGTAACCGCCTTCGTCGTCACCATCGCGCTCGCGGCCCTCCTCTTCGCCGCCCTCGTCCTCGATGGCGGGCTGGCGCTGGCCGCCAAGGTCCGCGCCATCGGCGAGGCGCAGGAGGCTGCACGGGCCGGTGCCCAGGAGATCGATCTGGCTGCGTACCGCGCCGACGGCTCGCTGCGCCTGGTCCCGCAGCGGGCTGGCGCCGCGGCCCGGAGTTACCTCGCCGCCGCGAGGCACACCGGCAGCGTGTCGGTCACCGGCAACAAGGTCGCCGTAACTGTCACCATCGACCAGCCCACCCGGCTGCTCGGGCTCGTCAGCATCGCCTCGATCACCGTAACCGGAGCCGGACAAGCTGAACCACAGCGCGGAATCTCCGGCGTACTTCCATGAGAGGACTCGAAAATGGCGACTACCGAAGAGATCGAACGCCGCATCGAGGAGGCGGACGCAGCCCGGAGCGCGAAGAGGACTGAGGCCGCGCGGCGCGTCGGCGAGCTCGTGCAGCAGCGGACTGAACTGGCCGAGAAGCTCAGCGAGATCGACCGGAGGCTCGGCGACATCCTCGTCGGAGCGAGCGACGTCATTGGCGTCGACGAACTGGCCAAGTTCACCGATGTCCCGGCAGCTGACCTCGCCCAGTGGCGCGACGGCCG
This sequence comes from Amycolatopsis sp. NPDC003865, assembly GCF_053605345.1. NCBI lineage: Bacteria > Bacillati > Actinomycetota > Actinomycetes > Pseudonocardiales > Pseudonocardiaceae > Amycolatopsis > Amycolatopsis sp. NPDC003865. The sequence continues at coordinate 97,410 of NZ_JBSGJA010000026.1, read as the reverse complement.
CAAGACGACCCGGGCCAGGCGTAAGCGGCAGACCGCGAGCGCGCCTACCCCGAAAATCAGTCCGAGCGCGCCGCTGACGCTCGCCGAGACGCGGACGTCGGCCGCTGATGCGTCCACGCGGGCTTCCGTACCGGTGCCGTGACCGCGCAACCGCCCCTCTCGCGCCGGACGCGGGTGTTCGCCGCGGCACTCCGGTGTGTCCGCGGACTGCTTGCGTCCGGCGTCCTGGTCGGCCTCGCGGCGGGCCTGCCCTGGGCTCTGGTGCACTTCGTGGGCTGGCCGCTGCCGGACCAGCTGCCGACCTGGGACGAGATCCAGGCGACCCTGCTCAACCCGATGAGCGTCCGTTTCCTGCTGGACACCTTGGCGGTGGTCTGCTGGATCGTCTGGTTCTTCTTCGTTCTGGATGTCCTTCGCTGCTGCGTCGACGCGGCGCGCGGAATGACGTGGCCGAGTCGCCGTGCCAGCCCACTGCGCGGGGTCGCCGCGGTCCTCGTCGGGACCATCGTGCTGACCCTGCTCGGCAGCCGGAGCTCGTACTCGGCGCCGCTTGCGGGCACCGCGGCGCCCACCGTCGGCCTCCGGCCGGTCGCCGCCGTCGCATCGCTACCTCCAGGTCCGGAACCACAGGCGACCAGCGTGGTGATCGATTCCGCCGCGCCGGCTCCGGCCGGCATGGTCCAGGTCACCGAGGAAGTCCGGCTCCCACACGACAGGGTCTACGACAGCCTGTGGCGCGTCGCCGAGCGCCTCTACGGTCCTGGCGGCGGCAGCCGCTGGCCCGAGCTCCTTCAGCTGAACCGCGGCGTGGAGCAGCCCGACGGACGCGCGCTAACGAACCCCAATCTCGTGCGGCCCGGATGGAAGATCACCGCGTACATCCCGGCGCCCAACCAGGAGCATCCGTCAGTGCCGCCCCGGCAACCACCACCTCCCACGACCACGGCGCCCACCCAGCCTCCTCCGGAACCAACCGCGGCGGGGGAGCACCGCGAAGACCGTCCCGAGCCTGCCGTGGACCTGATGACGGGCGTGTTCGTCAGCCTCGGCCTCGCCGGAGCGATCGCCGCGGCCGTGGTGTCGACCAGGATGTGGCGTCGGCGGCGCTATCGGATGGGAAGCGGCGACCGCGCTGACCTTCAGCGTCCGATCGCCCCCGTGGTCCGCGCCCTCTGCGCCGCGCACGACGACGGAGACCTGCGGCCTGGTGAAGTTGCCGAGCTCGTCGACCTGGCATCACCGGGGGAGTCGGAACTCAGCGGCGAGCTGGCCCAGGTGCCCGCGAAGATCGGCGTTCGAGAACGTCGCGAACTGGCCCTGAGCCTCGCCAGCACCCGCGGGCTTGGCCTTGCCGGCGCCGGAGCGACCGCGGCCGCTCGTGCGCTGCTCCTGCACCTGCTCGCCGAGCAGCAGCCTGGCAACGGTGTCGGCGTGATCGTGCCCGTTGACGACTTGCGTCTGGTTTTCGACGGCGTCGCCGTTGAGGACCTGCCGAGCAGCGTTCACGTCGTCGCGACGCTCGATGCCGCGCTCGACGAGATGGAGGCGGTCCTGCTGACTCGTACTCGCGACGCGATCGAGGTGACCGGAGCCCGGCCCGCCGTACCTTCGCTCGTACTGCTCGCCAGGCCTGCATCCCACGCTGATCGTCGCCTGCAAGCCGTCCTCGACAACGGCTCGACGCTCGGCATGGCCGGCGTGCTCCTCGGCCAGTGGCGTCCCGGGGCGACTCTGCTCGTCCGCCAGGACGGCACCGTCAGCGCGACCAGTCCCGGGATCGACGACGTCCTCACCGGTACGCGCCTGTTCAACGTTCCGGCCGCCGACGCCACCTCTCTCCTCGAAGTGCTCCGAGCTGCAGAGAGCGCCGCCGAACAGGCTCGGGAACCGGTTCCCGAGCAGCGATCAACGGAGGTCGAGGCGAGCAGCTCGCTCGAGCAGGAGGAGCAGCACGCCGAGGACAACCAGCCGGTGGCTCGCGAGGAGCCGCCGGTCGGCACCAAGCAGCCCCGGCTGTTCCTGCGTGTGCTGGGCCGAGTCCAACTCGCCGTACGGGATGAAGCAGGTGATCGCGAGCTGGGCGGTGCGTTCACGCCGAAGCAGCGCGAAGTCCTCGTCTTCCTCGCGCTGCATCCCCAGGGAGTCCGGCGCGAGGTCCTCAACGAGGCCGTCTGGCCCGACAGCCGCCCGCCGCGGCCGTACAACTCATTCCACAACACCCTCTCGACGTTGCGCCGCGCGCTCGCCGACGCCACCGATGGCCAGACGGGCAACCTCATCCTCAACGAGGACGGCCGCTACCGGCTCAGCGACGAGCTCCTCGACGTCGACTTCTGGCAGCTACAGCGCGCTCTGCAGGCGCAGCACTCACCTGACGAGCTCGGCAGCGCCGGCCTCCGCGACGCGGTCGAGCTATACCGCGGCGATCTCGCCGAGGATCTGCTCGCCCAATGGATCGAACCCTTCCGGGAGTCCGTCCGCCGAGGTGTCTTGGATGCGCTCGGCGCGCTGATCCGCGCCGACGGTGACATCTCCCCGGAGACCGCGCTAATTCTGCTCGAACGAGCTCGCAAGTTCGACAAGTACAACGAAGGCGTCTACCGCGATATCATTCGTATGCAGGCACGGTTGGGCCAGTACGCGGCTATTCCGCGGACCGTCGCGCTCCTGACCACGACGCTCGCCGAGATCGACCAGCAGGTGAGTGCCGAGACCCTCAATCTCGCCGATTTTCTCCAGCGTCGAGGCAGCACGCGATGGAAGGATGCCGCCGACAGCGCGGCAGCTAGCTGACCGGCGGAGGATGCTGCCTCCCCAGGGTCCTGGTGACGGTCTTCTCGCGGTGCCTGTTAGAGCGGTAGCCCTCGCCAGCATGTGAAGCGCCAGGTTGGCAGGCTTATTGTGCCTACCGATGTGGTGCCCGACTCGGATGCCGGCAGGCATGTGAACAGTCGGGAGGGGCTGGCTGCCGACAGGTGCGTTACCGCGCAACCGAATTTATTCGAACAAAATCCTTCCGTCCCTCTTCTTGCCTTTATCTCTTGCGCTCTATTTACCTTGGCTTTGTTTATTCTCGTATCTGCTCGTCTATGTTTCCGACGGTGAGCTGACCTGTGTGCTTGCATTCATCTGCTGACTCCTTGCTCCGGTCCGGCGAGTCTGCGAGGAGCACATAATTGTCGGGTAAATAACCCGTTGGGGTCTTGATTTTCTGTGGCCCGGTCCTAAAATGGATTGTAGGAGAGAACGGGACGGCAACCCCGAACTCTCCGGTTCGCCAACCAACACCGCTCACCTGACTGAAGGCTCAGTGATGACCATGCTTGAGGCGTGCGTGTCCCAATTTTCCCTTACCGTCGACGCGGCGGACACCATTCAAGCCCTGGTGGGCAGCTCAGACCACCCTTGGGGCCGACGGCTCCACGATGCGCTGAAGTTCGCTACCTACGCGGAGTGCGCGTACGCCGTCGAGCCGCACGCGCGTGTCGAAGTTGCGGACTTCCGGCCGGACGCGCCCAAGTATCCCGACGTCGCCGACCGGTCCGTGTCCGGCGTGTTGGGTGAGCTGCAGGCGGCCGGGTACGTCGACACGCGCGACGTGCTGCAGGAAGACGCGGGCCAGACCTACCTGTCCGAGGGACGCACGGTGACGGCCGTGCACGTCGTCCGGCCCTTCGCGCTGGTCGGCGTCGACTACCGCTTTTCCCGGGAAGCCAACAGCCGAGCGATCCGGTACGGGCACGCGTACGCCGACCGGTGGGAGATCACCGAACGCGCCTACACCGTCCCGGCCGGGTGGTACCTGGTCGGCGAGACGGGCGACTTCACGATGGACCTGGTCGGCGTCGCCGGTATCTCGGGGGACAGCGACGACTTGCTGTGCTCGCTGTTCGAAATCGAAGGTTTCGGCGCGTCAACATGTCTTGCCGGGTGCGGGTCGTGCGGGATGCGCTGGGCGGCGGATTCGGGATCGTGGCACTTCCGGCCCGACGACTGCGACGCCGACGCCTGGGACTTCGACGACGCCGCCGAGATCGACGACGAATCCGGGACCGTCCCGTGCCCGGCATGCGCTACCGGTCGCGTCGGCTTCTCCATCTTCTGATCTTTCGCCGTTGCGCGGGCGGTCCCGCGTCTTCGTGAGCTGTGCGCTCACCTCTACTTCCTTGTGAGGCTGGAATGTTTGCTGTGCTCTCCGTGGACGGCACCCCGATGGGGCTGTCCGACGACGTCGTCGAATCGATCACTCTGCACTTCGACACGGACTCGGCTCCGACGCATCGGTGCCGAGCGTGCGGGGAGGAACTGGCCGAGACTCCGGACGGCTACGAATCGACGTCCGGCGGCATCGCGTGTGCCGACTTCGAGCCGACGGCCGACACCGACCCGGACTGCGGCGAGGGCCCGCACGATCCCGAGCGGATCCCGCTGTCCTGGTGCAATAGTGCGGCCGTCCACACCGACGAATCCGAAGACTCGGTCACGGTGTCCATTTCGGTCGGTGACCCGCGCGGCGCCTTCACCTTCACCATCCGGCGCGTGCCGGACGACGCCGACGGCGACCTTGCCGGACGGCTGATCATGCACACCCCGTACGCCGGAGAACCCATGCCGCACGCCGCCTTGACGGTGCTGCACGAAGGGACCCACGTCGTCGGCACCTACGCGCCGACTCGGCGTCTGCACTCGGTTCCTCCCGCCGCCTGAACGCCTACGGAGGTTCCCGATGAACACCGCACCAGCAGGCGACCGCGCTCAGTCGGGCGAGGTCTACGTGACCGTGGCCGACTCGGGCGTCGTCTTCCCGGCCGTGATCGAGGACAGGCGTTGGAACGGGTTCGCTCGGCCGCGCTTCAGCCGTACGGCGGCCGAAGCCGTGGTGGCCTGGCTGACCGACTGCCACGGTGCCTTCGCCGCTGCATTCGACGGCGGGGCAGTCGACATCACCGGAACCGCGGCCGGTAGCACGGAACGCATAGAACCGGACGCCGATGGCCGCTACCCGATCGGCGCCGGTTCGTGGGAATGGGAACTGACCACGCCAGCCGCCGACATCGCCGCCGAGCAAGCGTTGCTCGCCGGTGCTCACCGGCTCGCACCCGAGGCGGGCGAAGTCCTGGTCAAGATCAACGCGACCGGCAACGATCCCGGCTTCCCGGCCCGGGTGGACCCCGTGTCCGGCTGGAGCCGGTCGGGGACCCCGCGCTTCCGCCCCGACGTCGCGGTCGTCGTTGTCGCCTGGCTCAACGCCTGCGGGCGGCAGTACCCGGGCGCCACGTTGGCGTACTGGGAGGACCGCACGATCATGCTCCTTGACCCGCTCGCCGCGATCCAGGACGGATACGTGCCGACGCAAGTCGTCCGAGAGGCGGACGGCCGGTACTCGATCGGCGCCGATTTCGAGTGGGAGCGCGCCAAAGGCTAGAAGCTCGCGGACAACGAGAACACCCATAGCCGTGGTGTTCCGGGACGGCAACCCCGGCACACCACCGAACCACCAACACCGCACCAAACCCATCCGAAGGGATCCGTCATGACGCGCACACCCCGTCGACCGTCCAGGGCTGCAACGAAGGCCCGGCGCACGGTTACGCCCGAAGAACGCGCCGAGCGCCTCGAAGCTGCCCGCGAGCAGCTGCTGGAGGGCGTGGACAAGCTGATGACCGCCGACGGCTGGCAGCAGCTGATCACCTCCCGGGCGTGGCTGCGCCGCTACAGCCTCAACAACCTGATCATGATCCTGCAGCAGTGCCCGGAAGCCACCGACGTTCGGCCGCTCTCGGAGTGGAAGCGCGAAGGCTACGGCTTCATGCGCAAGGGCACGCACCAGATCAAGATCTGGAAGCCGTGCTTCCGCAGGACGACCGAAGACGAGAACACCGAACCGGCAGAAGGCGCCGAGGCGGATCCGGACAAGGCGCCCGCGTTGTCGGGATTCATGCTCGTGCCGGTCGTCGACGTCTCCCAGCTGCAGGGGAATCCGCGGGCCGCGCAGCCGTCCCCGCCGGAACCGATCGCGCTGTGCGGTGACGCGCCACGCGGCCTGTGGGACGGGGTCGCCGCCCAGATCGGCGCATGCGGCTTCACGGTCGAGCGTGGAGACTGCGGCGGTGCTTTCGGCCGGACCGTCTTCTCCGAGCGGCGCGTGATCGTGCGCGACGACGTCGAACCCGCGCAGGCTGCGAAGACGCTGACGCACGAGCTGGCGCACATCCTGTGCGACCACGAAACCCGTTTGGCCACCACGCCGCGGCATGTTCTGGAGGTCGAGGCCGAGTCGGTGGCGTGCATCGTCGCCGCGGTCTGCGGGATGGACACGCTGGCGTACTCCGTGCCCTACGTCGCCGGTTGGGCGGCCGATCGCGAGACGGCACGCACGTCGGCGGAGTGCGTGCTCCGCGTTGCAGATCGGATCCTGGACCGGCTTGGCCACGCGGCAGCTTCACCTGTGGCGGCTCTCGAGGATCTGGCTGCTGCGCACGGCGTTCCCGCGGTCGCGTGAATCGGCCGGGGCGCGCTATGACTCCTTCAATCCTGGGCTGCGCCGAGCTCTATGGTCGCCTTCGCTACGTCACCAACCACGCCGGGGCGCAGCGGCGAACCCATCCGCCCGCCGGCACGTCAACCGCATCCGCCTTCGACGACCACGACCCGCTCGGCTTGCACGGCCACGTCCTGCAGGGCCTCGGCGCTACCCCCGAATACCTCGACGGCTTCACCGGGGCCTCGGCCGGCTATTCGGCGTTCGGATTCCGGCTCACCGAGAAGGCAGCTCGCCTGGCGCGGCTCTCGGAGGAGTTCGAAGCGTCCTGGACGTGGGGTGACGCCATCCGAGCCGCGGCCAGCCTGGCGCACCAGATCGACAACGCCGAGGACGACCAGGCGCTCGGCGACGTGGCCTTGCTGGCCGTGGCCCGCCACGTCGGGCGTCAGCACCCACCCGAGATGACGCCGTTACCCGGGTGGGCGCCGCCCGACACACCGCTGTTCCTCGACGGATACCCGGCGACGCTGTTCGGTCACGTGGCCGCAGATCTGCGCGTGGACGCCGTCACCGCGACCTGCACGCGGGAAACCCGGGCGGCCACGCTGTTCCGGTCGCTCGGCTGGCGACTCACGCCGCGGGCCGAAGCCTTGGCCGACGCGGTGCAGCGTTACGAAGCAAAAGGGCTTCGCTGGCCCGACGCTATTGCCGCGGCGGCAAAGACCGATGTGACGCATCTCGAGCGGCACAACTGGGACCGCTGAAACACGATTCCGAATTTGTTAGTGGCGCCCGGCGGGTGAACACCTCCGGAGAGGCGCGGCAACCACCCGCCGGGCTCCAACACCGCACACCCCAGAAGGGTGCGCGAGCCTGCAGTCTAGCGCACGGCTCGTACCTGCGGCGTGACGCCGTGCCGTGCCTCTGATCGCTGGAGGGAACTCCCGTGTCTTCATCCCGTCGTGCAATTTCCACTTCTGTCGACGCTGGGCAATTCGCGCATAAGATTGCCTCGGCAGTCGAGTCCGCATGGCACCGAACCTATGGAACCGGCCGGCTTGATATCCCGGTTTCAGTTGTTGCCACACTTGCCGCCTTGCCGGAGAAAGATTCGTGCGGACACAACGTCAGCGAATCGGTGCTCAACTGGGACGCCGACACCTTCCACGACTTCGCGCGGCACACGTGGTCATCGGTCATCCGGCGCCGCACCGAAATCACGCACCTCCTCCATCCGATGATCGCGTGGATCTTCGATAACCCGGACCGCGACGTGCGTGGCCACGCACTGGCCGTCGCGCAGGCCGCGCTGCGAGCGGGGCAACCGCACCTCACTGGCACGGAACGACGCTTCGATGTCGACCTGCTCGGCACCGCGCTGACCGTTCTCCGGCCGAAGTCAGCACTCAAGGCACGCGGCCAGTTCTACACGCCCGGGTCCGTCGCGAAGCTCCTCGCCGGCATGTCCGACATCCAGGAGCACAGCAACGTCACCGACCCGATGATGGGGACCGGAGGCATGTTCCGCGCGGCCGCGGAAGTCCTGCGCGAGCAGGGCCGAGACCCGCGCACCATCCGCTGGATCGGGTGCGACGTCGACTCGCTCGCCGTGGCCTGCGCCACAGTGAACAGCATGATCTGGAATCTCGGAACCGACATCGTGTTCCGTACCGGCAACACGCTCGAGCCGGGCTGGCCGGAGGTGGCGCTGGCGCAGCGCGAAGAACTCCGCCAACTGGGCCGTGACCTCGAGCGCGACCGGGTGGTGTTGTCCTTCCTGAGGTCGCTCTGAACGATACTCATTGAATCGCGATTCGCGAATCACTATAGTTTGCTCGTGGTTAGGACAGAGCGCGCTCCGGACCGTCGCGTGTCGGCTGCGGTGTTCGGGAACAAGCACCGCCTCGAGTTGCTAGTCGCGCTGGCGGAGGCAGGAGACGAAGGCGTGAACCTGTCGGAGCTGTCCGAGGTCCGGAACGCGCCTGCGAGCGTGTATTACGGGCCGATCCGAAGTCTGATGAACGTGGGTTTGGTGGACCGGCTGGGCCGGGTAGCCGGGGACCGCCGATGTTGGTACCGGAGGCGCGAGAGCCGCTTTTGGGACTATGTTGGACCTCTTGCCCGGGACTTGGTGGAGGTGTCGTGAGCCGCGCAGGAGTCGCTGAAGCGGTCCGTGCCGCGATGACCGCTTCGCCGGTGGCCGATGAGCTGGTGCGATGTCCGAGCGCTGCGGTCCGGATGTTCGGCGCTGCGGCAGGCGTGGCTTATCGGCCGGATGAGACGGAGCTCACACGGCGAACGACGGCTGGGCTCGGTCCGATTACGCACAGAGGCGTCCTGGACGCACTGTGGAGCTTGCCGACCGGTCTGCCCGTGGCAACCGCCAAGCTGAACGAGCGAGAGCGGAAGCTGCTTCAGCGTGCGCCGCGTGGAGCGGTCGAAAGCGACGTAAGCCACATTGTCCGCCTCGCGGTAGCGCCGGTGTCAGTGCGGTTTGCCGTGGTGGCGGCCCGGACGTGGCGCGAAGGGCTCGTGAAGGCGGGCCGGTTCGCGCCGTTCTGCGCACGGGCCATGTTGCTGCCTGAGGCACCGTCCGACCTGGACGATGCACAAGTGCAGGCGGGGTTCTACGGTATCGGGATTTGCGTGTTCTCCTCTGGCAAGCTGCAGATGCTGGCCGAGCCGGAACGGTACGTTCGCAGCCGGCACTCCTCGGCGCAGTGGTGGTTCGCCGAGGAGATCTACCAGCAGCTCACGGCGACTGGCGAGGAGCTCGCGGCCGGCGGGTGACCGGGTGGATCGCCGAAAGCCAGGACGGGAGTTCCGCCCAAGCCCGCAAGGTCTCCGGGGGCTTGAAGGCTTCGGGCTGGTTGATCCGGGCGTTGACGATCTCGGCGTTCGCCACGGCGTCCACGCACTGGGTGCGCCACCAGGTTGCCCGCTCGGCGAGGGTGCGGCAGGCGTGAAGGCCGGTGATCCAGGCCGCCCAGGTGCAGAAGCTGTGGCGGTGCGCGGCGACGCTGTCGTCCTTGGTGAGGAAGGTGTCCAACTCCCGGCCGTCGCAGGACGCGCAGTCGCAGACCGGTGCCTGGCTGTCGGCGAACTTCTCCTGCAGGGTAGAGCCCTTGAAGAAGGCCATCAGATCGCCGAACAGCACGCTGGGGGACTCGTCGTTCTTGTTCGACCGGCGAAACTGCCCAAGCGGGATCATGTGCCGTAAGCCACCGCCCGAACCGATCGACGTGGCGAAAGCACCGTGGCTCATTACGTCGAAGCCGGTCAGGTCGGTACGCAGCACCGCGACGTGGCCAGCCTCGGCAACTACCCGCCGCAGGTTGGCCACGGCGTCCTTGTAGCGCTCCATCGGATCGAACTGGCCGCCGATGAAGACGGCCTTGGGCAGCTCGAGCAGAGCCAGAACCGCGATGAGGTGGTCGATGTGCTCGGACTGGAACCAGCCGACGTCCAACGGGACGCTGAACACCACGTCGTCGCGGTCGATCCGGCCAGCCGCGCGAACGGCCGCGCGCAACGCGTCGCTGTCGCCAGCGTGCAGATATCCGGTGGGCGTGAGTGCCACACACGCCCCGAAGTCGCGCTGGCGCTGAAGTTCCTGCTCCAGTGTCAGCCCGAACAGCTTGCCGTCGGCCGGCCGGAGCACGAACGGATCGTCCTCGGTCGCCGCGGCGACTTCGTAGGCTTCGGGATCGTAGGCGATGGGCCGATCGAATCCGGCTTTGCTCAGGTGCTTGATCCCGGTAGCAGCGCCGGCGCCCCGCAGCACGAGGCCGCCGACGTGCTCCGGGAAGACGGGTAGCAGCTTGCCTCCGGTGTCCCAGCTGGTGTGCAGCAGCACCCGGTCCGTCAAGACACTGGCAGCTCCCGGCGGGACGGCCGGCGCGGACTGACGGGACAGCTCCTGGAGGGCCGCTTCCCGCTCGGCTACCTTGTCGCTCGTTGGGCGCGGCTCGGGCAGGTAGTCGGGTGGCGTGGCGTCGTCGGTCATCGCGCTGCCTCACTCACGGTCGAGGAGATGGGACGGTGAGCCGCGCCGGCCGCCGACGAGACGGGGCAGCTCAGGTACAGGTCGACGAACTCGTCCTGGCTCAAGTACGCCGCGGACGCCAGCTCGGGAATTTCGCGGCCCTGCTTCAGCTGCTGGCTGATCATCGAGGTCACGGCGGTCGGGGTTTCGGCGTCGAACGTGCCGGGTTCGCTGGTGCGGTAGCCGAGGCTCGACATCTCGACCGCGAGGGTGCGGTACTGCCAGTCGCTGATGATGCCGAGCGTGTGTGCGCGGCGGAGCAACGCCCACATCGATACTTTCCACCGAACTTTCATGTCGAGGAGGCGCGAGACGCTCAGCGCGCCGCTCGACAGCTCGGCGCGGATCTGGCGGCGGGGCATCAGCAGTTCGGCGGCAAAGGCGTTTGCCTGCTTTTCCTGCTCGGGATGCGGCACCTGGTGCATGACCATGTGCCCCAGCTCGTGCGCCAGCGTGAACCGCTGCCGCTCGGCCGGCGTACCCGAGTTGAGCAGGACCAGCGGGTCCTCTCCGGCCGGGGCGCAGCTGACCGCATCCACCGGCACACTTTCCACTCCGGAATCCAGGGGGACCGGCGCCACCAGGCGACGGCAGGTCACCCAGGCGCCGAGGTCCTCCGCCATCGTCACGACGGACTCCAGCGGCCCCCCGGCGGCGTCCCACTTGGCCCGTACTTGCTTGGCGGCGTCCGCCGCGGTAGTCAGCTCGTCGACAGCGACCTGCGGAATCCCCGTTGCCTCGCGCTTGGGGGCGTCGGCCAGTAAGGCCCGTAGCTGGATGCGCGTCAGGTTGAGCAGGGCGTGGATGCGTTTCAGGTCGCCGGCCGAGGCAGCTTGTTTCTTCCGGTGGTGCACCAGGCCGACCCCCGCCCCGACCTCCTGGGTGCCTACGCAGAGCAGCGGGACGGGGTACCCGAGGGCCTGAGCGTAGAGCGCCAGACGATCACCCGTCACGGCCAAGCGCCCGGCTTCAGCGCGGCTGACGTACCCCTGGCTGACCTTGCTGCCGGGGCCGTCCAGCTCTTGCATGACCTCGGCCAGCCGTCCCTGCGTCATACCCCGCGACTCGCGGGCGATGACGAGCATCCGCGGCTGCGCCGCGTCCGTGTCGGCTGACTCCATGGTCACCTCCTCTGCGACCTCAAATTATCACCTCAAAATATTCTGCGCAACATGCGTCGGGCCGACCGAATGACCTCAGGACCGGACGTTGCCGGCCGGCCGGCTCGCCGCCAGGTAGTCGTCGCCGTTCCAGCGGTACGAGCTGACTTGCACCGGCTCGCCGAACGTTGGGGCGTGCACCATCCTCCCGGCCCCGATGTAGATGCCGACGTGGTGGACGTTGCCCCGCGTGCCGTAGAACAGGAGGTCGCCCGGGAGTAGCAGCTGGTCGCCGGGCACCAGCGGGCCAGCGGCGTACTGGGTCCGGGCCGTCCGCGGCAGGGCGACCCCGGCAGCCTCGTAGGCCGCCTTCGTCAGGCCCGAGCAGTCGAAGCCACTGTCGCCGTTCAACGGTCCGTTCCCGCCCCACAGGTACGGCAGCCCGAGCTGGCCGCAGGCGAAGTTGATCGCCGTGGCGGTGGCGAAGTTTGGTGCCTGGATGTCGTCGCAACGGCCGGTGCCGACCGCGGCCTTGCTGTACCTCTCGGCTTGGTCGAGGACTTCGTCGACGTACCAATCCGCGTGGTTGTAGGCGAACAGCGCCTTGCGGATGTCGTTGGGCGCGCCGGACTCGCACAGGTAATACGCCGCCGCGTAGATCGCGTCGTGCTTGTCCCACGGTGACGGCGGGGTCTTGCCGCCCGGCGGTAGTGGATGCCGGGCGACGACGCCGTCGAACGTGGACTGGAGGAACTGCATCGGCCCGCGAGCGCCGAACGAGTTCTCGGTTCCCTCCGCGATGCCGATCAGCTTGCTGCGGCCGTGGTCGCTCTCGACCTTGCCGATGGCCGCGAGGATCGACCAGTCCAACCCGGGACACGCGGAAGCCGCCGCCCGGTAGAGGGCGAGGTAGTCGCCCGGGATGTCGGCGATGGCCTCCTGGCTCGGCTCGGTGCTGCTGCCGAACACGGCCTTCACGACGCCTTGCCCGATGCTGCCGATGAGGACGATGACGACCACGACCGCTGTGTAGGCGAACTTCATGGGCGCCTCCGGAAGCGGCTAGCTGGTGAGGCGGGTGGGAACGGATCCGGAGCGGTCAGGGCCGCCGGACCCTGCTGGGCCGGGACCGAGCCGGACGCCGGCACGTCGCCGGGCAGATCCGGTTGCGGCCAGAGCCGGGCGAGCTCGACGAGCCGCAACCGGCCGGGGTGACGCATTGCCGACCCGGCGATCGGCAGCCATCGGGCGGCGGCGGGGTCGCCAGCTGCGTCCGCGGCGGTGGTGGCCAGCGGCACGAGCTTGGGCCGGTCGAGCTGGCACAGGCAGTCGGCGAGCGCTCGGCGCGCGGACGTCTCGCGCCGATGGGTGGGCAACCAGATGAGGACCGGGGTGGTGATGCCGGTCGCGGCGGCGAGCTTCTCGTAGCCGTAGAGCTTGCGGCTGAGCTTGCCGAGGTCTTCGGTGCCGAAGTCGAACTCGAGGAAGAACTCGAGCTGATGGTCGTCTTCGCGCCACCGGCCGTAGGCGTCGGGACGCACCATGTCGCCGAACAGGCGTCCGCACCGGAGCTCGGACCACCACGCGGTCAGCGACCCTCGAGCCCCGGGACGTCGGCTCAGCGCGACCAGGGCGGTGAAGAAGCCGTTGACGCCGACCGTGTGGGCCAGACGTAGGGAGTGCGCGATCCCGATCGCGTCTTCGTGCCGGTAGCCGATCGACTTCGGATCGAGCCCGTCTTCGTAGGCGAGGGCGACCGCGCCGGCGATGTCGAGCACGTAGTGCATCGGGGCGGTGCCGGTCGTGACGAACGGCTGGAACCGGTCGACGACCCGCCACTTGAACAGGTCGAGCAGCCGGTGGTTGGCCGCGCGCATGCTCGGGTAGCAGAGCTCGACGATATGCTGGGTCGTCAAGACCTTGTGCTCGAAGAGCATCCGGGCCAGCCACCGGTCGCGGTGGGTCAGCCGCCTGGCGAGCTGGGCGTGGTGCTCGCCGGTGGTGGCCGCTCGCGGCGTGGGGCGCTGGGGCATGTGCCCGCGCAACGCCCGCTGAGGAGTGGGGTTCGAAATCATCGGAGTACCTCCGGTTTCAGGCGGCGCGGCGGGGATCGGCGGTGGGCGCTGCGGCTCCGGGCATGATTGGCTCGACCTCGGCGACTGGTGGCCGGGTGTTGATCCGGGCTGCCTTGCGGATCGCCCTCGCACGGCCGGGGACCGCGGGCGGCAGCTTTTCGGTCACTGCGGTGAACGGCGGTGCTTCCTCGCCGCCGAGGACCAGGCGGGCGGCGACGTGGAAGGCGCCCAAATTGGACAGATCGTGCTCACTCAGCCGCGGCATGGTGTGGCGTGCCAGCCGCTTCGCGTCCTCGGGGGAGGCGTTGAAGAAGATCTTCGACCGGGCGTTCGTGCTGATGCCCTCTTCGAGTTCCTTCGGGAGCTGGCCGAGGTACTGGTGGGCCAAGGTCATCGACAGGCGATATCCGCGAGCCTCGGCGAGCATGTCTTCCAGCGGGTACGCCAGGTTCAGGAAGTTGTGGCACTCGTCGACGTAGAGCCCGCAGTCGCGCCGCTGACGCTGCGGGACGCGGGCCCGGCGGGTGGCGGCTTGCCAGGTGCGGGCGACGACGATCGAGCCGACCAGCCGGGCCGTTTCCATCCCCAGCGCGTCGCGGGCGATGCGAACCAGGCAGATGCCGCCGGTGTTGAGCACCTCGTCCATGTCCACCGTGGACTTCCCGCCGGCGATCGCGGCGCGGACGAACGGACGCAGCAGGAAGCCGCGGACCTTGTTCATCAACGGCGCGATGACCTGCGCTCTGCTCGCTTCGGACAGGGCGTCGTACCAGGACCAGAACCCGCGCAGCACGTCATCGTCGATCTGGTCGCAGGCTCGTTGCCGGAACGCCGGGACCGTGAGGAGCTTCGGCAGGTCGACTAGCGTCGGCGTGCCGGGCATCGCGGTCAGGGTTAGCAGGCCGGCGCGCAGGATGTCGTCGGTGCGCGGCCCCCACGAGGAGGCGTAGATCCGGGAGAAGATGCTGACGAGGTTGTCGACCGCGCGGGCCTTGTCCGCTCCCTCCAGCGGGTTGAGCACCGGTGGCCGGCTGCGGGAGTCGGCGTCGAAGAGCACGACCTTCTGGCCGAGTTCCTCGGGGATGCGCATCAGCAGGTCGGACACGAGGTCGCCCTTAGGGTCGACGACCACCACTCCGCGACCGGCCTCGGCGTCGTCGAGGATCAAGCGGGCCATCAGCTCCGACTTGCCGGAGCCGGTCGCGCCGAGGATGTGCACGTGATGACGCGCGTCGGCGACGTGCAGGCCGACCGGCCGGGAGTGCCCGGAGTCCGACAAGCCGAGAGGCTTGATCGAGTCCCCAGCCGTGGCGATGCCGGGCGGCGGCGGTACGGCCTTCGCGCCGGCGCGCTGGAGGCCGGGCGTGGCTTCGTCGATCGGCAGGTGCGCGAGCGCGGCCAGCTCCGGGATCGAGAGCAGATCGCCCTTGCCCAAACGGCGTTCGGCTAGCACCTGGACTGGGGCCCTCCGGAGCCGGATCCGGCGGAAGTAGTTGTGCTCGGAGAAGGCGGCGAACGCCGAGGCGATCGCGTGGCCGCGTCCCCGCAGCACCTCCCGGACCGCCTGGATCTCGGCGGTCGTCGCGTGCTCGGGGACCGTGGTGGCAACCGCGTATCGGATGCGGGTCTCGAACTGGTTCTGCCGCAGCTTCTCCACGACGGCGCGGTCCTGCGCGGCGAACTCCAGGCTGGTTTGCCGATTCAGCCCCGGCGTCCGCGCACTGGACGACGGCTTCGCGGTCTTGCCTGGCGTGACGACGTCCAGCAGCCGGCCGACCAGGTTGACCGAGCTGCCCGCGTGTACCCGCTTCGCCGCGCGCCGTGCCTTGGTCACGCGGTGCCCGGCGACGGGACGGGCGAGGATCTGCACGCACGCTCGCTCGTGGGGGCCGAGCCCGACCGGGGCGCCGAGCAGGGCCCGGATCGGGTCTGCGGGGTGCTCGGTTCGGATCGGGAGTGCTTCCGGGCGAGCCAGCCGCAGCTCGCCGCCGACCGCTTCGATTCGCCGGCCCGCCGGCGCGGCCGTGGGGATCGGGGGCTTGGCCGGCGTCGTGCGGGTGTGCGCGCCGGGCCAGGCCGCCTCGATGGCGCGCTCGACCATGCCCGGCGGCACCAGGCCAGGCACCCACAAGCGGATCTGCACGCCGTCGTCGGTGAACGTCAACTCGAACGCCAGGTGAGGTTGCCCGCCGAAGCGCCGCCGCCAGCCTGGTCGCAGCAGGCCGACCAGGTTGGACCACACGGTGATCGCGCCGGACGGGTCGACGGTCGGCGGCGCCAGCACGGTGACCAACCGGGCGTCGCTGACCAGGCTCTCGTGGTAGCGGCGGCGCCAGCGGCGTCGAGCGATCACCGCGGCGGTCGTCGCGACCGCCAGTGCCGGCCCGGCGATCGGACCCCAGGTGAAGACGAGGTCGCGAAGGTGGGCCAGCACGGTCTGGAACGCACCGAGCGGATCGCGCAGGTAGTCGCCAGCAGGTGAGGCGAGAGAGGTGGACAGGGCAAACGGCCAGGACATCAAGACCTCCGAACGTAAGTTGGAGCGCTGGATCAGGCGGCTCGCGGCTTGCCGCCTCGCTCAGGCCGCGCCTCGGAACGGGTGTTGTCGACGACCAGCCGCAGGCGCGTGCGGCGAGCGGAACGTCCGGCGTCGACTTCGGCCTGCCATTCGGAGAACCGGCGGCCAGCCAGGCGCTTGAGGTAGCTCGGAATCCGGTTTGCCGGCACACCGACTAGCTGCGGGCCGAGGACCGCGAGGAGGTCGCTGGCTTCCTGCGACGCCCACCCCGCCTCGACGATCGCCGCTTCGTCCGGGAACACGTCGGCGACGCGGTCCACGGCCGGGTTCAGCGCGGCGTCCTGCTTGCCGCCGTACGAGTAGACCCACAAGAAGTTCGCCGGCGGATCAGGCTCGACGAGAGACCGGAACCGGGAAACCTCCTTGGTGTACGCGTAGAAGTTCGTGTCCGGGCGAGTCCTGCAGATGTCGAGCCAGGCCAGCAGGTAGTCGTCGGAGAAGAAGTCGCCGCTGTCGTGGATCCTGATCCAGCTACCGCAGAACCGGGCCGCGCCGAGTTCATCGACCATCGCGGTTCGCCAACCGGCCAGGTCGTCGAGGACGTACATCAGGTTCGCCTGGTGCTTGGCACGGACGACGGGCCAGGTGTACGTGCCGCGCCTGGCGTAACACGCTTGCGCGCAGACCCCGGCACTCGGGCACGTGTTGTATGTGCGGCCGTCGGCAAGTCGTCCGGCCCAGGCCGGTAGTGACCAGTTCCAGACGCCGATCTGGCGCATTTCCCTGTTCTGCGTCAGTAATCGAGCGGGCCGACCAACAGCGGGCGACGAAGACATAGTTATCCCCTGGTGTGTTTGAAGATGCGGAAGATCAGGCAGCGTCGAGGTCGACGAAGGAGGTCTCGGTCTCCGGTGAGATGTCGGAGTACTCGGCCAGCTCAGCGGGGTTCGACGTGACGAGCTGGTGCTCGACCGGCGACGCGATGGACTGGAACGCCACTCGTTGCGTTCCGGTGCTGAGCAGTCCTTGGCCGCGGTCGGCGGTGAGGAGGAACTGCCGTTCGCCCTGCGAGAGGTCGAAGATCCGGCAGATCTCGTCGATTGCCTGAGGTGCCTGGCGCAGCAGGATTTGCGTCGCCGCGTTCGCGATGATCGCCTTGCCCAGGTCGGTGCTCGTCACGTCGGGGGCGTCCTGGGTCGCCACCGTGACGCCGCCCCACCACTTGCGGGAGCCCTTGGACATCCGGAGGAGGAACTCGCCGCCGGCCGGATCCTTCATCAGCAGCCAGGCTTCGTCGACGACGACTTGCCGGGGTTTGCGGATGGCGGGATTGGACACTTGGCGCCACACCGCATCGAGCGCGAGAAGTGTGCCGATTGCCTTGAGCTCGCTGGGGAGGTCGCGCAGCGAGAACACGACGAGGTGACCCTCGGGCCGTGTCGTAGTCGGACCCGAGAACAGCCCGGAGAACGCGCCCGTGGTGAACGGCTGTAGCCGCGCCGCGAGGTCCGCCCCGTCTGCCTCAGCCAAGACCTCCGCGAGGTCGGCCAGCAGAGGCGCCGGCCGGGGCCAGGTTCGCGGATCCGACGTGATGCCGGCGCGCTGGTAGGTCGCGGTGATCGCCCGGTCGAGCGCGGCCCGGTCGGTCGCGGCGAGCTCGCTGCCCAGCAGCACCGAGATGACGGTGTGCAGGAACAGGCTGCGCCGGATGAGCGCGTCGCGGGGAGCTGTCCGGCGTCCGTCCGGCCGGGTGTGGATCGTCAAGTCCATCGGGTTCAGCCGGACCTGCTCGGCGCCGAGGTGGACGTAGGTACCGCCGACCGCGGCGGCCAGCCGGGCGTACTCGTCCTCCGGATCGATGACGTGGATCTCGATCCCGCGATACAAGCTGCGCAGGAGTTCGAGCTTCACCAAGTACGACTTGCCGGCGCCGGACCGGCCGAGGATCACGCTGTTGTGGTTGTCGAGGGCGAACCGGTCGTGGTGGACGAGCCCTTGGCTGCCGACGTTGAAGCCGTAGAGCACGCCGCGCGGGGCGCCGACCGAGGTCGGGTCCGGCGGCGGCAGGTCCGGTGACGTGAACGGGAACGCCGCCGACAGCGCGCTGGTGTCGAAGGTGCGGCGCATCCCGACCAGGTCCAGGCCCATCGGGAGGCTGGTGATCCAGCCCTGCAGGCTCCGGTAGGTGGTGGGCTTGCAGTCCAGCAGGAGCGACGCCGCCAGCGACCGGATCGCGGCGACCTCGTCGCCGAGCGCCTCCTCGGTCGCGGCGTGCACAGTGAGGTAGAGGCCGAGCCGGTAGAGCTTGCCCTCGCCGCGGGCGACTCGCGCGGACAGGTCGTAGGCGTCCTCGGTGGCTGCTTCGACCTGGGGATCGATCAGCCGTCCCTTGTCGCTGGTGTGCCGGCGGCCCGACTCCAGCTTCGACAGCTGCTTCTTCAGCCGGTTGGCCGCAGTGACGGGGTCGATCGGCTCGATGTGCAGCGAGACGTCGACCCGCCCGGGATAAGTCAACAGGGGCTGCAACCAGCCCGGGTGAACCTCGCGCGGGTAGCCGGTGACGGCGAACGACGCGACCCACTCGCCGCCGACTTCCAGCGCTCGGGGACGCACGGAGATGGCGTCCGGGGTGAACGCGCCGGCCTGCCCGACGGGTGCCTGCCTGCTTGCGGCGTCGCGGTGCCTGGTCCTCTTCATCGGCGGTCCCTCCTTGCGACGTCGTCGTAGTCGTCGGGGTCTTCGTCGTCCTCCCAGGCGGGCTCGGCAGCGCCGAACGCGTCTTCGGTGGCGAACGCGGCGCGGCCGAAGGCGTCGTCGTTCCAGCTCTCGTCCGGGGCGGTGGTGATGACCTCGTCGGAGCCGGCGAGGTCGGAGTTCGGCGGGATCAAGCTGTCGGGGTTGCACGCCGCGGCGAGGACCGCGGTGGCCTGACCGGCATCCAGCGGGGTGACCACGATCCCGGACGGCGAGAGCAGTTCCACCGCCTCGCCCAGCCGGCGCACCAACCGCGCTTCGGCGGCGCGTCGAGTGGCGTCGTCGATCGACGCAACCTGCCTCGCAACCCTGCGTCGCGCCGATAACGCGGCCAGCGGCGAGGTACCACCCAGCCCGTCGGCCGGGCCGCTGGTTCGCAGCGGCTCTCGCAGGACCAGCAGGACCTGGCGCCGCAGCAGGTCGGTCGCGCGGCCGAGCTGATCGAGGTACTCGGCGTGCTCGCGTGCCGCCCGTTCCAGCGCGGGGTGCGGCAGCCCGCCGGCCTGTTCGCGAAGTTCCCCGATCTGCCCCGACAGGTCCAGCCGTTCCGCCCGGACGAGCACCTGGACCGGCGCGGTCAGCGAGTGCAGGTACCGGCCGAAGGAGGTGACGAGGGCCTCCTGCTCGGCGGGCGTGCGCAGCCCGAAGTTGATCGTGGAGCAGACCGCGACCACGGCGGCGCCGTCCTTGCCGAGATCGATGACGCCGGCGTCGGTGATCCCTTCGGCGGGCAGCCGCAGCGCGGCCGGTGAGACCGCCGACGCCGAAGAACTGGTTGTGTTCGCGGCCTGCCCGATCCACTCGGGTGTGGGCCGGACGCCTTCCGGCGCGGCAACCCGGTGCTGCGGGCTCATCCGCTGGCGCAGCGCCGCCAGCACGAGCCGGTCGAGGGAGATGCCGTCGCGCTGACCTAGCGTGAGGAACGCGGCGGTCACGCCGATCGGGATGGCGACGACCAGGAACACCGCCAGTGGGACGAACGCGCGAGTGACCGTGTACGTGCCGTACAGCACGATCCCCGTAACGGTCAGGATGAGCAGCTGTCGCGCGGTGAGCGGACCGATCACCCGGTCTTCGCGGTCGACGTCGGCGGGAATCCGGACGGGCTGGCTCATTTCGCTTCACCTCCTGGAGCTGGCTTCGGCGCGCGGAACGTCGGCGGTGGAACGGACTGGGTACGGCGATAGGCATCACCGAGGCGGGGCTCCGGCGTCGCCTGCCGGAATGCCGGCGCGGAGGCCGGTTTCGCTAGGAGCGGTTGTGGTGCGGGCGGCGTCGCCGGTCGGAACTGCAGCTGCGGCGGCACCGATGCCGTGCGGATCGGGCGAGCCGGTGGCGATGTGGCGCCGCGTCGACGCGGGCCGCCGGCGGCTTGAAAATGCGGAGTTGCCGACCGTGGCCTTCGTTGTGGCGTCGGGGAGACAGGCGTCGGCGCGGAACTGAATTCGGGCATGGTCGGTCCCTGGTTCGCCGGGATCACGGCGGGGTCGTGGGTGCTGTCTTGGGGTGACGGCTGCAGGAACTGCGGTGCTTGCGAGGGCAGCGACGGCCGCTGAGCTGCGCGGGCACGCTCGGCGTCGTGGGCCGCCCTGAGCCGCCGGCTGACTGCTTCGGGGTTGGGCGCAAAACGCGGCTGTGCCGGCCACGGTGGATCGGCCGCCGCGCCGCCGCGCCTAGCGTTCTTCGTCGCACTGGCGGCGCCGGCCTTGCCGAACGCACCGGTCTTGCCGGCGACCATGCCGAAGGTTTTCGCCGCGATGTACGCGCGAGCCAAACCTCCGAGAAAGGAACGGCCGGAGCCGACCTTGACGGCCTTCAGCATCCAGAACGGGATCTTGAACAGGAGGAAGAACAGAGCGATCGCGGCGATCAGCGTGCCGAGCCCGGAGAGCGTCGAGCCGAACAGGTGCACGCCGCCGGACAGGAACGTGCGTACCGCGGTGATCAGCACCAGCGCCTGGGCGAACTGAACGCCTGTCGTCACGGTGATCGCCTTCCACCACCAGTGCGCCAGCGGTTCGGTGTGGGGCAGCCCGTGGCACATCAGGAAGAACGGCGCGCTGATGATCAGGACGAGGGTGATGACGATCCGGACGACGTAGACGACCAGGAGGCCGAGGCCGAGCACCACCAGCACGAGCGCGACCAGGATGATGAACAGCCCGCCGGTCTGGATGCCTTGGACGGCCTCCTGCAAGGTGTTGCCCAGCGAGGGCGCGTTGACTCCGTCTCCGAGGACACCCAGGGTCAGGCCGTTGGCCAGCCGGATGAGCTTGTCGGCGAAGAAGAGCGAGAGCGCCGAGGCGATGAACGCGATCGGGATGCGCGGCCCGATCTCCTTGATCGAGTAGCGCGTCTGGACCGTCTCATGGCCCATCAGCAGGATGCCGCCGAACAGGATGAGCAGCCCGTAGGCGGCGACCACGATCTCCCAAGAGCTGTTCCACAGCTCGCCGATGCCGGGCAGGTCGCTGATCGTCGGCGTGGACAGCGCGGTGTGGCCGATCAGCTCGAGGATCGGATCCAGCGCGTCGTCGACGACACTGCGGAACGCCGAGTTGATGGCCTCGGTGATGCACGCACCGACGTCGGTGATGCCGCAGTCCGAGTCGCCGTCGCCGCTGCCGGTGCCCGGCTGCTGCGGATTCGTGCTCGGCGCCGGCGGAGTCGGCTGCGGAATGCAGTCCTCGCCCGTGCACGGCTTGCTCGGCGTTGTAGTCGGCGTCGGCGAGGTGCAGCCGAGCTGGCCGGGGAAGCTGCACGTCGTGGGCGTGGGCAGTGCGGTCGGAGGAGGCAGCGGTGGATCCGCCGGTGGCTGCCGAGGCGCTGCCGACGCGTTGACGGCGAGGATGCCGGCCAAGGACACGACGGTCAGCGCCAGCAGCCAGCCCGCTCGCCGACGCTGCCTTCGGCTAGAGACCTGCCGGACGGGGGCGAGCATCGGTCGATCCGCGGCGGCGGCGGTCTCGGCCGGGCCGCCGGACCGGCGGTACGGGCGAACCGTGGGCAGGGTGCTGACGGCCATCGGTCAGGCCCCCACGATCCCTTTGAGGATCTCCACGACCAGGGGCGCGAGCGCAGCCAAGCCGTATCCCCACCCCGCGGACTTGAAGGCCGTTTTCGCCTTCTCGATCTCGCCGGGGTCGCCGCTGCCCGTCATGTAGCGGACGCCGCCGATGGTCAGGAACACGGTCGCCAGGCCGGCCAGGATGCCCATGATCCAGTTGCGGACGTTGTTCAGGACGTCGGTCACCGAGCCGGCCAGCGCGACGACCATCGTGTCGGCGTGCCCCGCCGACGCCGAGGCCAGCAACGCGATGGCCGACAACTCGACCACCAGCACCACGTGCGACCACCGCCGGCGGCGAGCCGGAACCGAGTCGCCTGGTTTAATGATCGGAGCATTGGACGGCGTCGAACTCGCATCGGCGGTCTGGTCCGGCGGCTGCGGGACGCCGTCGAGTCGAGCACTACCCGGCCCGCTCTCGGCATCGATCACGCGCATTGGGTCACCTCCGAAGTTCGGGCTGAGCGCGGGTTTGTCGCGCATCCCTGAACTCCGGAATCCGCATCCGTTTTGGACACGCGGCGCCGAACTTTCCGCTCCGATTCGCCGTTGGTGTCGGACACGGACGGTGACGAGCGAGGTATCTCGCGAGCGGGTGTGACGGGGCGCGCCAGGGCCACCGCGGTGGCCACCTGGTCGATCAGCGGGTCGCTTGGATCGGCCGTGGCGGCGCCCTCGCGCAGGTATTCGGCAAGCCGGCTTTCGGCGCGCTTGCGCGTCTTGTAGGCGGCCCACTCACCGGTCTGGTGCTGCGCGGCCCAGTCCGTCACCGGCATGTGCTCGAGCCGGGTTGCGCCGATGAGCGCGGCCTCGGTCTGGGTCAGGACTCCGTCCGCGACGGCGCGGGCGAGGACGAGATCCGGGTGTCCCCATGGCGCGTGCGGCGGGGTGGACCGGAAGCCCGGTGCGACCGGAGTCGGACCGGTCAACGCTTCGGTCAGCGCGTCGTAGCCGGCCCGGTAGGCGGCCCACCGCAGCCGCAGCATGATCCGCGGCGGCCGGAGGTCGATCGTCGACAACGCGGTCAGGAAGCCGCGCAGCACCTCGGCGTGAACGTCGGCCGGGTCGCCGGCGAATCGATGGGACAAGGTGGCCGCTGCCGACGTCAGCGCGGGAAGCGCCACACCCACGGCGGCGACCGTCCAGGTCGCTCCTTCGGTTCGCGAGCGCAACACCAGATGCGCCCACACCGCGTCTCGCGTCGCTTGCGGGCACCTGCGCGACAGCAGGCGATCGCGGACCTCGTCGAGCGGAACGTGCCGGTCCGGGAGGCCGGCGAAGAGCCGGCCGTTCAGCGACACCGGATGCGGTCCCGTCACCAGCCAGGTGAACGTGTTCCGGGCGATGTCCAGAGAGTTCGGAGTGGCCTCGTCGTGACGGCGACGAAAAGCGGATTGAGTTGCCATGTCGTGACTCCCACGGCGTCGATGCGAACAACAACGACGCCATGAATCCACGACCGGTACCACGGAAATACCGTGCTATTGCTTGTGGTCAACTAGTGGCTGTCTTTGCAATGCTAGAGACCTACTATTTGGCTCGGCGATCATCCGACATGAAGATCAACTAGTCGAAGCTGAAAATGACGACTGACCTGTGTTCGTAGTAGGCCTCTAGTAGGCGGCGCGGTGTCTTCATTGATGTGCACGGCGATTTCTCGAGTGTGTGTCCAAAATCGGACCTCCAGCCGGAGTTAAGGGGTGTCAGAACACGCAGCACCCTTCCGTCGGAGGAGATCCACGATGACCCCGGCATACGACAACGAACGTCCAGAGGATGGCTCGCCGCAGCACGCTCCCGCCGACCCGCCGACCGTCCCGATCCTGCTTCCGCGTCGGCGAGCGCGGCGTCCGCGCACCGTGCGCCGTTCGCGAACGGTCCGGCCGAGCACCGTCTGGATGTGCGCGCAAGACGAGCTCCTCGGAGGCACCGGGCTGCTCGCGAGCTGGTTGCTGACTGCGGTCGTGAAGACCGTCACCGCCTACACGCAGCCGGGCCAGCGGGTGCTCCTGCTCGCGCCTGCGCCCTACCTCGGCCCCTCCACTTCGTCCTCGCCAATCGGCGATCGACATCGGTCCCGGCCCGGTCCGTACGGCGGGCTGCACGAAGCCAGCTGGACAGTGGTCCGACTCGGCCGCCGCGTCCAAACCCAGACCGCCGTCGCGCCTCAGGACCCGATCGGGGAACACCACGGCGACGCGTTGGCCGGGTCCGAGTCCGGACTCGGACCCGGCTCTGGCGGTCCGACCGGCGTCGGGGTCGTTGCGCCGCCTGCGAGCGATCGGTCCGGACCGGACACGACCGCGACCGGCGTCGAACCGGACCGCTACGACCTCATCATCACCGCGTCCGGACCGCGGCCCGGCGACTGGTTCCGACCGACGGATTGGGCCGATGTGCTCAACCCGATCGGCATACTCGCCGTGATCACGCATGGTGATCGAGTGGAGGGTCGGCTCATCGACCCCGCAGGCTCGTTCGTGCGCGCCGCGCAGGGCGCCGGCCTGCGTTATCTCGATCGCATCGCCCTGCTCCGCGCGCCGGTTCGTAACGGGGCGCTCGCTGCCGCGGCACCGCCCGCGCAGCCCGCGGTGCCGCCTGCGCGGCACGCCCGCGTGCACGACGACCTCTTGGTATTCGCCCGCAAGCCGGTCTCCAAGGCCGCCGCGGCAGGGGGAGAAGACCTCCGATGAATGACCAGCTGAAATCACTTGAGTCGTCGGTCGCCGGGCTGCCTCTTTCGGTCTGGCCAACCGGGCAGCGGAGCCCGCTTGAGCAGTTGCGCGACGCGGGGTGTGTGCCCGGTACCGAGATCGACAGCGAGCGGATTCCTCCTGCAGTCGCCGCGCACGCGATCGCCGTCTACAGCCAACCCGGCGACCTCGTTCTCGATCCTGATTGCGGTGCGGGGACCGTATTGACCGCGGCGCTGAGCGCCGGCCGGGACGCGTTCGGCTTGACCGGCCGCACCCGGTGGTGGTCCCTTGCCCGCGCCAACGTCACCGCCGCCAAGACCGCGGGCGCGTGGCGCGACGGCTCGGTCCTCGATGCCCGTCCGAAGGTCCTCGCGACCGCTCGGGCCGCCGGCTTGATCGGGCGAGTCGGGCTCGTGCTGACCGCCCTGCGAACGGAGCCGGGGTCAGCGAACAGTCCAGACCGCGACCCGGTCGAGTCCGCGCTCGCTGACATCGCCGCGACGATGTTCTACGGCGAATCGCTGCTGCGTTCAGGCGGCCACTTGGTCATCGTCGCAAGACCGCGCCGACGCCCGGACAGCACGTTGGCCGACCTGGCCACCCCGCTCATCGCCGCCGCGACCGCTGCCGGGCTGGCGCCGGTCGAGCGGTGCGTTGCCCTGACCGCCGGACTGCGCGGCAGCCGGCTGGTCACTCGCGCCTCGCTCCCTGCCCGTCGGGCTGCTGCCCGAGCCCGTACCGCCGGTGCGCCGACTGCACTCCCGGCGCACCACGAGGTGCTCGTCTTCGGACTCGCCCACGACGTCGAGCTTGCCGCCGCGGTGGCAAGCGGCGTTCCGCGGCCGTCTCGGCTGGACGCTGTTGGCACCGTCCGCGCTGGATGGAGGCGAGCCGCATGACGACTCGCCGTTCCGTCGATGAACGCACTGGTACATCGGTGGCCGAGACACGTCCACAGCGCTGGTCGCGGCTGTGGGCAAACCTGTGGACAAAACGACCTGGCATCACCGAAGAGGGCCGGGGCGCACTCGCCTTGCACCACGCCGAAACAACCCGCCGCGCCCGCGAGGCGATGATCGAAATCGTCCGCGCCGGTTACCAGATCGGGCCTCCGCCCTACGGCTACCGCGCGCTGCGCATCCGTGTCACCGATCCCAGCGGCCACAGCAAGCTGCGGGCGGTCCTGGTCCCTGACTGGCAGACCGCCGCGGTCGTCAAGCAGATCTTCGCGTGGCGAGCCGACGACGGCTTGACGTTCGCGGCCATTGCGGCACGCCTGAACGCCGACCTTCGCCAGTACCCGGCGCCGAGCGAGCGGTGGACGGCGAAAGCTGTCCGGCGGATCGTCACCAACGCCAAGTACACGGGGCGCCAAGTCTGGGCCCGCACCGTCGCGGGTCGTCCGGCTCCCGTCAAGCACTGGGTGATCTCGGCGCCGATGGTCCACGAGCCCTTGGTTGACGAGCGCGTGTTCCGGCGCGCTCAGCAGGGGGCAGGGGAGGAGCTGCGGTGCGCTTGACGATCGTTCCCCTGACCTTCCGGCGGGCGTGCGAATTCATCGACGCTCACCACCGGCACCACCGTCCGCCCCGCGGGATGAAATTCGCGATCGGCGTCGTGCGCGGCGGTGAACTGGTCGGCGTGGCGACCGCCGGTCGTCCGGTCGCCAGGTGTCTCGACGACGGCGTCACGCTGGAGGTGACGCGGAGCTGCACCGTCGGCGAGCCGAACGCGAACTCGAAGCTCTACGGCGCGGTCTGGCGCGCGGCGCGAGCCATGGGCTACTTGCGTCTCATCAGCTACACGCAGGCGGGAGAAAGCGGTGCAAGTCTGCGAGCTGCCGGCCTGCTGCCCGTGGCGGACCTTCGGCCGCGGTCGGGATGGACGACGACGTCCCGCCCGCGCCAGTCCCGCGGGGTCGACGGTGTCCGCCGGACTCGCTGGGAGATCAGCTCGGGCGCGACCTTGCCCGAAGGTTCACCTTGTCGCGCAGCTGCTTCAGCTGGTACAGCTGGCCGAGATCGTCGAAGTCGGCAGTGAACGGCCGTCGGGACGACGTCACCGGACGGCTGGCTCCTGACGAGCCACCGGAGCTGGTAGTTGAACTCAAGACGGTAGAAGGAAACGCGGCTCAGCGGCTGGCCGCCGAGCAGGTACGGGTGCTCTGGGAGGTGACGCAGTGGCAGGCCCAGAACAAGTCCGTGCGTGGGCTGGACAGCGCAGCGTAGGACGCGCGCGAAGCGCTTACAGCGAAGCGGCGGGTGGCGCTTCGGCCGGTTTCGCGGCGCGGCCGTCGTACCTTCGCTTCGCATGGCTCGGACGCGTGTCCACGAAGGACATGCAGGATCCAACCCTGTCCTTGCCGCGTCAGCTGGGGAACTCGCAGCGCGCCTTGCCGGAGGACGGCTTGATTGTCGCGCACTTTTACGACGTCGAGTCCGGGCGCATGGACCTTGACGCTCGCGGGAGCGGCCGCGCCCACGAGCAGTTCGAGATCCCGGTCCCGCGCGACGGCGGCATCCAGGACCTGCTCGCCGAAGCTCAGCGGCCGGATCGGCGGTTCGACTACGTCATCTGCGAGTCGATCGAGCGTACCGCCCGGCACATGTACTACGGCACCACCATCGAGCACCGCTTGGAACAGGCAGGGGTGCGCTTGCTGGCCTCCGACGAACCGTTCCAGCTCGGGTTGGTGGACGGGCGCAAACCCAAGCGGGCCACCCAGCTGCTCACGCGCCGGGTGAAGCAGACCCTGTCCGAGTTCTACGTCGTCGACATGCTGGAGAAGTCGTGGGACGGCTATGCCGTCCACACTGAGGCTGGCTACAACATCGGCAAGCCTTGCTACGGCTACCGCGCCCGGCACGTCCCGCACCCGGTCCCTGCCAAGCGGGCCAAGGGCGCCAAGAAGACGTTCCTCGAAGTCGACTCCGCGCAGGCGCCCGCGGTGCGGAAGGCGTACCACTGGCGGATCACTGAACGCCTCGGCTACCAGGCGATCGCGGACCGACTCAACCGCGACCCCGCCACCTACCCGCCACCGGTTCCGGTCGACCCGAAGCGTGCCGTCGGCCACTGGACTTCCTCGAACGTGCGCGACGTCCTCACCAATCCGAAGTACACCGGGCACATGGTGTGGAACGTGCGCGGCCGCAAGTCCCGAGGCAACCAGTTCAATCCCGTCGAGGAGTGGATCTGGTCCGCGCAGCCGGTTCACGAGGCTCTCGTCACGTTGGAGGATTGGCTGCAGGCTCAGGAAATCAGCCGGCACCGCTTCGGGTCCCGCAGCACGAGCAACACCAACGTCAAGCATCCCCAGACCAAACGCAGCTACCTGTTGCGCACCTATCTGTTCTGCGGCGGCTGCGGTCGACGCATGAACGGCAAGACCCGCCGTGGGCACGCCTACTACGTGTGCGCGCCGAAGAAGGGGTACATCCCGGAAGGACACCCCGCCGCGGGCAGCTTCTGGATCCGCGAAGACGCGATCGTCGCCAAGCTCAACGAGTTCCTGTCGGCTCACATCTTCGGCGCCTACCGCCGCAGCCTGCTGGGCGACACCGCCCGAGAACTGGGCGCCGCCGCAAAGCAGGAGCGGCAGCAGCGCATCGACGCCTTACGCCGCGAGATCGACGACACCACGCGCATGATCAAGAACCTCGTCCGCAGCTTGGCTCTGTTCGACAGGCCGACCAAGGACCTCGTCGACGAGGTCAACGACGAACGCGACACTCTTCACAAACGCAAAGTTCAGCTCGGAGCTCAGCTCGCCGAGGTCGAAGAGCAGAACCAGCAGGCGGCCAACCCTGGCCTGCTTGACGTCCTGCCAATGGGGGAGGTTCGGGTGGAGGAGCTACCGGAGGACGTCGCCCGGCGGCTGTTCGAAGCCCTCCGACTCGAACTCCGCTACTGCAAGAGCACCAACCGGGTGAAGTGCACGGTCACCTTGCTCGGGCCGACCGTCGTGGCGGCACGCCAGGCCGCTCACGAAGCGTCCATCTTGCCGTCCGACCGAGACAGGCGGCTCGAACGGCGCAACCGTGAAAACAAGAAAGGGGAGGATGTCATGTCCGACATCTCTCCCGTTCCCATCCTTGCGGTGCCCTCGGCAGGATTCGAACCTGCGACACCTGCCTCCGGAGGGCAGTGCTCTATCCCCTGAGCTACGAGGGCCCATCGCTGGGCGACTCCGAAAGCTTAGCGCATCCCCCGCACCCCCTGCGGGCAGGGCGCCACACGCACGAACTCCCTGGTCAGCGCCCTGAAGTTGATCGGCTTGCCGGACCGTCGCTAGCGTGGGAAGCCCACCTGAAGGAGCCGAGATGGTCAAGCCGTTCCAGGTGTCTCTCGATGAGGCCGATGTCGCCGATCTGCGGGAGCGGCTTCGGCGGACTCGGTGGCCCGAGGCCGAGACCGTGGGGGACTGGTCGCAGGGTGTTCCTCTTGCCTACGTGCGTGAACTCTGCCGGGACTGGGCCGAAGAGTACGACTTCGGCTTCGCCGGGCGGCTCAACGCCTTTCCGCAGTTCCGGGCCGACGTCGACGGCGTTGGTCTGCACTTCGTGCACCTGCGGTCGCCCGAGGCCGATGCCTTGCCGCTCGTTCTCACCCATGGCTGGCCCGGGTCCGTCGTCGAATTCCTGGATGTCTTCGGGCCGCTCAGCGATCCCGCCAAGTACGGGGGCGACCCCCGTGACGCCTTCCACGTCGTCGCCCCTTCCTTGCCCGGGTTCGGGTGGAGTGACAAGCCCGCGCTGAAGATCGCACGCGTCGCCGAGCTCTTCGACCTGCTCATGCAGGAACTCGGCTACGACCGCTACGGCGCCCAGGGTGGCGACTGGGGTGCCGCCATCACCAACGCTCTCGCGCGGTCCGGGCGGGTTGCCGGGGTGCACGTCAACTTCGCTCCCGTCCGCATGACCCAGGACGATCCGACGCCGGAGGAGCGCCGGGCGCTCGCCGACCTCGAGGAGTTCCGGCGGACCGGTGCCGGCTACTCCGCGCAGCAGGGCACCCGGCCGCAGACGCTCGGCTACGGCCTGACCGACTCGCCCGCCGGGCAGGCCGCCTGGATCGCCGAGAAGTTCTGGGCCTGGACCGACAACAAGGGGCACCCGGAGGACGCCGTCGACCGGCAGAAGATCCTCGACGACATCTCCGTCTACTGGTTCACCGCGACCGCGGCCTCCTCGGCGCGGATGTACTGGGAGAACAACGACCGGGACCTGTCCACTGTGGACGTGCCGGCGGGGGTCTCGGTGTTCCCGCGGGAGATCGTGCGGCCGTCGCGGCGGCAGGCCGAGCAGCGCTACACCGACCTGCGGTGGTTCGAGGAGCTGCCCGTCGGCGGGCACTTCGCCGCGCTGGAGCAGCCCGAGCTGTTCGTCGAGCAGGTCCGCGGCTTCTTCCGGCTGGTCCGCTAGGCGAGCCAGCCGGTCGTCAGGCGCTGGACGGCCGAGCCGTCGCGGTCGGCGAACTTGAGCCCGGTGAACTCCTCGGCCTGCTTCGACGTCTGGATGCGGAACGGGGGCGCCTCGGCCGTCATCGCGCCCAGGATGACCTCGGCGACCTCTTCGGCCGGCTGGGCGCCCTCAAACGACTTCGTGACGTTCGCGATGTACTTCCGCAGCGACTCCGCGTAGGGGCCGGCTTCGGCGAGGAGCCGCTCGTCGACGCCGATGTTGTTCACGAACTCCGTCGCGACCGCACCCGGCTCGACGACGCACACCGTGACGCCCTGGGCCGCGGCGACCGGCGCGAGGGACTCCATCAGGCCCTCGACGGCGAACTTCGCCGCGCAGTAGGCCTCGTTGAACGGCTGGCCGACCGCGCCGCCGATGCTGGTCACCGTGATCACGCGGCCGCCGCTTGCGCGCAACGCCGGCAGCGCGGCCTTCGTCGTCTCGACGACGCCGAAGAAGTTGACCTCCATGGTCTCGCGCACCGCGGAGACCGGCTCCTGCTCGAGCGTGCCGACGTGGCCCGCGCCCGCGTTGTTGACCAGCACGTCGAGGCGGCCGTAGTCGGCGAGGACCCCCTCGACCGCCGCGCGGACGGACCCGGGATCGGTCACGTCCAGGCGGCGGATGTCCAGTTCGGGGGCGGCCTCGCGCAGGCGGCCGGCGCGGGCGGTGTCGCGCAGGGTGGCGACCGTCCGGAAGCCCCGCCGGGCCGCCAGGGCAGCCGTGGCGAGGCCGATGCCGGTGGACGTGCCGGTGATCAGTGCGACGCGGTCGTTGCTCATGCGAGGGACCTCGATCCGGGGTTCAAGGGGCGATGGGTCGATACGGCCAACCTAAGGCGGCCGGCGCCGAAGCGTGACGGTCCGCCGGGTGGGAAACCCCTCCTGGTGGATTGGTGAGCGCCGTTCCGGGTAGTAGTTTTCGAGTGGGTGAACTTAGGGTGCCCTCTCTTGCACATATGCGCATTCGACTATATGTTGGCCCCGACGGCAGCGGACGGAGGCGGAATGGGACACGGCCACGGACACGGGCACACGAGCGCGCCGGTGAGCGCGTCGGGCCGGTACGTGCGCAGTCTGGCCATCGCCCTCGGTGTCGGCGCCGGCTTCATGGTGCTCGAGTTCGTCGTCGGCTTCACCACCGGCTCGCTGGCCCTCATCTCCGACGCCGCGCACATGTTCACCGACGTCCTCGGGGTCGGGATGGCGCTGACCGCGATCGTCCTCGCGCGGCGCACCGGCCCCACGGTCAGCCGCACCTTCGGGCTCTACCGCGCCGAGGTCCTGGCCGCGCTGGCCAACGCCGTCCTGCTGTTCGGTGTCGCGGGGTACGTCCTCGTCGAGGCCATCGGCCGGATCGGCGACCCGCCCGCCGTACCCGGGCTGCCCGTGCTGCTGGCCGCGACGGCGGGGCTCGCGGCCAACCTCGTCTCGTTCGCCGTGCTGCGCTCGGGCGCCAAGGAAAGCCTCAACGTCCGTGGCGCGTACCTCGAAGTGCTGGCCGACCTGGTCGGCTCGGTCGGCGTGCTGGTCAGCGGGGCACTGACGCTGCTGACGGGCTGGCGCTACGCCGACCCGATCATCGGTGTCGCGATCGGGCTGTTCGTGCTGCCGCGGACCTGGACGCTGGCCCGCCGGGCGCTGCGCATCCTCTTCCAGCACGCACCCCAGGGCGTCGACGTCGGGGCGATCAACGCCGAGCTGGCCGCGCTGCCCGGCGTCGCGGACGTGCACGACCTGCACGTCTGGACCCTGACCTCGGGCATGGAGGTGGCTTCGGCGCACCTGACGCTGGCGCCGCCCGCGAAGCAGTCCGACGTCCTGACCGAGGCGCAGAACCTGCTCTCGCAGCGTTACGCGATCGAGCACGCGACGCTGCAGGTGGAGGCGCCGCAGTGCGCGCGCCGCTGCCAGGAACTGTCCTGGTAGCTACGCCGGCAGCGGCTGGGCGCCCCGGCCGGACAGCATCAGCTTGATCTGGTCCATCTCCGCGCCCTGGGACGTCAGGATGCTGGTCACCAGCGCCTTCAACGCCGGCAGCGCCGAGTGCGCCGCCGCGTACTCGGCCATCGACGTGCCGCCCTGGTGGTGGCGGAGCATCAGCTGCAGGAAGTAGACGTCGAACTCGCGCCCGGACAGCGAGCGCAGCTTCTTCAGCTCCGTGTCCGTCGCCATGCCCGGCATCAGCGCGCCGCCCGAAGGGTTGACCGAGGACGGGGCCATCGACATGCCCGGCATGTCACCGTGGCCCGCCATCGGTTCCGTCATCCACTTCATCGGCGCGCCGATCGCCTGCTCGGGCTGGTCCCACAGCATGAGCCAGCCCTTCATGCGGCCGACCTGCTCCAGCTGCGTGCGCTCGATGTCGAACGACAGCTGCTTGATCTCCGGGTCGGTCGTGCGGTCGCGGGCGATGCCCGCCATCGTCACCGCCTGGAGGTGGTGGGTCGACATGTCCTGGGCGAAGCCGACCTCGACCGAGCCGGCGGCCGGGGTGGCCGCCGTGCCCGGGTCGTCGACGGCGCGGGTCAGGAACATCCCCGCCGTCGCGCCGATCAGCAGGACCGCCAGCAGCGTCCCGCCGATGATCACCCAGCGCGACCACGTCGGCTGCTCGGTGACCTCTTCGGTCTCGAGGTCGGCTTCGGCCATCACTTGGTCGGCGTGGGCGAAGCGGGAGCGGACGCCGGGGCGGAAGACGCCGGCATGCCGCCCTCACCCTGGGCGGCCGTGCTGCCCTTGTAGTCCATCGGCTTCGCGTCCGGGCCCGGCTTCGACGCGTCGAACGGCGGCGGGTTGTCCGGGTCGAACTGGCCGGGGACGGCGTCGCAGGACGCGCCGACCTCGGGGTAGACGCCGTTCGGGTTGGCCCGCAGCGCCGCGATGAACTCGTCGATCCGCGCGTCGTTGGCGTCGTCCAGCTTCAGC
Organism: Amycolatopsis sp. NPDC003865; assembly: GCF_053605345.1. NCBI lineage: Bacteria > Bacillati > Actinomycetota > Actinomycetes > Pseudonocardiales > Pseudonocardiaceae > Amycolatopsis > Amycolatopsis sp. NPDC003865. The sequence goes on along the minus strand of NZ_JBSGJA010000026.1, from coordinate 64,282 downwards.
TGGTGGCCCCACGACTGCAGCGAGATCGGCTTGTCCAGGCCCGGGTACGGCGACATCATCGTGTACGGCTTGTCCTTGACCCGGACGCTCAGCAGGTTCAGCGCGTCGCCGGTGACCTGCTGCGGGTTGTAGGCGATCCAGACGGTGCCGTGCTCGAGCGCGTGCACCATGTTCTCGGTGCGGACCGCGGTCGGGTAGACGATGCCGGTGCAGGTGGCCCACGTCTGGTCGTGCGGGCCGCCGAACGGCGGGGTCTTGTCGTAGGCCACGCGCTCGGTCGGGAGCACGTGCACGCTGCCGGTGTAGGTCGCGGTCACCACGCCCGGGATGCGCTTGGAGGGGTCCGGGTCCTGCGCGCTCGGCGCGAACGACGCGGCGGCGGCCTCCCGGTCGGCCTGCTCACGCTTGGGCGCGGACTTCACCATGTAGTAGGTGATCACGGCGCCGAGCAGGGCGACGATGGCCACGACGGCGATGATCGTGCCCCACGGCGTGCCCTTCTTGCTCACCACGGAACCGCGGGCCGCCTTCACCGCCGACCCCTTTTTCCGAGTTGTCCCGTTCGCCATGGCTCCCGCGTTCTCCCTCTGGTGGCTGCGGACGGATTCCCGCCCGGGCCAGTGTAGAGACCACCCGTCTGATCACGGTTAACACCTCACGCGCTTGCCGATCGTGATGTGGCCGAGACCGATGCGAGCGCCCCACCAGGGCACACCTAGAATTCGACGAGTGACTCCCGCCGCTCTCGCCGACCTGGTCCGCAGCTCCGCCGTGCAGGTACTGACCGCACGCGGCATCGACGACACCGTGCTGCCGGAGCAGGTGACCATCGAACGCCCGCGCAACCCCGACCACGGCGACTACGCGACGAACCTGGCGCTGCAGGTGGCCAAGAAGGCGGGGCTGAAGCCGCGCGAGTTCGCCGAGGCGCTCGCCGAAGCGGTTTCGGCGGACGACGGCGTCGCCTCGGCCGAGGTGGCGGGCCCCGGCTTCCTCAACTTCCGGCTCGCTGCGGCCGCGCAGGGTGACATCGTGCGCCAGGTGCTCGACGCCGGCGCCGCGTACGGCCGCGGGGACGCGCTGGCCGGGACGAAGATCAACCTCGAGTTCGTCTCGGCGAACCCGACGGGCCCGATCCACCTGGGCGGCACCCGCTGGGCCGCGGTCGGCGACGCGCTGGGCCGCGTGCTGGCCGCGCAGGGCGGCGACGTCACGCGCGAGTACTACTTCAACGACGCCGGCGCCCAGATCGACCGGTTCGTCCGGTCGCTGATCGCCGCCGCGAAGGGCGAGCCCGCGCCGGAGGACGGCTACGCGGGCGGCTACATCAACGACATCGCCGCCGAGGTCATCAAGGCCGAGCCGAGCGCGCTGTCGCTGCCGGAGGAGCAGCGCCACGAGACGTTCCGCCGGATCGGCATCGAGCTGATGTTCGGCGAGATCAAGTCCAGCCTGCACGAGTTCGGCACCGACTTCGACGTCTACTTCCACGAGAACTCGCTGCACGAGTCGGGCGCGGTCGACGCGGCCGTGCAGGAGCTGAAGGACTCCGGGAACCTCTACTTCGAAGACGGCGCCTGGTGGCTGAAGTCCAAGGAGTACGGCGACGACAAGGACCGCGTCGTCATCAAGCAGGACGGCAACCCGGCCTACATCGCCGGCGACCTGGCCTACTTCAAGGACAAGCGCAACCGCGGCTTCGACCTGTGCATCTACATGCTCGGCGCGGACCACCACGGCTACATCGCCCGCCTGAAGGCCGCGGCCGCCGCGTTCGGCGACGACCCGGCCACGGTCGAGGTGCTGATCGGCCAGATGGTCAACCTGGTCAGCGACGGCAAGCCGGTGCGGATGTCCAAGCGCGCGGGCACCGTGATCACCATGGAGGACCTCGTCGAGGCCGTCGGTGTCGACCCGGCCCGCTACGAGCTGATCCGCTACTCGGTGGACTCCACTTTGGACGTCGACCTGGACCTGCTGCGCAAGCACTCCAACGACAACCCGGTCTACTACGTCCAGTACGCGCACGCGCGGCTGGCGTCCCTGCAGCGCAACGCGGCCGACCTCGGCCTCAAGACACAGTCCACTTCGGACGTCGATTTCGGACTGCTCACGCTGCCCGCCGAGGGCGACCTGATCCGCACCATCGGCGAGTTCCCGGAAACCGTGCGCCGCGCCGCCGAAATGCGGGAGCCGCACCGGATCGCGCGCTACCTCGAAGAACTCGCGGGCGCCTACCACAAGTTCTACACCGTGGGCCGCGTGCTGCCCATGGGCGACGAAGAGGCGACCCCTCTGACGTACGCCCGGCTCGCGCTCTGCGAAGCCGCCCGCCAGGTGCTGGCGAACGGCCTCGCGCTCCTCGGTGTCTCCGCTCCGGAACGGATGTAAGAAATGGCGCACCCCGCGGGCCCCAGGCACGCCGACGTCTACCCCCACGCCGACACCTCCGGGCTCCAGCCGTCGGGGGCCGAGGAGCTCGACAAGCTCCCCGCGAAGGTGTGGCCCCGCAACACCTTCCGCGCCGGCGACGGCGTCGTGCGGATCGCGGGCGTCGACGTCCGCGAGCTCGCCGAGAAGCACGGCACGCCCCTGTTCGTCGTCGACGAGGCCGACTTCAAGTCCCGCTGCGCGGACTACGCCGAGGCGTTCGACGACCCGTCGCTCGTGCACTACGCGTCCAAGGCGTTCCTCTCCATCGAGATCGCCCGCTGGGTGGCCGAGCAGGGGCTGAGTCTCGACGTCTGCAGCGGCGGCGAGCTCGCCGTGGCGCAGCGCGCGGACTTCCCGGCCGAGCGGATCACCTTCCACGGCAACAACAAGTCGCCCGCGGAGCTCGAGGCCGCGGTCGTCGCCGGCGTGGGCACGATCGTGCTCGACTCGTACTTCGAGATCGCGCGGCTGAGCGACATCGCCGCGCGCCACGACGTCGTGCAGCCGGTCCTCATCCGGGTCACCGTCGGCGTCGAGGCGCACACCCACGAGTTCATCGCGACGGCGCACGAGGACCAGAAGTTCGGGTTCTCCCTCGCGAGCGGCGACGCCGCCGAGGCGGTCCGCCGGGTGCTCAACGCGCGCTCGCTCAAGCTCGTCGGCCTGCACAGCCACATCGGCTCGCAGATCTTCGACGCCGACGGCTTCGAGGTCGCCGCCCGCCGCGTCGTCGGGCTGCTCGCCGACCTGGCCAAGGAGCACGGTCCCGAGCTGCTCGACCAGCTGAGCCTGGTCGACCTCGGCGGCGGCTTCGGCATCGCCTACACCGAGAAGGACAACCCGCCGCCGCCCGCGCAGATGATCACGCAGATCCGCGAGATCGTCCGCAAGGAGTGCGCGTACGCCGGCCTGCCGGTGCCGCGCATCGCCGGCGAGCCGGGCCGCGCGATCGCCGGGCCCGGCACCGTCACGCTGTACGAAGTCGGCACGATCAAGGACGTCGCGCTCGGTGACGACTCCGCGCGCCGGTACGTCAGCGTCGACGGCGGGATGAGCGACAACATCCGCACCGCGCTGTACGACGCCGTGTACGACGTCCGGCTGGTTTCCCGCTCCGCGGGCGACAGCGAACAGCCGGTGCAGGCCGTGCTGTCCCGGGTCGTGGGAAAACACTGTGAGTCCGGCGACATCGTCGTACGAGACTGCTGGCTGCCCGACACGCTGGCTCCCGGCGACCTGCTGGCCGTCGCGGCGACCGGTGCCTACTGCTACTCGATGGCGAGCACGTACAACCGGCAGCCCCGGCCGGCCGTGGTCGCCGTGCGCAACGGCGGCTCCCGGCTGCTGCTGCGGCGCGAGACGACCGACGACATGCTGCGCCTGGAGGTCTGAACACAGTGGCTGCCCCAGAGGAACGCCGGGCCGTGCGCGTCGCCCTGCTCGGCTGCGGGACCGTCGGCGGCGAAGTCGCCCGGCTGCTCACCGAGCAGGCGGCCGAGCTCGCCGCGCGGGCGGGCACGCCGGTCGAGCTGGCGGGCATCGCCGTCCGCCGCCCGGACAAGCACCCCGAGCTGCCGCCGGAGCTGCTGACCGCCGACGCGGAGAAGCTCGTGACCAGCGACGACGTGGACGTCGTCGTCGAGCTGGTCGGCGGCATCGAGCCGGTGCGCGGCTGGCTGCTCGCCGCGCTGAAGGCCGGGAAGTCCGTCGTCACGGCGAACAAGGCGCTGCTGGCCGAGCACTCCGCTGACCTGTTCGAGGCGGCCGACGCCGCGGGCGCCGACCTCTACTTCGAGGCCGCGGTCGCCGGTGCCATCCCGCTGCTGCGGCCGCTGCGCGAATCCCTGGCGGGCGACCGGATCACGCGCGTGATGGGCATCGTCAACGGCACCACGAACTACATCCTGTCGGCGATGGACTCGACCGGCGCCGGCTACGCCGAGACGCTCGACGAGGCCAGCCGCCTCGGGTACGCCGAGGCCGACCCGACCGCCGACGTCGACGGCTACGACGCCGCGTCGAAGGCCGCGATCCTCGCGTCGCTGGCCTTCCACACCCGGGTGACCGCATCGGACGTCCACCGCGAGGGCATCGCCGACGTCACCGCGGCGGACCTCGCGGCGGCCCGGATGCTCGGGCGCACGGTCAAGCTGCTGGCGATCTGCGAACGCGTCGCGGACGACGACGGCGTCGAGTCGGTCTCCGCCCGCGTGCACCCGGTGATGATCCCGCGCAGCCACCAGCTGGCCGGCGTCGGCGGCGCGTTCAACGCCGTCTACGTCGAGGCCGACGCCGCCGGCGAGCTGATGTTCTACGGCCAGGGCGCGGGGGGCGCGCCGACCGCGAGCGCGGTGCTCGGCGACCTCGTCGCGGTGGCCCGCAACCTCGTCGCCGGCGGGCGCGGCCCCCGCGAATCCGCGCACGCGGCACTGCCGGTACGGCCGATGGGCCAGACGCCGACCCGTTACCACGTAAGCCTTTCCGTGGCCGACCGCGCCGGCGTGCTCGCCCAGGTGGCCCAGGCGTTCGCCGGGCACGGGGTGAGCATCGCGGCCGTGCGGCAGAGCGACGTCGGCGACCGCGCGAGCCTGGTCGTCGTGACGCACCAGGCCCCGGACGCCGCCCTGCAGTCCACTGTGGACGAGATCGCGAAGCTCGACGTCGTCCACGAAGTTGTCAGCGTGATGCGGGTGGAAGGCGAAGACCAGTGATCAGGCACCCCTGGCCGGGACTCATCGAGGCCTACCGGGACCGCGTCCCCGTCCCCGACGGCGCGCAGGTCGTCACGCTCGGCGAAGGCAACACGCCGCTGCTGCCCGCGCGGTACCTGTCGGAGCTGACCGGCTGCGAGGTCCACCTCAAGGTCGAGGGGGCCAACCCGACCGGCTCGTTCAAGGACCGCGGGATGACCGTGGCCATCACCCACGCGCTCGCCAGCGGGCTGAAGGCGGTGATCTGCGCGTCGACCGGCAACACGTCCGCCTCGGCCGCCGCCTACGCCGCGCGCGCCGGCCTCACCTGCGCGGTGCTGGTGCCGCAGGGCAAGATCGCGCTGGGCAAGCTCGCCCAGGCCGTGCTGCACGGCGCGCGGATCCTGCAGGTCGACGGCAACTTCGACGACTGCCTCGAGCTGGCCCGCAAGACCGCGGCCGACTACCCGGTCACGCTGGTCAACTCGGTAAACCCGGTGCGCATCGCGGGCCAGAAGACCGCCGCGTTCGAGATCTGCGACGTCCTCGGCGAGGCACCGGACATCCACTGCCTGCCGGTCGGCAACGCGGGCAACATCACCGCCTACTGGGCGGGGTATTCGGAGTACGCCGCCGACGGTGTGGTGAAGAACACGCCGCGGATGTTCGGCTTCCAGGCCGCCGGCGCCGCGCCGCTGGTGCACGGCGAGCCGGTGGCGGAGCCGGAGACGGTCGCGACCGCGATCCGGATCGGCAGCCCCGCGTCGTGGACGGCCGCGGTGAAGGCCAAGGAGGCGTCCGACGGGCTCTTCGAGGCCATCACCGACGAGAAGATCCTCGAGGCCTACCGGCTGCTGGCCGGGCGCGAAGGCGTGTTCGTGGAGCCGGCGTCGGCCACCAGCGTGGCCGGCCTGCTGGCCACCGCCGCCGACGGCAGGCTGCCGAAGGGGTCCAGCGTCGTCTGCACGGTCACCGGGCACGGCCTGAAGGACCCGCAGACGGCCCTGGCGGGCAACGTCGAGGTCGAACCCCTCGCGGTGGACCCCTCGGCGGTCGCGGCGGCGCTGGACCTGCGGTGACCGGCTTCAAGGTCACCGTCCCGGCTTCGACCGCGAACCTCGGGCCGGGCTTCGACGCCTTCGGCATGGCGCTGGGCCTCTACGACGTCGTCGAGGTGCAGGTCACCGACGGCGGCCTGAAGGTCGAGGTCGTCGACGCCGGCGCGGGCGGGGTCGAGGACGTCCCCACCGACGAGACCCACCTGGTCGTGCGCGCGATCCGCAAGACCTGCGCGCACCTCGGCGTCGAACCGCCGGGCCTGCACCTGCGCTGCCACAACGCGATCCCGCACGCGCGCGGCCTCGGCTCGTCGGCCGCCGCGGTGGTGTCCGGCGTCGCCGCCGGGTACGCGCTCGCGGGCCGGGACCTCGACGAATCCGGCGCGCTGCAGCTCGCGGCGGGCTTCGAAGGCCACGCCGACAACGCCGCGGCCAGCCTGTTCGGCGGATTCGTCCTGGCTTGGTGCGAAGGTGGTGAATTCCACGCGGAACGCCTCGAGCCGCACGCGTCGATCCGGCCGGTCGTGGCCGTCCCGGCCGTCCGCTCGGCCACCGCGACCACGCGCGGCCTGCTGCCGGCGACCGTCCCGCACGCCGACGCCGCGCACAACGCCGGCCGCGCGGCGCTCGCCGTGCACGCGGTGACGGCGAAGCCGGAGCTGCTCCTCGCGGCCACCGAAGACCGCCTGCACCAGCACTACCGCGCCCCCGCGTACCCGGCGAGCGGCGAGCTGGTGGCGACGCTGCGTGCACGGGGAGTGGCCGCCGCGGTGTCCGGGGCGGGTCCCACGGTGCTCGCGCTGACCACGACGGGAATACTCCCGCCCGGGGTCGGCGTTGAGAGTTTCGACGTCTTCGAGCTGCCCGTGGATCTCGCGGGAGTGCAGGTTGCGGCTCAGTAAAGGCTGGGTCACGTGCCTGCCGTAGCGCCCGCCACGCGGGGGGTGGTTGTTGCACCCGGAACCGCCGCGGTCTACCCTCGGGGGCGTTCGATCACCGTGCGTTTCCGCACCCGATGCCGGTCCTCTGGGATCGCATCCTTCGTTGATCCGCCGAATCCGCACCGCCTGGCAAGCGGGGTAACGCGGAACGACTTGGGCGGGTTTCCGGTTTCGGCGGTGCCGAATTCCGTGTCCTCCGTTTGGAGGACGCAAACCCCTGTGGTGGAGGCGCTCCAGCTGTGTTCCGCACGGCCGAAGAGCTCATCTCGCGTATCGGGGGGCAGATACGCCGGTTCGCGATCAGAAGCGAGCGGCAGTCCGCTGATCCACCTGGAGGCGTGGATCGGTCAGGAAGGACATGTGTGAGCAACACCGATCTTTTGAGCGACGTGAGCGGCACGGCCGAGACGAACGGCACCGCCCCCGCTCCCAAGCGGACGGTCGGCGGGCTGACCGGTAAGACCGTCGCCGAACTGCGTTCGCTGGCTGGGGAGCTCGGCGTCGGCGAGACGACGGGCATGCGCAAGGGCGACCTGATCGCCGCGATCCGCGAGCGCCAGGGCAAGTCCCGCAAGCGTCCGGCCGCCGAGACGCTGCCCCTCGAGGGCGTCGGCGAGCCGGTGAAGGCGTCGGCCCCGAAGGCCGAGCCCAAGGCCGAGTCGCCCGCCGCCCCGGTCGAGAGCAAGCCGGAGCCGAAGGCCGAGGCCGCCGCGCCGGCCGACACCCAGCCGCAGGCCGAGCGCCCGCAGCAGGACAAGCAGGACGGCCAGCAGGGCCAGGACGGCCAGCCCGAGGAGGGCGGCCGCAGCCGCCGTCGCCGCGGCTCGAACCGCGCCGCCGGCTCGCCCGACGGCGACCGTCAGCAGGGTGACCGTCAGCAGGGTGACCGTCAGCAGGGCCAGGGCGGGGGCGACCGCCAGCAGGGCGGCAACCGCGACCAGCAGCGCCAGGGCGGCGGCAACCGGGGTGACAACCGCCAGGACGGCAACCGCCAGCGCAACCAGCAGCAGGACGGCGGCAACCGCGGCGGCCAGGACAACCGCAACCAGCAGCCGGACGACGACGAAGAGGGCGGCCGTCGCGGCCGCCGGTTCCGCGACCGCCGTCGCCGCGGCAGCGGTGGTGGCCGGGGCGAGGGCGGCTCGCCGGACACCGAGATCCGCGAGGACGACGTCCTGCTGCCCGTCGCGGGCATCCTGGACGTGCTCGACAACTACGCGTTCGTGCGGACTTCCGGCTACCTCGCCGGCCCGAACGACGTGTACGTCTCGCTGTCGCTGGTCCGCAAGTACGGCCTGCGCCGCGGTGACGCCATCACCGGTGTCGTGCGCCAGCCGCGCGAGGGCGAGCAGCAGCGGCAGAAGTTCAACCCGCTGGTGCGCGTCGACTCGATCAACGGCCTGGAGCCGGACGAGGCCAAGCGGCGTCCGGACTTCACCAAGCTGACCCCGCTGTACCCGAACGAGCGGCTGCGCCTCGAGACCGAGTCGCACAAGCTCACCACCCGCGTGATCGACCTGATCATGCCGGTCGGCAAGGGGCAGCGCGCCCTGATCGTGTCGCCGCCGAAGGCCGGCAAGACCACGATCATGCAGGACATCGCGAACGCGATCTCCACGAACAACCCCGAGTGCCACCTGATGGTCGTCCTGGTCGACGAGCGTCCGGAAGAGGTCACCGACATGCAGCGCTCGGTGAAGGGCGAGGTCATCGCCTCGACCTTCGACCGGCCGCCGTCGGACCACACCTCGGTCGCGGAGCTGTCGATCGAGCGGGCCAAGCGCCTGGTCGAGATGGGCCACGACGTCGTCGTGCTGCTCGACTCGATCACGCGTCTCGGCCGCGCGTACAACCTGGCGGCCCCGGCGTCCGGCCGGATCCTGTCCGGTGGTGTCGACTCGACCGCGCTGTACCCGCCGAAGCGGTTCCTCGGCGCGGCGCGCAACATCGAGAACGGCGGCTCGCTGACCATCTTCGCCACGGCGATGGTCGAGACCGGTTCGACGATGGACACGGTCATCTTCGAGGAGTTCAAGGGCACCGGTAACGCGGAGCTCAAGCTGGACCGGAAGATCGCCGAGCGCCGCGTGTTCCCGGCGGTCGACGTCAACCCGTCCGGTACCCGCAAGGACGAGCTGCTGCTTTCGCCGGACGAGCTCGCGGTCACGGTGAAGCTGAGCCGGGTGCTGCACGCGCTCGACTCGCAGCAGGCCATCGACCTGCTGATCTCGCGCCTGCGGAAGACGAAGACCAACGTCGAGTTCCTGATGCAGGTCTCCAAGACCGCCCTCGGCGGCGGCGAGGACGACTGAACGTGCTCTTCGCCGGAGGCCTCCCCGCTCGACCGCGGGGAGGCCTCCAGCGCGTTCGGAATACCAGGTCAGCGGGGTGCGTTCCAATCAGCGTCTGCCCGTCTGGCAGAATTACCCGCTGAAGTCCGGCGCCGGTTCACCCCGTGAACGACTGGGGACCCGGAGCCAACGAGAGAGGACACCATGAAGAGCGGTATTCACCCCGAGTACGTGGTCACCGAAGTGAACTGCGACTGCGGCAACAGCTTCACCACGCGCAGCACCAAGACCAGCGGCAACATCCACGTCGAGATCTGCTCGAACTGCCACCCGTTCTACACGGGCAAGCAGAAGATCATGGACACCGGTGGCCGGGTCGCGCGCTTCGAGGCTCGCTACGGCAAGCGCCAGAAGAAGGCCGACGCCAAGTAGCTTTTCCGACGACGCCCACTCGCCTGCGCGGGTGGGCGTCGTTTTTTGTCTTGTTTCCCCGGGCTGAGAGGTGACAGAGGTGGATTCGAGCTCGCTGAAGGGGCTGCTCGCCGAGCACGCGGAGCTGGAGCAGCAGCTGGCGGACCCCGCGGTGCACGCCGACCAGGCGCGCGCCCGCAAGCTCGGCCGCCGCTACGCCGAGCTGACGCCGGTGATCCGCGCGGTCCACGAGCTCGACACGGCCCGCGACGACCTCGCGGCCGCGCGGGAGATGGCCGCGGAGGACGCGGAGTTCGCCGCGGAGGCCGACGAGCTGGCCGCGAAGATCCCCGAGCTGGAGTCGAAGCTCACCGAGCTGCTGCTTCCGCGCGACCCGTACGACGGCTCCGACGTCGTGATGGAGATCAAGTCCGGCGAGGGCGGCGAGGAGTCGGCCCTGTTCGCCGGCGACCTGCTGCGGATGTACCTGCGCTACGCCGAGCGCCACGGCTGGAAGGCCGAGGTCCTCGACTCGGTCGACTCCGACCTCGGCGGCTTCAAGGACGTGACGCTGTCGATCAAGACGAAGTCGGCGGTCGTCGACGGCGTGTGGTCGCGGCTGAAGTTCGAGGGCGGCGTCCACCGCGTCCAGCGCGTGCCGGCGACGGAGTCCCAGGGCCGGATCCACACGTCGGCGTCCGGGGTGCTCATCTACCCGGAGCCGGAGGAGGTCGAGGTCGAGATCGACCCGAACGACCTGCGCATCGACGTGTTCCGGTCGTCGGGCCCGGGCGGCCAGAGCGTCAACACGACGGACTCGGCGGTCCGGATCACCCACCTGCCGACGGGCATCGTCGTGTCGTGCCAGAACGAGAAGTCCCAGATCCAGAACCGCGCCCGCGCCCTGCAGGTGCTCCAGGCGCGGCTGCAGGCGATCGCTGAGGAAGAGGCCGCGGCGAAGGCGTCGGACGCGCGCAAGTCCCAGGTCCGCACGGTCGACCGCTCGGAGCGGATCCGGACGTACAACTTCCCGGAGAACCGCATCTCCGACCACCGGGTGAACTACAAGGCGTACAACCTGGACCAGGTCCTGGACGGCGACCTGGACGGCGTGCTGGACGCGTTGGCGACCGCGGACCGCGAGGAGCGGCTGGCCGCCTCGGCCGGCTGACCGAGGCGGCGAGCCCGCCGTCTCAGCGGAGGGCGGGCTTCTCCGGCTCCTTGAAGGCCTCGAAGATCTCGGTCGGCTGGTCCACGTCCGGGACCTCGTCCGGCTCCGGCTCGGGCCGCGCCGGCTTCGGGAACAGGCTGACGACCCCGAACACGAACGCCAGGAACGTCGGGAACAGCGTCAGCAGCTGGTGCTTCACGCCCTCGACGCCCTCGCCGAGCGCCGACAGCCCGAACTGACCCACCGCGAACAGCAGCAGGAAGAACACCACGACCCCGTACTCGCGGCGGTGACGGCGGAACGCGCGCACGCCCGCCCAGCCGATCAGCAGCCAGAACGGGACCAGCACGAACAGCCCCAGCGGCGCCGCCAGCTTCGACAGCCCGGAGAACACCGGCACCCGGTACTCCTGCGCCATCTGCGGCAGCCCGGACGACTCCGCGAAACTGCCCAGCCGGGACGGGCGCGCCGTCAGCGTGTCGACCGCGCCCTGCTGGAGGATCTGCAGCGTGCGCTGCGGGTGGGCCGCGTAGTAGCTCACCACGTTGCGGCGGCTGATCTTGTCGCGGAAGCCGTTGTAGTCCGCGTCCGTCCACGGGTGCGCCGCCCACCAGCCCGTGCCGATGAACTTCTTCGCGCTCGGCGGCAGGCCCAGCGCCGCCAGGTCGGCGTCCGTGTCGTGTTTGCCGTCGACGATGCTGTCGAACACCACGTGGTACATGTTCGCCTCGCGGTACTCCGCGTTGGCCGGGTCGCCGTCAGACTGCACCGCCGCCGTCCCCGCGCCGACGACCACCAGCACGCCCAGCGGCAGCAGCCAGCGCGACCAGCCGCGCTTGCCGAGCGGCTTGATCAGCGCCAGTGCCAGCACGAACAACGGGATCAGCAGCAGCGTCTGCGACTTCGCGTTGATGCCGATCAGCGCGCCGACGACGGTCAGCCCCGCGCCCCAGTACCGGCCCGCGTCCGTGCGGCTCATCAGCAGCAGACCGCCGGCCATCAGCAGCATCCCGACGAACCCGGCGCCCTCGCTGAGCACCGACGCGAAGTAGCCGAAGAACGCCGAGTCGGCCATCACGAGCAGCAGGAGCACCGCGGCGATCACGCGGTTGCGGCGGCTCAGGTCCAGGCCGAGCACCGTCGCCGCGACGCCCACCGCGACCAGCACGCACGTGATCGCGCCGAGCACCAGCAGGTTGAGCTCCGCCGACGAGCCGAGCACCTTGCCGAGCTTGCTCGCGAACCAGTCGAGCCACGCCTGGCTGGAGATGTAGTCGCTCTTGCAGGCCGAACCCGGCCCGTAGCTGAAGTGCACGTAGAACTCGGAGCTCAGCTCCGGGTGCCGGCCGCCGAGGCCGCACAGCAGGCGCCAGCCGTCGCCGTTGTCGGCCATCCCGACCGGCCGCGGCACGAGGAACCGGACCAGCAGGACGCCCAGGGAAAGGACGAAGACGCCCAAGCCGAAGCGCAGTTCACGGAATCGCACTCCGAAGAGGGTACGAGATCACGCAGAGTCGGCGGGCGCTGCACCGGGAACGGGCGAAACGGGCCGGTGCCGGAACACGACGTAGTGGTAGAGCAGGTAGTTCCAGAACAGCCCGACGACGATCGCCGCGCCCTTCGGAACCAGCAGGTTGACGCCCGGGAACAGCCGCCCGACCAGCCAGATCACGGAGAACTGCACCACCCAGAGCCCGAACGCCGTCACGCCGAAGAACAGCAGCGCCTGACGCCGGATGTCGCCGTCCTTCGCCCGGAACGTGAAATTGCGGTTCAGCGCGAACGACAGCAGCATCCCGGCCGTCGTCGAAATGAAGTTGGCGACGAACGTCGGGACGCCGAGCGTCGCGAGGAGCGCGTAGCCGAGCGCGTCGACCAGGGTGTTGCCGATGCCGACGATCCCGAAGCGCACCTGCGTGGCCGTGACGAACCTCATTGGACGGCGCTCCGATCGCCGGCACCGGTGCGCACCGACGCCACGGTGTACAACGGCCGGTTCTGGACCTGCGAGTACGTGCGGCCGATGTAGCTGCCCAGCACCCCGAGCATGATGATCTGGATCCCGCCGAGGAAGAACATCGCGATGGTGATGAACGCCCAGCCGGGCACCGCGGTCTCCGGCGCGAACAGCTTCACGCCGACGACGTAGAGCACGCCGAGGAAGCTCAGCAGCGAGATCAGGTACCCCATCCGGGTGATCATCCGCAGGGGCGTCGTCGAGAACCCGAGGATGCCGTCGGCGGCGAAGCGGAGCATCTTCGTCAGCGGGTAGCCGGTGACGCCCGCGTTGCGCTTGTCGCGGTCGAACAGCACCGCCGTCTGCCGGAACCCGACGTAGCTGACCAGCCCGCGCAGGAACCGGTCGCGCTCGCGGTACTTGCGCAGCTCGTCGACGACCTTGCGGTCGATCAGCCGGAAGTCGCCGGTGTTCTTCGGGATGTCGACCGCGGCCATCTTCCGCAGGAACCAGTAGAACGCGCTCGCGGTGAACCGCTTGAACGGCGGATCGCGGCGCGACCGGCGCTGCGCGTAGACGACCTCGTAGCCCTCTTCCCACTTCTCGAGCAGCTCGAGCGCCACCCGCGGCGGGTCCTGCAGGTCGCTGTCCATGATGATCGCGGCGTCGGCGTCGACCAGGTCGAGCCCGGCGGTGACGGCCATCTGGTGGCCGAAGTTGCGGGACAGCTCGACGACCGTGACCCGCGGGTCGCGCGCTGCCAGCTCGGTGAGCCGGTCCAGCGAAGCGTCGCGGCTGCCGTCGTCGACGTAGATGAAGCTGAAGTCGTACCGCCCGGCCAGCGGCGCGGTCACCTCGTCGACCGTGCGGTGCAGCAGGTCGATGTTCGCTTCCTCGTTGTAGATGGGGAAGATGAACGCGACCCGGCGGCGCGTGGTCGGCTCGGTCGGCACTGGCGCTCCCGGTGGGTCGGGTCTCGGTGATCGGCGACGGTCCGGCCAGGATATCCGCGCGATGGCGGGCCGTGAGCGTCCCCGGGCGGATCCATTGTGGCGGTGACCCGTGTTTCGCGGCTGTTTGTCATGCGGGTGAGGGGGCCTCGATACGCTGGACGGCGTAGGACCGGCGCGTGTCCTGACGGGGGAGTTCCGCCTGGTGTGCCAGGCTTGACGAGGTGAAGGACGACGAGTGAATCGGCAGCCGCTGCGCCTGGCCATCATCGAGGCCACCCGGATTCTCGAACGGGCGGGCGTCGAGTCGCCGCGGTTCGACGCCGAGGTGATCGCGGCGCACGTGCTGGGCGTCGACCGCGGTCGGCTGCCGATGGTGCCGCTGGTCGACCCGCCGGTCATCGAGGCCATCGGCCAGCTCGTCCAGCAGCGCGCGAAGCGGATCCCGCTGCAGTACCTGACGGGCTGGGCCGCGCTGGGGGAGATCACGGTGGCGGTCGGCGCGGGGGTGTTCGTGCCGCGGCCGGAGACCGAGCTGCTGCTCGAGTGGGGCGTCAAGTTCCTGCAGGGGCGCGAGTTCCCGGTGGTGGTGGACCTGTGCACGGGATCGGGGGCGCTGGCGCTGGCGGTGGCGCACGCGCGGCCGGACGCGGTGGTGTACGCGGTGGACGTCGACCCGCAGGCGCTGGCCTGGGCGCGCCACAACGCGGACGTCCACGCGGACGCGGGCAACACCCCGATCCGGCTGTACTCGGGTGACATCGGCGACCCGACGATGTTCGCCGAGCTGGACGGCCTGGTCGACCTGGTGCTGTGCAACCCGCCGTACGTGCCGGAGGGCACCCCGGTACCGCCGGAGGTGGCGGAGCACGACCCACCGCGCGCGGTGTTCGCGGAGGAGAGCGGGCTGGCGGTGATCCGCCACGCGATCGCGGCGGGCGCCCGCCTGCTGCGGCCCGGGGGAGGCTTGGCGATCGAGCACGACGACACGCACGGGTCGGCGGTGCCGGCGCTGGTGCGGGCCCGCCGGGTGCTGACGGGGGTCGAGGACCACGCGGACTTGACCGGCCGGGCCCGGTTCGTCACGGCGCGCCGGCTGGGCTGACCCCCCCGCCCGCCCGCGGGGGCCCGGCAAAGTCGTGTCGCTGCAGGCGGACAGTGGCTCTCGGTGGTGATCATGTGGTGCCCACCACCCCGAAGCCCGATTGTGACTACGGCCGGTTCTGGCTTCGGATCGGGGCGGCGGGGGAGGTCTGGATGGGGGTGCAGATCCGGCCGTCAGCCTGCCGTTCGGGCCGGTGAAACACCAGCAAAAAAGCGCTTCGACTTTGCCGGAGCCCTGCCCGCCCGCGGGGGCGCCCCCCGTCTTCCACGCTACCGGTGGGCACCGACAGTTTCCGGTGGTCCGGAGGGGGCTGTCCACAGCCCCCTCCGGATGTCCACTAGAAGCCGAACGCCGTGCAGCTCGCCGTCGCGGTCTTCGACGGGTCGCTGATCGACGTCGCCGTCAGCTTCACCCGGGCCGCCAGGTCACCTCGCGCCCCGCGCTTCGCGTACGCCGGGACCTTCACGTGGCCGCCGAACTTCGCCGTCGCCAGCTCGTTCGGCAGGCGGACTTCCCAGCCCTTCGCGTCCGTCGACACGCTCAGCCGGTACGTGTCCGTGTCGTACGGTGCCGTCGCACCATGCGCCGACCCCGTGTTGAGCAGGCCGAAGTCGCAGGTCGCGAGGCCGCCGCGGGCGAACGCCGGCAGTGCCGGGGTCAGCGCCGCGCCGCGCGCCTGGCTGCCCGAGCCGTCCAGGGAAGCCACCATCACCGTGTACGACAGCACGCCGCGGCGGTCGCGCGCCAAGTCGGTGATCAGGAACCGCAGCCGGTTCGCCTCGTCCGTGTACTCGTACGGGCTCGCCGCCTCCGTGCCCGCCTTGAACAGCGCGTCGTTGAGCTGGCGGTAGTCACCGATGGTGATCTTGACCGGGGTGCCGTCCGGCTTGGTGTAGTCGGTGATGCCGATGTCCTGCGGGTTCGCGTCGATCACCCAGTCGAAGGGCGCGTTGTCCTTGTTCTTCGTCTTGGTGATCATGACGCCGGAGTCCGGGGCGAACGAGTCCGCGCCCATCCGGTCGACGACCTCGACCGTGTAGTTGTCGTAGCCGCCGCCGTCGCAGAACGGGTCCGTCGCCCGGTCGCACTTCGGCGCCTTGTCCCCGCCGGTCAGCTTGATGTTCATCCCGGTGAACGCGCCGGGCTGCGCCTCCGTCTCGCGCGCGGTGATGCGCGCGGACACCGGACCGGTCTTCGCCAGCTCGTTGCGATCCAGCTGCAGGACGTCCGCCGGGTCGACGATGCCGAGCTTCAGCTTGTTGCGCAGCTGGTGCTGGGCCCCCATCGAGCTGCCCTGCGTCGCCGGGATCTGCCAGCGGGTGTGCGGGCCGCCCGGCCCGTTGAACGTCCCGCGCGAGAGCATGTCCCACGGTCCGCTGTAGCTGCGGGACGGCGGGACGCCGAACGGGTTGTTGTAGTTGTCGCCGATGCCCAGGATGTGGCTGAACTCGTGGGCGTAGGTCGACTGGCCGGAGCTCTCGGCCTGCACCGAGCTGCCGTCCTGGGCGTTCGGCCAGATGCTGGCGGCCGACGCCCACGACGTCCACGGCACGTACCGCGTCGCCGCGTAGTTGGGCAGGTCGTGGTTCGGCGGGCCGAAGCTGTCCGGCACGTTCTCCTTGGTGCCGAACTTCATCTCGCCGAACTCCTGCCAGGTCGAGCTCTCGTCCTGGCCGGCGGAGAGGTAGAAGACGAAGTCGAACTGCTTCGCGGTGTCGCCGACGTCGGCGCGCCACGCGTCACCGGCGTCCTTGCGGATGTCGCGGGTGCAGTTCGCCCCGGGCGGGCACGCGCTCGGCTGGAACTCCATGCCGTACTCGTAGGACTTCCCGGGCATCCGGTACGGCCCGAACGCGGTCAGCTGCACGCCGAACCGGCCGCCGGAGTCCTCCATCCAGTACTCGTTGATCGTGTGCCCGTTGTTGAGCGCCTCGGGCTTGTTGAGGAAGTCCTGGTAGTACTGCGCGACGCCGGCCCGCGGGATGTTCGCGGCGGCGGGGCCGGGGTTGCCGAAGATGGTCGAGTTCGCCGGCTTCGTGACGACGAAGTCCTGGTCCGGGTAGTCGGCGAGGACGACCGCGCCCTTGAAGGTGCGCTGGGTCGGCTTGACGCTCGGGTCGGCCCAGTTCGTCCCGGGCACCTTCTTGTAGTCGGACCAGGTCATGTGGTCCTGGTTCTCCCAGTGCGCGGCGTCGATCGGGGCGGGCCAGCCACGGGTGAGCGGCTCGGCGGCGGCGGTGCCGGCGCCGAGCCCGGTGAGGACGGTGACCGCGGCGAGCAGGGCGAGCGCTTTCGGGGTTCTGGGGCGCATCTGCGGCTCCTTCACTGGGAACCCACGGGGGTGGTGGTTCCCGAAGATCGACCGTATTGAGCCGCGCTGTCGTGGTTCTGCCTCGCGGCGAGGTTTACCCGCTTGCCCCACGACGAAAGTTTGGCCGGTTTGTCAGCCGGGAGCTGTGGACAACTCCGGGAAGAACGCTCGGCGAGCACCCGGAACTGTCGGTGGTCGCCGGTAGCGTTGAAGACGGGGGCGCCCCCGCGCGGGCTCCGTTCGGCCTCGCGGGGTGTCTTGCCGCACGGAGACGGCGGGACAGCGGGCGGCCGGCTGAGCGAGCCCACCGGGCGATGGCTCCAGGCCGGTGACTGGTGAGGGAGCGGCGACCGCGGCCGCCCGGTGGCGTGCACCTTGCGGTGGGTGGGGTAGCGGATCGGGCCGGTTGGGGCGAGGGTTCGGGGGCGCCGGTCGGTCCGGCCCATGGGGCGATGGCTCCAGGCCGGCCGGTGACTGGCGAGGGAGCGGCGACCGCGGCCGCCCGGCGGCGTGCACCTTGCGGTGGGTGGGGTAGCGGACCGGGCCGGATGGGGCGAGGGATCGGGGGCGCCGGTCAGTCCGGCCCACGGGGCGACGGCTCCAGGCCGGCGCGCGCGAGAACGTGCGCCCCCGGACCGACCCGGTGTGACGCGGCGAACGCCCCCTCCGGCGGCGGGACTACTCTTGGCCACCATGAGCGTGGTCTACGACTGCAGCAAGCGGGAGTCCCGGGCCGACGGACTGGCGGCGGCCGCGGGCGCGGTTCGGTCGAGCAGGCTGGTCGTCCTGCCGACCGACACGGTCTACGGCATCGGTGCCGACGCCTTCGACGCCGGCGCCGTCCAAGCGCTGCTGCGGGCGAAGAACCGCGGGCCGGACATGCCCGTCGGCGTGCTCGTCGGGTCCTGGTCCACTGTGGACGGCCTCGTCCTCGGCGTGCCCCCGCAGGCGCGTGCGCTCATCGAAGCCTTCTGGCCGGGCGATCTGTCCATCGTGCTCCCGCACGCGCCGAGCCTGCAGTGGAACCTCGGCGACGCCCGCGGCACCGTCATGCTGCGGATGCCGCTGCACCCGGTCGCCCTCGAACTGCTGCGCGACGTCGGCCCGATGGCCGTCTCGAGCGCGAACGTCTCCGGCCGGCCGCCGGCCAGCACCGCGCAGGAAGCGCAGGAACAGCTCGGCGACTCGGTCGCCGTCTACCTCGACGGCGGGTCGAGTGGCGAGCCCGTCGCGTCGAGCATCGTGGACCTCACCGGCACCGAACCGGTGGTGCTGCGCGAGGGCGCCGTGCGCAAGGACGCCATCGCGGAGGTGCTCGGTGTGCCCGCGGAATCGTTGGCGTGAAGCCGGATCCGGCCAAGATCCGCGGCACGATAGCGTGTCGCGGGTGACCCCGACCCCGCGAGCGTGACGCACCCGTGCCGCCCACATCCGGTCTCCTCCCCATCCGGGAATACATCCTCGTCGCGCTGACCGCGACGGCCGTGACCTACCTGCTCACCGGCGTCGTGCGCCGGATCGCGATCCGGGTCGGCGCGATCGCCAACCCCCGCGCCCGCGACGTCCACGTCGCCCCGATCCCGCGGATGGGCGGGGTCGGCATCTACCTCGGCGTCGCCGGCGCGATGGGCCTCGCCCACCAGCTGCCCGCGCTGTCGCACGGCTTCGACGCCTCGTTCGACTCGGTCGGCGTGCTGCTCGCCGCCGGGGTCATCTCGCTCATCGGCGCGCTCGACGACCGGTTCGAGCTGGACGCGTGGACGAAGCTGGCCGGGCAGGTCATGTGCGCCGGGATCCTGGTCATCTTCGGCGTGCAGTGGGTGTCGTTCTGGGTGCCGTGGGGCGGTCAGGGCGACTCGTTCGGCTCGGTGCTGGTGCTCGACAAGAACCAGGGCGCGCTGCTCACCGTCGTGATGGTCGTGGTGATGGTCAACGCGATGAACTTCGTCGACGGCCTCGACGGGCTGGCCGGCGGCCTCGGGTTCATCGCCGCCACGGCGACGTGCGCGTTCTCCATCGGCCTGCTCGACAGCTCCGGCGGCGACGTCGGCACCTACCCGCCGGCGCTGATCGCGGCCACGCTCGCCGGCGCGTGTCTGGGGTTCCTGCCGTACAACTTCCAGCCCGCCAAGATATTCATGGGCGACTCCGGGTCGATGATGATCGGCCTGATGCTCGCGGGTGCGACGACCTCGGCGTCCGGGCGCGTGCCGTACCCGCAGTTCAGCGGCAAGGACGCGATCGCGCTGCTTTCCCCGCTGGTGGTCGTGGCGGCGGTGCTGTTCGTGCCGATGCTGGACCTGATCATGGCCGTCGTCCGCCGCACGCGCCGCGGCGAAAGCCCGTTCGCGGCCGACAAGATGCACCTGCACCACCGGCTGCTGGAGATCGGCCACTCCCAGCGCCGCGCGGTCCTGCTCATCTACTTGTGGGCGGGGATCCTCGCGTTCGGCGCGGTCTCGGTGACGCTCTTCGACGACGCCGCGGCGCTCTGGATCATCGGGGCCGGGCTCGTGTTCGCGGTGGTGGTCTCGATCGTGCCGCGGCTGCGCTCGCGCAACCAGCCCGGAACCTGACCGGCCGGGTTCTCTACACTCGGTGGCTGAACCGAGCAGGGAGCCAGCCGTGAGCGAGACCGAAACCGAAGCGCAGGAGAACCCGCACGCCAAGGTGGTGCTGCAGGCCGCCCGCGCGATGACGAAGGCTTCGCTGCTCGTCACCCCGCCCGCGGTGCTCGTCTGCATCGTGCTCTTCAGCATCCTCAACGGGATGCCCGGCTTCCTCGGCTCGCTGGTCGGCGCGGTGCTCGCGATGGTGGCGTCGCTGAGCACGCTCGGCCTGATGCGCTTCAGCGCGGGCCAGGACCCGATGTTCGTCATGGTCATCGCGCTCGGCGGGTACGTCGTGAAGGTCGTCCTGCTGTTCGGTGCGCTGACGCTGCTGAAGGGCGTCACCGCGCTGCACCCGATGTCGCTCGGCATCACCATGATCGTCGCCATCCTGGTGGCCGCCGCGGCCGAGTTCGCCGCCTTCCGCAAGACCAAGATCCCGACGATCATCCCCTCCTGACGCCGCCGGGCGCCGTCCGTTTTGCCACGGTCTTCCGTTACGCACCGTGAGCCGGGCTGCGGCCGCCCGAGTGTGACCGGTGCCACAAAAGTGCGCCTTCGTGCGCGCCCGGAATCTGCGCCGGGACCCGCCGCCTGCGCCGTTGCCGGGCGGGTCCCGCCCGGTCCCGGACCTGGGTCCCGGATCGACCCGGGACTTAGGTCCTGGGCTGATCGGTGGGTATGGAGTACGCGTGTACGGCACTGATTGACCTGCTGGTATGGTCCGCGTCAAGGGTGGCGGCCTCGGCCGCGCACTCCCTAAGACGAACCGCGATCAGCAGTGTGGCGACCGTGTAGTTCCGCCTCCTCCGCAGCTGGTCCGAAGTAGACCGCAGGGCAGTGTTCACGCGAGACAACCCCGTGTGCAGAACGTGAAGGTGTGTTCTGCGGACCGTGGGGTAGCCGCCTCCGACGTCCCGATACGTATCGGGTACGTTAAGTCCAGATCGTGACGATTCCCCCGGCGGAGTGAACGCCGGCCGGGAGAACCGGAAGGAGCCCAGTGGGCGCGCTGGTTTTGGCCGAGGGTGCGGTATTCGCGCCGCCCGGCGCCGAAAGCTTCGAGTTGCCGGCGTTGTTCGGCGGGGTCACCAAGCCGATGCTGCTCGTCGTGGCCTCGGTGGTCATCATCGCGACGTACTTCCTGCTGGCGACCCGCAAACTCCAGGTCGTCCCGAGCAAGGGACAGTTCGTCGCGGAGTCGATCTACGACTTCAGCCGCAACAACATCGCGCGTGAACAGATCGGCTCGAAGGACTTCAAGCCGTTCGTTCCCCTCGTTTTCGCTTTGTTCACCTTCGTGCTGGTGAACAACCTCTACGGGATCATCCCCGTCCTGCAGTTCCCGACCATGGCGCGATTCGGCTTCCCGGTCGCCCTGTCGGTCCTCGTCGTGTACCCGGTCTACCACTTCGTCGGGTTCAAGCGGCACGGTTTCGCCGGCTACTTCAAGAAGGAACTCGCCCCGCCGGGCGTTCCCAAGGCGGTGCTGCCGCTCTTCTCGCTGATCGAGTTCGCGGAGAAGTTCTTCCTCAACCCGCTGACGCTCGCCATCCGTGTTTTCGCCGCCATGTTCGCGGGTCACCTGATCCTGGCGGTGTTCACCCTCGGCGGCACCTTCCTGCTGACCGAGACGTCGAGCTGGGCGCTGAAGCCGGTCTCGCTGGTGGCGTGGATCTTCGCCATCGGGATGACCTTCCTCGAAGCCTTCATCCAGGTGCTGCAGGCCTACATCTTCGCCCTGCTGTCGGCTGGGTACATCGGCGCCGCGCTGGCGTCGGAGCACTGAGAACACAAGCCCCCGATCCACGCGAGCGCGTGGACCGAAGTGAAGGGAAATGCACGTGAGCAACATCGTTCTGGCCCAGGCCGCCGAGCAGGCCGCCAACATCAACCCCGGTCTCGCCGCCATCGGTTACGGCCTGGGCGCGATCGGCCCGGGCATCGGTGTGGGTCTGATCTTCGCCGCCGTCATCAACGGCACCGCGCGTCAGCCGGAGGCGCAGGGCAAGCTGCAGGGCATCGGCTTCTCGACCTTCGTTCTGACCGAGGTGCTCGCCCTGATCGGCATCGTCATCTACTTCATCGCCTCCGCCGCCTGAGTCCTCGGCTCATCGCTTTAAGGAGACGCCGTGCTGAACAGTGCCTTGGTCCTCGCCGCAGAGGGCGAAACGCACAACCCGATCATCCCCGACATCTCGGAGCTGATCCTCGGCATCGTCGCCTTCCTCATCCTGCTGTTCATCCTCAAGAAGTACGTCGTCCCTCGCTTCGAGGCCGCGTACGAAGAGCGTGCGCAGAAGATCGAGGGTGGCATCGAGAAGGCCGAGAAGGCCCAGGCCGAGGCCGAAGAGGCGCTGGCCAAGTACCGGGCCCAGCTGCAGGACGCCCGGACCGAAGCGGCGAAGATCCGCGACGACGCCCGGCTCGAAGCCGAGCAGATCAAGGCGGAGCTGCGGGCCGAGGCCGAGGCCGAGTCCCAGCGCATCGTCGCCCAGGGCCAGGCCCAGCTGCAGGCCCAGAAGGCGCAGATCATCGCCGAGCTGCGGGCCGACATGGGCCGCAACGCCGTCGAGCTGGCGAGCCGCATCGTCGGCGAGTCGCTCGAGGACGAGGCGCGCCGCCGCGGCACCGTCGACCGGTTCCTGGCGGAGCTGGAGACCGCCGGTGCCTCCAACGGAGCGGGGAAGTAGACCAGAGATGACGCTGCATGCTGCGAGCCGTGAAGCGCTCGGCCTCGCCGAGGAACGCCTCGGCGAGGTTCTGGCCGACGCGGGAGCCGATGCCGCCACGGTCGGCGACGAGCTGCTCTCGGTCGTCGACCTGCTGGACCGGGAGATCGGCCTGCGCCGGGCGGTGAGCGACGCGTCGACGACGCCGGAGGCGCGCACCGAGCTGGTGCGCCGGCTGTTCGACGGCAAGCTGTCCGAACCGGCCCTCAAGGTGCTCGACGCCGTGGCCGGCAGCCGCTGGTCCAGCCCCCGTGAGCTGACCGACGGGCTCGAGGAGCTCGGCCGCTCGGCGCTGCTCACCGCGGCCGAGAAGACCGGGAACGTCGACACCGTCGAGTCCCAGCTCTTCCAGGTCGCGCGGATCGTGGCCGGCGCCCCGGAACTGGAGGCCGCGCTCTCCGACCTGGCCGGTCCCGCCGACGCCAAGCGCACCCTGGTGCGCGGGCTGTTCGCCGACAAGGTGGACGTGGTCACCGAGACCCTCGTCGAGCAGGTCGTGCGCCGGGCCAAGGGCCGCGGCGTCGGCGTCGGGCTCGACAAGCTGGTCAAGCTGGCCGCGGAACGCCGTGAACGCTCGGTCGCCTACGTGACCAGCGCGAACGCCCTGTCCGACGAGCAGACCGCCCAGCTCGGCGCGAAGCTCAACGACATCTACGGGCGGCCGATCGCGCTGCACGTCGAGGTCGACCCCCGGCTCGGCGGCGGGCTCGTCGTCCGCGTCGGTGACGAGGTCATCGACGGGAGCGCGGCGGGTCAGCTGGCGGCGCTGCGCAGGCGGCTGGCCCGGGCATAGCCCCGGTCACACAAGACTTTGCATACTGGCAAGAACGAAGCGAGAGCGGGAAAGACATGGCCGAGCTGACGATCTCCTCGGATGAGATCCGTAGCGCGATCGAGAACTACGTCTCGAGTTACGCCCCGGACGTGAGCCGGGAAGAAGTTGGCATCGTGGTGGACGCCGGTGACGGCATCGCCCACGTCGAGGGCCTGCCCTCGGCCATGGCCAACGAGCTGCTCGAGTTCCCCGGCGGCATCCTGGGCGTCGCCCTGAACCTGGACGCGCGCTCCATCGGTGCCGCGATCCTCGGTGACTTCGAGACCATCGAAGAAGGCCAGCAGGTCAAGCGCACCGGCCAGGTCCTGTCGGTGCCGGTCGGCGACGGCTACCTCGGCCGCGTCGTCAACCCGCTGGGCCAGGCCATCGACGGCCTCGGCGACATCGAGACCACCGAGCGCCGCGCGCTGGAGCTGAAGGCCGCTTCGGTCGTCGAGCGCCAGCCGGTGTCGGAGCCGCTGCAGACCGGTATCACCGCCATCGACGCGATGACCCCGATCGGCCGCGGCCAGCGCCAGCTGATCATCGGTGACCGCAAGACGGGCAAGACCGCCGTCGCCGTGGACACGATCATCAACCAGAAGGCCAACTGGGAGACCGGCGACCCGAAGAAGCAGGTCCGCTGCATCTACGTCGCGGTCGGCCAGAAGGGCTCCACGATCGCCGCCGTGAAGAAGTCCCTCGAGGACGCCGGCGCGCTGGAGTACACCACCATCGTCGCGGCCCCCGCGTCCGACTCGGCCGGCTTCAAGTGGATCGCGCCGTACACCGGCTCGGCCATCGGCCAGCACTGGATGTACGAGGGCAAGCACGTCCTCATCGTGTTCGACGACCTGACCAAGCAGGCCGACGCCTACCGCGCGATCTCGCTGCTGCTGCGCCGCCCGCCGGGCCGCGAGGCGTTCCCCGGCGACGTCTTCTACTTGCACTCCCGCCTGCTGGAGCGCTGCGCGAAGCTGTCGGACGAGCTGGGCGCCGGCTCGCTGACCGGTCTCCCGATCATCGAGACCAAGGCGAACGACGTGTCGGCCTACATCCCGACGAACGTCATCTCGATCACCGACGGCCAGTGCTTCTTCCAGTCGGACCTGTTCAACGCCGGTCAGCGCCCGGCCATCGACGTGGGTATCTCGGTCTCCCGCGTGGGTGGTGCCGCGCAGGTCAAGGCGATGAAGGACGTCGCGGGCTCGCTCCGCATCGACCTGTCGCAGTACCGCGAGCTGGAGGCCTTCGCGGCCTTCGCCTCCGACCTCGACGACGCCTCGAAGGCGCAGCTCGAGCGCGGTGCCCGGCTGTACGAGGTGCTCAAGCAGCCGCAGTACTCGCCGATCCCGGTCGAGGAGCAGGTCCTCACGGTGTACCTGGGCACGAACGGGCACTACGACTCGGTCCCGACCGAGGACGTCCGCCGGTTCAACCACGAGTTCATCGACTCGGCCCGCCGCAAGCACGCCGACCTGATCAAGGAGATCCGCGAGTCGGGCAAGTTCCCGCAGGAGACCCGCGAGGCCGTCGTCGAAGCGGTGAACGAGTTCAAGAAGGAGTTCACCACCTCCGAGGGCAAGCCCCTGGTCGAGGCGGACGCCGACGCGATGGACGCCGACAAGGTCGGGCACGAGACCGTCAAGGTCAACAAGCCCGCCCCGAAGAAGTGAGCTGATAGCTCATGGCCGCACAACTCCGGGAACTCCGGTCGCGCATCAAGGCGACCAAGTCGATCGGCAAGATCACCAAGGCGATGGAGCTCATCGCCACCGCGCGCATCACCAAGGCGCGGGCGAAGGTCGCCGCTTCCCGGCCGTACGCGGACGAGATCACCAAGGTGCTCTCGGCGCTGGCCGGTGCGGCGGCCAACCTCGACCACCCCATGCTGGTCGAGCGCCCGAACCCGAAGCGGGCCGCTGTCCTGGTCGTGACCAGTGACAAGGGCCAGTGCGGTGGCTACAACTCCAACGTGCTGCGCGCGACCGAAGAGCTGCTCGCCCTCCTGCGTTCGGAGGGCAAGGAGCCCGAGGTCTACGTCACCGGCAACAAGGGGCTGAACTACTACCGGTTCCGCGACCGCCCGGTCGTGGACAGCTGGACGGGCTTCTCCGACCAGCCGGCCTACACCAACGCGGTCGCCGCCGGTGAGGCGCTGGTCGAGTCGTTCATGCTCGGCGCCGACGACGAGCACGGCAACGCCGACGGCATCACGGGTGTCGACGAGATCCACATCGTCTACACCGAGTTCGTGTCGATGCTGACCCAGCGGCCGGTCGCCAAGCGCGTCGCGCCGCTCGAGGTCGAGTACTCCGAAGGCGAAGAGGAGAAGCCCGCGGGCCTCCTCCCCAGCTACGAGTTCGAGCCGAGTGCCGACAAGCTGCTGGACGCGCTGCTGCCGAAGTACATCAACACGCGGCTCTACGCGGCGCTGCTCGAGTCCGCGGCGTCCGAGCTGGCCGCCCGCCGGACGGCGATGAAGGCCGCGTCGGACAACGCGAACGAGCTGGTGGGCACCCTGACGCGGGAGATGAACCAGGCCCGCCAGGCGCAGATCACCCAGGAGATCTCCGAAATCGTCGGTGGCGCGAACGCGCTCACCGCAGCAGGAAGTGATGATTGATGACCAGTACTGAAGCCCCGCGCGCCAAGGGGCGCATCGTCTCGGTGACCGGGCCGGTCGTCGACGTCGAGTTCCCGCGCGGTTCCGTTCCCGACCAGTTCAACGCGCTCAAGGTCGACATCGAGTTCGAGCAGCTGCGCAAGACGGTGACCCTCGAGGTCGCCAGCCACCTGGGTGACAACCTCGTCCGCACCATCTCGCTCCAGCCGCAGGACGGCCTGGTCCGGGGCGCCGAGGTCACCGACACCGGCAAGCCGATCACCGTGCCGGTGGGCGACAAGGTCAAGGGCCACGTCTACAACGCGCTCGGCGAGTGCCTCGACGAGCCCGGCTACGGCGACGACCTCGAGCGCTGGGGCATCCACCGCAACCCGCCGTCCTTCGACCAGCTCGAGGGCAAGACGGAGATGCTGGAGACCGGCCTGAAGGTCGTCGACCTGCTCACCCCGTACGTCCAGGGTGGCAAGATCGGCCTGTTCGGCGGCGCCGGCGTCGGCAAGACGGTGCTCATCAAGGAGATGATCACCCGTGTCGCCCGGAACTTCGGTGGTACGTCGGTGTTCGCCGGGGTCGGCGAGCGCACCCGTGAGGGCAACGACCTCTTCCTGGAGATGTCCGAGGACGGCGTCATCAACGACACCGCCCTGGTCTTCGGCCAGATGGACGAGCCGCCGGGCACGCGCATGCGCGTCGCGCTGTCGGCGCTGACCATGGCGGAGTACTTCCGCGACGTCCAGAACCAGGACGTGCTGCTGTTCATCGACAACATCTTCCGGTTCACCCAGGCGGGTTCCGAGGTGTCGACCCTGCTGGGCCGCATGCCTTCGGCCGTGGGTTACCAGCCGACGCTGGCCGACGAGATGGGGCAGCTGCAGGAGCGGATCACCTCGACCCGGGGTCGCTCGATCACCTCGATGCAGGCGATCTACGTCCCCGCGGACGACTACACCGACCCGGCCCCGGCCGCGACGTTCGCCCACCTGGACGCCACCACCGAGCTTTCCCGGTCGGTGTTCCAGAAGGGCATCTTCCCGGCGGTGGACCCGCTGGCGTCGACGTCGACGATCCTCGACCCGGCGATCGTCGGTGAGGACCACTACCGCGTCGCCTCCGAGGTCATCCGGATCCTGCAGAAGTACAAGGAGCTGCAGGACATCATCGCGATCCTCGGTATGGACGAGCTGTCGGAAGAGGACAAGCTGACCGTTCAGCGCGCGCGCCGCATCGAGCGGTTCCTGTCGCAGAACATGCTGGTCGCCGAGGCGTTCACGCAGATCCCGGGCTCGACGGTGCCGCTGTCGGAGACCATCGAGTCGTTCGACCGCATCACCAAGGGTGACTTCGACCACTACCCGGAGCAGGCGTTCCTGGGTATCGGTGGCCTCGAGGACCTCGAGAAGAAGTACAAGGAAATCACCAAGAAGTGATGTCCTGAGCGCGGCGGGGGCAGTGTCCTATGTGGACTCATGCCCCCGCCGTTCTCATAACCCCAGACAGACCTATTACACTCGGTGGCAACACCCCGAGTTAAGGAGTGCTACGTGGCCGAGATGTCCGTGGAGCTGGTGGCCGTCGAGCGCCGTCTCTGGTCGGGTACCGCCACTTTCGTGGTGGCGCAGACCACCGAGGGCGAGATCGGCATCATGGCCGGCCACGAACCCGTGCTCGGGCAGCTCGTCGAGGGTGGCGTAGTCAAGGTGACGACCACCGACGGCGAGACGGTCTGCGCGGCCGTGCACGGCGGATTCCTCTCCGTGACCGGCACCGGGGTGAGCATCCTCGCCGAGAGCGCCGAGCTGTCCGACGAAATCGACGTCGACGCCGCGAAGGCGGCACTGAGCGCCGATGACGAGACCGAGCGGGCGAGGGCCTCGGCCCAGCTCCGCGCGGCAGGCAAGTCGGTCTGAGCGCGAGACGGGCAGGAGCCGGGCCGTGAAGATCACCGTGGTCGTAGTCGGGCTCCTGATCGTGCTCGCCGTGCTGGCCGCCTGGTACGGCCAGCGGTGGATCCGGATGCGCCGCGGCGGGGGCGTGAGCGTCGCGCTGCGGTGGCGTCCGGACAACGCGCGGTCCAGCTGGCACCTGGGGCTGGGCCGCTACGAGGGCGACGAATTCGTCTGGTACCGGGTGTGGAGCCTGCGGACCGGCCCCGACCGCGTCTTCCAGCGCGAAAGCATGCAGATCGCCGACCGGCGCGACCCGTCCGGCACCGAGGCCTACGCCGTTCCCGAAGGCTCGACCGTGCTGCGCTGCGAGTCCGAGACCCAGGAAGCGATCGAGATCGCCATGGGGCCGGGCGCGCTGACCGGGTTCCTCTCGTGGCTCGAATCCGCCCCGCCCGGGCGACGCCTCCCGCGCGCTTCCTGACCTGTCTCAAACTGGGACAGCCGGACCCCCGCGGCAGGCCTTAGGGTTGGGGCCATGATCTTCATCGTGGTCAAGTTCCCGGTCAAGGCGGAGCACGCGGAAAACTGGCCGGACATCGTCGCCGACTACACCCGGAACACCCGCGCCGAGGCGGGGAACCGGTTCTTCGAGTGGTCGCGCAGCCTCGAGGACGAGAACACGTATGTGCTGGTCGAAGGCTTCGACGGCCAGGACGCGGCGGTCGCGCACGTCGGCTCCGACCACTTCAAGTGGGCGGTGGCGAACCTCGGCGCCTACCTCAGCGACAACCCGCAGATCATCAACGTCCAGGACGCCTCCGACTGGGGCCCGATGGCCGAGATCCAGCCGCACTAAACTCGCTGTGTGACCCTCGTCGAGATCCCCGGCTCCAAGTCCGTCACCGCCCGCGGCCTCTTCCTGGCCGCGGCCGCGCACGGCACCACGACCCTCGGCCGCCCGCTGCACTCGGACGACACCGAGGGCTTCGCCGAGGGCCTGGTCAAGCTCGGCTACCGCGTCGACCGGCAGCCGGGCGCCTGGACCATCGAGGGCCGCCCGTCCGGCCCCGGGGTGGCCGAAGCCGACGTCTTCTGCCGCGACGGCGCCACGACGGCCCGGTTCCTGCCCGCGCTGGCCGCGGCCGGCACCGGCACGTTCCACTTCGACGCCTCCGACCAGATGCGCCGGCGCCCGCTGGGACCGCTGACCGACGCGCTGGCGGAGCTCGGCGTCGACCTGACCTTCCACGGCGAGCCGGGCCACCACCCGGTGACGGTCCGCGCGAACGGCGTCAAGGGCGGCGAGCTGACCCTCGACGCGGGGTTGTCGTCGCAGTTCCTGACGGCGTTGCTGCTGCTCGGGCCGCTGACCGCGGAGGGGCTGCGGATCACGGTCACCGACCTGGTGTCGGTGCCCTACGTCGAGATCACGCTGGAGATGATGCGCCGCTTCGGCGTCGACGTCCGGCGGGAGGGACAGACGTTCGTGGTGCCGCCGCAGCCGTACCAGGCGTGCGAGTACCCGGTGGAGCCCGACGCGTCGACGGCGAGCTACTTCCTCGCCGCGGCGGCCGTCACGGGCCGCACGGTGACCATCCCCGGCCTCGGCTCTTCGGCCCTGCAGGGTGATGTGAAGTTCGCCGACGTGCTGCGGGAGATGGGCGCGCACGTCGAGCTGGCTCCCGATTCGGTGACCGTCGCGGGGCCGTCGGACGGCCTGCGCGGGGTCACGGTGAACATGCGCGACATCTCCGACACGGTCCCGACGCTGGCGGCGATCGCGCCCTTCGCGTCCGGGCCGGTGCGCATCGAGGACGTCTACAACACGCGCATCAAGGAGTGCGACCGCCTCGACGCGTGCGAGGAGAACCTGCGCGCGCTGGGCATCCGGGTCGAGACGGGCCGGGACTGGATCGAGATCCAGCCGGGCACGCCGGCCGGCGCCCTGGTCAAGTGCCGCCGGGACCACCGGATCGCGATGGCGTTCAGCATCACGGGCCTGCGCACGCCCGGTATCACGCTCGACGACCCGGAGTGCGTCAAGAAGACGTTCCCCGGCTTCCACCAGGCGCTGGGCTCTCTGCGGGAGAGCTGGGGGATCTAGGAGGGCTGCCCGCCCGGCTGCCAGAGCACGTCACCCTCGGGGTTGGCCAGCCGGGCGAGGATGAACAGCAGGTCCGAGAGCCGGTTCAGGTACTTCACCGCGATCGGGTTCGTCGTCTCGGGCTCCGCCTCGTGGAGCGCCCACGCGCTGCGCTCCGCGCGCCGGGACACCGTGCGCGCCTGATGCAGGAACGCCGCGCCCGGCGTGCCGCCCGGCAGGATGAACGACGTCAGCTTCGGCAGCCGCTCGTTGAACTCGTCGCACCAGCCTTCGAGCCGCTCGACGTACTTCTCGGTGATCCGCAGCGGCGGGTACGGCGGGTCGTCGGAGATCGGCAGGCACAGGTCGGCGCCGACGTCGAAGAGATCGTTCTGCACCGTACGCAGCACGTCCGTGATTTCGCCGGGCAGCTGCCCGACCGCGATCGCCAGGCCCAGCACCGAGTTCGTCTCGTCGGTGTCCGCGTACGCGCCCAGCCGCGGGGACGTCTTGGGCACGCGCGAGCCGTCACCGAGGGCGGTCGTGCCGTTGTCGCCGACCTTCGTGTAGACGCGGTTGATGCGAACGACCATGAACCCACCATAGCGGCCCCCGCCCGGGCCGAATCCGGGCGAGAGGGCATGATTGGCGGCCATGAGCGAGCACTTCGACGTGCATGGCGGAGCCCGGCTGGTCGGCGAGGTCGACGTGGTCGGCGCCAAGAACAGCGTGCTGAAGCTGATGGCCGCGGCCCTTCTCGCGGAGGGCACCACGACGATCACGAACTGCCCGCAGATCCTGGACGTCCCGCTGATGGGAGACGTGCTGCGGAGCGTCGGCTGCGAGGTCGTCATCGAGGGCGACACCGCCACCATCACGACGCCGGCCGAGCTGTCGCACCGCGCGGACTCCGCGGCGATGGGCAAGCTGCGCGCGTCCGTCTGCGTGCTGGGCCCGCTGGTCGGACGGCTGAAGCAGGCCGTCGTGGCGCTGCCGGGCGGCGACGCGATCGGCTCGCGCCCGCTGGACATGCACCAGAACGGCCTGCGCAAGCTGGGCGCGACGAGCACGATCGAGCACGGCTGTGTCGTCGCGAAGGCCGAGACGCTGGTCGGCGCGCAGATCTGGCTGGACTTCCCGAGCGTCGGCGCGACCGAGAACATCCTGATGGCGGCCGTGCTGGCCGAGGGCACCACGGTCATCGACAACTGCGCGCGCGAGCCAGAGATCGTCGACATCTGCACGATGCTGACCGAGATGGGCGCGAAGATCGAGGGCGCCGGGACGTCGACGCTGACCGTGCACGGCGTGGAGCAGCTGCACCCGACCACCCACAGCGTGATCGGCGACCGGATCGTCGGGGCGACCTGGGCCTTCGCCGCCTCGATGACCCGCGGCGACATCACCGTCCGCGGTGTCAACCCGCACCACCTCGACCTGGTGCTGAACAAGCTGCAGCTGGCCGGCGCCGAAGTCGAGACCTACGACGACAAGGGCTTCCGCGTGGTCCAGCCCGAGCGGCCGAAGGCGGTCGACTGGGTGACGCTGCCGTACCCCGGCTTCGCGACCGACCTGCAGCCGTTCGCGGTCGCGCTGTCCGCGGTGTCCGAAGGCACGTCGATGATCACGGAGAACGTCTACGAGGCGCGCTTCCGGTTCATCGAGGAGATGGTCCGGCTGTCGGGTGACGCGCGGACCGACGGGCACCACGCGG
Source organism: Amycolatopsis sp. NPDC003865 (assembly GCF_053605345.1). Taxonomy (NCBI): domain Bacteria; kingdom Bacillati; phylum Actinomycetota; class Actinomycetes; order Pseudonocardiales; family Pseudonocardiaceae; genus Amycolatopsis; species Amycolatopsis sp. NPDC003865. The sequence goes on along the minus strand of NZ_JBSGJA010000026.1, from coordinate 32,500 downwards.
TGGTGCGCGGGGTCGAGACGCTGTCGAGCGCGCCGGTCTGGGCGTCCGACATCCGCGCGGGCGCCGGCCTGGTGCTTGCGGGCCTGTGCGCGGACGGCGTCACCGAGGTCTGGGACGTCTTCCACATCGACCGCGGCTACCCGCACTTCGTGGAAAACCTCAACCGGCTCGGCGCGAACATCAAGCGCGTCGAGGGCGACCCCGAACGCAACTGAGTCAAGCGCCCTGCGCGCCCAGTGCGCGCAGGGCGAACTCCACCAGCCGGTCCAGGTAGTCGGGTTCCGCCGGCGCCTGGCGGACCACCAGCCGCCAGTAGATCGGCGCGGCGAGGACGTCCATCGCCATCTCCAGGTCGAGGTCCGCCGGCAGCTCGCCGCGCGTCATCGCCCGGCGCAGCATCACCTCGGCGACTTCGCGCCGCGGCCCGCCGATGTTCTCGCTGGTGGCCCGGGCCTGCTCCGGGTTCCGCGCGGCCTCGGCGACCAGGTCCGGCAGGATCCGCGAGAACAGCGGGTGGGTCAGCCAGTCGAGCACCGCCTGCATCGTCGCGCGCAGGTCGCCGCGCAGTGAGCCGGTGTCTTCGAGCACCGCGCGGGACACGCTGAACTCCGTGACCACCGCGGCGATCATCTCCTCCTTCGACTTCCAGCGCCGGTAGAGCGCGCTCTTGCCGACTCCGGCGCGTTTCGCGACGGCCTCCATCGACAGCCGTCCGTAGCCCTGCTCGGCCAGCTCGTGCAGGACCGCGTCGGTGATCGCGTGCGTGACCTCGGGCTGGAGGACCGCCGCGCCGGTGGGGGTGCGTGCCATGGGTGGCAGTCTAGCGGGTGGACGAGACGGTACCGTCGCGTCTATCCTGACGTCGGGACGGTACCGTCTCGTCCAAACGTTCAAGGAGGCTGCGATGCGCGACTTCGTCTCCCGCGCGCTCGATCTGCTGCTGAAGCACGACATGACCGGGTTCGCCGGGCTGTGGGCCCCGGACGGCGTCCTCGAGTTCCCGTTCGCCGGCCCGGGCTACCCGAAACGCGTCGAGGGGCGCGAAGCGATCACCGAGTACCTGCGCGACTACCCGAACCTGCTGGACGTCCGCGAGGTCGTCGCCAAGACGGTGCACGAGACGACCGATCCGGCCGTGGTCGTCGCCGAGTTCACGCTCGCCGGGGTCGTGGTGGCCACGGGGAAGCCGTACGAGCTGTCGTACATCGCGGTGATCACCGTCGAGGACGGCGAGATCCGGCACTACCGCGACTACTGGAGCCCGCTCGCCGCGGCCGGGATCCTCGGTGGCGTCGACGAGCTGACGGCGGCCTTCGGTGGGTGACGTCCTGGTGCTCGGCGGCACCGGCACCACCGGCCGCCGGGTCGTCACGGGCCTGCGGGACGCCGGATTCGCGGCGCGGGCGGCCACCCGCAAGCCCGCCGGGCCCGATCAGGTCCGGTTCGACTGGGCCGACCGCTCGACCCACGCCGACGCGCTGCGCGGCGCCTCCGCGGTGTACCTGCTCGCGCCGATCGGCGAGGCCGCGCCGGCGGGGCTCGTCGAACCCTTCCTGGACGACGCACTGGCGTCCGGCGTCCGGCGGGTCGTGCTGCTCAGCTCGTCGGCCGTCACGGCGGACACGCCCGGGCTCGGCGACCTGCAGCGGCTGGTGCGCGCGACACCCGGGTGGGCTGTGCTGAAGCCGTCCTGGTTCATGCAGAACTTCACCGGTGAGCACCTGGTCGCCCAGGGCGTGCGGGACGGCGAGATCGTGACGGCCACCGGCGACGCCCGCGTCGCGTTCGTCGACGCCGGCGACATCGCGGCGGTCGCCGTCCGCGCGCTGACCGACCCCGAACCGCACAACACCGAACACGTCCTGACCGGTCCCGCGGCGGTGAGCTACGCCGAAGCCGCGTCGATCATCGCCGCGCACACCGGACGCCCGGTGCGGCACCGCGCGGTGGGCACCGCCGAGTTCGCCGCCCGCCTGACCGCGTCCGGGATCCCGGCGGAGTTCGCGGCGGTGCTCGCCGCGCTCGACGAGGACATCCGGCGCGGTGCCGAAGACCGCGTCACCACGGCCGTCGAAGAGGTCGCCGGCCGGCCCGCCCGCTCGTTCGAAACCTTTGTGGAGGAAGAGATCCGATGAAGCAGCTCCTGTTCCGAGAAGACCCGCAGTTCTGGTTCGAGACGCTGCGCCTGTTCGGCCACGCGACCTACGGTGGTTCGGACTTCGGTGAGGTGCTCGCCGCCGCGTCGACCGTGACGGCCGGCGACTACGACAGCTGGCACGACGCCTACCGCGCCCTGGCCGACCGGTTGTCCGCCGAAGCGGCCGACGCCGGCCCGGTCACCGCGCGCGACCTGCTGCTGCGCGCGTCGACGTACTACTTTTCGGCGGAGTTCTTCCTGCACGGCGACCCGGCGGACCCGCGCATCGCGTCGGCGTACGACCGCAGCGTCGAGTGCTTCCGGCGTGCGGGTGTCGCGGAACCGGTCGAAATCCCTTACGAGGGAACGGTTCTGCACGGGTACTTCTACCGCGCCCCCGGGGACGGCCCGAAGCCGCTGCTGATCATGCACAACGGTTTCGACGGCAGCGCCGAGGAATGCCATTTCATGGGCGCGGGCGCGGGCACCGAGCGCGGCTACCACGTGCTGACGTTCGACGGCCCGGGCCAGCCGAGCGCGCTGCGGCGCGAGAAGCTCGTGTTCCGGCCGGACTGGGAGCACGTCGTGACGCCGGTGGTGGACTTCGCGCTGGGGCTCGACGGGGTCGACCCGGCGCGGATCGCGTTGCTGGGCATCAGCTTGGGCGGCGTGCTGGCCCCGCGCGCGGCGGCGTTCGAGCGTCGCCTGGCGGCGGTGGTCGCGGTCGACGGCGTGTACGACGCGGGTTCCGCGGTGACGTCGATGCTGCCGTGGCCGCGCGAGGAGATCGTCCGCCGGGCCCGGGCGGCCGAAGACGCGGAGTTCGACGCGATCCTCGCGGCGGGCCGGGAAGCGAGTTCGACGTTGCGCTGGGCGTGCGACCACGGCCGGTACGTGCTGGGTGCGGCGACGGACCGCGAGTTCGTCGCGAAGTACCTCCAGTACTCGCTCGAAGGCGGGATCGCGGAGCGGATCGAGTGCCCGACGCTGGTCTGCGAGGCGGCGGACGACCTGTTCTTCGCCGGGGAGACGGAGACCGAGCCGCGCCGGCTGTACGACCACCTGAAGGCCCCGAAGACGCTGATGACGTTCACGGCGGAGGAAGGCGCGGACGCGCACTGCCACGTCGGCGCCCAGCGCCTCGCGGCCGGCCGCGTCTACGACTGGCTGGACCGGACGCTCTAGCCCTCGAGCGCCAGGGCCGTGCCGAAGCCCAGCAGCGCCATGCCGGTTGCGCCGTCCATCGCGCGGCGCACCCGGCGGCGCTGCAGCCAGCCCCGCACCCGGTGCACGAACAACAGCAGCAGCACCTGCCACACCACGCCGAGCGCCGCGACCGTGTAGGCCAGCAGCAGCGAGTCGGCGAACGTCGAGGCCGGCGTGAGGAACTGCGGCAGCACCGACAGGTACAGCACGATCACCTTGGGATTGGTGATGTTCGACAGGAACCCCTCGCGGAACCGGCGTCCCCGGCTGCCGCGGGCGCGGCGGACGTCGTCGAGGGCCTCGTAGTTCCCGCGCCACGCCCCGCGCAGGGCCTGGATCCCCAGGAACACCAGGTAGGCCGCGCCCAGCCACTTCACGGTCTCGAACAACGGCTGGTAGCGGGTGATCACCGCGCCCAGCCCGAGCGCGACCGCGGTGCCCTGCAGGAAGTTCGCCACGCTGATGCCCGCGCACGCCCAGCCGCCGCCGCGGGCGCCGCCGGTCAGGGCGTTCTTCAGGACGACCATCGTGTCCGGGCCCGGCATCATCGCCAGGAACGCCATCATCCCGGCGAACCCCAGGTAGGTGCTCCACGTCATCAGGACTCCACGGCGAGGGCGGCGCCGAACCCGAGCAGCGCGGTGCCGGTCACGCCGTCCAGCGTACGGCGGACCCGGCGGCGGCCCAGCCACTCGCGCACGCGGTGCACGAACAACAGCAGCACCAGCAGCCACAGCCCGCCGAGCACCGCGACGGTGTAGGCCAGGACGAGCGAGTCGGCGACCGTCGACGACGGCGTCAGGAACTGCGGCAGCACGGACAGGTACAGCACCAGCACCTTCGGGTTCGTGACGTTGGAGAGGAACCCTTCGCGGAACCGCCGGAACCCGCCGCCGCGCCGACGCTGGGCGTTCCCGACGACGTCGTAGTTGCCGCGGAACGCCCCGCGCAGCGCCTGGAACCCGAGGAAGCAGAGGTAGGCCGCGCCGGCCCACTTGAGCGCGAGGAACACCGGCTGCGACCGCGCGATCAGCACGCCGAGCCCGAGCGCGGCGGCGCTGCCCTGGACGGCGTTGCCGGCGAAGATGCCCAGCGAAGCGAGCAGCCCACCGCGGAACCCGCCGGACAGCGCGTTCTTCAGCATCACCATCGTGTCGGGACCGGGCGCGAGCACGATCAGGACGACGATGACCAGGTAACTCCCGTAGGCACTCCACGTCACGGCTGCCCACGCTAATCGAGGGGCATCGGTCCGGTCTCGCGGATTTCCGTCACATCGTTCGGACCCGGGGTACGGGCGGGCACAGAGGGTGCACGAACGCGTGCGGCGCGCGCGGAACTCGGCGGGAGGAGGGTCCACAGAGTAGTGTTCGGCCATGTCAGCAGGGGAAATCGATCTTCTACCCGGTGAGCGCGTGCTCTGGGCGGGAGAACCGGTCCAGCGCCCGCTCTACGTCGCCGCGGACGGGGTGATCGCCCCTGCCGGACTCATCCTCACCGCCGCCGCGCTCTGGTTCCTGCTCGCGAAGCAGCCCGGCGGGGGCGCCATGGCCGGCGCCGTCGTCGTGCTGGTGATCGGGCTCTACGGCGCCGTCGGCCGGTCCGTGGTCCGGTACCTCGCGCTCGGCCGCACGACCTACGCGGTGACCGACAGCCGCATCATCGCGCGCTCGGGGCTGTTCCGGCAGAAGGAACGTTCGAGCGAGCTGGCCGGCCTGCCGGAGCCGGTGCTCAAGCCGGGCCCGTCCCGCACCGGCACCCTTTCCTTCGCCGCGCCGGGAACCGTGACGCTGATGGGCATCGGCGAGTCCCGCCGCGTCCGCGACCTGCTCGTCAAGGCGATCGAAGAGGCCAAGTCCCGTCAGGCCCCGCCGGACGCGTCCGGCAGCTCGGCCGCCTGAAGGCAACCGCCCGCCTCTCGGGCCACGCCCGCAGGCAGGCGGACCTGAGCATCCCGGCGATCACCTCGCCCGGCGTCGACGGCTCCGGCACGCTCACCCGGACGTGTCCCATTGCACTGCCACGTTAAGTTACCGGTCGGTACACTCGACGAAACGTCCACCGCCGGAGGTGCCCAGTGCCGTACCCAACGGACCGCGAGCGAGACCGACCGTGGGTGATGCGGACCTACGCGGGGCACTCCTCCGCGGCCGCGTCGAACGAGCTCTACCGGCGCAACCTCGCCAAGGGCCAGACCGGCCTCTCGGTCGCCTTCGACCTGCCCACCCAGACCGGCTACGACCCGGACCACCAGCTCTCCCGCGGTGAGGTCGGCAAGGTCGGCGTGCCGGTGTCGCACATCGGTGACATGCGGCGGCTCTTCGACGGCATCCCGCTCGCCGAGGCCAACACGTCGATGACCATCAACGCGCCGGCCATGTGGCTGCTCGCGCTGTACGTCTCCGTGGCGCGTGAGCAGGCCGAAGCCGAGGGCCGCGACGTCGACGAAGTCCTCGCGAAGCTCACCGGCACCACGCAGAACGACATCATCAAGGAATACCTGTCCCGCGGGACCTACATCTTCCCGCCGGGCCCCAGCCTGCGGCTGATCACCGACATGATCGCGTGGACCGTGCACCACGTGCCGAAGTGGAACCCGATCAACATCTGCAGCTACCACCTGCAGGAAGCCGGCGCGACGCCGACGCAGGAGGTCGCCTACGCGCTGTGCACCGCGATCGCCGTGCTCGACGCCGTCCGCGACTCCGGGCAGGTCGACGCGGCCGACATGGCCAAGGTCGTCGCGCGGATCTCGTTCTTCGTCAACGCCGGCGTCCGGTTCGTCGAGGAGATGTCCAAGATGCGCGCGTTCACCGCGCTCTGGGACGAGCTCACGCGGGACCGTTACGGCGTAACGGATCCGAAGGCGCGGCGGCTGCGGTACGGCGTCCAGGTCAACTCGCTCGGGCTCACCGAAGCCCAGCCGGAGAACAACGTCCAGCGGATCGTGCTGGAGATGCTCGCGGTGTCGCTCTCGCGCGGCGCCCGGGCCCGCGCGATCCAGCTGCCCGCGTGGAACGAGGCCCTCGGCCTGCCTCGGCCGTGGGACCAGCAGTGGGCGCTGCGGATGCAGCAGGTGCTCGCGTTCGAGACGGACCTGCTGGAGTACGAGGACATCTTCGACGGCTCGCACGTCATCCAGGCCAAGGTCGACGAGATCATGACCGGCGCGCGCGAGGAGATCGCGCGCGTGCAGGACCTCGGCGGCGCGGTCGCCGCCGTCGAAAGCGGCTACATGAAGTCTCAGCTGGTCGCGTCGCTGGCCGAGTACCGCCGCGGGATGGAGAACGGCGAGCGCGTCCTGGTCGGGGTCAACAAGTTCGAGACGACCGAACCCTCGCCGTTGCAGGCCGAAGGCGCGAAGGCGATCGAGACGATCGACCCCGCGGTCGAGAAGGCCGCCGTCACGGCGATCGAGGAGTGGCGCACCCAGCGCGACAACGAGGCCGTCGAGCGCTCCCTGGCCGCGCTGAAGGAGCGCGCGCAGACCACGGAGAACCTCTTCGAGGCCACTGTGGACTGTGCGCGGGCCGGCGTGACCACCGGCGAGTGGGCGGGCGCGCTGCGCGAGGTGTTCGGCGAATACCGCGCCCCGACCGGGGTTTCCGCCGCCGCGGCGGGTGGCGGGGGCGACCCCGAGATCGAGCGCGTCCGCTCCCGGGTCCGGGAAACCGAGGCGGAGCTGGGCGAGCGGCTGCGGATCCTGGTCGGCAAGCCGGGGCTCGACGGGCACTCGAACGGCGCCGAGCAGGTCGCCGTCCGCGCGCGTGACGTCGGCTTCGAGGTCGTCTACCAGGGCATCCGGCTGACGCCCGAGCAGATCGTGGCGGCCGCCGTGCAGGAGGGCGTGCACGTCGTCGGGCTCTCGGTGCTGTCCGGCTCGCACCTGGAGGTCGTCCCGCACGTCGTCGACGGCCTGCGCGCCGCGGGCGCCGGGGACGTGCCGGTGATCGTCGGCGGGATCATCCCGCCGGACGACGCCGCGCTCCTGACCGAACGCGGCATCGCCCGGGTGTTCACGCCCAAGGACTACGAGCTGACCGAGATCATGGACGGCATCGTTTCGCTGGTGCGGGAGCGCAACGGGCTCAGCTGAGCCCGGCCAGCACGTCCTTTGTGGACTTCACGGTGGCGAACTGGTTCGCCAGGTTCGCCGCCGTGACGCGGTACAGCTCGTCGGCGGTCACCTCCGGCAGGTCGAAGGTGAACGTGGCGTCGAGGGCGAAAGTCACGTCGTAGCCGAGGTTCCCGCCCATTCGCGCGGTGGTCTCGCAGCAGAAGTTGGTCTGGATCCCGGCCACCACGATGCTGCCGATACCGCGCTTGCGCAGCCACGCGTCGAGGTCGACGTCGCCGAGGAACGCCGAGTTGACCTTCTTGCCGAACACGAGGTCCGGCCGCGCGCCGTCGAGTTCGGGCTTGAAGTCGTTGCCCGGCTGACCGGGCCGCAGCGGCGAGTCCGGCTTCACGGAGTCGTGGTGCACGAGCACGACGGGCCGCCGCCGCTCCTGCCACGCGTCGAGGAGTGCCTTCATGTTCGCTTCGGCGCCGGGGTTGTTGCGCGGCCCCCAGAAATCCGCCTCGTCGAACCCGCGCTGGACGTCGATCAGGATGAGTGCTGGTGCGGTCATGACGTCGAGTTTCGCGGGCCGCTCGCGCCCAGGGGAGTGGCAGAAGACGCGCGATGCGGTACTTTCCTGCCATGCGCACCATCGGCGTTCTGCTGCTGCCCGGCACCCGGATGTTCGACCTCGCGGTGATCGGCGAGGTCTGGGGCCAGGACCGCACCGACAGCGGGATCGGCCCGTTCACCGTGCGGCTGTGCAGCCCGGGCCGGGCGCGCACGGCCGTGTCGCCGTTCGGGGACGTCGCGGCCACGCACGGGCTCACCGGGCTGGACGGCTGTGACCTCGTGCTGGCGCCGGGCCGCGACGATCCCCTCGCGCCGGTGCCGGCCGCCGCCGGCGCCGCGCTGCGCCGGGCTCATCGGGACGGCCGCACGGTCGCGGGGCTGTGCTCCGGCGCGTTCACGCTGGCCGCCGCGGGCCTGCTCGACGGCCGCCCGGCGACCACGCACTGGCGCGACCTCGACGCGTTGGCCCGCGTCGCGCCGCGGGCGGACCTGCAGCGGGACGTGCTCTACACCGACGACCGCGGCGTCCTGACGTCCGCGGGTGTCGTCGGCGGCCTCGACCTGTGCCTCTACCTGGTCCGCCGCGATCACGGCGCGGACGTGGCCGCGGCGTTGGCGCGCCGGCTGGTGATGCCGCCGGCGCGGGAAGGCGGGCAGCGGCAGTACGTCGACAGCCCGGTGCCGTCCGCGACGCAGCCGGGGCTTTCGTCCACAATGGACTGGGCGCTGGCGCGGCTCGGGTCCGGGATCGGCGTCGAAGACCTCGTCGGGCACGCGCGGATGAGCGAGCGGACGTTCCACCGCGAGTTCGCCGCGGCCACCGGGGTGACGCCGGGGCGCTGGCTGCGCGTGCAACGCGTCCGGCTCGCCCAGCAGCTCCTGGAGACGACGTCGTTGCCGGTCGACCGCGTGGCGGAGCGGTCTGGCCTGGGGACCGCGGCGAACCTGCGGCGCCGGATGCACGCCGAGGTCGGCGTCGGTCCGGACAGCTATCGGCGCACGTTCCGAAGGGTTACCTCCGCCTTCCTCCCCACCGCCACCCTCAACTGAGGCGCTCCGCGCCGCTGTACCTTCGAAGCATGACCGAGTACGAACACATCCTGGTCAAGCGCGACGGCGACACCGTCACGATCACCATGAACCGGGCGGCGCGGCGCAATTCGCTGTCCGCGGACCACCTGGCCGAGCTGCTCGCCGCGTTCCACGAGGCCGGGACGTCCGACGCGACCGGTATCGTGCTGGCCGCCGCCGGGCCGGTGTTCTCCGCCGGCCACGACTTCGGCGACGTCGCCGCGCGCGACCTGATGGGCGTGCGTGAGCTGCTCACCCTGTGCACGGACCTGATGAAGACCATGCAGTCCGTGCCGCAGGTCGTCATCGCGCGGGTGCACGGCCTGGCGACGGCGGCCGGCTGCCAGCTCGTGGCGTCGTGCGACCTCGCGATCGCCGCCGAGTCCGCGGGCTTCGCGCTGCCCGGCGGCAAGGGCGGCTGGTTCTGCCACACCCCGGCGGTCCCGGTGGCGCGCTCGATCGGCCGCAAGCGGCTGATGGAACTGGCCCTGACCGGCGACGTCATCGACGCGCCCACCGCCTTGGACTGGGGGCTGGTCAACCGGGTCGTGCCCGACGACCGGCTCGACGACGCCGTCGCGGAGCTGCTGGCCCGCGCGACGCGGGGCAGCCGGGCGAGCAAGACGATGGGCAAGGTGACCCTGTACGCCCAGCTCGACCGGCCCGAGGCCGACGCCTACGCGATCGCGCTGGAGGTCATGGCCGCGGCGTCACAGCTGCCCGGCGCCCGCGAAGGCATGGCCGCGTTCCTGGAGAAGCGCAAGCCGTCCTGGCCCGACTGACCCCAAGGCGCACTTTCACGTGAAAGTGCGGCTTTCGCTGTCCGCTGACCGTACCATACGGTATGGTATGGTCGAGTCATGGTGAGCAAGCGGGACTGGCTGGACGCGGGGTTGGTGCAGCTGGCGGAGCAGGGTGCGCCTTCGGTCACCATCGAGCGGCTGACCGAGCGGCTCGGCCTGTCGAAGGGCTCCTTCTACCACCACTTCAAGGGCATCAGCGGCTTTCGCACGGCCCTGCTGGCGCACTTCGAGACCGAACGCACGACGCGGTTCATGGAGCAGGCCGACACCGCGCCCGATGACCGTCTCGGCGCGCTGCTGAAGCTCGTCCTCGCGCCGGGCCCCGGCCTCGGGCTGGAGATCGCCGTCCGGGCCTGGGCGCTGCAGGACGCCGAAGCGAGGGCGGTGCAGGAGCGCGTCGACCGGACCCGCGTGGCCTACCTGACCGACGTCAGCGGCGACGCCGGCCTGGCGCAGGCGCTGTACCTGATCGTCGTCGGCGCCGGGCAGGTCGTGCCGCCGCTGACCGGACGGCAGCTCGAGAACACATTGGAACTCGTACTGGGGAGACGGACATGACCGAACCTTTCGCCGACGGCGCGGACTACGTCGAATTCAAGGAGATCGAGAGCGAGAACAGCCTGCGCGAGTTCGTCGCGGGCGTGTTCGGCTGGTCGCCGGCGTGGATGAAAGCCCTCTTCGGCGTCCGGTACGTGCTCGCGAAAGCCCTGCGGCTGGAAACGGCCGCGGTCCCGCGCACCGGCCGCCTGCGGCCCGAAGACGTCAGTTTCACGCCCGGCGACCAGGTCGCGATCTTCACCGTGCGGGCGGGCGATCCCGAGCGCTACCTGGTCGGCGGCATCGACGACAGCCACCTGACCGGGTACCTGACCTTCGAAGCGGTGCCCCGCGGTTTCCGGCTCGGCACGATCGTGCACTTCCACAACCGCATCGGGCCGGCCTACTTCGCGCTGATCAAGCCGTTCCACCACCTGGTGATCCGGGGGATGCTCAAGGCCGGTGCCGCTCGGCCAGCATGAGCTGCGCCCACGCGGCGATCGACTGGGCGTCGGTGATCTCGCCGGCCAGGATCATCTTCTCGAGGTCGGCGCGGGAAAACCACGCGCTGCGCATGTCCTGCTCTTCGAGCTCGCGTTCGGGCTCGCCTTCGGTGACGTCGGTGGCGAGGAACGCCCAGCCGCGCTGGCTGCTCATCCCGGCGGCGACGTCGAGCTTGCCGAGCAGGGTCATCGTGCCGGCGCGCAGGCCCGTCTCCTCGCGCAGCTCACGCGCGGCGAGCTCGGCGGGCGGCACGTCGGCCAGGTCGGGCGCGGTGCCCTGGGGGAACTCCCAGCGCCGTTCGCCCAGCGGGTAGCGGAACTGCTCGACCAGCCGGAACCGGTCGCCGTCCTGGGCGATGACCAGGGCGTAGTCCGGCTTGTCGATCACGCCGTAGATGCCGGCCGAGCCATCCGCACGGCGGATGTCGTCCTCGCGCACGGTCATCCAGTTGTTCCGGTACACCTCGCGGGACGCGACACGCTGAATGGGGTCCACGCGCCCAGTATCACCGACCCTGTCCTACCCTCCTCGGGTGCGTCTCGTGATCGCGCGGTGCCAGGTCGACTACGCCGGCCGGCTCACCGCCCACCTGCCGATGGCCACCCGCCTGCTGCTCGTGAAGTCCGACGGCTCGGTGTCGGTCCACTCCGACGACCGTGCGTACAAGCCGTTGAACTGGATGAGCCCGCCCTGCTGGCTGATCGAGGACGGCAAGCTCTGGATCGTCGAGAACAAACAGGGCGAAAAGCTGGTGATCTCGATCGAAGAGGTCTTCCACGACTATTCGCAGGCGCTGGGAGCGGAGCCGGGCCTGCAGAAGGACGGCGTGGAGGCGCACCTGCAGGAACTGCTGGCCGAGCACATCAAAACGCTGGGCGACGGCTACACGCTGGTCCGCCGCGAGTTCCCGACGGCGATCGGCCCGGTCGACATCATGGCCCGCGACGCGGACGGCAAGTCGGTGGCGGTGGAGATCAAGCGCCGAGGCGAGATCGACGGGGTGGAGCAGCTGACGCGGTACCTGGAGCTGCTGAACCGCGACCCGTTGCTGGCCCCGGTGCAGGGGGTGTTCGCGGCCCAGATCATCAAGCCCCAGGCCCGGACGCTCGCGGAGGACCGCGGGATCCGCTGTTTGACGCTGGACTACGACGAGCTGCGCGGCATCGAGTCCGACGAGTTCCGGCTGTTCTGAGGTGGAACCGGGCCGCTACGTCCACTACAAGGGCGGCGAGTACGAGGTCCTCGGGGTGGCGCGCCACAGCGAGACCGAGGAGCGGCTGGTGGTGTACCGGGCGCTTTACGGTTCGCGAGGGCTGTGGGTGCGGCCGGAGGCGATGTTCGCCGAGACCGTCGAGACGGCTTCGGGGCCGGTGCCCCGGTTCCGGCGGGTGGCGGACTGAGCTCCGCCGGGCGTGCGGTGTCGAGCTGAAACACCGATACCGAATCGATGCCTGATTCCGGTATCTCGTTTCCCCGTCGATTACTCCGCAAGGAAATCGTTGACCCGATACGTGGCCGAGAAGTTATCCGTCCCATTCTGACCTGGCTTTATGCGCTGTTCGGGTGAGTTCGGGATCTTTTTTCACCGGCGGGTGGCACACTATTTCCGAGGGGTTCCGCCGGTGCGTCCGGCGTGGCCGGAGGGTGGTGCGCTCGGCCGTCTTTCTTTGCCGTGCCTACGTTTCAGTCCGCCTTCGAGCTCGGTGTGCGCCACTTCTTCCGGCCGGTGTGCGCGCTTTTCGCCTGCACGGAGGAGGAAGTCATGCGTTATCGCCCACTCGGTTCCGATCCCGCCGATCCGCGGCTGGGCCGGTTCATCCCGGACGACTGGCGGCACGTCGAACGGTATCCGCTGACCGCGCTGTCCGAGGACGACCGGCCCAGCCGGGCGCCCGTCGTGATCGGGGTCAACTGGTACTCCGCCTTCGACAAGCCGGAGCAGGACGAGACCTCCGGTGAGTTCTTCATCGCCAGGGCGGGCGTCAAGAAGCTGGGCCGGATCCGCGGCGGGCACTGCGTCTGCCTCGAACCGGGCGGCACCCCGGACACCGATGCCTGGTACGGCTTCTACGACCAGGGCAAGGAAGGCGCCTGCGTCGGGTTCGGCTGGTCGCGCTGCATGTCGATCTTCAACGGCAGCGAGTACACCGCCCGCTGGCTCTGGGACTCGGCCAAGAAGCGGGACGAATGGCCCGAAACCAACCCCGGCGACGACAACGGCACGTCGGTCCGGGCCGCGGCCGAGGTGCTCAAGGAAGCCGGGCACGTCCTGTGGGACGACTCCTACGCGAACGACGACTGGCAGGCGCGCGAGAAGTACGTGCCCGAGGCCAAGCAGGGCATCAAGGCCTTCCGCTGGGCCAAGTCGGTCGACGACGTGCACTCCGTGCTCGCCAACCCGCGGGCCGACGAACTCGGCGCCGTGCCGCTGCTCAACTCGTGGGGCCCGGGCTTCCCGCACCGCACCTACCTGCCCGACGAGGTGCTCGCCAAACTGATCGACGAAGAGGGCGAGATCGGGGTCCCGACCGACCGGTGATCCCCCGCACCGCTCCCGCGGCACTCGAAAGAGGGCGCGTTTCCCCAGGTCGCAGCCGGGGGGACGCGCCCTCTGACCATTTTGGACACGTCAGCGTGCCGACCCTGAATCCATGCAGTACTGTCCGGATCCGACAGGACAGTGGTGATTCCTGTGGGTTGTTGTCCAGTTGGGAAATGAGGTGGGTCGGGTGCTCGTCCTAGCCGATGCGAACCTGCGACTCGACGCGAGCGCGATCGACTACATCGAGTTGGCGTTCTACTTCGCCCTCGTGCTCGGCATCGGGTACCTGGCGCGCCGGCAGGTGTCCAGCAGTCTCGACTTCTTCCTGTCCGGCCGGTCGCTGCCCGCCTGGGTCACCGGCCTGGCGTTCATCTCGGCGAACCTCGGCGCGGTCGAGGTCATGGGCATGTCGGCGAACGGCGCCCAGTACGGCCTGCCGACCGTGCACTACTTCTGGATCGGCGCGATCCCGGCGATGCTGTTCCTCGGCATCGTGATGATGCCGTTCTACTACGGCTCGAAGGTCCGCAGCGTCCCGGAATTCATGCGGCGGCGCTTCGGCAAGCCGGCCCACCTGGTCAACGGCATCAGCTTCGCCGCCGCTCAGATCCTGATCGCGGGCGCGAACCTGTTCCTGCTGGCCAGCGTGGTGAATCTGCTGCTCGGCTGGCCGCTGTGGGTGTCGATCATCGTCGCCGCGGCGATCGTGCTCTCCTACACCGCGCTCGGCGGTCTCTCCGCCGCGATCTACAACGAGGTGCTGCAGTTCTTCGTGATCGTCATCGCGCTGGTGCCGCTGACGATCATCGGCCTGGTCAAGGTCGGCGGCTGGGAAGGCCTGGTCGACAAGGTCACCAACAGCCCGGGCGGCACCGCGCAGCTGCACTCCTGGCCCGGTGACAACCTCACCGGCTTCGGCAACAACATCCTGTCGATCCTCGGGATCGTGTTCGGTCTGGGCTTCGTGCTGTCGTTCGGCTACTGGACGACGAACTTCGTCGAGGTCCAGCGCGCGATGGCGTCGAAGAGCATGTCGGCCGCGCGGCGCACGCCGATCATCGGTGCCTTCCCGAAGATGCTGGTCCCGTTCATCGTCATCATCCCCGGCATGATCGCCGCGGTCAGCGTGTCCGAGTACGTCAAGGACAAGCAGGTGCTGCTCGACGGCGGCAAGGCCGAGAGCGGCGTGACGTTCAACAACGCGCTCCTGCTGCTGATGCGCGACCTGCTGCCGAACGGCATGCTCGGCATCGCCATCGCCGGTCTGCTCGCCTCCTTCATGGCCGGCATGGCGGCCAACCTGAGCTCGTTCAACACCGTCTTCACCTACGACATCTGGCAGACCTACATCCAGAAGGACAAGCCGGACGGCTACTACCTGCGCCTCGGCCGCGTGGTGACGTCGGTCGGCACGATCCTCGCCATCGGCACCGCGTTCATCGCGTCGAACTCCGGAAACATCCTGAACTACCTGCAGGACCTGTTCTCCTTCTTCAACGCGCCGCTGTTCGCGACGTTCATCCTGGGTATGTTCTGGAAGCGGATGACCCCGCACGCGGGCTGGAGCGGCCTGGTGCTCGGTACCGCCTCCGCGATCACGGTCTGGGGCCTCTCGCAGGCCGGGGTGATCGGGCTCGAGGGCCAGGGCACCAGCTTCGTGGCCGCCGGGACCGCGTTCGTGGTCGACATCGTGGTGAGCGTGGCGGTGTCGCTGGCGACCAAGCCGAAGCCGGACGAAGAGCTGGTGGGGCTGGTCTACTCGCTGACCCCGAAGGAAACGCGCATGCACGACGACACCGGCGAGAACGCGGGCTGGTACCGCAAGCCGGGCCTGCTCGCGGGCATCGTGCTCATCCTGACCATCGCCCTCAACGCCATCTTCTAGGAGGTCCGTCATGGCTACCGAGTCCGGCGCGCGGCCGCGGAAGGCCGGCGCTTTCGACATCCGGCTGATCATCGCCCTGCTGATCGGCGTCTACGGGATCATCCTGACGGTCATGGGCATCGGCTTCACCTCCGACGAGGAGATCAAGAAGGCCGCGGACGTCAACATCAACCTGTGGGCCGGCATCGGCATGCTGGTCGTGGCCGCGCTGTTCGTCACCTGGGCCAAGGTCCGGCCGCTGGTCGTGCCGGCCGAGCCCGAGAGCGACGACACACCCGCGGCGAAGGCCGAATAGCCGGGTTGTCCGGACAGGGGTGCGAGGTTCCCGCTACCGTGCACCGCGTGCTCCCTGACGTTCGGCGCCGCCGTCTCCCGAAGCTGTTCCTGCTGGTCACCGCCCTCGCGCTGCCGCTGACCGCGTGCGGGCAGGACCTCGGCAAGTCCAACTTCGCGCGGACGACGGTGCCCGCGGCGGCCGGGACCGGCCAGACCTCCGACGGCCCGATCACCGACGCCGCCGTGGCGGCGAACGTCCTGCGCACGATCAAGCCGTGCCAGTTCCTGACCAAGGAGGCCCTCGGCTCGCTGGGCCTCGGCACGGTCGAAGAGGACCCGTCGCCGTCCTCGATCGCCTTCGACCGGTGCAGCACCAAGGTGAAGGACCCGGGCGGCAAGGAGATCCGGCTCGAGTTCGAGATCGGCAACACCCTGCTGCCGCGCGCGGACAAGACCACCGGCCAGGTGGGCGGGCTGCCGCTGCGCGAGAACAAGACCGACGAGACCAGCTGCACGGTCGCGGCGATGACGGCGCTCAACCCGGACCTGGCCCTGACGCTGTCGGTCACCTACCCCGGCGACCCGTGCCGTCCCGGCCGGACGGTGATGGAAGCCGTGGTCCAGAAGGTGCACAACGGGCCGGAGAAGTACTCGACGCCGTCGGGCACCGTGCTGACGGCCGACCCGTGCACGATGGCCGACACCGCGGTGGTGACCCCCGTCGTGCCGTCGCCGAAGTCCGCGCCGAGTGGCCTGCACTCCTGCGACTGGAAGAGCAACGGCACCGACCCGACCGTCACCGTCGAGTTCCTGCCCGGTCTCCCGCCGCTGGAAGGCGACGGGTACTCCAAGGTGGACCTCGGCGGTGGCGTGACCGGCTTCCAGAAGAAGGGGTCGACGAGCTCGTCGCAGTGCCAGGTCGAGTGGCAGCACCGGCCGTGGCAGGGCGACGACGTCGAGCTGGCCCAAGTGGACTACCAGAGCTACGCCGCCCAACCGGGCACCGACGATCCGTGCGGCAAAGCGGTCACCGTCGCGAAGAACGTCGTTTCGAAGCTGCCCAAACCCTGATCTGGCGGTCGGCCGCGCGGCGAGGTAGGAAGGGGACACCCCACCCGCCGATGTGCCGGAGGCTGCCGTGAAGAAGATCATCAACGATCCGGCGAACGTCGTCGCGGAGTCGCTGCGGGGGCTCGCCGCCGCGCACGCCGACATCCTCCGCGTCCAGTACGACCCGGACGTCGTGGTCCGCGCCGACGCGCCGGTCGCGGGCAAGGTCGCCGTGATCTCCGGCGGCGGCTCCGGGCACGAGCCGCTGCACGGCGGGTTCGTCGGCCCGGGCATGCTCGCCGCCGCCGTGCCCGGCGCGGTGTTCACCTCGCCGACGCCGGACGCCGTGCAGGCCGCCGTCACCGCGACCACCGGCGACGCCGGCGCCCTGCTCATCGTGAAGAACTACACCGGCGACGTGCTGAACTTCGAGACGGCCGCCGAGCTGGCCGCCGCCGAGGGCCTCGAGGTGCGCAGCGTCGTGATCGACGACGACGTCGCGGTCAAGGACTCGACCTACACGGCGGGCCGCCGCGGCGTCGGCGGCACGGTGCTGCTGGAGAAGATCACCGGCGCGGCCGCCGAGCGCGGTGACTCGCTCGACGCCGTGACGGCGCTGGCGCGGAAGGTGATCGGCCAGGTGCGCTCGATCGGCGTCGCGCTGACCGCGCCGACCGTGCCGCACGCCGGCACCCCCAGCTTCGACCTCGGCGACGGCGAGATCGAGTTCGGCATCGGCATCCACGGCGAGCCCGGCCGCGAGCGGATCCCGGCCGAGCCGGCCGACGCGCTGGTGGCGCGGCTGGTCGAGGCGGTCGCCTTCGACCTGCCGTTCGCCTCCGGCGACCGCGTGCTGCTGTTCACCAACTCGATGGGCGGCACCCCGCTCGTCGAGCTGTACCTGGCCCACGGCATCGCCGAGCGGCTGCTGGCCGAGCGTGGGATCGTGGTCGAACGCCGGCTGGTCGGCCCGTACATCACCAGCCTCGAGATGCAGGGGATGAGTCTGACGTTGCTCAAGCTGGACGACGAGCTGACCGAGCTCTGGGACGCACCGGTCAACACCGCGGCGCTGCGGTGGGGGCTCTGATGACCTGCAAGGCCGACGGGGTCGCGGCCGCCGTGCGCGCCGCCGCGGCGGTGGTCGCCGAGCACCGCGCCGAGCTGATCGACCTCGACCGCGCGATCGGCGACGGCGACCACGGCGAGAACATGAACCGCGGGTTCACGGCCGTCGTCGCGGGGCTCGACTCCGCCGCTCCGGACACGCCCGGCGGGGTGCTGAAACTCGTCGCGACGACGTTGATCTCCAAGGTCGGCGGGGCCGCGGGGCCGTTGTACGGCACGGCTTTCCTGCGGGCGTCGGCCAAGCTCGGCACCGCCGAAGACCTCGATGTCGCAGGCCTGCTCGACGCGCTGCGCGCCGCGCTGGAAGGTGTCCAGGCCCGTGGCAAGGCCGTGGGCGGTGACGCGACCATGGTCGACGCCCTGATCCCGGCGGTGTCGGCTGCGGAGAAGGCGGCCGAGGACGGCGGTGACGTCGCCGCGGTGCTGACGGCGGCGGCCGACGCGGCCGACCGGGGCGCGGAGTCCACAGTGGACCTGGTGCCGCGCAAGGGCCGCGCGTCCTACCTCGGCGAGCGCGCGGTCGGGCACATGGACCCGGGTGCGCGGTCGTCCGCGCTGCTGTTACGCGCCTTCGCGGAGGCCGCCCGGTGAGCGTCGGCATCGTGCTCGTCTCGCACAGCTCGAAGCTCGCGGAAGGCCTGGCCGAGCTGGCGGCCCAGATGGCGCCGGACGTCACCATCCTGCCGGCCGGCGGCCTCTCCGACGGCTCGATCGGCACGGACTACGACGAGGTCGTCGCCGCCACCCAGCGCGCCGACTCCGGCGACGGCGTCGTGCTGCTCTACGACCTCGGCAGCGCGCAGATGACCGCCGAGCTCGCCGTCGAGTCGCTGGCCGACCCCTCGGCCGCCGTCGTCGCGGACGGACCGCTGGTCGAAGGCGCGATCGCGGCGGCGGTCGCGGCGCAGTCGGGCCGGGACCGCAAGGCGGTGGCGGAGGCCGCCGCGGCGGCCGGCATGCCCGAAGACCTCGCGCCCGTCGAACCCGGCGCCGGCGGGGGCGACGAGGTCGAGCTGGTGCTGCGCAACGAGGTCGGGCTGCACGCGCGCCCGGCCGCGGTGCTGGTGCGCGCGCTGAGCGCGTTCGACGCCGAGGTCACCGTCTCACTCGGCGAGCAGGAGGCCGACGGGCACAGCGTGCTGGCGCTGATGTCGCTGGGTGCCCGCCAGGGCGACCGGATCCGCGTGCGGGCGCGCGGCCCGCAGGCGACCGCCGCGCTGGACAAGGCGAAAGAGCTGGTGGACGGCAATTTCGGCGAGTGATCCGGGGTCGCCGACCGGGTGACGTCCGCGGTTCTGACTCGATTCCGTCTGGGCTTCCGGCGGTTCCGTGTGGCAGCATCGGGGCCAATTACCAGCGAGTAACATCTCTGGAGGCCTCGATGGCGCGGGACATCTCGACGGTCGGAGTGGTCGGCCTGGGCACGATGGGGGCCGGCATCGCCGAAGTGCTCGCGCGCAGCGGGCTCGACGTCGTCACGGTCGAGCTCGACGAGGCCGGTGTCGCCCGCGGCCGCGGGCACCTGGAGCACTCGACCGAACGCGCGCTCTCCGGCGGCAAGCTCGACGCGGCGGGCCGGGAGGCGCTGCTGGGCCGGATCCGGTACGGGACCTCGCTGTCGGATCTGTCCGAAGTGGACCTGGTCGTCGAGGCGATCCCGGAGAGCCTGGGGCTGAAGGCGGACGTCTTCGCCGAGCTGGACAAGATCACCCGGCCCGAGGTGGTCTTCGCGTCCAACACCTCGTCGCTGTCGATCACCGAGATCGGCGTGCACACCACGCGCCCGGGCAAGGTCGTCGGGATGCACTTCTTCAACCCGGCGCCGGTGCAGAAGCTCGTCGAGATCGTCAAGACGGTGGTGACCGAGCCGGAAGTGGTCACCGAGGTGGTCGCGTTCGCCGAACGGCTCGGCAAGGTGCCGGTGGTGATCGGCGACCGGGCCGGGTTCATCGCGAACGCGCTGCTGTTCGGCTACCTCAACCACGCGGTGCGGATGTACGAGCAGCGCTACGCGACGCGCGAGGACCTCGACGCGGCGATGCGCTTCGGCTGCGGGTACCCGATGGGCCCGCTGGCGCTGCTCGACCTCATCGGGCTGGACACCGCGTACGAAATCCTCGACACGATGTACCACCAGTCCCGCAACCGGCTGCACGCGCCGGCGCCGCTGCTCAAGCAGATGATCACGGCGAACCTGCTCGGCCGCAAGACCGGCCGCGGCTTCTACGCCTACGACGCGCCGGATTCCCCGAACGTGGTCGCGGACTCGACGGTCGTGTCCATTGTGGACGCT
The DNA here is from genome assembly GCF_053605345.1 of Amycolatopsis sp. NPDC003865. Classification (NCBI taxonomy): domain Bacteria; kingdom Bacillati; phylum Actinomycetota; class Actinomycetes; order Pseudonocardiales; family Pseudonocardiaceae; genus Amycolatopsis; species Amycolatopsis sp. NPDC003865. The sequence continues at coordinate 12,435 of NZ_JBSGJA010000026.1, read as the reverse complement.
GTTGAACCGCGCCCGGTCGCCCGCGTGGGTGTGATCGGCACCGGGACGATGGCGACCGGCATCGCCGAGGTGTTCGCCAAGCGCGGCCTCGACGTCGTGCTGCGCGCCCGGAGCCTGGAGAAGGCGCAGGCATCGGTGGCTCGCGTCAAGAAGTCGCTCGACAAGGCCGTGGTTCGCGGAAAGCTGTCCGAAGAGGACGCCGCGGCGGCGCTGGGCCGGATCACCCCGGTCACCGACTTCGAGGCGCTGGCCGAGGTCGACCTGGTCGTCGAGGCGGTGGCCGAAGAGCTTTCGGTGAAGCAGGCGGTGTTCGCCGCGCTCGACGAGGTCGTCCGCCCGGGCGCGGTCCTGGCGACGACGACGTCTTCGCTGCCGGTGATCGAGTGCGCGGCGGCGACGTCCCGCCCCGCCGACGTGATCGGCCTCCACTTCTTCAACCCGGCCCCGGTGATGAAGCTGGTGGAGGTGGTCTCGACGATCGCGACCGCCCCGGACGTCGTCGCGACGGCGAGCGCGGTCTGCGCCGCGGTGGGCAAGCACGCGGTCCACTGTGGAGACCGCGCGGGCTTCATCGTCAACGCGCTGCTGTTCCCGTACCTGAACGACGCGGTGAAGATGCTGGAGGCCCACTACGCGGGCGCGGACGACATCGACACGGCCATGAAGGTGGGCTGCGGTCTGCCGATGGGCCCGTTCGAGCTGCTGGACGTCGTCGGCCTGGACGTGTCGCTGGCCATCCAGCGGACGCTGTACAACGAGTTCCGCGAGGAGGGCTTCGCGCCGGCGCCGCTGCTGGAGCACCTCGTGACGGCCGGGCGGCTGGGCCGCAAGACCGGGAAGGGCTTCAAGGACTACTGATCAGCGCTCGGCCACCTCGCCGAGGACCGGTTTCACGTCCAGGACCGGCGTCCCGTCGATCGCCTCCAGTCCGGTCACCGTCAGCACGCCGTCCGCTGCCTCCGTCACGGTCACCGTGTGGAGGCCGATCGGGTTCGGGCGGTCCGGTGAGCGCGTCGAGAACACCCCCTCGCGCGGGCGATCCGGGTCGCCGCGCGGGTGCACCGCCTGGACCTCCCGGTCGGCTTCGTGCAGCCACGTCAGCAGGACCAGGCGGTCGCCCGGGCGGAGGTCGGCCGCCGCCGGGCGGTACTCCGGGGAGAACACCACCCGGGCCGGTGGCGCGCCCTCGTCGGCCTGCCTCGGCGCCGTCGCGCGGTCGGTCAACGGCGACTCGACGCGCGCCACCGGGCGCACCTCGTAGCCGGTCACTTGTAGTAGCCCTCGACCGGCACGCGCGCCTCGTCGAACAACGCCGGGCCTTCCGACTTGTAGCCCCACGTCACCGGCGGGCGCAGCGTCATGAACTGCTCCGACGACAGCGCGTAGACGACCCGGCCGAGCCCGGACCGCTCGATCGCGCCCGTGCACATCCCGCACGGCTGCGTGCTCGTGAACATCGTGGTCGCCGCCGCGGTTTCCGGGTCCAGGTTCTGCGCCGCCCAGCGGGCGAGCTTCAGCTCCGGGTGCGCCGTGATGTCGTTGTCGGTCAACGACGTGTTGCGGTCCTCGGCGAGGACGTTCCCGTCGGCGTCGGCCAGCAGCGAGCCGAACGGCGGGTTGCCGTGCTCCTCCCGCGCCTCGCGGGCGAGCTCGATCGCACGGCGCAGCAGGGCTTCTTCGGTGTCCTTCACCGGTTCTCCTTCCAGGACGCGGCGAGCGCCGCGAGGTCTCGCCAAGCGACCTCCGGGTGGAGGGTCTCGGCGGGGTCCGCATCGAACGGGTCGAGCACGACGGTGTCCGCGCCCAGCGCCCGCAGCTGCGCCAGGTCGCCGACGATCTGGGCGAGCGTTCCTTCCCCGGCGCGCCGGTCCGGCCCGGCCACCGGCTCTTCGGTCACCCGCAGCAGGATCCGCGGCGCGAACGACGGCAGCGGCCGATCGCCCGCGAGGTTCTTCAAGCGCGCCAAGCCTTCCCGGAACCCGTCAGGGGTGAGCCGCAGCGGGTGCCAGGCGTCGCCGAGCTCGATCGCCCGGCGCAGCCCGGCGTCGCTGTGCCCGCCGAGCCACAGCGGGATCGGGCCGGCGCGGTAGTCGTCGCGGTCGGCCCACGCCGCGCGGATCGCCCGCAGGTACTCGCTGGTGAGCTTCCCGCGCTGTTCGAACGGCACGCCGAGCGCGGCGAACTCCTGCTTCGCCCAGCCGATCCCGGCGCCGAGCACCAGCCGGCCGCCGCTGAGCGCGTCGAGGTTCGCCGCCATCCGCGCCACCAGCAGGGGGTGCCGGTACGGCACGACCAGCACGGTGGTGCCGAGCCGCACCCGCTCGGTGACGCCCGCGAGCCACGACAGCGTCGTGAACGGCTCGTAGAACGGCGCCGGGTACTGACCGGCGACGTCGGGCGTGATCGCGACGTGGTCGGACACCATCAGCAGGTCGAAGCCGAGGCCTTCCACCGTCCGCGCCCACGCGCGCAGCACGCCGGGGTCCGTGCCGGGGCCGAAGTTGGGGACGTTCACGCCGATCTTCACCGGAAAAGGCTATCGAGGTCGAAGCCGTGGTCGGAAGGGAATGATCACGGTGTTCGGCGGCTTCGGCCGTGGATCTCGCGGTACATTCACCGGATGACCGAGAGTCTCGACCCGACGGACTGGGCCATCCTGGTCGAGCTCCAGCAGGACGCCCGGCTGCCGCTGACCGAACTCGGCCGCCGGGTGAACCTCAGCGCGTCGGCCACCACCGAACGGCTCCGGCGGCTCGAAGCGACGGGCGTGATCACCGGCTACCGCGCCGACGTCGACCTCGGCAAGGTCGGCTACCCGGTGCTGGCCGTCGTCCGGCTCAAGTACCCCGGCAGCCGCCACGACGCGCTGCACAAGCTGCTCGGCGAGCGCTTCGAGATCCTCGAATGCCTGCGCACCACCGGCGACGACTGCTACACGCTCAAGGTCGCCGCGGCCTCGATGGCCCACCTGGAGCACACGATGGACGAGCTGGCCCAGTTCGGCAGCACGACCACGAGCATCGTCTACAGCCAGACCCTGCCCTACCGCGGACCGAGGGAGCCCGCCCGTGATCTCGACGCCTGAACGCATCGTCGTCTACGGCGTGACCGGCTCGGGCAAGTCGACGCTCGCGGCCCGGATCGCCGAGCGCGCCGGCCTGCCCTACGTCTCGGCCGACGACCTCACCTGGGAGCCGGGCTGGGTCGGGGTCCCGGACGACGAGCAGCGCCGCCGGATCGCCGAGGTGTGCGCGGGCGAGCGCTGGGTCCTCGACGCCGTGTACGGCAAGTGGAGGGACGTCGTGCTGCCTCGCACACAGCTCATCGTGGGGCTCGACTACCCGCGCTGGCTTTCGCTGGGCCGGCTCGTGCGCCGGACCGCCGTGCGCTCGATCACCCGGGAGCGGATCTGCAACGGCAACGTCGAGTCGTTCCGCCAGATGTTCTCCCGGGACTCGATCATCCGCTGGCACTTCCGGTCGTTCGCGCGGAAGCGGGCGACCATCCGGGAGTGGGCCGCGACGTCGCCGGGCCCCTCGGTCGTCCGGCTGACATCGCCGCGCGAGACCCGCCGCTGGCTCTCGACGTTCTGAGGTCAGGCCGGCGGCAGCAGCGGGCCGCCGCTCCAGTGCTGGAAGACGAGGTTCGTGTGCACGCGGGCGACCTCGTCCCGCGCGGTCAGCTCGTCGAGGACCAGGCGCTGCAGCTCGCCGGCGGAGCTGGTCGCGACGTGCGCGAGGAAGTCGTCCGGCCCGGTCAGGTGGTAGACCGCGCGCACCTCGGGCAGGGACAGCAGGTGCTCGACGAACGGGTCGACCAGCGGCCGCCGGTGCGGGCGGACCTGGACGAACAGGAACGCCTCCAGCGGACGGCCCAGCTTCGCGGCGTCGACCGACGCGTGCTGCCCGGTGATCACGCCGGTGTCCCGCAGCCGGGCGACGCGGTCCAGGCACGTCGACGGCGCGATGCCGACCGCGGCCGCGAGGTCCTTGTTGGTGATCCGGGCATCGTTCTGGAGCAGGCGCAGAATCTCGAGATCGACCGGACTCAGTTCGACGGAATCGGGCATCGCCGAATGATATCCGAGAGTGTTGCTCCCGCTCCGGTGAAAGCTCGACGATGCGGACATGACTTCCTCGCTGCGCACCCGCGCCGTCCACGCCGGCCGTGACGACCTCACGGACCTCGGCGTGCACGCCGCCCCGCTGGACCTGTCCACGACGTACCCGTCCCGGGACAGTGCCGCCGAAGCCGCCCGGATCGACGCCTTCGCCGCCGGTGGCGAGCTCGACGGGCCGCCGATCTACGGCCGGGTGGGCAACCCGACGGTCGAGCGGTTCGAACGGGCGCTGGCGGAGCTGGAGGGCTTCGAGCACGGCGTCGCGTTCGCCAGCGGGATGGCCGCCGTCTCGGCCTGCCTGCTTTCCGCGGTGGCGCAGGGGAAACGGCACGTCGTCGCCGTGCGCCCGCTGTACGGCTGCAGCGACCACCTGCTCGAGTCCGGGCTGCTCGGCACCGAGGTCACCTGGGCCGCGCCGGACGGGGTCGCCGCCGCGCTGCGGCCCGACACCGGGCTGGTGTTCGTCGAGACGCCGGCGAACCCGACGCTGGCCGAGGCCGACATCGCCGCGCTGGCCGGCGCCTGCGGAGACGTGCCGCTGCTGGTGGACAACACGTTCGCGACCCCGGTGCTCCAGCGCCCGGGCCGCCACGGGGCGCGGATCGTGCTGCACAGCGCGACGAAGTTCCTCGGCGGCCACGGCGACGTGATGGGCGGGATCGTCGCGTGTGACGCGGAGGAAGCCGCGCGGCTGCGCCAGATCCGCTTCGCGACCGGCGGCGTGCTGCACCCGCTGGCCGGATACCTGTTGCTGCGCGGGCTTTCCACGCTGCCCCTGCGCGTGAACGCGGCGTCGGCCACCGCGGCGACGCTGGCCGCGCGGCTGGGCGAACACCCGGCCGTGACGGCGGTGCACTACCCGCGGATCGGCGGGCCACTGGTGGCGTTCGAGGTCGACGGCGACCCGCACGCCCTGATCGGTGCGGTCCGGCTGATCACGCCGGCCGTCAGCCTCGGGAGCGTCGACACGCTGATCCAGCACCCGGGGTCGATCAGCCACCGGATCGTCGACGAGGGCGACCGGCACGACGCCGGCGTGTCCGACCAGCTGATCAGACTTTCCGCCGGGCTGGAGGACGTCGAGGACCTCTGGGCGGACCTGGAGCAGGCGCTGAAGGCGCGCTAGCCGCAGCAGCCGCCGCCACAGCAGCCACCGCCGCCACCGGCCGGGACCGCGGGTCCGCCCGCGGCCCCGGTGAGGGCGACCGTGGTGAGCAGCTTGACGGTGTCGGTGTGCCCGTCCGGGCAGGCCGCCGGCGCGCCGGATTCGCTCATCGGGCGCAGGAGCTCGAAGGTCTCGGTGCACTCGCGGCAGCGGTAGGCGTAGGTCGGCATGCCGCGATTATCGCCGGAAACGGGTTGTGGGGACAGACCCGGGTCTTCGCGGTGGGGTGGGGTGGCGCCGGCTGGGTTCGGTGGCTGTGGCTGCCGTGCCGGGCCGGAAATCGGCTGGGGCGGCCGCGGTGGGGCCGGGGAGCGGCGCGGTCGCGGTATCCGGGAGCGCCGCGTCGGGGTGGGGGCAGTCGGTGCCGAGTCCCGGCCCGGGCCCACCGCTCGGGCCGGGGAAAGGCCGCGCGGTGGACGGGCTCCGCGGCGGGCGACGGAATCGTCGCCGGGCGGCCAGCCGCTCGGCCGGGCGGGCCCTCCGGTGGGAAGCTGGGCGCGTGCAGCCGCCTTCGCTCGCCGATGTCCCGCACCTCGGCCAGGTCGTCCCTTCCCTGCTCGCCGCGCTCGGGGTGCCGGGCTGCGGGAACACCCTCGCCCTGCCGGAGGCTCGCAGCGCCGGCGTGCTGCTCGTCGACGGGCTCGGGCGGGAGCTGCTCGCCGAGCACGCCGCCGATGCGCCGGTGCTCACCGAGCTCGCCCGGGAGTCCTTGCGCGTCGGGTTCCCGTCCACGACGGCCGCGGGCGTGGCCGCGATCGGCACCGGGCTCGCGTCCGGTGAGCACGGCATGGTCGGCTACACCTTCGAAATGCCCGGCACCGGCGTGCTGAACGCGTTGCGCTGGTGCAGCCACGAAGACGGCAGCGATCTCCGCGGCGCCCTCCCGCCACGCGAGGTGCAGCCGCTGCCGACGACCTTCGAGCGGGCCGCTTCGGCGGGCATCGACGCGGCCGTGGTGTCCTCCGCCAAGTTCCGCGACACGGCCTTGACCCTGGCCACCCAGGGCGGCGCCCAGTACGCCGGGGTGCACGCGCTGGGCGACCTCGCCGCGCGGACGTTGTCGGTGCTCGGCGGCCGCGCCTTCTGCTATGCCTACCACAGCGAGCTCGACCTGCTCGGGCACGTCTACGGCCCCGGCTCGGCCGCGTGGCGGATGCAGCTGCGCCAGATCGACCGGCTCGTCGAGTCCCTTGTGGACGGTCTGCCGCCCGGCGCCCTGCTGGCCGTGGTGGCCGACCACGGGATGGTGACCGTCGACGACAAGCTCGACCTCGAAGACGTCCCGGAACTCCTGGACGGCGTCCGGACGTTCGGGGGCGAGGTGCGCGCCCGGCACGTCTACACCGAACCGGGCGCGGCCGCGGATGTCCTCGCGGCCTGGCGCGAGGTGCTGGGCGAGCGGGCCTGGGTGCGCTCGCGGGAGGAGGCCGTCGCCGAAGGGTGGTTCGGGCACACCGTCAGCGACCGGGTGCTGCCGCGCATCGGCGACGTCGTCGCGGCGGCCCGGGACCGGTTCGGCATGGTCCGGGGGCTCGCCGAGGCCGTCGAGACGTCGTTGATCGGGCAGCACGGGTCGCTCACCACCGCCGAACAGCTGGTTCCGCTCGCCCTCGCCCAGGGCTGACCGGTCCGGTTCACGGGAACGTGCCCTCGCCGGAACTTTCGCTCGCGGTGCCCCGACTCGTCCACTGCGTATCCGAGTGAGGGGAGTGGGCGGAATGGACGGGATCGGGGTCGTCGGAGCCGGTGGTGAGGGACGGGCTGTCGCGGCATACCTCGCCTCGCGGGGCCTGGCGGTGCACCTCTGCACGCGGGACCTCGGTGCGGTGGCGGAGATCGCGCGCCGGCGGGAGATCGTCGCGAGCGGGGTGTTCGCCGGGCGGTTCCCGCTGCGGGAAGTGACCGACGACCGCGCCTCGCTCGCCGGGCGGGCCGTGGTGCTGGTCGCCACCGTGACCACCGCCTATCCGGAGGTCGCCGCCCGGCTCGCGCCGCACCTGCGCGCCGGGCAGGTCGTGGTGCTGTTCTCCGGGAAGCTGTGCGGGAGCGTCGAATTCGCGCACGCGCTCGCCGCCGCCGGGGCACCCGAGGTCGACGTCGTCGAGACGGACGCGCTGTTCGCCGCGCGACCGTCCGGCGTCCACGGAGTGACGGTGCTGGGCGCCAAGGGCTGGAATTTGATCTCGGGCAGCACGCCGGCCGCCGTCGGACGGCACGCCGGGCTGCTGCGCGAGTGGTTCCCGATGCTGGAGGTCGCGCGCAACCCCGTCGAACGCGGCCTGCACGACTTCGGCGCGGTCGCGCACGTGCCGATCGCGCTCGCCAACCTCGGCACCATCGACCGCGCGGAGGAGCTGCTCTTCTACGTCGACGGCGTGTCGGCGCGGACGGTCGCCCTGCTGGAGCGGACCGAGGCGGAGTTCGCGCTGGTCGCGCGGGCCTACGGCGCGCGGCTGCTGCCGATGACCGAGGTGCTCGACCGGTACTACGGGTGCCCGGCCACGACGCTGCTGGACGCGTTGCGGACGGTGGAGCCGTACCGGACGATCGCCGCGCCGACGAGCCTCGACCACCGGTTCCTGACCGAGGACATCCGGTCGACGCTGGTGCCGCTGCAGGCGCTCGCGCGGTGCGCCGGGGTGGCGACGCCGATGGTGGACGCGGCGATCACGATCATGTCCGTGCTCGGCGGGGAGGACTTCCGCCGGACCGGGCGGACGCTGGTCCGGCTCGGCTGGGAGGGGCTGGGGCACGAGGGGATCGTGGGCCGATTGGCGGCCGGCCGTGGGGCGGTGGAACGGGCGGCTTGAGGCCGCGGGTGGTGATGGGCGCTGGGTGGCCGAGCGGTTTGGGGCCGCGCCGGGTGGTGGGCGCTGGGTGGCTGGGGCTGCTTGGTGGGGATGCCGGTGGCGGGCTGGGCGGTTTGGGGCCGCGCCGGGTGGTGGGCGCTGGGTGGCTGGGGCTGCTTGGTGGGGATGCCGGTGGCGGGCTGGGCGGTTTGAGGCCTCCGGTGGTGATGGGCGCCGGGTGGCCGAGCGGTTTGAGGCCGCGCTGGGTGATGGGCGCTGGGTGGCCGGGGCCGCTCGGAAGGGATGCCGGTGGCGGGCCGGGCGGTTCGAGGCCGCGCCGGGTGAGGGCCGCCGGGTGAGGGCCGCCGGGTGGCCGGGCCGCGCGGCGGTATGCAGGGTTGGACACGGCGCCGGGCCGGGCGGCTTGAGTCCGCGCCGGGTGCCGGGCCGGCGCGGACCGGGCCGCTCGCGCCCCGCGTTCCGGGGTGGTGGCCTCCCCGGCCGGAGCCGCGCGGGCCTGGGCGGCCGGCCCCGGCCGCCGCCGTTTACCGTGGGCCGCGTGCCTCGACGGAACCGTCCCGGCCGCCGCTCGGACGGTGGGCCGCCCGAACGTGAGCTCGGTGCCGCCACCGGGTGGGCGCGCGCCGAATCCGGCACCGATGGCGACTGGCTCGTGCGGACCGTGCCCGGGGCGCAGGCCGGCAAGACCTACCGCTGCCCCGGCTGCGACCACGAGATCCGGCCCGGGACGCCGCACGTCGTCGTCTGGCCCGCCGACGAGACCGGCTCCGTCGCCGACCGCAGGCACTGGCACCGGGCCTGCTGGGACGCCCGGGCCCGGCGCCGGCCGAACCGCCGCCGCTGAACACTCTGGAGTTGTCAAACACCGCCCGGCTCAGCGCCGGTAGTGACGCGAGTACGCGCCGTCGTACATCTCCTCCGTGTACTCGGTGAAGCCCAGCCGCTCCGCCACCCGCAGCGACGGCTTGTTCTCCACGCTGACGCTCGCCAGCACCGGCAGCGACGGCAGGTCGCGGGCGCACCACGCCAGCACCGCCAGCCCGGCCTCCACCCCGTACCCCTTGCCCCACGCCGACGGCCGGAACCGGTAGCCGAGGTTCAGCACCTTCTCGCCGTGGAACTCCCGCAGCCGCACCCCGCACATGCCGAGCACCTCGGTGCCCCCGCGTTCGAGCACCGCGGGGTAGCCGAAGCCGTGCTCGGCCCAGTGCGCGAGCCAGTCCGAGAACATCGCCGACGCGCGCGGGACGTCGGGCGGATCCGGGTGGAAGCGGTTGGTGCGCGGGTCGGTGTGGATGTCGACCATCGCCTGCCGGTCCGCCTCGTGGAGCGGACGCAGCAGCAGCCGGTCGGTTTCGATGTCGGTGAACACATCGGCGAAGCTAGCGCGGGGGTCCGACAAAATGGCCCGCATGACCGAACTGCCGCTGGTCCTCCTCCACGCCTTTCCCCTGGACGCCCGCATGTGGAACGCGGTGCGCGAGCCCCTCGCTTCACACCTTCGGGTGATCACGCCGGACCAGCGCGGGCTCGGCCGCTCGCCGCTGCCGGAGTCCGAGCGCGAACCGAGCCTCGAAGACGCCGCGCGGGACGTCGTCGCCCTGCTCGACCGCCTGGACCTGGACCGCGTGGTGCTCGGCGGCTGCTCGATGGGCGGCTACCTCGCGATGGCCGTGCTGCGGCTGGCGCCCGAGCGGGTAGGCGGGCTCGTGCTCATCGACACCAAGGCCACGCCCGACACACCCGAGGCCGCGCAGAGCAGGCTGGACGTCGCGAAGCGCGTCGAGGACGAAGGCATCAAGGGCTGGCTCGCCGAGGCCAACCTGCCGAACCTGCTGGCCGAGTCCACCCGCGCCACGCGGCCCGAGGTCGTCGAGACCGTCCGGGAGATCATCGAATCGCAGCCGCCGGCCGGCATCTCGTGGACGGCGCTCGCGCTGCGGACGCGGCCGGATTCGGTGGAGCTGCTGCGCGAGTCGGGGGTGCCGGCGCTGGTCGTCGTCGGCGAAGAGGACCCGATCACCCCGGTGGCGGCGGCGAGCGCCATGGTCGAGGCGCTGGCCGGAGCGACCCTCGTGGTGCTCCCCGGCGCCGGGCACCTGACCCCGCTGGAGGACCCGGCGGGCGTGGTCGAGGCGATCCTGTCCTGGTACCCGGCGACTCACGAGAAGTAGGCGTCGAGCGCCGAGCGGGCGCCGGCCAGCCGGTCCGGGAAGCGGATCGCGATGACGAACTGCCAGACGACCGCGTACAGCTCCCGCAGCCGGGTGAAAAAGCGAAGCACCTCTTCGTCCGCCTCACCCGGGTACGCCGCGAGGTACTCCGGGCCGCCTTGGCGGGCGAGGATGCCGAGGTCCCAGGCCAGCGGCCCGCGCCAGGTGTCCTCGAAGTCCAGCCAGCACGGCCCGGCGGGAGTGGCGATCAGGTTGCCGGGGTGCGCGTCGCCGTGCAGCGGCTGCGCGGCGACGTCCGGCGCCGCCGCGGCCAGCCGCGCCGCCTCGGCGGGCAACCGGGGGTCCAGGTCGTGCCGGGCGAAGATGCGTTCGAGGTCCTCCAGCGGGCCGCGCCGGGGCAGTTCGCCGGGGTACTCGCGCAGCGCCGCGTGCACCTCGGCGAGCGAGCGCGCGACGACGTCCGGTGCGTACCGGTGGTCCGGATCGTGCGGCGTCCAGTTCCAGAGCGTGACCGGCAGACCGTCGGCGAAATGGGGCCCGGCCGGGGGATCCGTGGCCGGTGAGACGACGCGCACACCACGTTCCGTGAGAAACCGCGACACCGCCAGATCGCGTTCCTGCCAGGCCGGACCGGGCCGCGCGAGGCGGGTGGTCCCCGGCACCCGCGCGACCAGCGGACCCAGCCTCACCAGCACGTTCGAGCGCTCGTGGAGCACCTCGGGCGCGTGCTCGCGCAGGCCGAGCCGCGAGGTCACGGTCAGTGCCGCGCGCACCGCGGTCCGCGTGTATTCGTCGGCCACGGCCCGATCTTGCCAGCCGGTGCGCGCGACTGTCGGTAGCGAGGGCTACGATCCCCCTTGACCGCTGAACCGGGCGTTGCCCGCCTCGGCGGCCGGACGATGACCACCACGAGGTTTCAGTGTTGGAGGCAGGAGTGACGGCCGTAGCCCCCAAGCCGATCGCGACGCGCCCGTATCCCGCGCGCGAGTCGGTCAAGGGTTCGTACCTGCTGCGGTTGTTCCGCACGACGGACCACAAGCAGATCGGGATCATGTACCTGGTCACGTCGTTCGCCTTCTTCATGGCGGGCGGCGCGATGGCCATGCTCATCCGCACCGAGCTGGCGCGCCCCGGTCAGCAGTTCCTGTCGCAGGAGCAGTACAACCAGCTGTTCACCATGCACGGCACGGTGATGCTGCTGCTGTACGCGACCCCGATCCTCTTCGGCTTCGCGAACTTCGTGCTCCCGCTGCAGATCGGCTCGCCGGACGTCGCGTTCCCGCGGCTGAACGCGTTCTCGTACTGGCTGTACCTCTTCGGCGGCCTGATCGTGCTGTCCGGCTTCCTGACCCCGGGTGGCGCCGCCGACTTCGGCTGGTTCGCCTACACCCCGCTGTCGGACGCGATCCACTCGCCGGGCGTCGGCGCGGACCTGTGGATCTCCGGCCTGGTGGTCTCCGGTCTCGGCACCATCCTCGGCGCGGTCAACATGGTCACCACCGTGGTCTGCCTCCGCGCGCCCGGCATGACGATGTACCGGATGCCGATCTTCACCTGGAACATCCTGGTGACGTCGATCCTGATCCTGCTCGCCTTCCCGATCCTGACCGCGGCTCTGATGGGCCTGCTGGCGGACCGGCACCTCGGGGCGCACGTGTTCGACCCCGAAAACGGCGGTGTGATCCTCTGGCAGCACCTCTTCTGGTTCTTCGGCCATCCCGAGGTCTACATCGTCGCGCTACCGTTCTTCGGCATCGTCTCGGAGATCTTCCCGGTCTTCAGCCGCAAGCCGTTGTTCGGCTACAAGAGCCTGGTGTGGGCGACGCTGGCGATCGCGGCCCTGTCGGTCGCGGTGTGGGCGCACCACATGTACGCCACCGGCGCCGTGCTGCTGCCGTTCTTCTCCTTCATGACGTTCCTGATCGCCGTCCCGACCGGCATCAAGTTCTTCAACTGGATCGGCACGATGTGGAAGGGCCAGCTGTCCTTCGAGACGCCGATGATCTTCTCGATGGGCTTCATCGTCACGTTCCTCTTCGGCGGCCTGACCGGCATCATGCTGGCCGCGCCGGCGATCGACTTCCACGTGTCGGACAGCTACTTCGTCGTCGCGCACTTCCACTACGTGCTCTACGGCACGATCGTGTTCGCCACCTTCGCCGGCAT